>JAQUWU010000117.1 GCA_028692715.1 Paludibacter sp. | reverse complement strand
AACAGCAAATTAGTCTTTTTCTTTTCTTCCTTAGAAAATTTGCGAGGAATTGTCCGCCAAGTAAATAAGCCAAAAAGTCGCACGAAATCTGTCGTTACAAATTCGTAAATAAAAGTCATGAAATCTGCAAAAGCGGTCAGTTCGTCAATGATTTTTCAAACAAACTTAAGTTGCATTTCATCTTTTTTTTGCGCTGCCCATAACGACCGAGGCTATGCGCACCTGCGGTTTGCGGGAGCTTCACTTTCGCAAAGCGAAAAAGTGAATGCGGGAGCAAATACTGCTAAGTGCATGTCAACCAGCAGGTGAGCATAGGCGTGTGTTATGGGGTCGTTTTTATTTCAAGTATTCATTAAACAGAATCTTTAATTCATTACTAGATGATGCGAAGTAAATGTGATCTCTGACTATTTCTCCAATTTTATTTACAAGTGCATAATGAGGAATACCACCAATTTTAAATTTTGACTTAAAATAATTCCATTCGTCTTTTTTTACACGGTAATGTTCACCTTTTATATCGGGTATCAACATGTTCCAGGTATCAATTGGAGATGACTCATCGGTAATATATAAGAAGACAAGATCCTTATCTTTAAACTCTTCTTTTAATGGTTTCATGTTTTCTATACCCGAACGGCAAGGGCTACACCATGTTGCCCAAAAGTCCACAAAAATAACTTTTCCTTTGTACTTTTGAATTATCGCATCGAAAAGTTTGTCTGCCTCTGTTTTTGGTGTTTCGTTCATTTGGAAGTCAGATTTTTTCTTGTTAGCTACCAATTTTTTCGCAATTTCTATTTCTTTTACCTTGCTAAGTTCCATTAAATAATCAACAATGAACTTAGTTTGAACTTTTTGTTTAATTTCTTCCATTTCCTCATCGCTAAACGGCTTGAAAGTTCCTTTCAGTTTACTACACCTGGTTTGGGAATACATAATTTCTTTCGCCAATCCGGCTTCAAGTCCAAAGTATTTTTTGAAATTCTTATCATTTGTGTCAGTGAAGGCATTTCTCGAAATTGAATTTATTAAATTCATATGTTGAGTTACTAATTTTTTCCAAGTTGCGGAATCCTGTTTTATGAACATATTCATGCTGTCAACACTATTACATATCTTTAATTTATTCAAAAGTAAATTTTCTTCAGAAGTCAACTTAATGGCTTTTGAATTCAGTGAATCGGAAAAAACTTTAAATGTATAATTAATCGCTGGTTGCTGTCTCACACAGTCTGAATATTGAATGCGGTTTATCAAACTATTGTATGCAGCACCACAAACAAGTGAAACAGGATTATTAAGGTCTGAAGAGTTGATGAAATTATAATATTCAGGCTGAAACGACTCACTCTTCAATGGAATTTCCCGCTGCTCGCGTGGCACATTGTTTTTTTTGCGATATGCATATTGTTTTTTGCCATTAAACGATAAAATATTTTCATATGTACGATAGGGTATCTCAAATTCTTTAATAGTCAATGCCTTTTTGCAAATAGAATTGTAGGCTATGTATTCTTTAAGCTGCGCCAGTTCCTTTTGCATAATTTCTAAACAATAGGACTTGTATTGATTTCCATCCATATCAGGTAATTGTTTCTGCAGCTTATCGTCATCATAATAATCAATAGTATCTGTTGATTTCAAATCAGCATTCACTCTTGCATTATCTCCCATAAACAACGATTTTCGCTTCCGTTTTTTATAATCTGTAAGTGTTTTAAATGCTGTAGTATATTCTGAAATGTCTGCAAAGTAAAACAACGTTTTACCGGGTTCAGCAAAAATTGCGTCCTTTATTCCAAGTATCCGTATAAGTACAACTTGTGGGTGAATCATAAAACACTTCACTAAAAAAGTTCCGTCAGGGTTTATTGTAACTAAATTCGAGTTTTGTTCCTGATTAATAATATCGTCAATATATATCATTCCGGTTTTTCCCATTTTGGGATGATAACCTTTAATGTAACCTTTAAATACAAATGTATCTTTATGAAAAACAGGTAATTTAAAATCAGAGTCATTCTCAATAATATAGTTCTTTTTAAAGGTTGTATTTCTGCTTAATAAGTTCAGATTTTTCGTATCGGTGCCTATAAATATATTATTGTTTTTTGCTTTTTTAATTATCAGGTTTCTGGTTTTGTTGTTTTGTTGTAACAGCAGTTTGTAAACTTTTTTATTACGTTCAATAAATACTTTATTCCAAACTTCATTTTCGTAAATAATCATGTTATCATAGACTCCAATAATCCAATCATTGCTACCATCGGTACGTAACCAGTTACCTTTAAGCTCTTGTGGAACAATCGAAAAATGTTGTTGATGAACAACTTCAATGTCAAAAATCTTCCATTGATCTTCCATATAATCGATTAAAGTCGTATTTTTATTAAGGGGTGGAAAAAAGAGTTTATAAATATTTCGACCTGTAACGGATGAAGTTATCTTTTTATCAAGTTCAATGCCTTCGGCACGTTTGACATACAACTTTTCGCCTCCCTTACTGTCTTGAATATAGGTTTTCTTTGATGATAAGCTTATCGACCACTTTGGAAAAAAAGTTACATCAAAACTCATTATTGTTGCTGTATCCGATAGTTCAATTTTAGTAATCTTTACGTATGGTGCTGTAGTAGCACTAAAGTAAGGATTTTCGATAATTTTTTGTGAATAGGAATTCAGGATAAGTAAACAAAGTAATAGTGAAATCGAGATTTTTTTCATGTTATACTGTATTAAATTTTCATGGTTGATGTGTTTTTTCTAAAATGCCCCATAACGACCGAGGCTAAGGGCATTGGCGGTTTGCGTGAGAATTCACTGTCGCACAGCGACGAAGTGAATGCGGGCGCAAAACTCCGCTAAATGCACTTCAGCCGCCAACTGCGCTTAGGCGTGTGTTA
>JAQUWU010000116.1 GCA_028692715.1 Paludibacter sp. | reverse complement strand
AACTTCTGACTTGGGGAATAAATAATTGTGCCGCAATTTGTACCTCGCATATTGACGACGAACAATTAAAAACTTTGATACAGATGAAGTTGAATGTTGTTGTTGCTCTGGACAAAGATAAACAAAAGAAGGTTAGGGACGATCCGATGTTTAAGAGGCTAAGCAGGTTTTGCAAGACATACGTAATTTATGACTACGATAATCTGCTTGGTGAAAAAGATGCACCAGTTGATAAGGGTTTAGATGTTTGGAAAAAACTTTACGATAGAAAACGGATTTTATAACAAATGGGGGAAATGATGGAAAATTATACGGTGTATCACATTCATAGCGACCTATCTAACGGCGTAACAAATGTTGATAGTGTCACAAAATATGGTGAATACGTTGATTATGCACAATCGCTTGGAATGAAGGCGCTTGGATTTTCAGAACACGGGAGTGTTTTTGAATGGTATCATAAGAAGTGCAAAATTGAAAGTTGCGGAATGAAATATATTCATGGTGAAGAATTTTATCTAACTGAAAGTTTGGACGAAAAAGTTAGGGATAATTTCCACTGTATCTTGATGGCTAAAAACTATGATGGGTTTTTAGAACTAAACAAACTTTCTAGTGCCGCATTTAATAGAAATGATAATCATTTTTATTATATCCCACGCATTTCTTTTGATGAACTGTTTGCAACTTCTAATAACATTATTGTCACATCGGCTTGTCTTGGCGGTGTATTTTGGAAAGGTTCTGGCAAACCTGTATTCGACAAAATGCTTCAATTTTTTATCCAGAATAAAGATAGATGTTTCTTAGAAGTTCAACACCATGACGTTGAAGACCAAAAAGAATATAATAGACAGCTTTTAGAGTTATCTCGCAAACATGACCTAAGAATTATTGCTGGAACAGATACGCACTGTCTTAACAAAACCCACGAAAGCGGTAGGCTGATGCTCCAACGTGGCAAAAATGTCCGCTTTGACAATGAAGAAAACTGGGATTTAAAATTCAAAACCTATAAAGAGCTTTGTGATGCTTATATTTCACAAGGCGTTTTGACGCAAGAAGAATATCTTGAGGCGATAAATAACACCAATGTCGTCGCAGATATGGTCGAAGCGTTTGAAATTAACACAGACATTAAGTACCCAAAAATCTATGAAAATCCATATGAAACGTTTAAACAAAAAATATATAAAAAAGCCGAAAATCATCCATATTTATATAAGAATCACAGCCACGGAGAGGTAGAAAAAGTATTAGAGCAAGAGTTAGACGTATATAATAAAACAAAATCAACAGAATTTATGTTGCTTCAAGACTATCTTCGGGATTGGGAAAAGTCGAATGGGATATATTGCGGGTATGGTCGCGGCTCTGTTTCGGGTAGTTTGGTTGCTTATATACTTGGTATAACTGAAATGGACAGCATAAAGTTTGATTTGAACTTTTTTCGCTTTTTAAATCCAGCCAGAGTAACAAATGCCGATATTGACAGCGATTATAAAGGCGAAGATCGAGACAGGGTAAAAAAATTCCTTCTAAAAGACAAAATGGGGTTGCCAAAATTACACTCTAGCGAAATTATCACGTTTAATACCATTGCATTAAAAGGCGCAATTCGAGATATTTGCAGGGCATTTAATGTAGATTTAAAAGTTGTTGGGGAAATTTGTGACAGTTGCGATGATGAAGATACATTGCAAAAATATCGTAAAAAGTATAAAGAAATTTTTGAGTACGTCGATATTGTAAACGGTACAATAGTTTCTATCGGTTCACATCCATCTGGTGTATTAGTTACTGACTTAAATATTGAATCCATTGTTGGTTGTTGTTCTCTATCTACAAGCGATTACCCCGTGTCCATGCTTAACATGAAAGAATTAGACGAACAAATGTTCGTGAAGCTCGACATTTTGGGGCTTGATAACGTTGGTGTAATTAACGATACATGTAAACTTGTTGGTATAGACAGACTAACACCAGATAATACGCCGCTGGATGACGAAGAAGTTTGGAAAGATATTAGAAATGACACAACGCTAATATTCCAGTGGGAAAGTAATTCTGCCCACGCCTACTTAAAGCAATTTATGTCAGATGAAACAATCGAAAAAGTAAAAAACAAAATTCCGAACTTTTCCATGATAAAATGGATGTCGTTTGGTAATGGTTTAATTCGTCCCGCTTGCGCTAGTTTTAGAAAAGACGTTGCTATGGGTGAATTTTACGACAACGGGCTTAAAGAACTGAATGAATTTCTTGCGCCAGAAGCTGGGCACGTTGCTATGCAAGAAACAATCATGCAATTTCTGGTGAAATTCTGCGGTTATTCAAACGCAGAAAGCGATATTGTGCGCCGTGGAATTGCGAAGAAAAAAGGCACAGAAAAACTAATTCCCGAAATTGAAAAGCGTTTTGTCGAATATACGTCAGAAAATTACGGAATTTCAAAAGAAAAATGTGCCGAAGTAATTAAGCCATTTATTCAGGTAATTTTAGATGCCTCAGATTACGCTTTTAGTTGGAACCACAGCGATAGCTATTCTTGTATTGGATATATTTGTGGGTACTTACGCCACTATTATCCAAAAGAGTTTGTGGTTTCCGCGCTAAATATCTTTTCCGACAATGAAGAAAAAACCGCTTCAATTACAGAGTTTGCCCAGAGACGAAAAATTAAAGTCAACAATATTAAGTTTAGGCACTCGAAAGACAGGTATTTTCTGGATAAAGATAGCGGCGAAATTTACAAAGGTATTGGTTCTGTAAAATTTCTTAACAATGCTGTTGCAAATGAACTGTTTGAACTTGGAAAAAATACCTATAATACGTTTTCAGATTTAATTCTGGATATTAAGAAAAATACATCCTGCAACTCTCGCCAGCTTGATATTTTAATCAAATTAGATTTCTTTTCTGAATTTGGTG
>JAQUWU010000072.1 GCA_028692715.1 Paludibacter sp. | reverse complement strand
GGAAAAGGTGCCGTTTTAATTGAGGCATTAACTTACCGAAAAGGGGCTCATACCACTTCTGATGATCCTACAAAATACCGCACAAAAGAGGAAGAACTGAAATGGGCTAAAACAGACCCATTACCTCGGTTAAAAAAATACATGGAAAATAAAGGCATCTGGAAAGAAAACGAAGAAGAATTAATTGAAAAATATAAACTGGAAGTGAACAAACAATTTGAAGAAGCCGAAAATATAGCTCCTTATAAATTAGAAGATGTTTTTCAACATATGTACGTAGATATGCCCGATGATTTGAGAAAACAAAAAGCCGATTATGAACAATTTCTAACATGGAAGGAGAGCAAAAAATGAGTGTAATGACTATCGTACAGGCTATAAATAATGCATTAGACATTAAACTTGAAGAGGACAAAACAGTCGTAGTTTACGGAGAAGATGTCGGTGTTGAAGGTGGTGTATTCAGGGTAACAGAAGGTTTACAAAAGAAACATGGAGTAGAAAGGGTATTTGACGCACCCATTGCTGAATCAGCCATCGTCGGAACTGCACTTGGAATGGCCATGACGGGTTTAAAACCAGTTGTAGAATTACAATTTGACGGGTTTTCATATCCGGGTTTTAATCAGATAATATCTAACGTGTCGCGTATGAATAACCGTTCGCGTGGTATGTACAAAGCACCCATGGTGATTCGTTTCCCCTATGGTGGCGGTATCAATGCATTGGAACATCACTCTGAAAGTCCGAAAGCTTTGTATTCTCATATTCCCGGATTAAAAGTAGTGGTTCCTTCCACACCGCATGATGCAAAAGGATTGATGATAGCGGCTATTGAAAGCCCTGATCCTGTTATTTTCATGGAACCAAAACGAATTTACCGGGCTATTAAACAGGAAGTCTCTGATGATAAATTCAGTATTCCCATTGGCAAAGCGAAAGTATTGACCGAAGGAACTGATGTAACCGTTGTAGCTTTCGGAGCTATGATCCGCGAATGTCAAAAGGCAATGGTTATGGCAAAGGAAGCCGGAATTTCGGTTGAGTTGATAGATTTAAGAACGATTTATCCGCTCGACAAAGAAACGATAGTAAATTCCGTTAAGAAAACAGGTAGAATCGTTATTGTGGCCGAAGCACCAACTTCGTTCAGTGTGGGTGGCGAACTTATGGCCATTGCCAACGAAGAAGCATTTCTATACCTGGAAGCACCACCCAAAAGGGTGATGGGATTTGATACCATAGTGCCATTGGCAAAAGGAGAACCGTTGTATATGATTTCGCCCGATCGGATTTTCTATGAAATTGAACGTACCGTTAAATTCTAAAATTCTAACACAATGAGATATATTTTTAATTTTCCAGACATTGGCGAAGGACTTGAAGAGGGTACTATACTTGAATGGTATGTTGAAAAAGGTCAGACAGTGAAAGCCGGACAAGCACTTTGTAATATGGAAACCGACAAAGTAGTTACCGATATTCCCTCACCAAAGGCAGGAACAATTGTAGCTACTTTTGGTAAAGTTGGCGAAATAGCTTTAGTAGGTAAACCTTTAGTTGAAATAGAAATAGAAGGTGTTTTTGGCGCAGAAGCAGTTGCGGTAGCAAAAGAGGAAACAAAAGCACCATCGACCGAGCCAATTGATGAAGGTGGAGCTGGAGTAGTTGGCACCATGGAATTAGCCGGAAGCAATGCTTTACTAGCGGCAAGTGTTGAAGGTTCTGATAAAAAAGAAGTTGAGGCAAAACCAGTTAAGAAAGCATTGGCAACTCCGCTTGCACGCGCTATGGCCCGTGACCTGAATATTGATATCAATTTGATTAAAGGCTCAGGACCTTCAGGACGAGTGACAAAAGAAGATATTCAAGCTTATAAACCGTCTAAAACAACCGGATCGGTTGTACAACATGAACCGTACAAGCAACCTGTCAATGCGGATGCAGTTACTTATGAGCCATTAACGCAAATTCGAAAAGCAATAGCTAAGAATATGCTTAATTCGAAGCAAAGTGCTGCACATATGACCATTTTTGAAGAAGTGGAAATAAGTGAACTTATGGGTATTCGTGATCGTTACAAAAAGAGTTATGCCGATAAAAACAGCAAATTGACTTACCTGCCTTTTATTGTAAAAGCAACTGTAAATGCCCTCAAAAAGCATCGTCAACTGAATTCGCAACTGGACATGGAAAACGATCGGATGATTTTCAAAAACTATTATAATATAGCCATAGCGGTTGATACGCCTGAAGGCTTGGTGGTTCCGGTCATCCGTGATGCAGACCGACTCAGCCTATTCGAAATTGCGCAAAAAATATCCGAATTATCGGATAAAGCACGTGACAGGAAACTGACGATGGAAGATATGAAAGATGGAACATTTACATTAACCAATTATGGTTCCATTGGAGGTATTTTTGCCACTCCGGTTATCAATTATCCACAGGCAGGAATACTCGGCATTGGCAGACTATTGAAAAAGCCGATAGTGAAGGAGGATCAGATTATCGTTGGAAATGTATTACCTTTATCACTTTCGGTCGATCACCGAATAGTAGATGGTGGAGAGGCTTCCAGATTTATGAATAGTATTCTGGAATATTTGTCGGATCCTGTTCTCATGATGATGGAATAAGGAAAAGATTTTTAGATTTAATAATTTACAATAAAGAATAACTTCGATGGAATATGATGTTTTGATTATAGGTGCCGGACCAGCCGGTTATGTGGCCGCTATTCGTGCCGGGCAAGTTGGTTTAAAAACCGCTGTTATAGAAAAAATGTATGTGGGTGGAATGTGTCTCAATTGGGGATGCATTCCCACCAAAGCTTTGTTGGAGAGTGCAAAAAATTTCAAAAAGACAAAGCAGATAGGAGAATTTGGGATAGATGGTATTGATGTGGATAAGCTTTCGTTCAATTGGAATAAAGCGAAGGCACGATCTTCAAAAATCACAGAGAAGTTGACGTCCGGTGTTCGTTATTTACTTAAAAAGAATGGCGTAGAAATTATAACCGGTACAGCCAGAATTGCGGCTGACAACTCTGTTTATGTTGACGATCAAAAAATCAGTGCTAAAAATATCATTATTGCTACGGGTTCTAAACCAAAAGTAATGGATAATTCTCTAAAAAATGCTCCCATTGTAGAAATTGAAAACTTATTTTCTTTGGACAGCATTCCCGAAAATATTGTAGTAACCGGTAACCACGTTTCGACTGCTGAGATTGCACAATTTTTCAAGATGATTGATAAAAATGTTACGATGGTTGCCAATAGCGCTTATTTTATGGTTGGTCTGGACGAACATTTGATTGCTTACATCACCAAAAAATTAAAATCGGAAAATATCGATTTGATCATTAATGATACACCAGGCAAATTTGAAAATGGAGAATTAATTCTTGACAATAAAAGAATTAAATGCGATTTGATTGTCAATTGTAATTCGCGGAAAGCAATACTTCCCGAAAGTGAAACTCCGTTGGAGCTTACGGAAAGAGGATTTATCAAGACTTCCGACAATTTCGAGACGAATATCAAAGGCGTTTATGCCATTGGTGATGTTGCCGGAAAAAGTTTTGTTGCTCATGTGGCATCGGCACAGGGAATTCATGTTATAAACACGATAAAAGGAATTGAATCTACTTTTGATGGACAGATTTATCCGATAAATATGTATACCGTTCCAGAAATATCCCAAGTAGGAATGACAGAGCAGGAAATTATTGCTTCCGGACTCGAATATAAAGTCAATGAATTCCCTCTGTCTGCAAACGGAAAAGCAATGATAGAAGGTAATACGGAAGGATATATCCGAATGCTTTCAGATGTGAAATATGGCCAGGTGCTGGGTGTTCAGATAATTGCTGCTAATGCAACCGACATGATTGGTGAAGCAACTATTTTGATGGTGACCGAAGGAACGATTTATGATGTAGCTAATACCATTCACGCGCATCCAACCGTTTCGGAGATATTTATGGAAGTTGGATTTGATGCTATAGATAAGGCTATTCATAAATGACCGATTACAACCTTCCTGACATACTTTTACTTGAGGATAAAACCAAACGATTCCTGACATGGATTCCAGATAAAAGCTATATCGTTTTGGGAGCTTCCAACAAAGCAGAAGATGCTTTATTTCTGGAAAAGGTAAAACAGGATGATATAACTGTTTTGAAACGACCTTCTGGTGGGCAGACGGTCATGCTTACGCCGAATAATTTGATTATTTCGGTGGTATTTTTTCAACCTGATAATTTGCAACCTAAGGCCGTTTTCAATCAAATAAATTCATTGATAATAGAGAGTCTGGAAAGGGTAGGAGTGAAGAACCTCGCAATGAGAGGGATCTCGGATATTGCCATTGATGGAAAAAAGATTTTAGGCTCGTCCATTTATCGGAGTAAAGATGCATTGCTCTATCACGCTGTACTTAACTTCGGTGAACCGGCATCTACTTTCGAAAAATACCTAAAATATCCATCAAAAGAACCCGATTACCGTTTAGGCAGAAATCATGCTGATTTTGTTACTTCATTAATAGAAAAGGGTTACACTCAAAGTTATACCCATTTGAAAAATGTGTTGACAAATTCTTTAGCAAAATCATTCATTCTTTGATCAATCCGACTAATCGGAGGAAATTAATCCTACTATTGGATGCGAATGAAAGGTAATATCATAGTCCGATCCTATTTATTCGGTGTTATTTTCAGTAGCATCTAGTTCCTTATTTTCTTTAGCCTCTCTTGCTTTTCTCTCGAAATAACGTCTGAAAAGAAAATTGTGTTTTACAGCTGTCATATTATCATCCAATCCTTTCGAGCTGCTTTTTAGGTTTATGATAGCCTGACTTAGATTTTCAGCCATAACAGAATCACTTATCAACCGACTAATTGTACCATTCCCTTTGTTTATTTCGTTCATAACAATGGCTAGTTGTTTTGAAATTACTTCAACATTCGTTATGGCTGTATTCATCTTAGCCATAATGGTATCAGTTCCGGTTAATCCTTTTGAAGTTATTTTTAAGTTAATAATAGTTTGATTTAAATTTTCGGCAATGGTTGTGTCCTGAATTAAACGCCCTAATGTTCCATTCCCGTTGTTAATATCATACATGACAACTGCCAGTTGTTGAGAAATAACTTCTGCATTGCTAGCCGTTTTTTTTAAACTAGCCATTATAATATCAGTTCCGATTAATCCCCTGGAAAACCGATTCAGATTAGCAATGGTCTGATTTAAGTTCTCGGCTAAAATAGAATCCTGAATTAACCGGCTAAGTGTACCGTGTCCTTCATTTATATCATATGTAATATCAGAAAGTTGTCGTGAAATGGCTTCAGCGTTTGCCGTAGTTACATCCAAACGAGCCATAATAGTGTTAGTTTCAATTGTTTCTAAGGATTCAAGTCGTTGATTTTCTTTTGCTAAGGGTGCATCTATGCTTCCTTGTGTGATAATAAGAAGTTTGTCGCCAATAATTCCCTCGGAGCCTAAGGTCACTTTACAGTCTGATTTGATAAACTGCCACACATCTTTTTTTATCATCAAATCAACGCGAACAGCTGTATCATTAATGAGAACTATGTTGTCCACAGTGCCAACATTGATCCCGGAAAAACGGACATTATTTCCAACCTGCAAACCACTCACATTGGAGAATGTGGTGGTAAGTCTAAAAACCGGATTAAATAAATTCTTTTGTTTTCCGATAATAAATATTGCAATTACAAAAAGTGCAAGACCTGTTATTACAAATAATCCGAGTCGGATCTTAAATTTTTGAGTATGATTTTCCATAAAATAGTTTTTAAAATATAAAATACGACCCCTAACCCCTAAAGGGGAACAATATTACTTCTGAGAATCATGAATACTTTGAAAAAAGTATACGAGACAAAAGTAACTTCTATTCCCCTTTAGGGGTTGGGGGTCATCCTAGTCCCCCTTTAGGGGTTAGGGGTTCTTTTCCTTTTTTGCAGCTTCTTTTTTAGCCTTCCTGTTAAAATATCCTTTAAATAAGAAATTATGTTTCACGGCTGTCATGTTTTCGTCCAGACTTTTGGAACTCTGTTTCAGATTCACAATGGTTTTATTAAGGTTTTCAGCAAGTATTGTATCCTGAATTAAGCGACCAAGGGTTCCACTACCTCCATTTATTTTTATCATAATTTCAGCCAGTTGATCAGTAATAACTTCCACATTATTTGCAGTTACATCTAAACTCTCCATAATGTGATCAGTTTCCACCGGTTCGTTTGATTCCAGTCGTTGGCCTTCTTTTGCCAATGGAGCGTCCGAACTTCCCTGTGAAATTACCAATAGTTTATCACCAATAAGACCTTCGGACCCAATTGCCATTCGACAATCAGATTTGATAAACTTCCAAACATCCTTTTTAATCAACATATCTACTTTTACAGTTGAATCATTGATGATTTGGATATTGTCAACAACACCCACATTAATTCCCGAAAATCGAACATTGTTTCCAACCTGTAATCCACTTACATTGTAAAAAGTGGTGGTTAGTTTAAATACAGGATTAAACAAATTCTTTTGTTTCCCAATAATAAATACGGCTAACATAAATATGGCTAAACCTCCTAAAACAAATAGGCCTAGACGAATTTTAAATTTTTGAGTATGTGTTTCCATGTTGGTTGATGTGATAATGTGTTAATGTGATGATTTGGAAATGTGTTGATTTGTTATTAAGTCCTCTTTACGGGTCGGGATCACTTAAAAAATGACTTTATTACACTATCTGTTGATTCTTCGTAACTTTCTATACTTCCATCAGAATAAACCTGACCGTTTTGTAACATGATAAGTCGGTCGGCAGTGGCACGGGCACATTCTATATCGTGCGTAATAATAATGGAAGAGGTTTTATATTTCTTTTGAATATCATTAATAAGCAAACTTATTTCGTCGGAAGTCACTGGATCGAGTCCTGTAGTCGGTTCATCGTACAGAATAATTTTAGGGTCAATAATGATAGTTCGTGCCAGACTGATTCGTTTTCGCATTCCTCCCGAAAGTTGCGAAGGCATTTTATGTAAAGCATCCTTTAATCCTACATTTTCTAGGGTTTCTTCAATCTTGGCATTCCGTTCTTTCTTAGTTAAATTTGTTTTTATTCTGATTAACGGAAATTCCAGATTTTCTTTTACTGACATTGAATCGTATAGTGCACCGCTCTGAAAAAGGAACCCAATTTCCTGACGCACTTCACCCAATTCTTTTACGCTTAACGCTGTAACATTGTGGTGAAATACTTTAATGGTACCACTATTCGCTTTAAGTAAACCTACGATACATTTTCTCAGTACTGATTTTCCACTGCCCGATTTTCCAAGTACAACTAAATTTTCACCATTGAAGAGTTTCAACGATAAGTCTTTTAGAACTTGTTGTGTACCAAATGATTTACAAAGTTTTGTTATTTCAATAATCGGATCATTGGTGTTTATATCAATTAAATCTTCAACCGGCAATTCAGTTTTTTCTGTTTTCATAATACAAGCATATCAGTAATTTGTACGGCAATCATATCTACAATCAGTATCAGCAACGAAGCCAGAACAACTGCAGAATTTGCCGCCTTTCCTACACTTTCGGTTCCACGTCCTGCGTTATATCCTTTATATGTTCCCACCAGACCAATCACAGCACCAAAGAAAAATGTTTTCACAATGGCAGGTATCAAATCAATAAAACCGATATGACTGAATGCTTGTGAGAAAAACAAGGTCAATGTAACATCTCCTTTTAAGTTTGCTCCCATCCAACTTCCAATAATACCTAACGCATCGGCATATAAAACCAGTAAAGGAATCATAAGTGTTGCTGCTAAAACGCGTGTAACTACTAAATACCGCATGGGATGTGTGGAGGAGACTTCCATGGCTTCAATTTGTTCGGTTACTTTCATCGAACCTAATTCAGCTCCCATTCCCGAAGCAATTTTTCCGGCACAGATAAGTGCTGTTATTACAGGGCCCATTTCTCGTATCAGTGAAACTGCGACCATACCCGGAAGCATTGTTACAGCACCGAAACTGACCAATACAGGGCGTGATTGTATAGTTAGTACAAAACCCATAATGGTACCGGTAACAGTAATAAGTGGTAATGATTTATATCCAATGACAAAACACTGATGAAAAAATTCACGAATTTCAAATTTTTTCGAAAAGGTTTCTTTCACAAAACGGGCAATAAACAAAAGAACATCTGCAAAATCCGTAAGAAAATTGTTTGCAATTTCTGATTTTTCAATTGTCCTTTCACTCAGTTTGATGGTGTGATGAATAACAATCTCTTTTGCTTTCTTGACTGGTAAAATGATTTTCATATCACAATTAATTAGTTGCTGCAAATATAAAGGTCTTTGGACGTGAACGTGTTACACAACTTTGGGAATAAGTTACATAATTCACACGTAGATTCTATAGCAAAGAGCAAAGAGCAAAGACAATTGACTTAGTAAGTAATAGAATTCAATCCCGATAGCAATTTTCGCTAATTAGGCGGATTTGAAAAAAAAATTTAAATTTCGACAAGTCGAAATGATTTTCAGACACTTATATATTAATCTTCTCGCCGACGGCGAGAGAAATCCTATTTAAAATCCGTTATCTTCAGCTAGATCAGCGAAAATCTGCGTGCTATTTATTACAAATAAAATAGTACAATATATTGTTCCATTTACTTATTATGAGAATGTACGAAAATCTACAAGCATACCTTCATACAATGATATGCCTGATTCTCATCTTGGCTCTTTACTCTTTGTTTTTGGCTCTTGGCTCTGAAAAAGTGTGAATTATGTAACTTTTAATAATTAGCATATAACTTTTTCAAAAGTGCGATGTCTATCTTTGTCCGGAATTTATAACCATGCAACTATATCATGTTGTATTTTAAGAAACAAAACAATCCACTCTAAATATTCAATTTATGTGTTTTTCAACAGAAGCCAGTTTTATCGGAGGTGCTATAATTGTTGCAATAGGCGTTGCCACTATACGAAAAGTACATAAACCATCGCAGGTAGTTTTTGCCAGTATACCCTTATTTTTTGGTCTTCAGCAAATAGCAGAAGGCTTTGTGTGGCTATCGCTACAAAATCCAGAATATGTAGGATGGCTAAAACCGGCAACTTACCTATTCTTAATTATGGCTGAAGTGTTTTGGCCTTTTATGGTTCCACTTGCTGTATTGCTTATGGAGAAAAATATAAAAAGAATAAAGTACTTAAAAATATTACTGGCAATGGGACTTTCTGTTTCTGCTTACTTTATTGTTTGCATGATATTGTTTCAGGTAACTCCTCAAATAAATGGTTATCATATTGAATATGTAGAAGGTTATCCAAAATCATTCAAATTTGTTGTTTTTGGCTTCTACCTTATTGCATCTATAACTCCTCTATTCATTTCCACTATAAAAAGAATCTATATATTAGGCATTTTAATGGCTTTATCGTGTTTGGTCACCGTCATATTCTTTACACAATTTCTGACATCGGTTTGGTGCTTTTTCGGAGCAGTAATAAGTGTGGTTATTTTGTGGATACTTAGAGACGCCCGACGCAAATACATCTTGGGTCGATAAATTTATGTTTATGCCTGATTCAATAGTTCGTTATAAAAGCAACTATTCTATTTAAATATAACAATTTAGCTATACAATCTAACAGTCCTAATAATTATCTCAAATTAAAAAGTAAACGCAAAGCCGCAAAGTTTTAAATGTCTTATATTCAACAACAAGAGAAAGAACGCTAAGACAAAAACTTTCAGTTTTTCTTTGCGGCTTTGCAACTTAGAGGCTTTGCGCCTGCCTGCTGCAGGTAGGTTCAAAAATTCTTTTTTTATAACGAACTATTGTAATTTTAATACCGCTTTATATACCGAATTCTATCGTGAATGCCCCACCCTTGATACAGACAAGTTCTTCTTATTGATATTATTTGTTTGAAACAACTGCATTATCAACTGTCCACTAAAAATGTGTGAATTATGTAACTTATTTTCAGAGTTTTGTAACAATACCGCAATAAAGAAACGTACCTTTACCCAAATATATATTTAAAGAATAGACTATTTTGAAATTATACATCAAATACATGGTCAGCAACCGCTGCAAAATGGCTGTAAAGGATGAGTTGAAAAAACTCGGACTTCACTTTATTCTCGTGGAACTTGGCGAAGTAGACATAATGGAAACCATTACCTTGGAACAACGCAATGCACTTAAACTCGGGCTTATTGATTCAGGTCTTGAATTGATGGATGATAAACGTGCGGTATTGATTGAGAAAATAAAAAATGCTGTGATTGAAATGGTTCATTATTCGGATGAAGTAATCAAAACAAATTTTTCCGATTATCTGAGTGAAAAGCTCAATCACGATTACACCTATCTGGCCAATCTGTTTTCCGAAGTCCAGGGAATTACCATCGAGCATTTTATTATCAACCATAAAATTGAACGAATCAAAGAATTAATTATTTATGATGAACTAAATATAACAGAAATTGCCTGGAAAATGAACTATAGTTCTGTGGCACACCTCTCCAACCAATTTAAAAAAGTAACCGGACTCTCACCTTCCCATTTCAAACAATTAAAAAATAAACGGAGAAATCAGATAGAAGATATTTGAGAATTCAACAGTTTTTCTTTAAATAAAATTAGTTAAATCAAAAAAAATATGAAGTCCTTTTTAGATAAAAAAATCATCTTGTTCTACTTTCTTGCCATTATAATCTTTGCAGGCTCTATTGTTGTCTATTTTTATAATGCTGAAAAAGTTAAGCAAAGCTATAAATTAGTACAACACACGCAAGATGTGATAAGTAAAAGCAATGAAATACTGTTGGATATCTTAAATATTGAAACGGGTACAAGAGGTTTTTTACTGACAAATAATGTAAATTATGTAGACCAATTTAGAAACTTACCAATAGTTATTAAAAATAATTTACTCGATTTAAAAAAATTGACAATTGACAATCCATTACAACAATCCAGAATAGATTCTCTTATACTAACGGCTGATAGAAGAATTAAATTAGCCTATGTTATTATTAATGATTGGCCTGGAAATGAATTGACTCCGGTACAGAAATATCATTTTTTAAATAATTCGAGACTACTCACCGATAGTGTAAAGACTTTTATTGCTGATATAAATACCGAAGAATTCAAACTGCTGAAGCAACGTAAAACGGATAATCAGAAAACCAATAATCAATCCGAATTAATGCTATTTGTGTTAATTTTACTCATTTTACTCATTTTTATTCTGGTTATTATTATTATAAAAAATAACAAAAGAAGAAATATTGAATTAGAAAAAAACACTCAAATTCAAAAGGAGTTATCCAGCTATTCCAGAGGACTTCTCGAAGCTAGTCACGATCCAATAGTTACCATCAATACAGATGGAAAAATTACGGATGTAAATATGGCAAAAATAGCTGTAACAGGTGTTTCTCGTGAGAATTTGATTGACAATGATTTTGCTAATTATTTCACCGAGCCAGATAAGGCCGAAGATTTTTATAAGCAAGTTTTTATTCGTGGAAATATTACAAATTATCCACTTACCTTTCGACATGTGAATGGACAACTTACCAATGTACTTTTTAATGGTGCAATTTATAAAGATATAAACGGAAATCAATTGGGTGCTGTAGTGTATGGACGTGATATTACCGAGCAAAAATGGGCTACTGATTTGAGAATGGCAAATAAAGAGCTTGCATTTCAAAATGAAGAAAAAGAAAAACGTGCTCAGGAATTAAGTATAGCCAACAAGGAGCTGGCATTTCAAAATGATGAAAAAGAGAAACGTGCTCAGGAATTAAGTGTTGCAAACAAAGAACTTGCATTTCAGAATGAAGAAAAAGAAAAACGTGCCCAAGAGTTAAGTATAGCCAACAAAGAACTGGCGTTTCAGAATGATGAAAAAGAGAAACGTGCTCAGGAATTAAGTGTTGCCAACAAAGAACTTGCATTTCAGAATGAAGAAAAAGAAAAACGTGCCCAAGAGTTAAGTATAGCCAACAAGGAGCTGGCTTTTCAGAATGAAGAGAAAGAGAAACGTGCTCAGGAATTAAGTATTGCCAACAAAGAACTCGCATTTCAAAATGAAGAAAAAGAAAAACGTGCCCAAGAGCTAGGTATTGCAAATGTAGAACTGGCATTTCAGAATGATGAAAAAGAAAAACGTGATGCTGAATTGGTGATTGCCAATAAAGAAATTATAGTGCAGACCATTGAAAAGCAAAAACAAGAATCAGATAATAGAGAATTATTAGCCTCTAGCAATTCCTTAAAATTAGCTTCGCAATATTCTTTAAGTCTTATCGAAGCCAGTCGAGATCCTTTGGTAACAATTAGTCCTGAAGGAAAAATTATGGATATGAACGAGGCTTTGGTGAACATAACCGGTATCTCGCGTGAAGAAATTACCGGAACCGATTTCTTTGAGTATTTCACAGAGCCGGAAATGGCGCGTGCTGTTTATAAAGAAGTTTTTGCAAAAGGTTCTGTTGCCGATTCGCCGCTCACACTTCGTCATAAAGATGGTAAATTGACCGATGTATTGTTTAATGGGTCGGTATATAAAGATGAATTGGGCAATGTGCTTGGAGTGGTAATTGTGGCCAGAGATGTAACGGCTCAGAAGTTAATTGCCACACAATTGAACGAGGCAATAGTTTTTGCAGAATTAGCCACTGAAATAGCTGAAGAAGCCAAATTAAAAGCAGAATCATCTACCAAAGTTGCCGAATCGGCTGTACGGGCAAAACAACAATTTTTGTCCAATATGAGTCACGAAATACGCACCCCAATGAATGCCATCATCGGCTTTACGAAAGTGGTGTTAAAAACAGATTTGAATCCGAAACAACGTGAATACCTTTCGGCCATTAAATTAAGTGGTGATGCACTTATTGTACTGATAAACGACATCCTGGATCTGGCAAAAGTAGATGCAGGAAAAATGACATTTGAACAAATTCCTTTCAAGTTATTTCAGTCAATCTCGTCGATGTTACATGTATTTGAGGCTAAAATACAGGAGAAAAATTTGATTCTGAAGAAGGAATATGATACTAATATTCCCGATGTTTTATTGGGTGATCCGGTACGATTACATCAGATTATTCTAAATTTAGTGAGTAATGCCATCAAGTTTACCCAAAAGGGTAAAATTACCGTAAGTGTTAAATTGATGAATGAGGATACAGAAAAGGTAACTATTAAGTTTTCGGTTAAAGATACGGGTATAGGCATACCGGAAAATAAGCTAGGGAAGATTTTTGAGAATTTTCAACAGGCTTCAAGTGGAACTTCAAGGCTTTATGGTGGTACCGGTTTAGGTTTGGCTATTGTGAAACAATTAGTTGAACCTCAGGGTGGTACTGTTGATGTGTTTAGTAAAGTAGATGAAGGTTCTAATTTTAGTTTTACACTCGATTTTCTGAAAACTAAGGCCGAATCACCTGATGTCATTGAAATTGTTGAGTTAGATACCAATATCAAAAATGTTAAAGTGCTAGTTGCTGAAGATATTAAACTCAATCAGTTGTTGATGAAAACGTTGTTGGACGATTTTGGGTTTGAGTGCGATATTGCTTCCAATGGAAAAATTGCTACCGAAAAAATGGAGAGTAATAGTTATGATATTATACTTATGGATTTGCAAATGCCCGAAATGAATGGGTTTGAAGCTACTGATTATATTCGTAATACCCTGCATTCCAACATCCCAATTATGGCTTTTACGGCCGATGTAACTACGGTTGATTTGGCCAAATGTC
>JAQUWU010000071.1 GCA_028692715.1 Paludibacter sp. | reverse complement strand
TTTCTCTGCTCGTTTTGGCTTCATTGTCAAAATGATCAGAGGTCATTAATAATGACATAAAAATACTAATAATCAGACATATAACCAAATAAAATTAAATGTTTTTATTTTAGTAAAGTAGAATTAATATTCCTGTAATTGTTGCCGAAAAAAAAATGGCAACAATACTTCTACTGGATATTATTGATTCATTAAACATTGATGAAATTATTAAATTGTTAGAAAATCTCTCCGGTGTTTTTGGCTTAGTGCTAAAAAACTCCCTGAATTATCTTGATCTTAAAGAAAAAGCTGATGAAAGAGCGAAAGAACTATCGACTAGTGAAGAATCTCTTAGAGCTGTATTTCAGGGGAATTTCTCGGCTATAGCCATTATAGATGCCGACACAACGATTTATATGGTGAACGATGCTTATTGCAAAATGAGTGGATACAGCAAAGAAGAAATTATTGGAACTAGCTGGACAAATCAAATTCCACCTCCTGATCTCGAACGATTGCAGGAATACAACCGCATACGAAAAACCAATTTAGCAGGTGCGCCCGAAAAATACGAATTTTCTATTTACCGCAAAGATGGTAACGTTAGGCATTGTCTAATGTCCGTATCTGTGATTGAACACACAAATAGAATAGTTGCTTCGTTTGTTGACATCACTGAACGCTATGAAGGTGAAAAAAGAAGAAAACTAGGCGAAAATAGACTGGAAAGTTTACTCAGAATCAATCAGTTTAAATTTGAGAACACACAGGAATTGCTTGACTATACTCTTACCGAGGTCATTACACTTACCGAAAGTCAGTTTGGCTATATTTATTATTACAACGACCAAACCAAAGAATTTACCCTGAATTCATGGTCGAATGAAGTAATGAATAATTGCTCTGTCGCAAACCCACAAACTCTATATCATCTCGAAAAAACGGGTATTTGGGGAGAAGCCGTTCGGCAGGCAAAACCCATTATAGTAAATGATTTCCAGGCGCCACATCCTTTAATGAAAGGACTGCCTGAAGGACATGCCCGTTTGCACAAATTTCTATCTATTCCTGTTTTCAACAATGGGCATATTGTAGCAGTAGTCGGCGTAGCAAACAAAAAAACCGATTATAACCAAACTGACATTGTACAGTTAAATCTTATGATGGATGCTGTGTGGCAATTAACCGAAAAGAAACGAGCAGAAGATGAGTTGATGGTAAGCGAAAAACAAAACAGTTCTATTCTTAAAACAGCATTGGATGGGTTCTGGAAAGTAAACATGAACGGGCAATTCCTTTTTGTGAACGACGCTTATTGTAAAATGACCGGTTATAGCAACGAAGAATTGCTAAATATGTCCATTAAAGATGTAGATATTAATGACAATGGAGAGGATATACAAAATAGATTAATACTCTTAGTTCAACAAAAGTCCGATCGTTTTAGTTCAAAGCATCGTTGTAAAAATGGCAACATCATCGATGTATTGATAAATATTAGCTACTTGCCTGATGAAGATATAATTTTTGTTTTCGTCCAGGATATTACACAAAACATATTAAACGAGAAAAAAATTGTTGAGAGCGAAAAAAGATTTAAAATGCTCTACAATAATGCGCCCTTAAGTTATCAATCGCTCGACAAAGAAGCTCGATTTCTAGATGTAAATGATATCTGGTTATCTACATTTGGGTATAACCGCGATGAAGTTATAGGTCATTATTTTGCTGAATTTATGTCCCCCGATTCTGCTAGCATCGTTCAATCAAAATTTGCCGAATTTATAAAAAATGGTGAATTACACAATTATATATTCGATATGGTCCGAAAAGATGGCACTATCATTACTGTTACCTACGAAGGAGCAATAGGATATGATGAATATGGACACTTTAAACAGACCCATTGTATTTTTAAAGATGTTACTGAAATTCAAAAAGCAGAAAAGAAATTAAGAGAAAGCGAACAAAAGTTCAGGGATATATTCGACTCGTCGATGGTAGGGAAATCGACAACTACGCTTGATGGACAGTTAGATGTAAATACCGCATTCTGTAAAATATTAGGTTATTCGAAGGAAGACCTGAATGCTATCAACTGGAGAAATATAACCCACGAGGAAGATATTGAAAAGAATGAGAAAATTGTTCTATCTATATTAAACGGCGAAGTGGATGCTGAACGTTGGGAGAAAAGATTTATACACAAGGACGGACACATCATTTGGGGAGATATTAACACCGTTTTAAAACGAGACAGTAGTGGAAATCCGCTTTATTTTATTACGGAAATTGTTGATATATCGCAACGGAAACAAGCCGAAAAAGAATTGCAGGAAAGCGAAGAAAAATTCAGAAATTTCTTTGAGTATTCAGTCATTGGGATGTCAATAGCCTCTCTCGACGGCACAATGAAAGCAAACAAAGCATTCAGTGATATTGTAGGCTATACGAAAGAAGAGTTGAGTAAAACAAAATGGGAAACTATAACTCACAAAGATGATCTGGAGTATAATTTCAAGGTAATTGACCGTTTGTTGAAAGGAGAAACGAATTCTGAACGCTGGGAAAAAAGATATATTCATAAAGATGGACATATAGTATGGATTGATATTAGCATTACATTACAACGCGACGAAAAAGGGCAACCATTATATATTATTACCGGAATAAATGATATATCCGAAAAGAAAAAAGCAGAAGCCAAATTAAAAGAGAGCGAAGAACGGTTTAAAACCTTATTCGAAAAAGCTCCATTAGGTTATCACTCATTAAATAAAGAGGGTAATATTATCAATGTGAATGAAACATGGTTAGATACTTTAGGTTACAAAAAGGAAGAAGTATTAGGCAAATCATTTGGCGATTTTATGACAGAAAAATCACTAGAAAACTTTAAAAACTGTTTTCCTAAATTAAAAGAACTCGGACGATACAATAGTGAATTCGAATTAATCAAAAAAAATGGCTCTACCATAACCGCTGCTTTTGTGGGTAAGTCAAGCTATACAACATCTGGCGAATTTACCCGGACACATGCAGTTTTTCAGGATGTTACCGAGCAAAGAAAAATGGAGAAATCGTTAGCCGACTCGGAACGACGGTTTAGAGTATTACTTTCAACGGTGAAACTTGTTTCAGTATTATTTGATTTAAACGGAAATATCACTTTCTGTAACGATTTTACTCTCGAACTAACTCATTGGACAAAAGAAGAAGTAATTGGGAAAAACTGGTTCAATCTTTTTTTACCAAAAGAAATCAATGAAAAAGTCAAAAACGAATTTGCAGAATCGCTTATTAACGGTCAAATTATATCAAACTATGAAAATCTGATTCTCACAAAGGAAAAGGAAGAAATTCTGGTAAGTTGGACCAACACTTGGTTATATGACAATGATGGAAATATTAATGGCATTGCGAGCTTGGGTGTTGATGTAACCGAACAACGAAAAGCAGAACTGTCAATCAGAAAAAGTAAAAACAGACTGAATAGAGCAGAATTCGCCTCTATGTCAGGGAATTGGGAGTTAGTATTGGCCAATGGCATCATTAAAGCATCAAAAGGAGCAACTAAATTGTATGGTGTGAACATCGGGGAGTCCAAGTATGAAAGAATTAAAAATATCCCACTTCCCGAATATAGACCTTTGATGGATAAGGCTTTAAAAGATTTATTAAAGAGCGATATTCCTTATGATATTGATTTTAAAATTAAAAAAGCAGATACCGGCGAAATAAGAGATATTCATTCCACTGCAGTATTTGACAAGGAACAACAAATTATTTTTGGAGTTATCAGAGATGTTACTGAACAGAAAAAAACCGAAGAAGCCTTGAAAAAAAGCGCTAAGTTACTCTCCGATACTGAGAAGATTGGTAAAGTGGGTGGTTGGGAATTCAATATTGATACTTCAGAACTTTTATGGACAGAAGAAACCTATGACATTCACGATTTACCGTACACAACTAGCTCTAGTGTTGAAGATGGAATTAATTATTATACACAGGATTGCATTCCAATTATTAAACGGGCTTTAGAACGTGCCATTAAATATGGTGAACCCTTTGACTTGGAACTTGAAATTATTACAGCCAAGAAAAACAGAAAGAATGTACATACCATTGGGAGAATTGATAATGAAAATCGACGGATTTTTGGTTTTTTTCAAGATATTACTGAAAGGAAATTAAACGAACGAGCTTTAAAAGAGAGCGAAGAAAAGCTCTCAGCACTCTTTACCGGCATGTCCGAGATGGTGGCTACACACGAATTGGTTTTCGATGAAAGTGGCTGGGCTATCGACTATAAAATTATTGAATGTAACGAAGCCTTTGTAAAAATTATAGGTATTAAGAGAGAAGATTTAACAGGAAAATTTGCAACAGAAGTGTATCAGACTGCAGAAGCACCTTACCTCAATGAGTATGCAGATGTTTGTCTTTCGGGCGAAAATTTGGATTTCAAAACCTATTATCAACCCTTAGATAAGTATTTTCAAATTTCAATAGTTTCGTTGGGCAAAAATAGATTTGCCACCATTACAGCTGATATTACAGAAATTCAGAAAGCACAGGAAGCTTTGCTGGCGAAAAACAAAGAACTGGAGAATTATATGTATGTGGCATCCCACGATTTGCGATCACCATTAGTAAACATTCAGGGCTTTAGTCAGCGATTACAACGACAAACCAATGAATTGACGAAAATCATTAGTAGCATTGATCTTGAAAAAGAGAAGATGGAAACTATTGAAACGCTAATGAATGAAAATTTACCGAAGTCATTGAATTACATATTGACAAATGTATCCAAAATGGATCAATTAATCAACGGCTTATTGCAATTGTCACGAAGTGGAAGAATTGAAATGTCTATTCAACAACTGAGGATGAACGAATTAATAAAAAAAATCGTCTCTACTTTCAATTATCAATTAACCGAATGTGAAGCAACTGTTGAAATAGATGAGCTTCAGGATTGTTACGGAGATGAAAATCAGTTAAATCAGGTATTTTCGAACATTATAAGCAATGCAATAAAATACAGAAACAGAGAAAATCAACTTCGAATTGAAATTAGCGCCAAACTCCATTTTAATAAAGTTATATATTCAATAAAAGACAATGGAATTGGAATTGATCCTAACTTTATAAGTAAAATTTGGAGTGTTTTCTATCGTATTGATCCAAAACCCGAGATATCGGGCGAAGGACTGGGATTAAGTCTCGCAAAACAAATTGTAGAAAAACACAAAGGCAGAATTTGGGTGGAATCCAGTCCGGGAAATGGAAGTGTGTTTTACATTGAATTACAGCAAAATGATTTTGTTGTATAGTGTTTTGTCAAGAAAAGAAAAAATCAGAGCTACGCTCCTCAAAGGAGGATATTGCATGTGTTTTTGTTACAAAGGAATCAGCACTACGTGCCTCGTTCTAATAAAACGAATATATAAAACGAATATGTATTAGTCTTGAACCGCGTAGCGGTGATTTCTTTGTAGCACCGTAGGTGCGATATCTTTATAGCACCGTAGGTGTGATTTCTTTGTAGCACCGTAGGTGCGATTTCTTTGTAGAAAATATATTTGAAATGGCTTATTGAGCCGCGTAGCGGTGATTTCTTAATTAAATATGTACATAACTGTATGAAAGAGTAAATCAGAGCTACGCTCCTCAAAGGAGGATGTTGCATGTGTTTTTGTTACAAAGAAATCAGCACTACGTGCCTCGTTCTAATAAAACGAATATATAAAAACGAATTGGTATTAGTCTTGAGCCGCGTAGCGGTGATATCTTTATAGCACCGTAGGTGTGATTTCTTTATAGCACCGTAGGTGTGATTTCTTTGTAGCACCGTAGGTGTGATTTCTTTGTAGAAAATATATTTGAAATGGTTTAATGAGCCGCGTAGCGGTGATTTCTTAATTAAATATATACATAACATTGTATAAAAAAGAAATCAGAGCTACGCTCCTCAAAGGAGGATATTGCATGTGTTTTTTTACAAAGGAATCAGCACTACGTGCCTCGTTCTAATAAAACGAATATATAAAAACGAATTGGTATTAGTCTTGAGTCGCGTAGCGGTGATTTCTTTGTAGCGCGTAGCGGTGATTTCTTTGTAGAAAGAGGTTGTTTAGGAATTTGTAGCACCGTAGGTGTGATTTCTTTGTAGCACCGTAGGTGTGATTTCTTTGTAGCGCCGTAGTTGTGATTTCTTTGTAGCGCCGTAGGTGTGATTTCTTTGTAGAAAATATATTTGAAATGGTTTAATGAGCCGCGTAGCGGTGATTTCTTAATTAAATATGTACATAACGATTGTATGAAAGAGTAAATCAGAGCTACGCTCCTCAAAGGAGGATGTTGCATGTGTTTTTTTACAAAGGAATCAGCACTACGTGCCTCGTTCTAATAAAAAAATATGTATTAGTTATGAATTAAGTAATTGAAAACAAATAATGTCGTATTTTGCATGAAAATATTTAAGAATAGAACCTGTCTGCGACAGGCAGGCGCAATTTTCAGTGATAGAGTGGATTTGAAAAAACGGATTTGAATTCCGATAAATCGGAATGATTTACAGATAGTTGCGTCTTAATCATCTTGCCGAAGGCAAGAAAAATCCGTTTTGTTTTATCCTTCATTTTCCGATAAATCAGCGAAAATCAGCGTTCTATTAATGTTTCTAAATGCTACATTAATTTGTTCCATTTACTTACTAATTCAAAATAATAATATTATGAAAAATCACAAAGAACTTATTATTCTCATTGCCGAAGACGACGATGGGCATGCGGAATTAATCAAAGAAGGTCTTGTAAATTCAGGCGTATCTAACAAAACAATTCGATTTTCGAACGGGTTAGAGGCCTGGGAATTTTTATCAGGGACAGCAAAATCTCAAAATAGAGATATAAAAGTAGCGTATTTATTATTGCTGGATATTAATATGCCCAAAATGAACGGAATTGAATTACTTAAAAAAATCAAATCGAATGACGAACTGAAAGAAGTTATGATTATCATGCTGACCACTACCGACGATCCACGTGAAATTGATGTCTGTTATAAATTTGGTTGTAATATGTATGTAACAAAACCGGTTCAGTTTAACAAATTTGCAGAAACGCTACATAGAATGGGACTTTTTATCCAAATTGTAAAAGTGTAAATACAGTTTTAATAAGATAGTATAAAATGTCATAAACACTTAAATATCTGAATAATTATGAAAAATGAAGAAAAAATAATCCTGATAATTGAAGATGATGCCGACTTAAATGAACTTATCACTGAAAGAGTTAGCGAGTCAGGATATCAATATCAGAGTTTCTTGAGAGGTAAAGAAGCCTTAACCTGGTTAAAAGGAAATACCCCCTTATTCATGTTTCTCGATTATAGCCTGCCCGATTTTAGCGGAAAGGAATTCATACTGGAACTCGAAACTCAAAATATTAAAGTACCGCCCTTTGTTGTTGCCACCGGACGTGGCGATGAAATTATAGCGGTAGAAATGATGAAACTCGGAGCAAGGGATTATATCGTAAAAAACACTAGTTTTTTGGATATGATAGAGGTAATTACCAAACAGTTAAGCAAAGATATTGAAAACGAAAAGAAATTAATTGAAATAGAAAGCGAGCTAAAAGAATCGAATGAATTTAGTCGACAAATAATAGATAGTGCTAAAGAAGGCATAGTAGTATACGACAAACAGCTAAAATACGTAGCCTGGAATCCATTTATGGAAGAACTTACGGGTTTTAAAGCGCAAGTTGTTTTAGGTAAGAAAATTAATGAAGTTTTTCCAAATATTGTAAATAACGAACTGATTCAGAATATAAATAATGCTTTAAACAACGACATTACAGAAGTTAAAAACATTGAGTTTTATTTTGATTATAAGGCAACCGGAAAATCGGGCTGGGTTTCGGATGTGGTATCTCCGTTGAAAAACTCCGTTGGAGAAATCATTGGTGCTATATCGACAGTAAGAGACATTACCCTGCAAAAGAAAGCAGAAAATTCATTACGCGAAAGTGAAAGCAAATACCGTGGTCTGATTGAAAACTCGCCCGACGCAATAGCTATCTACATTGATGGTATTGTAACCATGGTAAACAACGAATGTTTACGGTTGATGAGAGCAAAAAGCAACAATGAACTAATAGGGATGCATGTGTTGGAGTTTGTTCACCCCGATTGGAGAGAGTATGTAATTGAAAGAATGAAATCTGTCAGTGGTCAAGGAGCATATCTCGAAGCAGTGGAGGAAGTATTTGTTCGCCTCGATGGTTCATCGGTTGAAGTTGAAGTGAAAGCTATGCCGGTGGAAATAGACAATCAAATGGCAGTTCAACTAATTGTACGAGATATTACAGAACGAAAAGCGGCTGAAAATTATCAAATCAACAATAAAGCTGCTCTTAAAAACCTGATTTATTCATCTTCTGAATTAATTGAAACTTCTACTTCGGTAATTAACTATCAAAAATTTACCGATAAAATACGTGAAATTTCAGGTGCTAGATATGCAGCATTTAATATTTTTGAATCTGATGGGTTAAGCTACAAAACAATTTCGTTTTCCGGTTTGCCAGAATATGCTAATATCTCGAAAAAAGTTCTGGAGTTTGACTTTATTAATGAAACTTGGGAAAATGTAATTGAGAAGATTACAAAACTAAAAGAAAACTCCCTCACAAAATTTAACTCTTTAGCAGATTTAACCGACAATTTAATCCCAAAAACTGTTATTTCGTTAATTGAACAAACATTTAATATCGGAGAAGTCTGTGTGGTAAGGATTTCTAAAAATAATATTCAAAAAGGTGATTTTACACTAATGTATGAAAAAGGAGACACAATTCAAAACCCCGAATTGGTTGAACTTTATTCCAATCAGGTAGGATTATACCTCGAACGTCATCAAGCGGAAGAAAATTTAAAAGAAAATGAAAAAAAATACCGGGTCTTATTTGCCGATAATCCACAACCAATGATTATTTATGACCTTCAAACTCTCAATATACTCGAAGCAAATCAATCGGCTATACAACATTATGGTTATTCCAAAAATGAGTTTCTGTCGATGACAATTATTGATTTACATTTAAAGGAAGATGTCCCGGAAACACTTAGATTGATTGATAAAACCAGAATGGGTGAGAATACAGATGGTATTTCAAGACAGGTTAAGAAGAATGGAGAAATAATATTCATTGAAACATCTGCTGTATCAACTCCTACATTTGGAATGAATGCAAGACATGTAATTATCAATGATATAACACAACGGAAAAAAGCCGAAAATGATCTTAAAACTTCATTTTCACTCCTGAATGCCACACTTGAATCAACTGCGGATGGCATTTTGGTAGTGAATCTTGATGGCATAGCAACCATATATAATCAGAAATTTGTTGAGATGTGGAATATACCGCAACGCATACTTGTTGAAAATAAAGATGAGAAATTACTAAATTATATATTCACACATATAATTGATAATGAAAAGTTTGCTCAAAAGGTTTCTACTTTATATGAAAATCCCGAATTAACCAGTTTTGATTTAATTGAGATTAAAGATGGTAGAACCTTCGAACGATTTTCAATACCCCAAAAAGTAGGTGCTAAAATAAAAGGTCGTGTATGGTCATTCCGTGATATCAGCGAACGAATACGTGCCGAAAAAGAAATTCTACAACGGATTGATGAAATGACACGTTTTCAGAACCTGACCGTTGACAGAGAATTAACGATGATTAAACTAAAAAAAGAAATAAATGAGTTGTATATAAAAGCAGGAGAAAAAGAAAAGTACCGGATTATTGAATAAGCAGTAAAAATAGAAGCTAAAATAAGGTTTGTTCTTGTGTGGCTGTAGTTTTTTGAAACTACTCAGCCCCCCAACCCCCTAAAGGGGGAGTTCTGGAGCGACATTCATCATTTATGCGCTTTTATTTGGCTATTTTTTTGTGAAAATTACATTTTTTTACTCTGCAATTTTACTAAAAACTTCAAGTGAAGTACTTCTTGAAGTGCTGAGTAGTCACAGTTTTTCACTAAGGTTTAAGATAATAGAGATTATTTCGATTAAAATACTAAATGATTGATTTACAGTAATTCAACACAAAGACACGAAGACACAAATTTAATTAAAACATTCAGTACAGAATTAAAATGACAAAAGACACAAAGCATAAAACATAAATGTTTTATTTAAAGAGCATTATCTGATGTGATTACAAAAAAATACTTGTATTTTTTTACCGTGATTTATGTATTGGGTTTATATTACAAAAATTTGTGTCTTCGTGCCTTTGTGTTTATTTTTAAATTATTATTTTTCAGCGATATAATTTCTTGTTCCATATAAACTCTAATATAAACGTGCTACTTTGACCGATTAAATTTAAGTATGCTTTTAAAAACTTTATAACGAACCATTGAAAAAGATATCGATGGTAATTTCAAGTCCCCTTTAGGGGATATAGGGACCGGCGATTATACTTATTCAATTTTAAATATTAACCTTAGCAATCAACAATGAAAGTCGATCAAAATAAAATAGCAGAACGTTTGTACAACTTCGACAAAACGGATATTTCAAAATTTGAAGAATCGTTTTATAACAAATCCCTGTTGACCAGAATAAAAGAAACAAATTGTGAAAACAAAAAAGATTATTTAAAGTTTTTAGAAGAGAATAAAACCGAACTCACTATTTTAAAAAATTCTTTGTTTATCTCCTATTCTGAGTTTTTTCGGAACTCGTTAACATTTAGCTTATTAGAACACGAAGTTTTACCTGCTTTAATAAACAATAAGATTAAAAACAAACAGCATGAAATCAGAATTTGGTCGGCAGCATGTGCCGGTGGACAGGAAGTGTACAGTTTAGCTATTTTACTGAATGAAATGAATTTGAAGGATAAGATAAAAGTTCGTATTTTTGCGACAGATCAATCGGAACAAGAAATAGAAAGAGCAAAGAAGGGTCAGTTTGCCTATTCAGAGATCAGCGGGATAAGTGTTAAGCGAATGAATAATTGGCTGATAAAAGAAGGGGAGACTTACCGTGTAAAAGATGAATTAAAAGAAATGATTGATTTTTCGACCTTCGACTTATTTACTACAGCATCAAACTGTCCTCCGGCAAGTATATTTTGCGATTTCGATTTGGTATTTTGTGCAAACATACTTTTTTACTATAAACCGTATTTTAGGCAAACAATTATTCAAAAAATCAGAAAAAATATATCAATAAAAGGATATCTTGTAACCGGCGAAACCGAGAGGGAAGTATTGTTACAAAACAATTTTCAAGAAGTATTTCCTAAATCAGCCATTTTTAAAATTTAACACTATAACACTATGTTTCTTAAAAATCTTAAAATAAGTGTCATTTTAGCACTTGGATTTTCATTGATTTTCATTTCGGTTCTTTCTCTGGGTGTAGTATCGTACACACAGTCTAGTAAGTTACATGAGAATACCGATATTCTGTTTGAACATCCTTTAAAGGTTCGACTCGCCAGCAGTAAGTTAAAAATTGACATTCTTGAAATGCGTCTTGCCACCCGTGATTTTATGTTATATTCCGATTTAAAAAATCGAATCAGAATAAAAAATACAATTGAATCGGCAAGCGATGACGCAAATAAACAATTTGCCATTTTAAACAGACAATTTCTTGGTGATAAAATATTAGTTGAAGATGTGAAAAATGCTTTTACTAAATGGAAGACAATCAGAGAGTTAAATTTTGATAGAATTGAAAATGGAGAAATTGAAGTTGTAAAAAATAATGTATTGAGCGATGGTGAAATAGGCATACTAAGAGATGATATGCTTAATAAAATCAAGCTAATAGACGACTTTGCCTTTAACAAAAGCAAGTTATTAGGAACAGAATCAGAAAGACTGAATAATCAGTTAAATTTACTACTTCTACTATGGATATTTGCAATTTCCATACTGATAATTATTATTGCTGAAATAATTTTGTACAATATCCGCAAACCCATAAAACATTTATCGAAAGTTGCCAATGAATTTCAGCAGGGAAATTATGATACAAGAAGTACATTAACCAATAAAAATGAATTCGGCATATTATCTAATTCTTTCAATTCGATGGTTGAATCAATAAAATTGAACCTTGATTTGAACGAAAAGACAACTGCTCTGGCTAATTCGATGATGATTATTGAAAATTCACATAGCTTCTTTAGAAATATGCTGCCAAAATTAGCAGAACTTACAAATTCCCAAATGGCAGCAGTTTATTTGCTCTCGGAAGACAAGAAAGAATACATGCATTACGAATCGATAGGATTAACCTCTGAAGCAAACAATATACACTTCGATGCAACTAATTATGAAGGGGAATTCGGTGCTGTGCTATCAAGCCGTAAAATAGAATATCACAGAAACATTCCCATTGACACCTCATTTGCATACCAAACGGTTTCGGGTAAGTTTATTCCACGCGAAATTATTACCATCCCCATTATGGCCGGAAATGAAATAATAGCCATCATTTCGTTAGCAAGTGTACGGAAATACAGCGATGAAGCAAATGCGCTATTAAACGGATCCTATATCGTACTCAATTCTCGTATTGAGGGCATATTGAATTACCGTAAAATAAGAAGATTCTTAAAACTAATGGAAACGCAGAACACCGAACTTCAGGAACAAAAATCGGAGTTAAAAGCCCAATCAATAGCACTTCACGAGCAGAACAGAGAACTCGAAATACAAAAAGTTCAACTGAATGAGGCGAATAAACTTAAAACGAATTTCCTTTCTAATATGAGTCATGAACTTCGTACGCCTTTAAATTCTGTTATTGCACTTTCGGGCGTATTAAACCGACGATTGAAATCAAAAATTGCAGCAGATGAGTACAGTTATCTGGAAGTAATTGAGCGCAATGGGAAACATTTACTAAGCCTGATTAATGACATTTTGGATATTTCACGTATTGAAGCGGGTAAGGAAGAAGTAGAAGTCACTAATTTTAGTACCGATAGTTTGGTGGACGAAATAGTAAGCATGATACAAACTCAGGCTCATCAAAAAAACATAGAATTGATTAAAACAGAAAATAAGAATAACATTACGATAAACAGTGATATCCATAAGTGCAGACATATTCTGCAAAATTTAGTGGCAAATGCCGTTAAATTTACCGAGAAGGGGAAAGTTGAAATTTCGGTTTCTGAAAAAGACGACACAATACAATTCATAGTAAAAGACACCGGCATTGGGATTTCTTCTGAACATATTAAACATGTTTTTGATGAATTCCGTCAAGCCGACAGTAGTACTTCCCGTCGGTATGGAGGTACCGGTCTAGGTCTTTCCATCGCAAAAAAATATGCCAACTTATTAGGCGGAAATGTTATGGTAAACAGCACTCTTCATGTTGGTTCTACCTTTATTCTAACACTACCAAAGCAATATTCGGAAGACAATAGAATTGTAGAAACAAAAATTTATACAACAGAAACAGGAGTTGCTAAAAAACAACCAGATGCAAGAAAAATTATTTCGGATAAATCCTTAAAAACAATACTTTTAGTTGATGACAGCGAACCGGCCATTATTCAAATGAATGACTTTTTATCATCCAGTGGATATAATGTGATGACTGCACATAATGGAAAAGAAGCGTTGGAAATTATATCGCAAACGATTCCGGATACAATGATATTGGATCTGATGATGCCGGAAATTGATGGATTTGAGGTACTAAAAACGATTCGTGAAGCAGAGGCTACTGCTCATATTCCGGTTTTAATTCTAACGGCAAAACAAATTACAAAAGAAGATTTAAGTTTTCTGACCCGAAACAATGTGCATCAACTAATCCAGAAAGGA
>JAQUWU010000031.1 GCA_028692715.1 Paludibacter sp. | reverse complement strand
TCAACTGTACAAACAAATGACTGTTGATCAAATGTATGAAAAAATTATTAACCGACACATTAGGAGGCAAAAAGATATTAATAATGCATATCTGAGGCAAAACCCTAATCTGTCAAAGTAGAACTAAAGCAAACATAGATTTAAAGAACACATTTCTAATAGGAGTAATTTCAATATAGCCATTACCAAAAAAACGCGTTGATTCTATATTATTTTGATAATTTCCTTCAATTTCGTCCAACAATGGATTGGCATGAGCTTCATAAGTTGGAGAGGGTTTTAAAATGATCTGACCATCTGCATCATAAGGATTAGCTATAGATGTCATTTTTAATGCTTGTCCAAATACATTAGCTCGTTTATCGTGATTTTTGTATGTATATAACAAGCTTGTCCCAATTTTAAGGAATTTATTTGCTTTATGATCAATATTTATTTTAGCATTATAACGATCCAATGCATCATTCTTAAGCAATCCTTCTTCAAGCATAGTACCTAAAGAAATATTGAAATTAGTTTTTTCACTACCTCCAGAAACCGCCATTTCATAATTCTGAGTTAAACCATTTTGAAGTATTAAATCCGCCCAATTAGTATATGAACCATTATTATAGATATCCATTTCAGAATAAGGTAAACCATTAGCAGCTGAACTACTTAAAACATCAGTTACTTCAATTTGAGAATCACCCCAAGTACCTGTACCATTTGTAACAAGTAATTTGTCTCTTTTATATCTTTCAGCTTGAATTCGGCGAGTGACTTCTGTCGTTCCAAACATAATTTGTGGAATAGAAGTAGGTTGGTTAGAAGATATGTATGAATTAAAAGAAACTTTTGTTGCTCCAGATTTTCCTCTTTTTGTTGTAATGATAATTACACCATTAGCACCACGAGTACCATAAATTGCTGTTGAAGATGCATCTTTTAATACTTCCATTGATTCGATATCAGAGGGACTTATATCAAGAGTTGAGCCATATTCTACACCATCTACTAAAATCAGCGGATTATTTGATGCAGTAATCGATCGATTACCTCTTAGTGTGATATTTAAACCAGCACCTGCTTGTCCACTACTTTGCTGAATGTCCAATCCTGGAACTTTACCTTGCATAGCTTGCATGGCATTACTGGAAGAAGTTTTCATAATTTCGGAAGATTTTACAGAAGAAACCGATCCTGTTAAATCCCGTTTTTTTACCACTCCATAACCTACAACAACTAATTCATCTAAGTCTGTTGTGGCGTCTTTCAAGGCTACATTTATAACACTGCCTGTGATGGTTAATTCCTGTGTTTCCATACCAATGTATGAAACTACAAGAGTTTTTGCACTTGTTGGAACCCCTAAGCTATATGAACCATTAATGTTAGTTATTGTCCCGAGAGTAGTCCCTTTTACAACAACTGATGCTCCAATAATTGATTCTCCGGTGGCATCTTTAACCACACCGGTAATTGTTTTTGTTTGCGCCCATGGAACTGCATAAAATGCCAGTGCCAAAACAACAAACAAAACACGTTTCAAAAGTGAATTGTTTTTCTTCATTTGTTTATTAAATTTAAGGTGAAATTATATTTATAATTTATAACGGCAAATATAAACATAATTCCTAAAGAGAGCTAAAATAAATAAAAAAAAACCTTGTGGATTAATTGACAGAAAATGTAGATATTTAGATTATTACTTATTTAAAAAATACAAAAACGCCCTTTAGGGACTTAAAAGGTTTATATTTCAAATTTTAGCAATATAACAAATTAACAATTAAAGGAAATGAAGTAATTTACTTTAACTTATGATGAATACTAAATAATTGTATAGATCTATAATTGATTATAATTTTACTTTTGCCTATATAGCATATTAAAGTATTTATATTAGTTGTTGATTACATGGAAATTTTCGTGAAACTTTGTGTAGAACTTTTATTAGCAATGTGTAATAACATTTTTACGATTACATATAAAACTCTATGCAGACGCAAAAAATACAATCCAATTCTTTTCTATATTTGTTTTTCAAATGCTAATACTATCAACATACTACTTGCGAACAATTTAAAATATACTATCTGTCAAATGAAAGGTAGTTTCAAAAATTGAGGTAGTTCAATAACCTGTTCTAATTTGACAAGGTTTTTGTAGCAGCTTTTTTCGTACTTTTAGATCGGCCGGTTGTAACGATTCATCAAAATAAGGCAACAAGTCTGTAAAACTTCCTTTTAAATCTTTCCCATCTTCGGTTTTAAAATCGAAGATGATATTGTAAACTGCACCAATATAATTAACGGTTAATGTTCCATCAGTGATTAATTTGATTGTCGATTTCGCAGTGTTTTGTTCGTAGTACGAAATAGTTGCACCAATAGTATATACTTCATTATCAATTGTGTCATTTTTCCCGGCCGAAATCGTATACGGGTCTCTAGACTCATTCACTGTATAAGTAGTAGTATGAAGCAAGGTGTCTGTAGGGCTGTTATACACATCTTCGAGATACAGAAATTGACCAAATCCTTCCAGACTGCCTTCTTCGCTAATATACAATGAATCAGAAAAAAGTGAAATTGTTAGTATGTTGTTTGGGTTTCCAACGTTCTTGTAAAATAAACCATAAAACTGTATATATCCAAAACTGTAATGTGGATTTGCTTCGTAAACATAGGGCGAATCTGGTTCTGATCCATTGCACGAAAACAACAAAATGGCTATAAAGATATAAAGTATGTTGAGATTCCTCATTTGCTAAAAGTAAATGTTCTTAAAATAAACGGAATAAATTTCGGTTTGTTGCGACAATTTCTGTTTTTATTTCAAAATGCATCTTATTAATCTGAAATTGGTTTTGATTTAATATATCGAACCGGATAATAGGCCGCTAAAAAGCCCATCAAAAGCACTGTGAAAAACACAAGTAAAATATCATTAAAATCAGTCACTACAGGATAAGCATCAACCACGTATCCGCTTCCCATTTTCAACAATCCGAAATTTTCCTGTAAAATACAAAGTAATGTTCCAAGAATGATTCCTCCCAACGCACCAACCAGCGAAATCATCCAACCTTCGAACAAAAATATTCGTTTTACCAATTGATTACTGGCACCCAAACTTCTTAGTGTTTGAATATCAGCCTTTTTATCAATAATCAACATCGAAAGCGAACCGATTATATTAAAACTGGCAATGAGCAATATAAAACATAGAATCAGATAAGTCATCCATTTTTCAATTTTCATGATTTTGAAAAAGCTTTCCTGTTGTTCGTAACGGTTTTTCACATCAAACTTATCCCCAAGAATGGTTTTTATTTGTTGTTGAGCGTTATCTTTATCAATACCATCAGCTAATTTTAATTCAATTGCCGAAACCGTGTTGTCATCGTATTCAAAAAGCTGGCGTGCAAGTTTAACTGATACAAGGACATAATGGTCGTCGTATTGTAATTGTTGTACCGAAAATATTCCGGAAACAAAAGTACCCATTTGGTTAAAACTATTTTCAGGCCGAAGCAAATTGATTTTTGAGGTTCGTTTTGGAGCGTAAATATATAAGGGGTCAATAAAATGAACACCTAATCCCAGAATACTTGCCACTCCAACTCCGGGAACAGCTCTATCGAATGCACCATCGTACAACTCAAATTTTCCATCGTACATAATACTGTCGATGTGGGTCATCTTTTCAAAATCATCGCTTACTCCTTTAATTACTGCCGGCATCTGCATGTTTTTAAACCGCAACAACGCATTTTCCTCAACTACCTCGGTAAAAAAAACAACTGACTTCAGTTTACGCAATTCCGAAAACTCTTTTGTGTTGATATCAAAAGACTTCCCCTGTACTAGCGTTATTTTCAAATCGGGATCAAATGCCGAAAACATATCGGAGATCAGCGATTCGAATCCGTTAAATACTGACAAAACCACCACCAATGCCATTGTTCCAATAGCAACTCCTGTTGCTGATATTCCGGAAATGATATTGATGGCATTGTGCGATTTTTTGGAAAACAAATAGCGGCGTGCAATCCTAAATGAAAAGGACAGTTGACCGAATTTATTCTTTTTCGTTCTTTCTGAATTCGACATACAAGAATCTTAATCTAGCTCGTTTACTTCCCCATCTTTCAATGGTGATGGCGGATCGCTTTTTAGTAAATTATCGATATTTTCGAGATAATCTAACGAATCGTCCACATGAAAATATAATGCAGGAACAATGCGCAACTGATTACGAACCCGTTTCCCTAATTCAAAACGTATAGCTTTGTTGTCAGCATTTACTTTTTTCAACACGTCAGTTGTTTTGTTGCTTGGGAAAATGCTCAGGTGCGTATGTGCAATTCCCAAATCGGGACTAATTCTTACACCAGTAACGGTAATTAAAGTACCCTGTAATTCGCGTGCATACAATAAAAAGATTTCACCTAATTCTTTTTGTAGCATGCGCGATATTTTTTCTTGTCTTGTAGTTTCCATTGTTTTCTTTTTACCCCTAACCCCTTAAGGAGAATTGCGGAGGTGTTTGTTTTGTTAGTATAAAAGTTTATTTATTAGTTCGTTTGCATCTAGTTCTATTTTCGAAAATGCAAACCATTTTTTCCCTAAATCTTTGAGCGAAGCGCCTATGTGATAAACTATTTCATTATCAATAATAAGAAAACGATCGTGCGATTTCGAAAAAATCTTTATTTCAACAGGATCGTATTGAGCAGTAAACTTTTCAATATCATGTTGCAATACAATCGGTATTTTTGAAGTAAAAATTGTAGCCTTTACTGTTTTATTGCGTTTTGAAAGTAAATGTAATACGCTTTCGTCTATATAATTATCAATCAAAACAATTGATTTTTTAGCCGATTTCACTACATCAGCTGCAAATTTCCAAGCATCAAAAATTTGTCCATCATAAAATATACCTTCATTTGGAGGTATTGAAGTTTTTATCAACAAATCAAATTTCTGATCGTGCTCTAAAATTTTCCGTTCAAGTCTGTCAAAACGTTGATTAACAACATGTCCGTTTAATAAATACTCCTTGAGAATTCTGTTTGCCCAAATACGAAATTGAGTTGCATTTTTTGAATTAACTCTATATCCAATTGATAGTATGGCATCAAGATTATAAAAAGCTGTTTTATAATTTTTCCCATCTGAGGCAGTATATTCCAAAATGGAATAAACTGAATTTTCATCAAGTTCCCCACTTAGAAAAATATTTTTCAGGTGCTTGGAAATAGCGGGTTGCTTTACACCAAAAAGTTCAGCTATCTGATTTTGTGTTAACCAAATTGTTTCATCTTTAATTCTCACTTCAAATTGAGTAGAATTATCAGATTGATAAAGAATTATTTCGCCTTCATTTTTCATAGAAACATTTCTTATAGGTTAAGTAAGAAATTTTATAATCAAAAGCTTTGAAAAGTATTTGTACTTAAGTAAATGGAACAAATTAATGTACCATTTAGAAACATTAATAGAACGCTGATTTTCGCTGACTTATCGCTGATTTATCGGGAAATGAAGGATAAAACAAAACGGATTTTTCTTGCCTACGGCAAGATGATTAAGAAGCAACTATCTGTAAATCATTCCGATTTATCGGAATTCAAATCCGTTTTTTCAAATCCATTCTATCAGTGAAAATCAGCGTTCTATTCTTAAATATTTTCATGCAAAATACGACATTATTTATTTTCAATTACTTAATTTGTCCATCCTAAAATATACCTTCATTCGGTGGCATTGAAGTTTTAATCAGTAAATCAAATTTCTGATCGTGTTCTAAAATTTTCCGTTCAAGTCTGTCAAAACGTTGATTAACAACATGTCCGTTTAATAAATACTCCTTGAGAATTCTGTTTGCCCGAATACGAAATTGAGTTCCGCGCTTAGATTTAACACGATAACCAACAGAAATGATAACATCCAAATTAAAGTATTCAACCTGATATGTTTTGCCATCTAGCAGTTGTTGCATTTTTTGCAACAACTGAATCTTTGATCAATTCTCCTTCAACGAATATATTACGAATATGTCTGGATATTACCGATTTGTCTCGTTCAAACAATTCGCTAATTTGATTAAGAGTCAGCCAAACAGTATCATCTTCTATTCTCACTTCAAATTGAGTAGAATTATCAGATTGATAAAGAATTATTTCACCCTCATTTTTCATTTGATTTAGATTTTACCAACATTCTCCCTTAGTGGTTAGTGTTTATATCTTCCACTCAAATCCGTCCTTCGTATCTTTAATTTCAAATCCCAATGCTGTCAGTTCATTCCGTATTTTATCGCTGGTTGCCCAGTCTTTGTTTTGTTTGGCTTCCAATCGCATATTTAGCAATAAATTGATGGCCTTTTTATAGGCATCGTTTCCACTTGACGCTTCAGTTTCGGATTTCAGACCAAGAATTTCTTCAATAAATAAATGAAATACACTTTGTAATTCAGTAAGATCTGGAGCAGAAATGGTTTCTTTTCCATCATGAACCAGATTTATAGCTCTCAGTGCATCGAAAAGATGCGAAATCACAATTGGCGTGTTCAAATCATCGCACATTGCTTCTTCGCATTTTGCACGAAGTCCGGCTGTTTCAACACTTGAATTTGCCGATGCCGAGAGTTTCTGCAAGTGAGTATAGCCTTCCATCAAACGGCTCAGTCCTTTTTCCGAAGCTTCTAATGCAGTACTGCTGAAATCAACCGTACTACGATAATGCGCTTGTAAAATAAAGAAGCGAACTGTCATCGGACTGAATGGTTTCGACAGTAATTTATGATCTCCGCTAAAAAACGCATCTAAGGTGATAAAATTGCCCAACGATTTTCCCATTTTTTGTCCGGCAATAGTTATCATATTGTTGTGCATCCAATATTTTACAGTTTCTTTGCCAAGTGCAGCTGTCGATTGTGCAATTTCGCATTCGTGATGTGGAAACATTAAATCCATTCCACCACCATGAATATCAAATTGCTCGCCCAAGTATTTTGTTCCCATTGCCGAACACTCCATGTGCCATCCTGGGAAACCATCACTCCAGGGACTTTTCCAGCGCATAATATGTTCAGGTGAAGCTTTTTTCCACAATGCAAAATCCACACTTCGGTGTTTTTCACTTTGCCCATCAAGTTCACGTGTTGTCTCCAGCATGTCCTCAATATTGCGCCCTGAAAGTTTGCCGTAATTATGTTCTTTGTTGTATTTCTCTACATCGAAATAAACAGATCCTCCGCTTTCGTAAGCAAAACCGGCAGCAAGAATTTTTTCGGTAAACTCAATTTGCTCCATGATATGCCCTGAAGCATGTGGTTCGATGCTTGGTGGTAATACGTTCAGTGCTTCCATGGCTTTGTGATAACGATTGGTGTAAAACTGTACCACTTCCATAGGTTCCAATTCATCCAAACGAGCTTTTTTTGCAATTTTATCTTCGCCACTGTCAGCATCATTTTCCAAATGCCCCACATCGGTAATATTGCGCACGTAACGTACTTTATAACCTAAATGTGTCAGATATCTGAAAACGATATCAAATGTAATAGCCGGACGTGCATGACCTAAATGTGCATCGCCATAGACTGTAGGACCGCAAACATACATGCCCACTTTATTTTCATGAAGTGGCACGAATAATTCCTTTTTGCGGCTTAATGTGTTATAAATATAAAGATTCATATAGCCCTCCTAAATCCACACCTCACCCCAACCCTCTCCAATAGAGAGGAAGTAGGAGGGGAATTTTTAGTCGTTTAATTGTAAATAAATATAATTATTTTTAAAGTATAATATTAATCTATTAATTAGGAACCGAATTGTTGCAATTCTATTCTTAATTATTTATCTCCCTCTCCTTTGGAGAGGGTTGGGGTGAGGTTTAAATTAAATAAATCCTCGTTGCTTTTTAAGGCTTTCGTAAGCTTCGTTTATTGATCGGAATTTTTCGGTAGCCGATTTTTTCACATCTTCACCCAGTTCATTTACCAAATCGGGATGAAATTTTTTCGCCATCGATCGATAGGCTTTTTTTATTTCATCATTAGTAGCAGTCGGTTCAATTTCTAATGCTTTATATGCCCAGTCCCGATCAACTTTTTTCATGAAAGGCGCTTTCATCGAATCAAAATCAAGTCTGTCAATACGGAATATTGTAGAAATACGCTGAATAGTATTCAATTCAGAAGCTACAATTTCTCCATCGGCATAGGCAATCTGAAAAAGTAAATGCAATAACTCAAGCTTCGATGAATAATTCAGATTCATCCCTATTTGAGTAGCCACATCTGTCTCATTTATGTTCTGATCTAATAAATTTTTCAGAATATGTAAAGCATCCAATGCACCCTGTTCACCAAAATTAGCGACCAAAAATTTTTTCACAACAGCCAGTTCAGCTTTGTCAACATGTCCATCTGCTTTCATGACGCAGGCCATTAAAACGAGTAAACTCATTTTAAAATCACCTTCTGACGTTCTACCAATCCTTTGTGTTGTTGAAGTAGAAATAGCCTCACCACTACTTAAAAGAGAACCCAGTGCAAAACCAATTAATGCACCAACCGGACCTCCAAGAACAAAACCTAAACCGCCGCCTATAAATTTTCCAAAACCACTCATAAACTCTTTATTAAATTAATTTTAGGACGACAAAGATACAAAAAAACAGTATGAAAATGGAGATTTTCACCTTCCGAATTGCATAACTATTGTTTTATGCTGTTAATTCAAAAATTATATTTAGCCGAATAATGAATCAGTTTTAAAAAACTGCCAAGACTTTCCATATCGCAAATCAAATCTTTCCGTTCGTATTTTTCAAGATGAAATTGATTTTGAGTAGTTTTTTCGTTCTTTTCTATACAATCGAGGCAAACCAACCCACGACTCATAACCAACGATATTATTCTTCTAAATTTCTTTTTTGCACCGGTTGGAAAATTGGTTTTTTCAACAGAATCAAACACATCTGCCATTAATGCCAGATATTTTTCGCGTAAATGACTCGTTTTTTGCATTGTAGTAGCAAGTGTTTTTATACCTTCTTTATAATCTTTATAAATATCAAAAATATCATTTTCAAGCTGACCGATACCACCTAGCAAATAAATCATCAATTTTTCGGGATCATCTATCTTATTGTTCAATGTGCTCCGATACATAAGCATAGAACTTCCACCTTTCTGAAATGTAATTTCTTCAATTTCAGACAAATCAATTTCAGGTTGTTTCTGTTTTCGACTTAAAATCTGAGCTTCAAAAACGGCAAGAGCTTTTTTAATAAGAACCGCTTTATTTTGCGTAATTTCGAGTGCGTTATTGTAGAGCGTTAAGAATAATTTTTCATTTGAATTGTTCCCAACAAGAAAGCTGGGTTTAACAATCATATTTTTTATATATTCTTCTGTCAATACCTTTTTATCAAACATGTCATCGAAAAGACCGGTTATTGAACCTAAAAAAGTAATACTCAATCTTTCATTCGTAGTCATTTTTTGATTTCTCAATACACAGTAAGCTTCACCCAGCATGGCAGGTACTGCATATCCATAAAGTTGAATTTTTTTATAATCATCATTATCTAAGCTCTCATCATTTTTATTTTTGCTTTTAATAATTGCGTCAGAAATAGTTTGTTTTAGAAATTTTTTCTGCTTCGATGAGTTTCTCAAAAAAATCAGAAAAAGGACTGGTAATTCTACCAAATTTTTCAAATAAGTGAAACAATTGAATTTTTTCAAAGCAAACATAATCAGATGGATAAGAATTCTATTTTTCGAAAAGTATGATTTGTAAAAGTACCAATTTTATTTTAAAAAATAATAACACCTATTTTACTCAATGGTTCGTTATAAAATAATTTATTAGTTTATTATTCAGGTAATTAAAACGATTAACCCTTTTAAAATATCAAATTTATTTTTTTTTTAATTAAACGCAAAGAACGCTAAGCATAATAATTTTGTAATATACAGTATTTCAAATATATATGCAAAGAACGCAAAGAGAAAAACTTGAAGTTTTTCTTGGCGGCTTAGCGCCTTTGCACCTACCTGCTGCAGGTAGGTTGAAAAATAAAATTTTATAACGAACTATTGTTACTTAAACCTCAATTAATTACTTGATTTTGGAATGTGTCATATATTAATTTTAAGAATTGCTGTTTTGTGTTATGAATAATATATAGTAATTTTGCGTTTGCATTGGTTTTCATATTTGTATTCTACAAATAGAAATTAAAAGGGAATTAGGTGAAAATCCTGAACAGTCCCGCTGCTGTAAGCTCCATATTACGTTTTGAACAACAACTTTTGCCACTGGGAACCCCACCCAACCTCCCCAAAAGGGAGGAGCAGTTCCCCTCCTTTTGGAGGGGTTAGGGGAGGTCTCGGGAAGGCGTTCAATTTGGGAGTAAGTCAGAAGACCTGCCATGCATTATATGTTTTTAAAGCTTTCGAGGATGGAGCTAAAAACCAATATTGCATGCATTTTTGCTTTGTTGATTTTTCTTTTCTTGCAAGCTATTTGGTTAATTATTAAACAAATAGATTGTATGTGTTTTACATTTTTCCCTTTTTCTCCCAAGTTGAAATATCTAATTGCTCTGAGCAATGTATTTATTTCAGTTCATTTGTTTGCTGCCGACAAGGTAGACAGTACAAAAGTCTACTCAATCCCGGAAGTTACGGTTATTGAACAATATCGTAATACTGAAGTTCGATCTACATCACCACTCCAAATTTTGAGTTCAAAAAAAATTGAAAAGCTGAATGTCTTACAAGTTTCGGATGCGGTAAAATACTTTTCGGGAGTGTCGGTAAAGGATTATGGTGGTATTGGTGGACTGAAAACCATTTCTGTTCGAAGTTTGGGAGCAAATCACACAGCAGTAAGTTATGATGGTATTACGCTAACCGATTGTCAAACGGGACAAATAGATATAGGGCGTTTCTCATTAGACAATGTGGATATGCTATCGCTCAATAACGGTCAAAGTGATAATATTTTTCAACCCGCAAGGCTTTTTGCATCAGCCGCAGTACTTAATATTCGTACACTTTCACCACGTTTCGATGGAGAAAAAACTCTAAATGGGAAAGCAAGTCTAAGGGTTGGATCATTCGGACTTTTCAATCCCGCATTCTGGATTCAGAAAAAGATAAATTCTAAACTATCAGCGGCATTCAGTGCTGAATGGCTTTCGGCAAACGGAGAATATCCATATTTACTCCAATATGGACAATCAGCTGGTGACAGCACATCAATGGAAATCAGAAAAAATTCCGATGTTCAGAACTATAGGTTAGAAGGTTCTATTTATGCAAATTTTTCTGAAAACGAATCTGCATATATTAAATCATATTATTATAGTTCGGATAGGGGATTACCAGGAGCCACTATTCTATACAACGAAAGTGCATTTACTTCGCAGAGAATGAGTGACAGAACGTTTTTTACTCAGGGACACTACGAAAATAATTTTTCAAAAACATGGGATTTTCAGGCAAATGCAAAATACAATAGCGGTTATATGTGTTACCTCGACACATCCTATTTGGGTTCAACAGGGGAACTTAGGAGTATTTATTTACAAAAAGAGTATTATGGATCTGCTTCTCTTTTGTTTCGTGCTTTTAAAAATTTATCCTTTTCTGCTTCATCAGATTTTTATATTAACACTTTAAGTGCCGATTCATACGATTTTTCTTATCCTACACGTTATAGTTGGTTGTCGGCAATTGCAGTAAAGTATGTTACTAACAATATACTGGCTACAGCAAGTGCGTTAAGTAATGTAGTAAATGAAACTGTGAAAACGGGAGATGCAGCGAATAATCAACGAAGGATTTCACCCTATATAAGCATCAGTGTACAACCTTTATCAGATATAGACTTAAGATTCAGAGCCTTTTATAAAAATATTTTTCGATTGCCTACATTTAATGATTTGTATTATTTATGTGTTGGAAATACAAATTTAAAACCCGAAGATGCTAATCAGTTCAATGTAGGATTTACTTATTCTGTTTCTTCATCGGGTTGGTTACCATTATTTTCTGTAACTACCGATTTATATCACAACAATGTGAAAAATAAAATTGTAGCAATACCAAACAAAAATAATGCTATTTGGACTACCGTAAATCTGGGAGAAGTAAGTATTGATGGGCTTGACTTTACAGGGGAAACAACGTTATATCCCTGGAAAAAAATTGGTTTAGTGCTTGGCACTTCCTACACATATCAACGAGCATTAAATATTACGGATCCAAATGACAGTAAAACCTATAAACATCAACTCCCGTATACGCCTCGAATTTCGGGTTCCGGAAAAGCCGCACTCGAAACCCCATTGTTAGATGTTTCTTATTCCGTTTTGTGGTCGGGGCATCGTTATGCCGGATTTCAGAATTATTCTGAAAACAGGTTGCCCGGATACGTTGACCATAACATATCGTTCTCCCGAGAGTTTAATTTAAAAAAATTGCTACTTTCTACGAATCTGGAGTTACTCAATCTTCTCAATAAGAACTACGCCATAGTGCGTTACTTCCCCATGCCGGGGCGCTCGTTTCGAGCCACCGTTTCACTCAAATTTTAAATATTTTTCTTAGTAGCATTAAACCTACTCTAATAAATTCTGATTTCGGTTTTAACCGGAATCCCAGCTTTTACAACTAACTTTTAAAAAAACAATAACAATTTATATGAAAAACAAAAGTTATATATCTGTATTACTGATTATTGCGTTCTCAATTACAGGATGCAACGATATGAACGATATCGAAAAAGTTCGCGATTATCCCACCGAAATTGAGACTACACAAATATTTGTTTTGTGTGAGGGATTGTTTAATCTTAACAACAGTACATTGGCTTCATACAATTTCGAGAAGCAAGAATTGAATACTAATTTCTTTTTAAGTAGCAATAACCGTGGACTGGGTGACACGGCTAATGATATGCAACTTTACGGCTCAAAACTCTATGTTGTTGTCAATGTTTCAAGCGAAATTGAAGTGCTGGATATAAATACCGGTAAATCAATCAAACAAATACCCATGTTTGACGAAAAGGGCGTAGCACGTCAGCCAAGATTTATTGATTTTCTTAATGGTAAAGCCTATGTTTGCTCGTTTGATGGAACTGTTGTACAAATAGATACAACAACTTTGGAAATTAATGCAGTGGTAGAATGCGGTCGAAATCCCGATGGCATTTGTGTTGCAAATAATAAAGTCTATGTATCTAATTCCGGTGGACTTGACTTCCCCTATTTTGACAGTACAGTATCTGTTTTGAATACTAATCCACTAAAAGAAATAAAAAAAATTACAGTCGGTCTGAATCCGTATAAAATTCATAGTGATAAGGAAGGGGATGTTTACGTGGTTACACGTGGAAATTATGGAGATATTCCATACAGTTTTAAAAAAATAAATAGTAACACAGATGAAGTTGTTAAGACTTTTAGTGACATTCAAGCATTAAATTTTACAATTTGTAATGATACTGCTTATATCTACAATTACGATTATGCGCTTCAAACATCCTGGTTTAAAGTTTTTGATTGTAAACAGGAAAAAATTGTTTCAGAGAATTTTATAACTGATAACACAACTATTTCTACACCTTACGGAATAAATGTGAACCCTGCCAACGGAGACGTATATATTACCGATGCCTATTCTTTTACAGAATGGGGTGATGTACTTTGCTTTAATAGAAGTGGAAAATTAAAATTCAGAATTAATCAAATCGGATTAAACCCGAATCAAATTGTATTTATCAATAAAATAAAATGACGGAAATATTATTCACAATAAATTATTTAAAAAAATGAAAAAAACTACTTTTATTGCTTTATGCATGGCTTTTTTAAGCCTCAATGCAAGTTCACAACACTCCGAAAAAATCACGAAAGTGTTAGAGTATAAACCTGCTCCGGGACAACATATTAACCGTTTATTTCCAACGCCATCATTTAGTGATACTCCCGAGAATGCGTTGCTGTTTGCACAACAAAAACTAATTGGGAATACATCAATGCTTGGTTTGGGAGCATTTGGTGGTTATGCAGTAGTAGGATTCGATCATTCAATTGTAAATGTGACGAATGAATATGATTTTAAAGCTTTAGGGAATGCATTTACTAATAGTTCAGAACCTGGTGTGGTCATGGTTTGTCAGGATTTGAATAAAAACGGACTTCCCGATGCCAATGAACCTTGGTATGAATTGGCAGGATCAGAATATAACAATACCGAAACTATTCATAATTATGAAATTACCTATTATCGCCCTGATCCTGACGGACTAAAATCAAATATCAAATGGACAGATAATCAGGGAGCTGAAGGAGTAGTAACTCACATATCTTTTGCTACACAAGCTACTATGTATCCCCTTTGGATTACTGACAATACCATGACTTTTAAAGGAACACGACTCCGCAAAAATGCGTTACAAAATGGAAGTATGTGGAGCTTACCAGGATTTAATTGGGGCTATGTGGACAATTATGCAAACACTAGCACTAACGACAAGATTGGGTTTAAGATTGATTGGGCGGTTGACGATAGCGGAAATCCTGTACATTTGGATTATATTGATTTTATAAAAGTGTATACCGGAATAGTTCAAGAAACTGGATGGTTAGGCGAAACGTCAACTGAATTTGCTGGAATTGTAGATTTGCATCCAGATGCTACTGAAGCTGTATATCCTCCAATAGGTGAAGACTATATTACTCTTGATTTACAAAACACAACTACTTTAGCATCAACGCCATTAGCGGCTGACTCTCACTGGTCGGAAGCTTATTCAGAGAATGTGTTCCTTGAATCTCAAAACTTTATTTTTTCTCATCGAAATGGTTGGGGTGGATATTATTGGGATGGATTCACTATTAGTAATCATATCTCGAATGATGATTTTGGGCAAGGGGATTCAAACGATTGGATAGATAACCAATGGGAATGTATGGCTAAAGGAGGATTCAATGGCGAAGGTTCAAACTTTTTGGTTGGCAACTGGGGATTTTTTAATGACGAGACTGCCGCGAATGTAACTGAAACTTCAAACTACGTCAAGTTTAACGATGGTAAAACTTACAAAGCAATAGGTGCTTATGTTTCTAACTCAGCATGGCCCTATTACAGTTGTAAATACGGTGATACTTTTGCCCGTAAATTTGTACAAGGTGATTATTTTAAGCTTATTGCTACCGGATATCTAGCAGACGGAATTACTGAAACTGGAACTGCTGAGTATTATTTGGCAGATTATCGTTCAGAAAATTCAGTACAAATGAAGTTAAATAACTCATGGGAATGGATGGATTTGTCCTCACTTGGCGAAGTTTCTTATATTCAATTTACAATGGAGTCAACAGATACGGGAGATTATGGGATGAATACAGCTGCGTATTTCTGTCTTGACAAATTAACCGTAGAAAAAGTCAATAACTCTGCTACATCAAATAATGATAATATTGTTCCAAAAGCATATCGTTCTGGAAATAAAATATTTAACCTGACAAATGGAGACTATATTGAGATTTATAGAATTAATGGAACATTGTTATATCAGGGATCTATAATTTCTTCTGAAATGAATATCCCAGCAAATGAATTATTTATTATAAAAATACATTCAAAAGAAGGAATTCAATACATACGTTAGAAAAAAATTATATGATTATCCGCATAATGTACAGCATATCTTTAACAGGGGCTTTGCCCCTATAACCCTACTCACTTTTTTGCCTTGATGCAAAAAAGTAAGCAAAAATACCTCACCCGTCCTTCGGACACCCTCTCCAACTGGAGAGGGAACAAAGGTAAAATGTTTATAGACTGCGTCCGCTTCACTCAAAAAACTATCGCTCGAAAGGCTAAAATCCTCCAAACTCCTCCCTTCGGTCGTCAAACAGGAGTATTTTTGCGCCTTTCTCACTTGTTTTTTGGTTCACCGAACGAGGTCAATCCCATCAACTGAAAATTTAGAATAATTGTATACATTGCGGATAATCATTAAAAATTATTCTTTCGATTCTAACTAAAATAGGATGTATTAGCATAATACAAACAATTTTGACATTCAGAAACAGAAGATATTTGGCAATAAACAATTAATATATATAGTGTTTTTTACATTTTGCTTCAAAAAATATACCTATTGCTTTGCTAAAAAATGCTACAAATTATATATTTGTAGCATTCATTTAGATTCAGTTTTGGCTAGTGATTTTTTTTGATATTCAGTTAACAGTTTATTTTAGATTGATAATACAACAAACGCTTAACTGATTCTTTTGTCTATTGTTTACAAAACTTTTAGGGTTGTTCGGATTTCCGGACAACCCTAATTATTATTAAAGATCATCCACAATATCTGCTATTATAAAGTTGAAACAAGTATTTACTCAACTTTCGCAAGCATTTAACTTATTGATAAATATTAATATATCTAAATTTATATATTGATAATGAGCTGGTTATAAAATTCTATTTCATCGAATAAATATTGCATATAGTTTCTCGTGATCTTTCTACTATAAGTTAAAATACGTTTTATCGTATACCGATGTCGTTCTTGAATGTGCGACCTCGGCTGGTGAACCGAAAAACAAGTGAGGTAAGCGGTTAAAAATCGTCCTTGTTTGAGTTTCGACGTATTTCGTCGGAATGAGTTTGGACGATTTGAGCTTACCGAGCGTAAGTTTTTCGAGTGAAGCGGGCGTAGTCTTGACTTTTTTGCCTACTTTTTGCGTCAAGGCAAAAAGTAGGTCGGGGCTAGGGGTGGAAACCCCTATATGAGAACTTGCGAAAGTTAAGGTATTTACTATTCATGTAATTTATGATTGAAAAAAATAAATATTTTGTTGAATCAAATTATTTTATACAAATATTTTTGAATTCAATAGGAGTGCCTTCATTCTGAAAACCAATAAAGCCTTCATTTACTGTTAATTTCGTGATTTTATTTTGAAAAACACCATTCACATACACTTTTATTAAGTTCTTTCGGCAAATTATTTTCATTGAATTCCATTCGCCTAGTGGACGTTCGTTTGACGGAAGCTTTTTGGCAATCGTAAATTTTACTGAGTCGGTACATTCTTTTGCCCAAAGTCCGTTCATGCAAATAATATCGCCAGCGGCATCTGCTTTTTGTTGTACTTGATAACAAACAGGCCAAATGCTATCTTTTGGTTGTATATGAATCAGCACACCACTATTCCCCAGTTTCTTTGTCCAACGCCAATCAAGTGTCAATACATATTTACTATAGCTTTTTTTAGTTCTGAAATATCCTGATGAAATTCCAGTAACATTCATTATTCCATTTTCAACCTTGAAAACATCGGTTGGATTGACCGATTTGTCTTTAATCACATATTCCCAATCCGACGATTTTAAACAGTTTTCTTTATTCTGTTTGTTTTTCGAAAAACCAAACACCGGAATAAGAATAATAAAAAGAATGATAACTAAATTTTTGTTCATAATTAAATATTTATTGAAGTTCTATGCTACGTTCATTTACCTGTAGGATATTATCTGCTACAATTTCTTTGGTTTGAATACTATAAAGCACCCAACCAGTATCGCCATCGATACTCGAAGCTGTTCGAACATCGTTGGTTGAAACAGGGAAATCTTCTCTTTTCACTTCGGGAACTTTCATCGTTTGTTGCATTGAATTTAAATAGTCATACGCTGCATCAGTGACCTGCTTTGAATCGGCAGTCTGCCACATTCTGAAAATAGCATTGTCATCTTCTGCATTAATTTGTTCCAACATTCCGGTAAGCAATGCATCGAAAGGTTTGCCTCCATAAATGTTTGGGATTTTAATATCTGCATTAATTTCTTCGTCTAATTTGTATTTTACTCCATGAAAAGCATAAAATTGATGAATTTCATCAATAGCAGAATTTTCAATTGATTCTTTACTGGAATAAAGATTCTTTATCTGGTCAATAACTTTATCGAAATTTGGAATCGTTTTAAATTCTGGCTTTAATAATTCACAGGATTTTTTTATAAAATCACGTCCTTCCTCCCAATTCAAAACCTCTTGAAATGAACCATATTCATCAGTTTTAAAAATTACAGATAAACTGTCGCTGAGAGAAATAAGTTTTGCTAATACAGGATTAGCACTCTCCTTAATATTGAAATTTGTGTAAAGCCATTTAACAATATAGCTATTTGCGGTAGAGTCTGATATTTCTACATCAACATTGTAAGTATACAACTGTCGGTTTATAGTGTCGGTAGAATTTTTAACCTGATAACTATTTTCGGTGATAATATAAGTTTGTTTTTCATTTTTGTCCCAATAGCCAATAACCTGTACCGTTGAATCGGCAGAATTGATTTGACTGTAAATAGGAAGTGTAAATACCAATACATTTAGCACGAATAAAATTTTCTTCATTTAAAAGATTTTTAAATTGAGTCCAAAATTAAAGAAGTTTTCTATAGAAATAATATTTTGGATACGTTTTTTCTCAATACTTAGGCACAAAAGAATTTATATTCTTATAAACCAGTGCAATAAATAAAAAGAAAGTTTTATTGGTTTTTCTTGCGGCTTATTTTTTTTAATGCAAAATTGCAATATATTTGCATATTGTGGAATTAGAAGTTCTTGTATTAAGATGCTAAAAAGAAAAACCATCAGTTTTTCTTTGTGACCTTTGAAATTACCGATACACGGTATATTCCCTTTGTGAGAAAATAATATTTTATAACTAACGATCGTTTTCTATAAAAATGTTTTTATTTATTTAAACTCAAATTGATAATTTAAAACTGCGAAGCGGCTGCTTTATCGATATAAAACTCTACGTTACCCGAATTTGTATGAATAAAGGCTGCTGGATATTTTTCAAAAGTAGGTTCGTGATGAATAATCTGGCGTAAAACATCAGCCTTACTGTTACCGGTGATAAGAAAAATTATTTCTTTTGCCTGATTAATCGTTTGTCCTGTGAGCGTAATTCTTTTTTGTCCGGTAGTTGGATGAATTCCTACTGAAACCAATTCTGGTGATTTTAACAAACTCAAATCATTTGGAAAAATTGAAGCTGTATGTCCATCATCGCCCATTCCAAGTAATATAAGGTCAAATTGAGGAAAACCATTATTTGTAGGAAGCTCTTTTTCGAGAACTTTCTGATAACGTATTGCTTCTTTTTCCGGATTAATTTCACCATCCATTCTAAAAATATTTGTATCGTGAATGGGTAAATGTTTCAATAAACTTTCATAAGTCATTCCAAAATTACTATCGGGATGTGTGGGTGGCACACAGCGTTCGTCCACCCAAAAAAGTCGGATAATATTCCAAGGAATTGATTCTGAAAAATCGGTTGTAAGAATTGTAAAAAGAATTTTTGGTGTATTACCACCTGAAACAGCAATATTTAATGGAAGCGAGAGTTTATGTTTCTCTTTTGCTTTCTCCAAAATTATCTCTGCAACAGCATGCGCAGTATCGTATGGAGAATCAAATACATGAAGATTTTCGTACATATTATTCCGTTTTAAATTTTTTAAATGGAGCTCTCCATTTTAATTCTTTATCATTGAAAAGAGCATTTGCCTCTTTTGGTCCCCAGGTATTGCATTCGTAAAAATATAACGGAATGTCAGGGTTATTTTTCCATGCTTTTAAAATCGGATCAACAAATTTCCAGCTGGCCTTCACTGCATCGGCACGTGCATAAAGTGTTGAATCGCCAATCATACAATCCAACAGTAACCTTTCATAAGCTTCTGATATTTTATTTTCGGCCAAATCGGAATAATGGAAAGCCATGTTTACATTCTGAACTTTGTAGCCTGCACCCGGAATTTTCATACCAAAATCAACGGCTACTCCTGCATCCGGACTAATACGAAGAATAATCATATTGGTGGACTGCGCTACACAACGTTGTTTGAAAAGCTGATGCGGAGCCGGTTTCAAATGGATAACCACTTCGGTAACTCTATCGGGTAAATGTTTTCCTGTACGTATATAAAAGGGTACATCACCCCAACGCCAATTATCGACGAATAATTTTAGCGCAACAAAAGTTTCTGTTTTCGAATCTGGTTTAACATCTTTTTCCTGGCGATATCCTTTTTGTGTTACGTCATCAACAAACGTTTCGATATATTGTCCGCGAACTACATGTTTAGCAATTTCATCCGTTTTAATGGGTCGCAAAGACTGTAACACTTTTACACTTTCATTACGAATGGATTCTGAATCGAAGATGGAAGGCGGTTCCATTGCCACAACAGCCAACACTTGTAATAAGTGGTTTTGAATCATGTCACGCATAGCACCTGAAGTATCATAATACCCTCCACGACTTCCTACTCCGATTTTTTCGGCCGAAGTTATTTCAACTCTGTCTACATATTTTCGGTTCCATATAGGTTCGAAGAAACCATTAGAGAAACGTGTTACCATAATATTCTGAACCGTTTCTTTTCCCAAATAATGGTCGATACGGTAAATTTGATCTTCGTTAAAACCTGTTCTGATTTTTTTATCTAAATCGATAGCAGTATCATAACTATAGCCAAATGGTTTCTCAACAATAATTCGCTTCCAACCGTTGTTTTCGTTGTTCAATCCGAATTTGATCATATGAGCCGCCACCACTTCGTACAAAAAAGGTGGAATGGAAAAATAATAAATTATGTTTTGCGGAAGGACTAGTTTTGCTGACAGTTCATCAATATAGGCTTTCAATCCGGCAAAATCTTCTTCGGTTTGGTTATGAACTTTTTTATAGTATACGTGATTCAAAAAAGATTTTAACTTTTCAGGATTTTCTTTCACTTTATTAGCTACAAAATCCTTCATATTTGCTTTAATTTCTTTCCTGTTGGTTTCTTCATCTTTTTCCTGACTTCCTGCACCAATCACGGCAAAATTTTCGGGCAATAAATTGTCAATATAAAGCTGAAAAATGGCCGGCATTAATTTCCGCTTAGCTAAATCACCATTCGAACCGTAAATAACAAGAATCTGGTTTTCGATGGGATTATTCTTCGCTTTTTTATTTTCTTCTTCCATACTGGGTTTTATTTCAAAGTCATTATTAAAGTTGAGTAAGTAATCATTTAAAACAAATTAAGAGATAAATCGTTCAATAAAAAAGCATCTAATATTAGATACAACCAAATTGTAAAAAAAATCAAAACCATTTTTTTCGTTTAAAAAACCAAAGCATAAACAAGGTGGTTATCAACATTACCGCCCACATAATATAATATCCGTAGGGCCAGTGAAGCTCGGGAACATTATCAAAATTTGTTCCATAAATTCCTGCAATAAACGTTAAAGGAATAAAAATGACTGAAAAGACCGTAAGAACCCGCATGATATCATTTAGTTTGGTACTCATGGTGGTGTGATATATATTCAGTTGGTCATATAAAATTTCACGATAACTATCCGAAAGTTCGGAAGCTTCGTTAATATTATCCTGCAATTCTTTAAAATGAATTTTGTTTTCGTCTTTAATAAAATCTGATTCCAATTTAGCCAGATTCAAAATCATTTCTTTAGCCGGTTTTACATTTTTACGAAGAAAGTTAAGTTCTATTTTGAAAAAGTTAATGTCATTGAGCAATTCTTTATCAGGATCGGTAGTCATTTGTTCTTCCAATGTTTCTATTTTATCGCCTAACTGCCCGATAATATAAATATAATTATCCACCACAATATCCACTAAGGCAAACATAAGATAATCGGCACCTGAAGTTCTGATTTTACTTTTGTGTTTTCTCAATCTGTCACGCACAGGTTCAAAAACGTCTCCTTTTTGCTCCTGAAACGATATTAAAAAATCATCCTGAACAATAAGGCTTAAATTTTCAATAGATAATTTTTCATCCTGTTCGTTATATTGAAGCATTTTAATGGTTAGAAAAATGCCATTCTCTAACTCCTGAATTTTCGGTCGAATAGAAGGATTCATTACATCGGAAAGAACATTTTGCTCCAACTGAAACATCTCTGCTATTTCCTCCATCAACTTCTCGTTGTGTAACCCATCAATATTCAACCAACTAATTGTCTCAGAGTCTTTATATGGGTTTATCTCTTTAATGGAATTAATATCGATTTCCCTGACATTTTCTTTGTCGAAATCAATCATGCGTATTCCTATTTTTTCGGTTTTCTGTTGACCACGGAAAACAAGCGCAAAAGGTGAAAGACCAATTTCTTCTTTCTTCTTTTTAGTAAATCTTGACATAGCTTCAAATATTATGTAATTTACAAAGATATAATTTTTTATTTTAGCAACTGATATAAGTAATTGAAAACAAATAATGTCGTATTTTGCATGAAAATATTTAAGAATAGAACGCTGATTTTCACTGATAGAGTGGATTTGAAAAAACGGATTTAAATTCCGATAAATCGGAATGATTTACAGATAGTTGCGTCTTAATCATCTTGCCGAAGGCAAGAAAAATCCGTTTTGTTTTATCCTTCATTTTCCGATAAATCAGCGAAAATCAGCGTTCTATTAATGTTTCTAAATGCTACATTAATTTGTTCCATTGACTTAAAAAAAACAGTTTCGGAAAGAATTCTGAAACTGCTTTTAGTTGCGTGCTATTACTAAATATCTCTGATATTTAGCGGGTTATACGAAATCCCATTGTCGTAGACATCGGTTCCTTCGTGTTTTTTCACCCATTTTACCAAAAAGTTAGTGAGTGGTAATGCAATAATTTCGTAAGCCGTTTTCATAGCTGTTTGTGTAATGATTAGCATGATTAATGCATTCGTTGGGATAATTCCGGAAAAAGCCAGCGCAAAGAAAACGATAGAGTCAGCACCTTCACCCACAATGGTGGAAGCGATGGCTCGAATGGAAAAACCTCGTCCATGTTGCATAATTTTCATTTTGCTCATCACGAAGGCATTCAGGAATGCACCAAATAAAAATGCGACGAAACTTGCTGCTACAATGCGTTGGGTATTTCCGAGAATCATCTCGAAAGCCGATTGATGTTCCGGAGTGAAATTGGCTGAGCCTGGCGCCCAAATACTTAACCGGAAAATAGCTACCGCTAGAAAGTTCATCAGGAAACCGTTCCAGATAATTAAACGCACCTTACGATAGCCCCAAACTTCGGCTATTAAGTCGTTTATAATGTACGAAATGGGGAAAATGAGCAATCCGGCAGTGGCTTCGATAGGCCCGATTTGAATTAATTTTTGCTCAACAATGTTAGAGACTATAAGGCATACTGTAAATAGCAGCCCACTCACCATAAAGGCGACGGAAACTTGTTTTTTCATTTTTCTTGTTTTTTTGACGTGGTATTCAAGCACACGTTTTTGCATCGTGCAAAAATCGACCGCAAAGATAGATGAATTTTTTGGGAAATAAAAAAGTTAAGAAGTCTGTAATAAATAATGAAATGTTTTTGATAAAATCAACAATCCCGAGGTATAAGAAAACATATCAATCAATATTATAAAATACTTAATGAGGTGATGTGAAAAAAATATTGTCGTATTTTGAAACTATCTGTAGTAGGCAGCTAAGAAACACTCTAACGCTAAGTATGCAAACATAATACCTTTGCGTTCAGAAAAATTTATTTATTTTTTATAACATTTTATTATTCTTGTTCATTCGTTTTATTTCAATGGATTTATCATTGATTTATGTGCTTGAACACCTTGATGATTGATGTCCATTTCTGCTGCTTTGGTTAAATATAATTCTGCTTTTTCGTAATCATTCAATCCTAAATATCCTAACCCTAACATATAATGGCAATGGATTTTATTCCGGAAAGTCAGGTCATCATCCCAAATCAGCAAATCGGGCAACGAAACAGCAAAATAATCAAGTTTAATTTGTTCATCTAAATGTTTTTCTCCAAATGCAATCAAATTTTCAAATCGAGAATTGGCCTCAATTTTTCGTTTCAGTTTAAGCAAAGCTAATCCCTGATAGAAAATTTTATCGGGTTTTTGGTCATTATAAAAAATTGCAGCAGCGGGTTCTGTTTTGCCGTCTTTGGCTAGTTCCCAATATTCTTTGGCTTTTCTCCTATTACCAAGGTCTTCGTATGCACATCCTAACCAGTAATTGAAATCATTCTCCTGAGCACCAAAAAGTTTGCCTTCACCTAGATTATGAGGGTATTCGAGACATTCTTCTAATAAATGAATAGCCTGCTGAGGCTTCTTATCTGCCAGATATTTTTTTGCCAGTTCTACACGGGCAATCTGGTATTGAGCCGGAACCTTTCCTTCACCACCTTCCCATGGATGAAAAATATGATTATCAATCATCTCAATGGCTTTACTGTATTTTCCGGTTTGATTACAGAGTGTTACATATTCAAGATATACATCATCCCGTTTTAAAACCAAATCAAAATATTTATCTAAAAATGCCATTCGAGATGCATGTGGACGACAAATGCGCTTGTACAATTGTTCAAGTTCCATTAAAATACGGGAATCAGTAGAATCTAACGCAAAAGCTTTTTCAAGTATTTCTACTGCTTTTACTTCCTGCTTTTGTTTGTTGAAATATGCTAAGGCAAGATTACGTAATACCGTTGGAAAATTATTGTCCATCTTAGCAGATTTTTCCCAACATGCAATTGCTTCAGCGTATTGTCTTTTATCGTACCATAAATTTCCAAGATAATAAGGTGCTTTCGAGTCATTTAAATTTATCTTTTGTGCACATTCCAATGCTAAAATTGCTTCCGGACGATTTGGGAAACAACATTCAGGAGAATGTCCCGCAGCTTTTTCAAAAATAGCTTTTGACTCTTTATTGGCTAATTCCAATGCCCATCCCATATAATAATAGGTCATAGGATTTGTAGGGCAAACTTTTACTCCTTCATTTAAAAGCCGAACAGCTTCATCGTACATTCCGGCAGCAATATAATCCAATGCAACTGTTTCATAATTATGAATTTCACCGTGCATAATTTGATTCATTTCACTCAATACTTCAGTTTTTCCCGTGATGATGAATTTCTCAAATCGACATCCAAAATTGAACAAATCTATTTTCAATGAATCTTCAATCAAGTTCAGAGCTTCATCCGTGCGTCCAAGTCTCCGCAAAATAGTCGTTTTAAGTACACGTCCCTTGTGGTTGTGCCAGTTACGAATCAGCGATTTGTCAATTTCATAAAGAGCATCCTTCCAGTTTCCGTTGACACACGATATTTGTGCACAACCAAAATACCCTGCATCCTGCATAGCGGCATTCCAGCACGATTTGTAAAATGCATCATAAGCTTCTTTATTTCTACCTTGAAATTGTAGGGATAAACCTAAGTTATAATGAGGTTCACCATCATATGGATTGGGATTCCGTTGCAACTGAGTTTTTACGGCTGCTCTGAAATATTTTTCTGCCTCCGCAAATTTACCTCTTCGAAGCAACCACAATCCCATAGCATTATTGTTTCTCACATCACTGGAATCACGTTTTAATGCTTCTAAATAATAATCGGTAGCATTATAGGTGGCATGTCTGTATTGTTCCAAATGCAATCCGGTAAGATACAATTGTTCACAGGTCTGTATGTCTTCGGGAGTTAAAGCTGCTTTTGCAGGTTCTGCTACAGGACGTTTCTGATTATCAGTTCGTATTGCAAGCAGTTCACGTTTATTTTCAGCATAAACTACCAAACTCAATTCTGATAACGCAATTTCACCAACAGTTATTTCTTTTACATAAACTGATTCTGGTGATAAATCAATCACTTCATCTATTAGTGAGGTATTTTTTTCTTTCTGGTTGAGTTGTATTTTTATGTTTTTTTGTAATGATGTGACAAATATTTTAACAACAACATCCCCGCCAACTTTATCCATATTCAACAATACATCCTTAGATGCATTTTTCACAACACCCAGCTCTCGATACGGTAAAAAATATTGAGTGAATGATTTTTCTTCGTATGGATTCAGCCAGGTAAAATCGGGTTGATTATCGGTATATACTCCCGCCATTAATTCGATATAAGGACCATCTTCGTCGGTGAGGTTTCTATCCCATGCCTTGCCAAAATCGCCATGTCCCCATGTCCATTGTTTTTTACCCGGAGAAACATGATGATTTGCTACATGAAGCACACCGGCTTGTGTATCATTTTCGTATCCACCCACAAAGTTAAACTCCGAATTGATAGCCATATACGATGTTGGTACAGGTATGTTTTTATAGTTCGAAATATCAACTCCGGCTGAATAATCAATTTTATAATAGGTACCTGTAGCTATTGGGAATGTAGTTACATCACGTTTCCCATGGTCAAAAACAGCATGCACATCAGGCGGAAAAACCGATTGATAAAAGTCATTAACTGCCACTGCCGGATTTGCCCACCATAGAAATGTTTGTGGTATTGGAGTTGGATTATAAAGCTTTCCTTTTATTTCTAGATACGCTTTTCCTGGATGCAAAGTAAAACCTGCCATGCCTTTTTGATGGAACATTTTTTCGTTTTCGCTTACCCAAACCGTTACGCTGCCATCGGCATTATTTTCAATCGTATAGTCAACAGGTAAAAATGTGCTTGGCCGGTGATGTTGTGGCCAGTTAAACTCAATTCCACCAGATATCCATGGACCTGTAAGTCCAACCAAAGCCGGTTTTATTACCTGATTATAATAAATGAAATGGCGTTGTTTAATTTTATCGAAAGCCATTTGCACACGGCCACCCAATTCAGGCAAAATCATCACTTTTATATACTCGTTTTCGATATAAACAGCCTTGTAAACCTTATCATGTTTTTCATCTTCAATATTTTCCACCACCGGGTATGGATACACCACACCACTACTTCCCTGATAAACACGTTTCTCTAAAAAAATAGGGTTCTTTTCTGCTTTGCCAATTTCATAGGTCGGGATAATTACATCTTCCTGCCAGGCTTTTACAATTTCTTTCATGCTATATAATTGAATATCTTTCCTATACCACCAAATTCTAAAAAATCTCTTATTAAATTATTTTCTCAATTTCTTCCAGTGTTTTTCCTTTTGTTTCAGGTAATTTTCTCAAAATAAATATAAATCCTAGCAAGCAAATTCCAGCATATACCCAAAAAGTTCCGGCAGCACCAAATGATTTATTGAGTAACGGAAAAGTATATGTGAGAATAAAACTCGCAATCCATAAAGCAAATGTTGCTAAAGCCATAGCTGCTCCACGTATTCGGTTCGGAAAGATTTCAGAAAGAATAACCCATGTGATTGGTGCCAATGACATAGCGTAAATGCCTATAGCAACGACAACTAACGAAAGAACTGCAATTCCTTTTAACTGGAAGTAAAAGGCACTGCCCAGAAGAATATAGGTTATAGCCAGGCCAATAGAACCAAATAGCATCAGTTTTTTTCGTCCCCATTTGTCCACAGTAAACATGGCAACAAGTGTAAAAATAAGATTTACACTTCCGGTAATTACAATATTGAACAATGTATCGCTCACTCCATAACCGGCAGCAGTGAAAATCTCTTCAGCATAATTAAATACAATGTTGATGCCACACCATTGTTGGAATACGGCCAATACTATGCCAAGGGTTAGTACAATCCTGAATTTTGGATGTAGCAATGTCTTGAAGTTGACTTTCTCGGTATCGACAATTAAAGTCTCCTGAATATTTGCCATTTCCTCTTTAGCATAAAGTTCACCACCAATTTTCTTCAGGGTCGGATAAGCCCTTTCAGCTTTTCCTGCTTTTATTAACCAACGAGGACTTTCCGGAACCAAAAAGACTAAAATAAAAAAAGCTACTGCCGGAACAATCTCTGCCCAAAACATCCAACGCCAACCTATTTGTCCGTTCCACGAAGCACAAATTAATTCATTAGTTGCTTGTTCTGGAACTTTTTCAGCAATAATCATATTGATAATTTGTGCTGACAGAATTCCTATTACAATTGTCATTTGATTTAATGAAACAAATCGACCTCTGAATTGAGATGGGGAAACCTCGGCAATGTACATAGGTGAAAGTGCCGATGCCAGTCCGATGCCTATACCTCCTATAATTCTAAATATAATAAATAAATCATAACTGTTACTCAATCCGGTACCCAATGCAGAAATTGTAAATAAAAAAGCTGACAACAATAAAGGCTTTTTTCTTCCTAATTTATCGCTTATAACCCCTGAAATAACTGCACCAATAATACATCCTATCAAAGCAGAACTCATAGCCCATGCTTGAAGATTTGGCATCGAAGTAATATCAAAAAAACGTTCATAAAAAGGCTTTGCACCTCCTATCACCACCCAATCATATCCAAAAAGCAGACCTCCCATAGCCGAAACCATAGAAATTCCCAGAATGTAAGTTTTATTGAATTTTTTCATTAAAAAAAGGTTGATTATTTAAGCCGTTTATAATAATACAAAGAAACTGGTTTTTTTCAACATCTATAATAGAAAATCGTATTATTTTAATGGATAATATTACGAAAATATAATCTAATAATGATTTTATATTATATTTGAACAATACTAAAACTAATTTACTGAATATGGCTAAATTACAAAGTGGCTTTTTAGGTGAAAGGGCAATTATATTGCCTACTCCCATCATTGAAGAATTAAAAAATGATGCTTTAGGTTGTTTATTGCATATCACTGATATTGGATATTATCCAAAAGCCTGTTTTCATTTCAGAAAAAGAACAAGTGAAGAAGCATTACAATACATTTTAATTTATTGTATCGGAGGTGAAGGATGGTACGAGCTAAATGGATTAAAACAAAAAATTGAACAGGATCATTTTTTCATCCTTCCTAAAGGTAAAGCGCATGCATACGGATGTAATCCAAAAAATCCATGGACTATTTATTGGCTTCATTTTGATGGAGAAAAAGCAGGCTTTTTCTCTGAAGGATTAGATAAATCAATTGCAGTAAGTCCTCAAAGAGATTCAAGAATAGAAGAAAGATTGCATTTATTCGAGGAAATATTTGCATCGTTGAAGAATGGATATAGTAAGAATAACTTGGAGTATAGTATTGTCAGTCTTTTTTATTTTCTCGGTTCATTCAAATTTTTAGGAGAGTATCGCGAAAACATCTCTGGAAGTAATAATTTAAGTGATATTACAGATCAGGCAATTCACTATATGCGTGAAAATATACAAAAGACATTAACTCTCAAGGAGATTTCTACATTCGTAGGTTTTTCGGCTTCACACTTTTCAACTCTATTTCAGAAAAAAACCGGTTTTTCACCCTTAAGTTATTTTACACAACTTAAAATTCAGCAGGCTTGTCATTTTTTAGATTTTACTGATATGAAAATAAATCAAATAGCCTTGAAAATTGGATTTGAGGATCCCTATTATTTTAGTAGAATATTCACTAAAACGATGGGAATTTCAGCCAGCGCATACAAGAGTAAGAAGAAAGGATGAAAACTACGCTACCAATAGTATATACTTAATAGGTTTTAAAATCTGTTAGGTAGTTTTTGAAATATAAATCATTTTATCATCTAAGTACTGTTTGTTTAAATCAAGCCAATATTCAACGCTTGAAAATCTTTTGGATATTATCCTTCGTTTTACATGTATAAAGTTACAATATGATTATTTTTGTTCTAAGCACTAAGACGAATTGGTTTAACCATTAAAATGTCGCATATAATTTAAACAGGTATGATTGATTTTCACAGCCTTTTCAATGGTTAATTGTGAATATAGGGAATTACAATACTATTGAATTGCTATAAAATTATGCTAAATGAAAAGAAGAGTCAGTCTCTTGATTCTTTGAAAATTATTTGTATATTTCATTCAGCATATTGGATAATTGCATTCCACCTCTGTATAACATTTCGTCCAGCTTGTCCGAGAAAAAATACACATAATGATAATTGTTAGTATCAGAAGTATCATAATTATAAATCTGGTTTCTGATTTTGTATCCGGCTTCTACCGATTGTAAGATACTGTATTTTTTATACTCTTTTTTGTTCGGTTCGTATTTGTCCTGTAAATATCTGCTATATTCAGAATATGACATTTTGTTAAATTCAATCAAATAACTATCCCACAAGGAATGTATATTAATCGTTTTTCCGAACCACTTTGTTTCTACTTTATTGCCACCCAAATCCGACAATCTACCCAAGTGCATCGGTTGATGTAAATCGCCAACAAAATGAATCAAAAACTTAAGGGCTTCTACGTTTTTTCTGTCTTTTTTAAGTTCACCTCTCAGTGAATCAAGTGCATAAAATAAATGTTCACCTTCTGCTTTTGGATTCGCCAACAACATTTTGATGTCCTTTTCACTCATATTATCCTTCAGGTTTTGGTAATGCCACTGATAACTGTATACATATTTTTTATCGCTTCGTACTTCGTCTGCCCAGGTTGAAGCATAAATAATTCCATGCTTTCCAAGAATATTGTCAAGTTGTTTTTTTGCTTTTAAGGTTAAGTTATTGTATGCAATATCTGCAACGGTTCTGTGACCTACTGCATCATAAGCTAATAGAGAGAAGCTTATTAATAAAAAAGTAATGGCTAGAATAAACTTATTGTATTTCATGATTATATTTCTATATTTGTTTTTTATTTTAAATTAAATATCTTTTTATTTAAGTTTACAAAGATAGAATATTTATTCAAAAATAATTTTTAAAAAAAGTGAACTTATGAAGTATCTATTTTTGGTAATAATCGCAATTTCGCCAACATTTCTAATCGCTCAAAATTTAAACATGAACAAACCGGATAGAAATTCTCCTAAAAAAATAGTCGGAATGAATTTGGTTTTTAGTGAAGAATTCAATTATACTGGTAAGCCGGATACTACCTTTTGGAATTTTGAAAACGGGTTTAAACGAAACAAAGAATTACAATGGTATCAAAGCGATAATGCTAATTGTATTGACGGAAGATTGTTGATTGAAGGGAGAAAAACTAAATTTCAAAATCCGAATTTTGACGAGAACAGCAATAGTTGGAAACAGAATCGCAAAATCGTGAATTATACTTCTTCGAGTATCACAACCTGTAATAAAAAGTCATGGTTGTTTGGACGGTTTGAGATTAGGGCAAGAATAGATACTGCAATGGGAGCGTGGCCAGCTATTTGGTTGTTGGGTGTGGATTATGAGTGGCCTTCATGTGGCGAAATTGATATGCTGGAATTTTACCGATATAATGATGTACCTTCTATTCTGGCAAATGTAGCTCATGGAACACTGCAACGCTGGAAAGCGAATTGGGACATGACGGTGAAACCACTGGATGAATTATCCGCATCTGATAAGAACTGGACGAAAAAATACCATGTCTGGCGAATGGATTGGACAAAAGATTCCATCAATTTATATGTTGATGATTTGCTTTTAAATACAACTTTGCTAAGCGAAACGGTGAATCCGGATGGTACAAATCCATTTCTACAACCTCAATATCTATTGTTAAATCTTGCGTTAGGCGAAAATGGTGGAAATCCTGAAAAAAGTAATTTTCCTATTACATTCGAAGTGGATTATGTGCGTGTTTATCAAAAAAAATAATGTCCGACAAAACTCGTCAAAATAAGTAAATAATAATAACTTTGCAGACTGATATTTTGATTCAATATATCTATAAATCTGAAACAGAAGAATGTTACCCATTTTAGATGAATATCATCTTTTCTTAAAACTCGAGAAATCTTTATCGGAGAACACGATAGCGGCTTATGAGAGTGATTTGCAAAAACTGATGAGCTATTTGAATGACTCTCATACCGAAATTGAAAAAGCATCCACCGAAGTGCTGCGCGATTTTATTATTGACATCAGTACGTTAGGAATACATCCACGATCTCAAGCCCGCATTTTATCGAGCATAAAATCCTTCTATCATTTTTTGATTTATAAAAATGTGTTGGACAATGACCCTACTTTATTGTTGGAAAGTCCGAAAATTGGATTACGTTTACCGGAAGTTTTATCATTAAACGAGATTGATGCAATTGTAGCTGCCATTGATTTGTCGAAACCTGAAGGACAACGAAATAAATGTATTATCGAAGTATTGTACGGTTCGGGTTTGCGAGTATCCGAATTGATTCATCTTCAACTTTCCAAAATGTATCTCGACGAAGGCTATATGTTGGTGGATGGAAAAGGGAGTAAACAACGGTTGGTTCCGCTTTCCCCTCAAGCGTTGAAACAAATCAATCTTTGGAAAATTGACAGGAATATGCTAGATGTTAAAAAAGGAAGTGAAGATGTCGTTTTTTTAAACCGAAGGGGCACGAAACTCACACGTGATATGATTTTTAAAATTGTAAAAGAATTGGCTCTGTTGGCCGGAATTCGCAAAAACGTAAGTCCTCACACCTTCCGTCATTCCTTTGCCACTCATTTACTCGAAAATGGTGCAAACCTAAGGGCTATTCAACAATTGCTTGGGCATGAATCTATTACTACAACCGAACTTTATACACATATGGATGTTCATTATCTCCGACAAACCGTGTTGGATTGTCATCCGTTTTATAAAAACAAACAAGACTAATTTATCTGATTTTACATTTTGTAATTAAATGCATATTTCCTTGAAAAAAAAGAATATAAACGTTTTAATACTTTGTTTGCTGATTTTTTCATCAACACTATCTAATTTGTTTGCCCAGGAAACCCTTGTGGTTGGTCAGATTATGAATGCTGTTGATAATCAACCCATTCCATCCGTAAATATTTTCTTTAAAAATTCAACCGAAGGAGTTCAGAGTAACGAGGAGGGTTATTTTATGATAAAAACTCTCGAAAAATATAACACACTTATTTTTTCGGCTATTGGTTTTAAGCAAGAACAGATACATTTAAGACCCGGACAAAGTATTGGAATTCAGATTAAAATGAAAGAAGAAAATACTTTGCTCCAAGAAGTTTTTGTCATTCCGGGTGCAAATCCGGCATTGGAACTGATGAAAAAAGTCAGAATCATGCGCAGCAAAAATGACCTTACTCAACAATCAGCTTATTCGGCTGAGAGTACTGAGCAGAATTTGGTTTTGCTCGAAAAAGTCGACCAACAATTAACCGGTAAACGGATTTTTGATCAATTGAAAAATGGAAGCATTTCTTCTGCCGATTCAGCACTTGTCGTTCCGCTTTACATGGCAGAAAGTAAATTTCAATTATCTCAAGGGAAAAAAGTAGAACTTTCAAAAAACATATTTTCATCTCCCGAAAGTGCTGATAAAATTCTTGAAAAATTGGTCGGAAACTTAGATACAGAATTAAATTTTTACGATAATTCCATTTCTGTTTTTGGTAAAAATATGGTTAGTCCACTAGCCAATGTTGGTTTTGCATATTACGACTACTATCTTGCCGACAGCGTGAATGCTCCAACCGGAAAACAATACGAAATTCATTTCCGTACAAAAAACGCAAAAAATCTGGCATTTTTCGGTAAAATGGATATCGATTCTGCAACGCTGGCTTTGACAAGTATTGAGGCTGAATTGCCTGTTCAGGCAAACATTAACTTTATTCGTAATCTACGAATTGCTGAGAAATTTGAGTTACAACCATCTAAAATATGGACACGTCAATCCGAAGATATGGCTTTGAATATGAATTATGAGTTGTTCGCAGATAGTATTTATCAAAATTCGCATATTTATATCAAGCGAAGTGCCACATACCATTATTCTGACTCAATTTCTTCGGTTTCCGGAAATTTTGCACAAAGTTCGTACAGTGCCGAATCGCTCGATGAAAAATTGAATGAACTCAATAATACTCCATTGCTTCGCACTGCTAAATGGATTGCCGATGTAATCTTTACTAGCTATATGAATGTTGGGAAAATAGATATCGGAAGGGTTCAGAAAATTATTCGTATTACAGATATTGAAGGTTTCCGACTTACATTACCATTTAGAACAAACGAAAACCTGTGGAAAAATATTTCGCTTGGGGGTTCTTTGGGATATGGATTTAAAAATCAGATACCAAAATACTCAGGGTTTGCACAATTCAATATCCCGGGTGAAAAAAGAAGAATTCTCGAATTGAGCTATACCAATGATTATAGGCGAGTAGATTATAATTACAATAATTTTTTATATCGCGAAAATCCATTAATTAGTGCTGATGAAGACATTGTCAGTTCGTTATTTGCATTAAAGTCGGCAGGAAAAATGGCAGAAAGAACCGAATATTCCTTTTCGTTTTCGAATGAATGGACAAATAATATCGAAAGTTCATTGTATGTTCGTTCGAACCAGATGTTTTCAAATGTGTCTATGCCAATGCAGACGGGTCTAAATTCATATAATTCATTGTCGCAACAATCCGTTACTTTTGCCACCCGTTTTTCGTTTGGAGAACGAAAGTACAATGATCATTTGCAACGGATTTATATTCCTAATACCAGACCTGTTATTTACAGCATTATGGAATACGGAAAGTATCAGTTTGGAAATCAATCGGGAGATTATGGGAAGATAGCTCTTTCTATGCGACAATTTTATAAATTTGATTTTGGTAAATTTAATTATGTTCTTGATGCCGGAATGATTTTCGGAAATGTTCCCTATCCTTTATTGCAAATTCCATCCGGAAGTGAATCCGGCAGGTACAGCATTTTTCAGTTTAATATGATGAATTACATGGAATATGCAGCTGATAAATTTGTAAATCTACATTCCGAACTGATGTTCAATGGTATAATAATGAATCAGATTCCATTAATAAAAAATTTAAATTTGCGTGAAATTTGTTCGTTTAATGTGGCTTATGGTAGTTTGAACGAATCTCATAAACTTCAACTCGATTATCCAACATATATGTATTCAATGGATAAACCCTATATGGAAGTGGGTGTGGGATTTGCTAATATTTTGAGGATACTCAATTTGCAATCTGTTTGGCGGTTGACTGATTTGAATCATCCAGGTGTAAGTACATGGGGAATCCGGGCTTGCCTGAGACTGAATTTATAATATCCTAACCCCGAATAAAGTTAGGCAAACACTAATGGAAATTTAGTAAATTCAATCAGGTTGATATTTGAAGCAAATTTCTACTACTATAATCTCAAAAAATTCTATCTTTGTATATTGTTCTATTTTTAAAAAATAATTTACATAATAATGGAAACTAATAATTTACAAATTGCTATCATTGGTGCCGGTAATATGGGAGGCGCTATTGCCCGTGGATTGTCGAAAGGCAAACTTATTCCTGCTAAAAATATTCGTGTGAGCGATGTATCTCAAGTCAATCTTGACGCTATAAAAGCTTTTTCATCCGAAATTACAGTCAGCACATCCAACCGTGATTGTATAAAAGATGCTGATATTATTTTATTGGCTGTAAAACCATGGTTAGTGGAACTTGTTTCGGAAGAAATTGAGAGCAAGTTGGATTATAAAAAACAAATACTCGTTTCAATTGCAGCTGGAGTAAATTTTGAGAAACTAGCAAATTTATTTAATACCGATGCCACATTATTTCGTATAATTCCTAATACAGCAATAGAAGTGCTGCAGAGTGTATCTACGATTTCTTCGTTCAATGCAACGAAAGAACAGGAAGATTTGATTGTTTCGCTATTTAGTGAATTAGGAAAATCATTCCTTGTTCCGGAAACGCAATTGAATGCTTTTATGTCGCTATCATCTTGCGGCATTGCTTATGCTTTTCGTTATATTCGTGCAGCTATGGAAGGTGGAGTTGAGATGGGAATTTATCCAAACACAGCAAAAAACGTAGTCTTACAAACTTTGCGTGGAGCTATCGACTTAATTGAAGCAAACAACTCTCACCCCGAAGTGGAAATTGATAAAGTAACCACTCCTGGAGGTATCACTATAAAAGGTTTAAACGAAATGGAAGCCAATGGGTTTACAAATGCAATAATAAAAGGATTAAAGGCTTCACATTTAAAATAATCACTTCACCTAACTATCTGAAAACTATTCTGTTTATGGAAAGGTGAGTAAGATGGAATAAAAAAAATGAAAATCATATTATGAACACACAAATCAAACAAATAGCAGAACGCTTACGCGGATTGCGTGACGCACTTAACTTGTCAGTGGCTCAGGCAGCTAAAAAATGTGGAGTAACCGAAACGGAATATAGTAATTTCGAATCGGGTGAATTTGATATACCTATGAGTTTTATTTTTCAAGTGGCACAAACTTTTGACGTGGAAACGACTGCTTTAATTTCTGGTGAAGACCCACATGCCGTTTCTTTTTTTGTAACTCGTTGTGGTACGGGAGCTTCGGTTGAACGCACAAAATGTTATAAATATCATTCGTTAGCGCATGGTTTTCGTAATGCAAAAGTAAAACCTCTCGAAGTCGTTGTGGATAGCTGCCAAAAGGAAGTAACTCTTAATACTCATGCCGGGCAGGAGTTTAATCTAATACTTGAAGGGTCTATGCAAATTAGTATCGCAGAAAACGACATTATACTTAATAAAGGCGATAGTATTTATTTTGATGCCACCAAACCACATGGAATGAAAGCTATTGGTGGAGAAAATGTAAAGTTTCTAGCCGTGATAATTTAGGGCTTATCACAGAGGATCCACATAGTTTAAACCGTTTTTATGTTTATAATAATGCAATTCTATGTGTCCGGGAAACAAATTATCCCATTATTCCATATTTCATCCCGAATAGATAGGTTTTATCCCTGAATTTTGCAGCAAAAAAGTATCTGTTATTACTTTGTAAACAATTTAGAATACATAATTAAATATTGTATGTTAGAAAAATATCTTCAACAAACCCAATTCACCGATTTTGATGATTTTAAAGCAAATTATAAACTTATAGTTCCCGAAAATTTCAACTTTGCCTACGATGTGGTAGATGAGTGGGCTGCAAAAGAACCAAATAAAAAAGCGCTTCTCTGGACAAACGACAAGGGTGAATGCCATGAATTTACTTTTGCTGAAATAAAAAAGTATAGCGACCAAACAGCTTCGTATTTCCAAAGCATTGGAATAAAGAAAGGCGATATTGTTATGGCAATACTTAAACGCCGATATGAATTTTGGTTCACAATTATTGCCTTGCATAAAATTGGTGCGATAATAATTCCCGCTACACATTTACTTACAAAAAAGGATTTGATATACCGTAACAATGCTGCGGATATAAAAGCTATTATTGCAGTAGGTGAGGAAACAATTATTAAACATATTAACGATTCGATGCCTGAATCACCAAGCGTGGAGTTTCTCATTTCAGTAGGGTCGATTGTACCTGAAAATTGGCTCGATTTTCACAAAGGAATTGACAGTGCAGCACCGTTTACCAAAGTTGAAAATGCAAATAAAAATGATGATCCGCTTATTATCAGCTTTACTTCTGGAACTACCGGAGATCCAAAAATGGTAACACTTGATTGTGTGTATCCGCTAGCACATATTGTTACTGCAAAATACTGGCAGAATCTTCACGAAAATAGTTTACATTTGACCATTGCTGATACAGGTTGGTTAAAAGCCGTTTGGGGAAAATTATACGGACAGTGGATTGTTGGAGCCTGTGTTTTTGTGTACGATCATGAAAAATTTACTCCTGCTGATATGTTGGAAATGATTCAGAAATACCGCATTACTTCACTTTGTGCTCCTCCAACAATTTTCCGTTTTCTTATTCGCGAAAATATGACTAATTATGATTTGTCGTCGTTGGAATATTGTACTATTGCCGGCGAAGCCTTGAATCCAGCAGTTTACGAACAATTTTTAAAACTTACCGGTATCAAATTGAAAGAAGGTTACGGACAAAGCGAAACAACATTATCTCTTTTTACCTCTCCATGGGTGGAACCAAAACCCGGATCAATGGGACTCATAAATCCTCACTACGATGTGGATTTGTTAACTCCGGAAGGTCGTCAGGCAGAAGTGGGCGAGCAGGGACAAATCGTAATTCGCATAGACAAACGGTATCCTGAAGGTCTTTTCAAAGGCTATTACCGAAATACATCTCTTACAAACGAAGCCTTGCACGACAATGTTTACTATACGGGCGATGTAGCTTGGCGCGATGAAGATGGATATTTTTGGTTTGTAGGTCGTGCCGACGATGTGATTAAAAGTTCAGGTTATAGAATTGGTCCTTTTGAAGTAGAAAGTGCATTGATGACACATCCTGCTGTGGTGGAATGTGCTATTACAGGTGTACCAGATGAAATTCGTGGACAAATTGTGAAAGCCACTATCATTCTTTCAATGGAGTATAAAGACAAAGCTGGCGAAGCATTGGTAAAAGAGATTCAGGATCATGTAAAAAAAGTAACTGCTCCCTATAAATACCCCAGAATTATTGAATTTGTAGAATCTTTGCCAAAAACAATCAGCGGCAAAATTCGTAGAACTGAAATCAGAGAAAATGACAATAAATGAGTGAATTAAATACTGTTAAGTAAGAGATGGAAAATAAATTTTCTCTTTTTTTTGGAATTTATATTCAGATTTATACAATGATTTTTTGAAAAAATCTGTACTTTTGTGGGCTCAAAAAAATAAAAATAAATGAAAATCATAAATTTATCGGACAATAATTCTGTACTGAAACATTATATAAAAGAAATTCGCTCTGTGAAAATTCAAAAAGATTCGATGCGATTCCGCAGGAATATGGAGCGAATTGGCGAAATCATGGCGTATGAAATCAGTAAGACAATGCATTATAAAGCTGAAGAGGTAAAAACTCCACTGGGAATTTCGCAAACTGAGGTAATAGACGAAAAGATTGTAATTGCCACTATTCTACGTGCCGGATTACCTTTTCATCAAGGCTTTTTAAGCTATTTTGACAGTGCTGAAAATGCTTTTGTTTCGGCTTATCGCAAATACAAAGATGCGTTGAAGTTTGATATTTTTATCGAATATATTGCTTCGCCCGACTTAACCGGTAAAACATTAATTATTACCGATCCAATGCTGGCAACAGGAGGTTCAATGGAATTGGCTTACGGTGCTTTACTTACCAAAGGGAAACCCGCAAACATTCATATTGCCACTGTTATTTCCAGTCAGATAGCCATTGATTATGTAGCGACACATTTCCCTGAAGCAAAAACAACCGTTTGGGCTGCGGCCATCGATCCTGAATTAAACGAACATTCTTATATTATTCCCGGTTTAGGAGATGCCGGCGATTTGGCCTATGGTGAAAAATTGTAGAATTGTAAAAGATATTCAAATCTGATACTTCAAAACTAATTTATAATAAACAAAAAATAAAACCTAACTGTAATAAGTAATTGAAAACAAATAATGTCGTATTTTGCATGAAAATATTTAAGAATAGAACGCTGATTTTCACTGATAGAGTGGATTTGAAAAAACGGATTTGAATTCCGATAAATCGGAATGATTTACAGATAGTTGCGTCTTAATCATCTTGCCGAAGGCAAGAAAAATCCGTTTTGTTTTATCTTTCATTTTCCGATAAATCAGCGAAAATCAGCGTTCTATTAATGTTTCTAAATGGTACATTAATTTGTTCCATTTACTTAGGAAGGTTCTATTTTTTTTGTTTTTGAAAAAGAAAAATTTGATCAATTTGTAGTTGACCAGGTTGTGTTCGTTTAATGTATTAACTCTTTCATTATAAGAGTCATAAGTGGTTGAACCGAATTGCCAATTTCCTGTACTTCCTCGTGACTTACTTCAACAATTTTTCCGGGAACACCTAAGTCGGTAATAATCGAAATTCCAAAACATTTTAATCCGGCATGATTGGCCACAATCACTTCAGGAACGGTACTCATTCCTACCGCATCAGCGCCAATGGCTCTGAAATAGCGATATTCTGCAGGAGTTTCAAAAGTTGGTCCGGTAGTTCCTACATAAACGCCTTCTACTACTTTTATATTATTTTTAGCCGCAATTTTTTTTGCTTTAGCAATCAATTCTTTTGAATATGCCTCACTCATATCAGGGAAACGTGTTCCGAGTTCATTGAAATTTTTTCCACGAAGCGGATGTTCAGGGAATAAATTGATGTGGTCAGTAATAATCATTAAATCACCGATTTCAAAATCGGGATTTACACCTCCCGAAGCATTTGAAACGAGTAGAGTTTCAATTCCCAAAGCTTTCATAACGCGCACGGGGAATGTTACAGCTTTCATATCATAACCTTCGTAGTAATGAAATCTTCCTTGCATGGCCAATACATCCACATCGCCAAGTTTGCCGAAAATCAGTTTACCACTATGTCCTTCGACAGTAGAAACCGGAAAATTCGGGATTATTTCGTAAGGTATTTCAGTTTTATCTGTAATTTGTGTGACCAGAGTTCCTAGTCCGGTGCCGAGTATTATCCCTGTTTTTGGTTTTGAAGGAATTCTCTGAAGTAGGAAATCAGCGGTTTCTTGAATTTTCAACAACATATTCATTGATTTTATGAGTAAATATTTCTTCCTGATTATTTAGTATCTTTATTTGTATTGGTAATGCATAGGTGATGGCTTTCAACGCATCTGGAAATATCGGGTTGGATAATAAGCGGGCAGCGTCTTTTTCCGTTAGCAATAATATCTTATCAGACGACGAAAAAGAATCGAGCTGTTTACTAATTTCAACAAAATCAACTGTCTGAAAAGTATGATGATCGGGATAAAAGATGGTTTTCAAATTTTTGGTGTAAGTTGAAAGATATTCTGCAATCGGTTCGGGAGATACAATTCCGGTAACAAGAACTATCGGGATATTTTCGTCTTTTATTTTTTCCAGTGTGAGATTCTCGAACGTCAATTCAGTAAAAACAGGCCGTATAGGATTGTATTCGGAACATGAAAAAAACAAGGATTGATTTGTTTCAATTTTCAATTCAGACTCGATGATTCGCATTTCAATCGGTTTAATATCGGATGGACATTTTGTGACAACTATAAAATCAGCTCGCCGACTTCCTGATCGAGGTTCGCGTAATCGACCTGCAGGTAATATCAAATCACGACTATATAAGCGATTATAATCCGTCAGGACAATTGAGAATCCGGGATTAATAAATCTATGTTGAAAAGCGTCGTCTAGAATAATAAGTTGCAAATCGGGGGTGTTTAGCAATAATTTTTCCACTCCACGAACTCTTTTTTCGTCAACAGCAATTGTTACCTTCGGAAATTTCTGATAAATTTGAAAAGGTTCATCGCCAATAGTTCTACTGTTTGAATTTTCATTTGCTAATTGAAATCCTTTTGTTTTTCGTTTATAGCCACGACTTAAAACCGCTGTTTTCCAATTATTTTGAAAAAACGAAAGCAGAAATTCGGTATGAGGTGTCTTTCCGGTTCCCCCTACAGCTAGGTTTCCAATAGAAATAATAGGTATGTTAAATGATTTGGATGGAATTATTTCAAAGTTAAACAACCAATTACGTACAATAATCACTAATCCGTAAAGTAGTGATAAGGGAAAGAGTAAGATATGTAGACCGTTTTTCTTCAATTGTATATTTTAGTTGAGAAATAGTGGAAAGGCAAAGATACAATATTTTTGTATAAAAAAATGATTCTCAAAATTGAAATTTAGGGTACGGGATCATAACCGCTTCCGCCCCAGGGGTGGCAACTTCCTATTCGTTTTATTGACAACCATCCACCTTTAATAATTCCATGTTTCTTTACCGCTTGTATAGTGTATTCAGAGCAGGTAGGAGTGTATCTACAACGTGGTGGAATCAGAGGAGAAATGCTATAACGGTAAAAGTAAACCGGTAATAAAACGATAAATTGAAGTATTTTTTTCATTTTTATTGAAAACAATGCCAGAAACAAAACGATTGAACTATACTACTAACTTATCTCGCTCTGTGTTTGTTCAAATTTTTCAATTATTTTCTGAATGGCAGATTTTACTTTCTTTTCAATAGTTAAAAAATCCATTTCTTCATCCGAAACGTAATTAAAAGCCAACTGAATTTGCAAGTTATTTTCGTTTAATTTGTCTATCAGTAAATGTTTGTTTAACCTGTATGCTTCACGCATTAATCTTTTCAAACGGTTGCGTTTTACCGCATGTTTGAATCGCTTTTTCGGCACGCTTACCAGTACACTCGCCGTTACAATATCGGATTTTTGTTCCACAATATATATTATTCGCAAAGGATAAACAATAAATGCTTTACCTTCGTTGAATAATCTGCTCAGGCGTTTTTCACCGCACAAATGTTCTATTTTGGGAAACGAGTTCTTTGGAATCATCCTTTATAAAATAAACTATCCCAAAAGTAAGGAAAAACTTCGATACTCTTGGGATAGGTCAATTTTTTTTGAAAGCTATTTATTTTCTTACTTTCTTATTGCTTTCTTTTAAATAATTTTCTAATGCCATGGTCATTGAAGTAACGCCGGGAACCGGAGCTTCAATATCAAGTCTTAAGCCGGCATCGCGTATTGCCTGAGCGGTTGATATCCCAAAACATCCAATCTGAATATCTCCCTGTTCAAAATTTGGGAAGTTTTTCAGCAATGAATGAATCCCCTGTGGACTATAAAACAACAATAAATCGTAGTTAAACTCTTCATCGGGTCCAAAATCATTACTAACCGTTTTGTACATAATTGCCTTTGTGAAATTAATCTTTGTTTTTTCCAACATCGACATAACTTCTTCATTTTGTACATCCGAAGTAATAAAAAGGTATTTTTCGTCCAAATGTTTATTCATTATCGTAACTAAATCGGCCATTTTTCCGGTTGCACCGTAAAAAACCTTACGTTTACGATAGTGGATATAACGCTGTAAATACAAAGCTACCGATTCTGATACACAAAAATACTTCATTGTTTCAGGAATTGTAATTCGCATTTCTTCGCACAATCTGAAAAAATGATCAATTCCGTGGCGTGCATTAAAAATAATAGCAGAAAAATCCAAAATTGATATGCGTTGAGTTCTAAACTCTTTCGCAAAAATCGGCTCAACCTTTATAAACTGCCTAAAATCAATTTTTACATTATATTTTTCGCTAATGTCAAAATAAGGTGATTTTTCGGAAGTTGGTTTTGGTTGAGATACAAGTATCTTCTTAATTTTCAAAGCAATAAAGTTTTAATTATATAAATTTAAACAATTAATTGATACACCCGAAATAATATAAATAGGGGTAAAAATTCGAGGGTGCAAAGATACAACATTATGTAAAAAGATGCTACTATTTTATGTAGAAAAATCTGAATTAGTTTAATAATGACTAAAATAACGGCAAAAACGCTTAAGATTAGCGCAATAGTATCAATAATATGAATAAATTGTATTGAAACATAAATTCGCATCACTAAGACCGGAAATAAAAGAATACCTAAGAATGATAATACATTAAAATAGCTTTCGGTAGCAAGTTTCAAACTGCTAGAATCGAAAAAAACATAACCTATTAATTCGAAAAGGAATGATTTTAATAAAAAGAATATCCCGGTAATTAAGAAAATGACAAGAAAATTTGAAAGTGAAAATTCATTGCTAGTATTTGTTAATAGATAACTGTAAAAACTCAGAACTCCGATGGAGAATGCGATAATAAAGAACTTGAAACGAACTGTATTTATGGTCGATTTGCTAAAAATACTTGACCTTTCTTTTACCTGAAAGAATGACTTTACCGCATCGGATAATAATCCGGATGAAAATGAGATGGAAAATGTCATAATTAAAAATAAACAGAAAAGTACGCCAAAAACCCAGTTTTCGGTATGCGGTAAAGAGGGATGTGGAATTCCGATATATCCTGTAGGGATATTTATAAGCGCTTTTATGGAATCTGTGATTCTTATTGAATCAGCCAACGCCAGCGAATCAACGTGTGCCAACGAATCAATACGTGCCAGCGAATCGGCAGGTAAAGTCAAGATACTGTCTTGTAGTGTTGATATTGAATCGGGTTGAATCATGTTTCTACTTATATTGCTGCGAATTTTCTAGCGTTAACGTCCCAGTTATCTCTACTTAACTCAATTGCATTAAGAACTTCTTCAGGAGAATCAACAACTATCCACATATTCTTATGTACTTCGCGCATAAATTTTTCTTCTACAGCGCGATGAAGCATTTCTATCATGGGATTGAAGTATCCATTGATGTTCAAAATAACGATAGGAACAGAAATGATGCCCAATTGCTTCCATGTGATAGCTTCTAATAATTCTTCCAGGGTTCCGCAACCGCCTGGCAAGGCAATAATGGCATCGGCCATTTCAGCCATTAAGGCTTTGCGTTTGTGCATGGATTCTACTACTATCAACTCGGACAGCTTTTGATGTTGCCAGTTTTCGTCACACATAAATTTGGGTATAACGCCGGTAATTTTTCCGTTCAAGTCTAGAATTGTATCGGCCAAATGCCCCATCAAACCATTAGAACCTCCACCAAAAACAACCGATAGACCGGCTTCGGCTAAAATTTTACCTAAACGTGCAGTAGTTTCGAAGTATACAGGATTGATTTGAGAGCTCGAAGCGCAGTATATGCAAATGGTCTTCATTAAATTTTCTGACAATTATTCTTTTTTTTACTGAATTTGTATGCAAAAATACTGTTTTCTTTCCGTATTTTTGAACATAATTTTAAAAAATAGATTCAAAATGATATTGGTAACTGGCGCTACCGGATTGGTGGGTGGAAATTTGTTGTGGCATTTGTTGCAGAAAAACGAACGGGTTTCTGCCATTCGGAGGAACAATAGTAGACTTGAACCTTTACGTGACATTTTCAGTTTCTATACTTCTACTCCAGATGATTATTTACATAGAATAGATTGGAAAATAGCTGATGTACTGGATGAAAAATCATTGTTCGATTCTTTCTCCGGAATTGATATTGTATATCATTGTGCAGCAGTAGTTTCATTGGGAAATAATGCCGATATTCTATTGGATACAAATATTGTTGGAACTCGAAATATTGTAAATGCGGCTTTGACCCGGAATATTAAAAAACTTTGTTTTGTCAGTTCCATTGCTGCCTGTGGAAAAGCGAAAGATAAAATTGAAATTGATGAGGAGGCTATTTGGGAAGATCACCCCAATCGTTCACAATATGCTCGAAGTAAGTATTTTTCGGAAAAGGAAGTCTGGAATGGAATTAATAAAGGTTTGAATGCTGTAATTGTAAATCCGGGAGTGATTTTAGGTGTTTCGGGAACCAATACAGGTAGTTCTCAACTTTTTTCTCAAGTCAGAAAAGGACTGATTTTTTATACAAATGGCGGTAGTGGATATGTAGATGTGAGAGATGTGGTAAAAGTTATGATACAACTAACACAGTCAGAAATTTCAGGTGAACGTTTTATTTTGGTTTCAGAAAACTCCTCAAACAAAGAAGTATTAACATGGATGGCTGAGGGATTCAGAAAAACCCGACCATTTATCTGTATCGGAAAAAATCTATTATTCAGTATTGGATTTTTATCCGAAATATTTGGGAAATTATTCCATTTTACTCCCTTAATTGATCGTGGAACTGCCCGTTCTGCAACGCATAGGGAATACTACTCTAGCAATAAAATTAAAAATGTTATTGGTTTTGAATTTACTTCTATCCAAAAATGTATTTTAGAGGTTTGTAAATTTACAATACAAGACTAGAAAAGAACTTTGTCTGAAAGGCTCTGCTTGATCAAAAAACCAAGGTTATTATTTTACTTTAATAATTTTTTCAGTCGCAATTGTTTTATTTTTATGGATTAATCTGATAAAATAGACACCTGCTTTTTCATTTTTTAAATCCACGAAAACCGGTAATGTAATCTTTTTTACTTCGGAAAGCAATTCCCATTTGGAGTTGTAAATTCTGTATGAGTATTCTTTTTTAGTGCTAATCGGATAATTTAACAGATATCTTTCTGCGACCGAATTTGTAAAATAGCCTGTCTTTTCATTATTTATTTCCAATTTAGAACCAGAAGTATTTACTTTTTTACCTAAGGATTCGAAAGGAGTAAACCATCGTATACAATCAGTATGTTCAGTATCATGTATTTTTACATCTCTGCAAAGCCAAACGTTTACATGATGGCTATCAGGATACTTTGGTTTAATAGCAAATCCCTCAATATTTGTATTTCCGTCAGGATTCGGAATATAATACTCTATAATCGAATTTAGCTTATATTCATTATTTATTTTCGTAGTTTTTAAATCGGTCACCTCTAGATAATTAAGTCCTGTATTATGTAATATATACAGTAAACCGGTTGAAGTATCGAAGGATAATTCACAACTTTCGTCACGTTTCGTTTTATAGAATCCCACAAAAGCAAAATCGTTTTTTTTATCCGGGTTTAAATCGAAAACCCAAATATAACCTCCATTCTGATGAGCTATAAAAACCAGTCCGCCCATTCCTTTTGTTGATATATACTTTTCGCCGCTAATAGAGCTAATGAAACCGACCTTTGCAAGATATGAATCTGGAATAAATGTAATGCCTTCAGGACCTGTATTTCCTGTATTAATCATAGGTGAAGGCGATTTCAAGAGGCTCCAGCTGTATTCTTTAGATATTATTGAAAAATCTTCGTCAAAAGAATACTTCCTTATTTGATAGTCTGATTCATTAATTGTATAAAATTCATTCGAATTATTGTCAACCTGCATAATTCCCTCGGGAGATCCAATATTATTATAGGTTGCAAGTAAACTAAATGAATTTTTCGTTTTATTGAATTGTAATACATAGATTTGACCATTGTCAGCAGCACAAAACAATCTTTTTAATGTATTGTTCCAGTACAATCCGCTTAATTCTGAAACATCCGGAGAGAGCACAGAGCTTAGGTTTACTGCCGATGTCCATGATTTGGATGGCCACGCAGACTGCCCCATTGTTACAATAACATTTATAAGAATAAATGCTGACAGCAAAAGAGTTCTTTTAAACTGATACATACTTTAGGATTAATTACAGTTTAAAACTGCAAGCCGGCTTTTATTCCGAAACTATTCATAGACGTTGATCCGTAATAATTAAATGTCCTTAAATCGGTCGTCTCCGTCAGGTTGCCTTTAATGGCATTTACGCCACCGTAAATGCCTATTAAAATATTCGTATTATAATTTATCCTATATGAAATTCCTGCTGATAATTTCACCAATGCACCACCCCCAACTCCTGATGTGAGAGCAAAGGCATAACCTGCATCCATCGAAACATAAGGTGAAGTCTGGTTTCGTGTGAAAATGTTTTGTAAACGGATGAATATGGGCAATAATGAAATACTACTTGAAGTTGATGAAATAAAAGTGTTATTATACCCTATTCCCAGCCCTGAGAAAAGTTTTTTATTCTGTAATAGTTTACTCCCGAATATCATAGATAATTGAATATTCGGCATTGGATCAAAAAGTTTTTTTGCACTGGCAACACTGCCTGAAATTTCTATAATTCCATAAATATTCTTTTGAATCAAAAGTGAGTCATTGCTTTCATTTAAGCTAGCAGTTGAGTCTGTCATCTGAATTTGAGCTATGTTCACTTTCTCAATACTTTTTACTTCTGACAGTTGGAACTGAAACTTTGCGCCATTAATTGTTTGTATAATAATTAATTCATTTGTTTTCAGCTGAATGTCACCAATATAAATATCACCGGTAGTTAATGTTATTCTGTCTTTAAATACTGAATTTTGACTGCTCACAAATAGAGAGAAGAAAATTGCAATTAGTAAAAGAACCTTTTTTTTCATTAACACCTTATATTAAGCAATGATTTCAGTTTTTAAAACATCTTTCAACCTATCAAGAAATAAATCTGCATCATTTTTCGACATGCAAAGTGGTGGAAGTAATCGGATGATATTACTACCGCTCGCTCCGGTAAATACTTTCTTTTCGTACAATAATTTTTTCCGAATTTCAGCAATAGGTTGTTCGAATTCCATTCCTATCATTAATCCTAATCCGCGAATTTCTTTAATTTGTGGAAATTTCTTTAATTCTTCTAACAGATAATCGCCAATTTTTTTGGCATTTTCCATTAAATGTTCAGCTTTTAGAATATCCAGAACTGCAATAGCAGCAGTACATGCAAGATGGCTTCCTCCAAAAGTAGTTCCTAATAAACCGTAAGATGCTTCAAATATTGGGCTTATCAACACACCTCCAACAGGAAACCCATTTCCCATTCCCTTAGCTACAGATATTAAATCAGGACGGATTCCGGCATATTGATGGGCAAAAAATTTGCCGCTACGTCCGTAACCTGATTGAACTTCATCTAGGATAAGAACTGTGCCAACAGATTTACATTCGGCACTCAATGCTTGTAGAAAGTTGGATTCAGGCACTCTGATTCCACCAACTCCCTGAATACCTTCAATAATTACCGCACAAACATCATTGTTTTGTAATGATTTTCGAACTGATTTAATATCACCTAATTCGTAAAATTCAACGTCGAAACCTTCGTTTATGGGCGCAACAATTTTTGGATTATTGGTAACTCTTACAGCAGCAGAAGTTCTACCATGGAAACTCTTATTAAACGCAATGACTTTACTTCTTCCATTGTGAAAAGAAGCCAGTTTAAGGGCATTCTCATTCGCTTCGGCACCTGAATTGGTAAGAAATAAAGAATAATCTTCGTATCCGGATGCTTTTCCAAGTTTCTCTGCCAGTTCAAGCTGTAAGTTATTTAACACTGAATTGGAATAAAATACCAAATTTTCCAATTGGTGAGTAAGTTTCTGAACATAATAAGGATGCGAATGTCCTATAGAAATTACTGCATGACCACCATATAAATCAAGGTATTCGATTCCTTGTTTGTCGTATGTTCTACAACCAATCCCTTTTGCTATTTCAATGTTAAAAAGGGGATAAACGTCAAATAATTTCATGTTGAAAAAAATTAAATTTAATACTAAATTTTCACAAAGATTTTGTTATAACGAGAAAAATATACACAACATATAATGATACTAATAATGCTCCATGCCATTTTTTTATTAATCGTTGTTTGTTTGAAAAAACAAACAGTAAGATTAATAAACTTCCAAATGCTGTCATTAGAATGTCAAAAATCATTCCGTTATATGCAGGTAATGGACTTAAAACAGCACTTGAGCCAAGTACCAAAAATACATTAAAAATATTAGACCCAACTACATTTCCTAACGCAATATCTGAGTTCTTTTTAAATGCAGCAACTACCGATGTAGCCAGTTCCGGCAAAGAAGTTCCCAACGCAACAATTGTCAGTCCGATAATAGATTTGCTGATACCATAAGATTCGGCGATTCGAACCGAAGAAGGTACAATTAATTCACCTCCCCCAATTAAAGCTCCCAGTCCACCTAAAATCATCAGTAATGCCAACCATATTTTCACCGGTTTTACTTCCATTACATCTACAGACTTCGGGTTTTTCATTGATCTTCTGATCATGAGATAAATAAACCCGACAAAGATGAGCAATAAAATAAAACCGTCAAACCGGCTCATAAAATTATCGAACGCAAAGGCCATTAAAAGAATCAGAAGAGGTCCCGATAAACTCAGTGGAATGTCAAAATTACGTGTGCTTCTTTCAGATTTAATTGGGAATATTAATGCTGCAAGACCCAATATTACAAAGGTATTTATAGTATTACTTCCAAGAATATTTGTAAGTGCAATATCAGTAGAATCTGGATTTGAAGCAGCCACCATATTAACCACCAGCTCCGGAGTGGAAGTGCCAAAAGCAACTACTGTAAGTCCAATAATCAGATCGGATACATTAAATCTTTTTGCAAGACCCGATGCACCTTCAACCAGAAAATTAGCTCCAATGACTAAAACGCCAAACCCTATAAGTATGTAAAGAAAATCCATAAAAAACCATTAAGAATTATTTTAATTTGATTTTCAATTTATCTGAATAGAGATGAGTTGCAGAGAGTTAATATATTAGTTATTAAAGTTTTATATTGGTAGCCTCATTCAAGGCTTCTACCACATTAATAATATAATCTCCCATTTTTTCACATTCAACCACAATATCCATATAAGTAATGCTCGCCTGATAATCATATTTTTTTTGTTCAACATCAGTCAGATTTTGTAATTTTAATTGATTTCTGAAATTGTTGATTTCATTTTCAATATTTACTGACCGATTAAATTCATCAGCACTAATATGATTGTTTTCCATCGATTCATTCATCTGATTAAGTGCTCCATCAATCAAATTCATCATCAATTCGATATTTGAATTCATGTCTTGATTATAAACCGAATTATCATCGCGTTTACGTAAAATTATACGGGCAATGTTATAACAACCATCGCTTACACTTTCAATTTCAGAAACTACGCGTAGCATTTTTTGCAATTCATGTTTACTGTTATCTCCAAGTTTGCCATCAGACACTTTTGAAAGATATTTTGCTATTTCTACTTCCATTCTATCGCTGATGTTTTCGTATTTTTGAATACGGCTAAATTCTTTTACAAAATCGCTTTCATGATTTTCGTAATATAATTTACGAACCAGTTTAAACATTTTTTCTGTACGGTGGGCATACACTTTAAGTTCTTTCCAAGCTTGTAGAATACTTAATTCAGAAGTCGATAACAAGCCGGTTGAAATAAATTGTAATTGAAATTCTTCGTCGGTATCTTTTTTCTTAATAACCCATGTAACTATTTTTGCAATTGTTTTCACAAACCATATCATCAAAAAAGTATTAATGATATTAAACATAGTATGGAAAAGTGATAATCCATAAGAAGTAGCAATTTGATAGGATTGTAACTGGGATTGAAGCGCTAATTGCTGTGTTGTTAGCTGGCTGTTTTCAGAAGTTATTAGCTTCAATGTTGCCGGATCAATACTATTTGAAAATTCGGTTAATTTAGTAGGATCTCCAGGACCGAACTGACTTACCAATGAAGTTATCATGTTAATGAAAGGGTAGAATAATATCATTATCCATATTACTCCAAAGACATTAAAAGTAAGGTGTGCCAATGCAGCTCTTTTTGCTGAAACATTTGCAGGAATGGCTGCGAGATTTGCAGTGATAGTAGTTCCAATATTTTCGCCAAGCACCATTGCTGCGCCTAATTCGTATGAAATCCAACCTTTGCTACACATGATGAGGGTTATGGCCATAGTAGCACTCGAAGACTGAACGACAATTGTCAAAATTGTTCCAATAGCAAGAAAAATCAGAACCGAGCCATATCCTAGTTGAGTATATTCTGATAGGAAACTTAAAATTTCAGGATTGCTTCTTAAATCAGGCACCGAATTTTTTAGCATTTCGAGTCCCATAAATAAAAATGCAAATCCGATAATAAATTCTCCTATGGATTTACGTTTACTCTTGGTAGAGAAAATAAATGGGATGGCTACCGCAATTAATGGAATAGAAAAGGCTGCAATACTAACTTTAAATCCAAAGATTGAAATAATCCATGCAGTAACAGTTGTCCCGATATTTGCACCCATTATCACCGTAATAGACTGCATTAAGGTTAACAGTCCTGCATTTACGAAGCTCACTACCATTACGGTAGTTGCTGAAGATGATTGTATTAATGCGGTAATTAATACACCTGTTAGGACGCCTGAAAAACGATTTTTTGTCATTGCCGCCAGAGCGGAACGAAGTTTGCTACCAGCTACTTTTTGTAAGCCTTCGCTCATTATTTTCATTCCATAAAGAAATAATCCTAATGAACCAATTAACGTCAATAAATCAAAAAATGAATATCCCATTAAATTTTATTTAAAAAATTGTTACAAAAGTAATTTAAAATTTAGAGACACTCAAATAAATACATTTAAAAAAATTAATGTATTTTTACAGCCACTTAATTAATATACTTTTTTTACTCTCTAATTATGGAAAAAACCGTAACCATTTTTTGTAAAAATACCAAATCCTACCATGATTATCCACTTGGAATTTCATTATTAGAGATTTATAACGATTTAAATATTAAACTTCAATATCAAATTGTTGCTGCAAGAGTAAATTACAAGGTTGAAGATTTAAACTTCCTAGTTTATAAACCAAAAGATATCGAATTTATTGATTTAGGTTCTTCTTCCGGTATGCGTGTTTATGTCCGAAGTTTGAGTATGGTATTGGCAAAAGCAATTTCGGAACTTTACCCTCAGGTGATTTTAAGAATTGAACATCCAATATCTAAAGGATATTATTGTAAACTTGACAACCTGAATGAACCAATCAATGAGGAAATAGTATCAAAAATAAAAGAAAGGGTCGATTTAATTATTTCTCAGAAAAAACAAATTATTTCTGAAGAAAAACAAACATCCGAGGTAAAGGAATTATTTACAACGCAGGTTCACCAGCGCGAAAATACAGCTTTATTTGAAACCTTAGGAAATCCCTATAGTCGTTTTTTTCGAATAGATGATTTTATCGATTATTATAACGGTGTATTACTTCCTTCTACCGATTACATTTACTTGTACGATTTGGTAACTTATTACGATGGCTTGTTGTTAAGGATTCCGGACCGTGATGTTCCGCTAAAGTTAGAAGAAGTTGTTTTTCTGCCCAAAATGTTTGATATTTTCAAAGAATATGTTGGTTGGAATAAGATTATGAACTTGAATAATGTGGGTGAATTTAATATTGCCTGTAAAAACAATCAGTCTTTCAATCTTATAAAAGTGTCGGAAGCTTTACATGAAAAAAAGGTTGCTTCTATTGCCGATATGATTTCTCAACGCCCTGATAAAGTGCGTTTTGTACTTATCTCAGGTCCTTCTTCTTCCGGAAAAACGACATTTAGTAAACGACTTTCCATTCAATTGATGGTGAGTGGTTTAAAACCGGTAGTTTTATCGCTCGATAATTATTTTGTAAATAGGGATGATACCCCACTGGATGAAAACGGTGATTGGGATTTTGAACATCTTCATGCGCTGGACTTGCCTTTGCTAAACCAGCATTTAAAACAATTGAAGAATGGGGAAGAAATTGAAATTCCATTTTTTGATTTTGAAGATGGTAAACGCTATTATAAAGGAGAAAAATTAAAACTGGAGGAAGACAGTGTGCTTGTTTTGGAAGGAATTCATGCATTGAATCCCGAATTAACATCTGATGTCCCTAATGAAATTATTTTCAAGGTTTACGTTTCAGCACTTACTACAATTTCAATCGATAATCATAACTGGATTCCAACAACTGATACGCGATTGTTGCGCCGTATAATAAGAGATTATCGTTTTAGGAATTATTCTGCAAGAGATACTATTGGTCGTTGGCCAAGTGTTCGTCGTGGTGAAGAGAAATGGATTTTTCCCTATCAGGAAAATGCTGATGTAATGTTTAATTCGGCACTTTTATTTGAGCTTGCCGTACTGAAAAAACATGCAACGCCTATTCTAGCAGAAGTTCCAAAATATTGCGATGAATATACCGAAACACATCGATTGTTGAAATTTCTGAACTTTTTTGTGCCTATTCATGATCGTGAAATTCCTCCAACTTCATTGTTACGAGAATTTGTTGGTGGTAGTAGTTTTAGATATTAAATTGAATTATAGTTAAATATTGGTAGTAGTGCCTTTCAAATTGTTATATTTTTTATTTTTTTTGTATTTTTGCCTACTTCAACAAGCAGAGGTTCGTAATAAAATATTTATTTTCACGTAAACGTTAAGTTCGAGAAGAAAATTGTAAAGTTTTCACTACCGACAAATCGGTATGTTTCATTTGCGTCAAATATTTTAAAACCTAGATATCAGGTAGTTTCAATTCTAATTTGCGTCGTTGCGCCTACCTCTACTTGGCACGTACCATTTGCGTGAGTATATAAATGATTTATAACGAAGTAATGTTTAATATTTAACGATACGAACGATTTTATAAAGAAGTGTTAAATTAAGGGACTTAAATTATAATAGAATTAATGAAGAAGTTTGTGTTGTTTGTTTTGCTAGTTATGTTCGTTTTTTCGAGTATTGAGGCGCAACGTCGTAATGGAATAATTGGCAGACGAACGGAGAATTCAGGCTCTGTAATATTTTCTATGGGACCTTCATTTGCTTTTCCCGATACTCAGAAGTCACCCTTTTTACAATCCACCTTTTTACATGAAGGGAATTTTACCGGAGGATTTCGATATAAATTTCCCGGAAATTTTAGTATAAAAGGAGCATTGGGTTATTATCAGTTTTCCGGATCTGATGGTGACTCTCCACGCAATTATGATTTTACTTCATCCTTGTTTCAATTAACTGCTCAAGCAGAATATGCTTATGTTTTTGGGAAAAAATATGGAAGATATAAACCAAATTCAATTTATGTATTTCTTGGTACAGGCGTTATGTCGAATAATTCAAAGCTTGATATTCACGGAAATAGTTATCGTACATACAAATATAAACCATCTGTTATTGCACCCGTAATTCCTTATGGTTTTGGTTACCAATACGAAATTATAAATACGGGGCTATCTGTTGGATTAGAAATAAATTTCGAATATCTTTTTACCGATTACTTGGATGGATTTAAGCCGCCAACACCGTCTTCATCTAACAATGATGTTTTTGAAGGAGGTTCTTTTACTTTAGCATATAAGATTTTTTAAAATTAAATACATATTATATCAATCTATAAGTAAGATATTTAGTTGCTTCTTCAAATGCCTTCCCCTATAAAATTCATCACTTTTGCCGGATTTAATCCTCCTCCTGAAATTGTTAGTGTTGCAGTATGAGTTCCAAGTGTAACCGGACTATAGTTTATTGTAACATTATAGCCTTCGGCTGAATTTGCAGACTGATTAGATATAGAACCTGTCGAAACTGAAAAGTTTGAAGCATTCACTCCAGATATTTCTAACATGAGACTACTTATTAAATCTGTAGTTTTAATATTAATCGTTTTTGTATTTGTAACATTAATTCTGGTGGAAGAAAACTTGAGTAAATTCTCAACAATTCCTATATTTATTTTTGAATTAACAGGGGTTTTGGGGATTATTGCAAATCCATTTAATTCAAATGCTTGATTAACAACATCATCGGCTGAAAAAATTAATTGATCAGAATGTACCCCTTCGCTTTGAGGATTATATCTAACCTGAACACTATCATTTATATTTGAAGTCGATTGTGGTATAGTTATACTTTTTCCCCAGTTTGAAGAACTCAACAATTTAATATCAAAATTTATTTTATCAGTTAATGCAATATCAAAATTTGTAGAAAATGCACCCCCTGTTAATTTGATAGTTTGAATTACTGAAGAAGCACTTGCGTCAGCAGAAAAATTACTAAAACTACCAGTTATATCATAACTTGGTGAAATTTTGAGAGTTGTATTATTTGAAGTTGATGAAATTAAAGTTAACATTCGATATATGTTTTCTCCGGCCCAAGTTGATGGTATGAAGTTACCGTCTGTAAAAGCAACTGCTGGAGGTGTTGTGCCAACTCCTGTTGGGGGCACCAGATACACTCTCATATGACTGTTCAAAGTCTGTGTCGTTTCGGTATAATTATTCGGTTCATTATTATTCCATACATTAGGATCGTAATCGATATGCCAAATACACATTCCTTCTGCCGGCAGATAAGTATCCCAGCCTGTTTTTTTACGATATTCCAATAAAAAAAACTCTGAAGGATTTGGATGGCCTCCAACCAAGTTATGAGTAGTTGCCGACAATAAGTATGATTGATTATTGGTGTTTTCAGGTTCTGTTTTGCCCTGATAAATTGGTAAAATTGTCAAATTAGAAGCACTATTTACTTCTTCAGGTGTTAACCAGCCAAGATAAAACCGATCCCATGTTGAATAGGTTGGAGGGGTATTACTATTGTTTAAATAATTGCCATTCGACATAATACTCCAACTTCCTAAAGTAGGTTTTGATTGATCATCAGTATTATATAGATCTACCAGACCTAAAATATGTCCAAATTCATGACAGAAAGTTCCAATGCCACACATGTTTGTGCCGCTATTTCCTTTCAATTCCGAAGTACAGGCATAATCTCTTAATAATTTCCCATCAAAAGTAATTGAAGATGTTCTCCCAAAATAATTAAAATTTTTTAACACCTGCCAGCGATGTGGCCAAATAGAATTTTCGGGACCCCATTCCGCTTCGTTATAACCTGCATAGTATACAAAGACATTATCAATTTTACCATCATTGTCAGTATCGTATTGCGAAAAATCGACCGTTGAATTTGCAGCAGTACACGCATCTATAATCATTTGAACTGGATGAAGATCATTTCCACTAGCATCATTTCCACCATAATACGACATTGGATTTGGTAAATTAAATGGACCTACCACATCAAAGTCAGGTGCAAATTTTCCATAGGAACTTGCCATAAAATAATCACGTGCCGAACCTGTTCCCCCATTTGCACTATAGCCATCCTCATTTAGTAGATTTGTAAACGCTGCTTGAGCTGTAGGGACTACAAAATTTGTATCTTTATAATTTACCAATATAACTAACGATTTTGGCGTGCCATTCAATTGAAATGTCTTTTGAGGTAATTCGGGTGAGACTAGCATTTTACTTTTCATTCTATCCGATTGAATATTCGTGAGAATGTTTTTTCTATCTATTGATTTGAAAAAACGATAATCATCCAGCGATCGTTGGTTAGGGTTTTTAGCAAGAACATTACTTCCTACAAGCTTTAGGTTAGCATTAAGTTTAGCATAATAATATACTCCTTTTAAGTTTTCTTTTAGCACATAACCGTCTTCAGTTGTTTTGTAATGATGAAATTCATCTCCATTTAAGACAACTGTCAATAAAGTGCCATCAGGCTGTTTCACAGTTATAGGATCTGGAAAAGCTTTTACCGCAAATACTGGAAGAGGTAGACTTTGTAAAAGAAATGAAAAAAAAACAAACAGGATAATTTTTATGCTCATATAGTAAGGTACTTCGGTTATTATGACAGGTAAAAGTAAGAAATCTTTTTATTTCATCATTCTTTTTTAAGTTGAAGAGATAACATAAGTAATTGAAAACAAATAATGTCGTATTTTGCATGAAAATATTTAAGAATAGAACGCTGATTTTCACTGATAGAGTGGATTTGAAAAAACGGATTTGAATTCCGATAAATCGGAATGATTTACAGATAGTTGCGTCTTAATCATCTTGCCGAAGGCAAGAAAAATCCGTTTTGTTTTATCCTTTATTTTCCGATAAATCAGCGAAAATCAGCGTTCTATTAATGTTTCTAAATGGTACATTAATTTGTTCCATTTACTTACAATGATTCGTTCTAAAATATTTTTTTTCTCGCAAAAACGGAAAATTGCAAAGAAAACTGTAAAGTTTTCACTATCGATAAATCGGCTTGTACCAATTGCATGAGTATTAAGACGCAAAAATATCGGATCTAGATATTTTATATACTTGTTATCCTGTTATATAAATGATTTTATATCAAAGTAATGAAAATATATACATGAAACAAAAAAAAGTCTGTCAAAGTTTCCGAAAGTATAATTATTTTTTTTCATTCTATTTTGTTGAAAATCGATAAGTTAATAGAAAAAACTTGAAAAAGACACTTTATATAGACGATTTACAATGTCATTATGACATTGTAAATCAGGCAAGTACTGACAATTGTGCAGTTTTATTGTATTGGCCTTTTTTTTGTATAGTAAGTGTCAATCAAACAACAAAAATGTTTAACTCATTAATTGGAGGATTAAATTATGTCACTAGTAAGATTTTCAAATCAGGTACCTTCAGTGTTTGACCGTTTTTTTGAAGGCGATTTATTCGATTGGTCAAACAAAAATTTTTCACTTACAAATACTACGCTACCATCAGTAAATATTAAAGAAAATGCTGATGCCTACGAAGTGGAAGTAGCTGCTCCGGGTTTTGATAAAGATGATTTTAAACTGGAATTGGATCACAACTTGTTAACTGTTTCTTCAGAAAAAAAGGAAGAAAACAAAACAAAAGAAGAAGGACGGTTCACTAAACGTGAATTTAGTTATCAATCATTTTCCCGATCATTTACATTGCCCGACACTGCCGATGGCGATAAAATTGCAGCGAATTACGAAAAAGGTATTTTGTTGGTTAGCATACCTAAGAAAGAAGAAGCAAAACCAAAACCTTTACGTAAAATAGAAATTCAATAAACATTTATTAAATTCATTTAGTTATAAGGGAAGCGGACTTCTGCCTCCCTTATTTATTTAACATAAAGTCCAGTGCGAAAAAGAGGAGAACCAGCCTACAGCAGGTCGGCGCAAATAACGCTGAAAACCGCGAATAAACGCAGAGATATAAATAAATAAATAAATACATATAAATCAATATAATGTCCAAATTCATTTTTGTGTAAATTTGCGCTATTTGCGTAATTTGCGCCTGTCTACCATCAGGTAGATTCAGAAATGGCTTTTCGGAGGACATTTAATACAAGAATTATGGAAACTTTTCAGGAAATTATAAAAGGTGAAAAACCTGTATTGGTAGACTTTTATGCTACATGGTGTGGACCATGTAAAGCAATGAGTCCGATTGTAGAATCAATTGGCAAAGAAATGCAGGGACAAGCCAGAGTACTCAAAATCGATGTTGATAAGAATCAAAATATCGCACAACAACTACAAATTCAGGCAGTCCCTACTTTTATGATTTTTAAAAAGGGGGAAATGGTTTGGCGTAAACCGGGAGGGGCTGATAAAATGACAATACTGAACGAACTAAAAAAACACTGTTGAAAAATAGTTCAAAACCGTACATATTTATCGAAAAACAATAAATAAATTTTGTTATTCAAAAAATTATGATTTTCTTTGCATCGCAAATAGGTCAAAAATATAAACCAATAAATACCATTTTATGAAACAGTTCTTAAAGTTTACTCTTGCCACAATAGTCGGCATTTTTATTGCTTCATTATTAAGCCTTTTAATATTCTTTGGTATAATAGGTGCTATTGCCGGTTCGAGCGAATCGGTAACAGAATTAAAAGATAATTCTATTTATGAATTAAAGCTTGATGGCACGTTAGTCGATCGTTCCGAAGATGATCCTTTCTCGGCTGCTTTTGCCGAAGCTATGGGGCAACCAAGTGAAACCTCTATTGGACTGGATGATGTTTTAGCCAATATCAAAAAAGCGAAAAACGATAACAAAATTGTGGGTATTTATCTCCATGGTGGAAGTCTTGTAGGCGGAATAGCCTCAATAAAAGAAATCAGAGACGCATTGGTGGATTTCAAAAAATCCAAAAAATTTGTGGTAGCTTATGCCGATAATTATTCACAACGAATGTACTACTTAGTGTCTGTGGCTGATAAGGTGTTGATTAATCCTCAGGGAATGGTTGAACTCAAGGGTCTTGCTGCAAAAAGCATGTTTATAAAAAACACATTGGACAAACTTGGTATTGAAATGCAGATTGTGAAAGTGGGTACTTTTAAATCGGCAGTAGAACCGCTGATTAATACTCAGATGAGTGATGCCAATAAATTGCAAGTTACTGTGTTTATGAATTCTATCTGGAATACGATATTAAATGAGGTTTCCACATCTCGCAAAATTCCTGTAGATTCGTTGAATAAATATGCTGACGAAATGATGATGTTTCAGCCAACTGAAAAATCGCAACAATATGCTTTGGTAGATTCATTGGTGTATAGCGATCAGGTAGATAGCATTTTAAAGAAATATGCAAAATCAAGCGAAAAAGACTATAAACCGACTTTTGTAAGTCATAACGCCATGAAAAATGTGGAAGATGACTCAAAATACGATAAAAACAAAGTGGCAGTGATTTATGCGATTGGAGACATTACTGATGAAGAAGGCGATGGTATCGTGGCTAGGAATATGGTAGAAACCATTAATAAAGTGGCAAAAGATTCTGCTGTAAAAGCAGTAGTTTTCCGTGTAAGTTCAGGAGGTGGTAGTGCTTATGCTTCAGAACAAATTTGGCATGCATTGTCGGTGTTGAAAACAAAAAAACCATTGATAGTATCGATGGGTGATTATGCTGCTTCGGGAGGTTACTATATATCATGTATTGCCGATAAAATTATTGCACAACCAAATACTATAACCGGTTCGATAGGAATTTTTGGTGTGATTCCAAACTTCAAAGGCTTTCACGAAAAAATCGGGGTAACCTTCGATGGCGTAAAAACAAATAAAATGAGTGATATGATTTCGCTCGACCGTGCATTTACTCCGGATGAACGCAATTTGATGCAAAATTATGTGAACCGTGGGTACGAATTGTTTGTCAAACGGTGTGCTGATGGTCGAAAAATGACAACCGACCAAATAAAAAACATTGCCGAAGGACGTGTATGGACCGGCGAAGATGCCTTGAAAATTGGATTGGTGGATAAACTGGGCGATTTGAGTGATGCAATAGCTATGGCAGTTGAAAAAGCTAAACTGAAAACATACAATATCAGCGAATACCCTGAAAAGGAAACATTCGAAAGTAAACTGATGAAAAGTTTTAGCAAGGATATAGAATCGAAATTTATGAAAATGCAGTTGGGCGAGCAATATGGTTTATTTAAACAAGTTCAGGAAGTTACTCAGCTAAACGGTATTCAAGCACGCATGTCATACAATTTGATAATAGAATAAAATGACTATCGGGTTTTGCACCCAATGATTAAATTTAACCGTTTTCAATACATGCAATAAGAAGTCTGTCGAATATTCTTTCACCAAAATACCTTCTGTTGTATTTATAACAATACTCGTTAA
>JAQUWU010000030.1 GCA_028692715.1 Paludibacter sp. | reverse complement strand
AATGTGCCTTTTGGTAACTACAAGCTCAATGACAAAAAATATGATAAGCTGGGTTTCCTGATACATGATTACTTTTTTGGAAAATCCCTTGATAGGGTTAGAAGTGGTGGTGTGGTAGCCTTTATTACTTCTAAAGGCACGCTTGATAAAGCAAGCAGTGAAGTGAGAAAACACCTTGCTGGGAGAGCAGACCTACTGGGTGCTATCAGACTGCCCAATACAGCCTTTAAAGCCAACGCAGGAACGGAAGTCACCAGTGATATTATTTTCCTCCAAAAGCGTGACCATGCACCGGAGCGTTTACCTTCTTGGGTAGAGCTTGGCGAAACTGAAGACGGTATTGCAGTCAATAAATACTTTGAGGAAAACCCTCAAATGATTATGGGCAGTATGAAAATGGTATCGGGTCCTTTTGGAATGGAAGCCACCTGTGTTCCAAACCATGAAATCCCCCTTGCACAACAGCTTGAACAAGCAATACTCCACATTCTACCGCCCGATAAAGCACTGCTAAAAGACCCTGTTATCGCCATAGATGGAGAAAAAGAAGTTGCCACTATTGAAGCTACTCCCGATGTGCGAAATTTCAGCTATGTTCTTATTGATGAAAAGCTATATTTTAGAGAAAACAGCAGAATGAGGCCTGTTTCTCTATCTGATACAGCAGAAAAGCGAGTAAATGCCTTACTTGGCATTCGTGATAAAACCAGAGAAATCATTGAAATGCAGTTGAATGAGTGTTCTGATGATGATTTGCAAAAGGCACAGCTAACATTAAACATACTTTATGACGATTTTAATAAGAAATTTGGACTAATTAACAGCAAAGCTAATAAGCAAGCCTTTGCAGATGATGTTTCTTATCCTCTCCTTTGCTCTTTGGAGCAATTAGACGAGAATGGCAATCTAAAAGCCAAAGCTGATATGTTCACCAAACGCACCATAAAACAATCGGTTAAGGTTACCTCTGTTGATACTCCTACGGAAGCGCTGGCAGTATGTATTTCTGAAAAAGCCCGTGTGGATATTGGTTTTATGGCACAGCTTTTAGGCGGAGAGGATAACATACCTGTTATCATGGAGGACTTAAAAGGGATTATCTTCAAAGACCCTTTAAGTGATGCAGACAATAACCTTATTGGCTGGCAAACAGCTGATGAATACTTATCTGGCAATGTGCGTGAAAAGCTTGCCATTGCAAGGCTATCTGTTTCAGATAATCCGCAGTATCAAGTCAACTTAGATATGCTTACAAAAATACAGCCAAAAGATTTATCCGCAGCTGAGATTGATGTTCGTATTGGTGCGACTTGGGTAGACCCCGAATACTATAAGCAGTTTATGTTTGGAATTTTAGGCACTCCACGCTATATGCACAGTAGCAGAATTGATGTTATGTATTCAAAGCATACAAGTGAGTGGAGTGTTAAGGGGAAAATGGAGGATAGGGCAAACCCTCGTGCCATTGCCACCTATGGCACAAAACGCAAAAATGCCTATCAGATTATAGAGGATAGCTTAAATCTTCGTGATGTCCGTGTGTTTGATACCGTCATTGATGATGACGGCAAGGAAAAACGAGTGCTAAATGGTAAAGAAACCACCCTAGCACAGCAAAAGCAGGAAGCCATCGGTGAAGCCTTTAAGGAATGGATATGGAAAGACCCACAGCGTCGAGAGGTTTTAGCAAAGCAATACAATGAAATTTACAACTCTATCCGTCCTCGTGAGTTTGATGGTCAGCATATTAAATTTGATGGTATGAGCCCAATCATCAAGCTAAATGCACACCAAAGTAACGCCGTAGCTCGTACCCTTTACGGAGGTAACACCCTCCTTGCTCATGTGGTTGGCGCTGGAAAAAGTTTTACCATGGTGGCAAGTGCCATGGAGGGTAAAAGACTTGGTTTGCAACAGAAGTCTCTATTTGTTGTGCCCAATCATCTAACCGAACAGATGGGTGGAGATATTCTTACCTTATATCCTGGTGCAAATGTCCTTGTTGCCACAAAGAAGGACTTTGAGCCTGCGAACCGCAAGAAATTCTGCTCTCGTATTGCCACAGGCGATTTTGATATTGTGGTTATCGGGCATTCTCAATTTGAGAAAATTCCTCTATCGGTAGCAAGGCAGGAGGAAATCCTAAAGACACAAATTGATGAAATCCTCTTTGCAATAAAGGATGCAAAAAGTCAAAATGGTGAACGCTATACCGTAAAACAGCTTGAGAAAACGAAGAAAAGTCTTGAAACAAGGCTAGAAAAATTGTCCTCGCAAGAACGCAAGGACAGCGTAGTAACCTTTGAAGAATTGGGGGTAGATAAGCTCTATGTAGATGAGGGACACCTTTTTAAAAATTTGTTCCTTCAAACAAAAATGCGTAATGTTGCCGGTATCGGACAAAGTGAAGCACAAAAATCTACAGATATGTTTACCAAGTGCCGTTATATGGACGAGTTGACAGGCGGTAAAGGTGTTGTTTTTGCCACTGGAACCCCTGTGAGCAACTCAATGACGGAACTCTACACAATGATGAGATATTTACAATATGGAACCCTTCAAAGGCTTGATTTAACCCATTTTGATAGCTGGGCAGCTAATTTTGGTGAAAAGGTTACGGCTATTGAACTTGCTCCGGAGGGCACGGGTTTTCGTGCTAAGACACGCTTTGCAAAATTTTTCAATCTTCCTGAGCTGATTAATATTTGGAAAGGTGCAGCGGATATTCAAACTGCCGATATGCTAAAACTACCTGTCCCCATAGCACATCACACAACCGTTGTAACCAAGCCCTCCGAGTTTCAAAGGGAAATGGTAAAAGACCTTGCAGATAGAGCAAATAGCGTTCGTAAAAAAGAGGTAGAGCCTAACGTGGATAATATGCTGCGGATTACTTCTGATGGTAGAAAGCTGGCACTTGACCAAAGGCTACAAAATGATATGCTTCCCGAAGATGAAAACAGTAAAATCAATACCTGTGTAAACAATGTATTCGACATTTGGGAGCAAAGTACCGATACCAGAGGAGCGCAGCTAATCTTTTGCGATCTTTCCACTCCCCATTATGATGGCACTTTTAATGTGTATGATGACATTAAAAACAAGCTGATGGAAAAAGGTGTCCCACCGGAAGAAATTAAGTTTATTCACGATGCCAACACCGAGCAACAAAAGGCTGAGCTTTTCGCAAAGGTGCGAAGTGGTGATGTTCGTGTGCTGATTGGTTCAACACAAAAAATGGGTGCGGGTACCAATGTTCAGCGGAAATTAGTGGCACTCCATCACACAGACTGCCCGTGGCGTCCGGCGGATTTGGAGCAGCGTGAGGGAAGAATTATAAGGCAAGGTAACGAGAATAAAGAGGTTAAAATCTTCAAGTATGTTACCGAGAACACCTTCGATGCGTACAATTGGAGCCTGATCGAAAATAAGCAAAGGTTTATCGGTCAGATATTCACCAGTAAATCGCCTGCTCGTAGTGCAGATGATATTGATGCTACGGCGCTTTCTTATGCTGAGGTTAAAGCACTCGCCACCGGTGACCCAAGAATTAAGGAAAAGATGGATCTCGATATTGCTGTTGCAAAGCTAAAGCTAATGCGTTCTAACCACCAAAGTCAGAAATACGATATGGAGGATAGGCTCATCAAATACTACCCACAGGAGATTAAAAAGACTGTGGAACGCATAGATGGACTAACCAAGGATTACGAGGTGGTACAGGCTCACCCCATAGCTGAAGATAGTTTTTCTATGGCTGTTAAAGGCAAACTATACACTGAAAGAAAAGCTGCAGGGGAAGCTGTTTTACAGGCTTGTAAGGCTATCCTAAACCCCGAGGATAGAGTGAACCTTGGTGAGTTTAGAGGGTTTTCGATGACCCTGTATATTGACAATGGTACATTTAAGATTGCGATAAAAAACAATATCACCCATATAGCAGAACTGGAGCACAATATTACAGGTAATATTGTGCGTATTAACAATGCTCTTGAAAATATGCCTAAAACCATTGACAACCTCAAAAACCGTTTAGAAAACCTAAATGCCGAGCAGGCAGCAGCACAGTCTGAGGTGGATACCCCTTTTCCCAAAGAGCAGGAATATAAGGAAAAACAGACACGGCTTACACAGCTTAATATCGAGCTTGACAATGCAGAAAAGGAGGCAGATCAAGCAGATCATACCGACACCGAACATGAGAACAAGCCATCTGTTCTAAAGATACTCAAGGACTTCAAAGAAGAAATTCGAGCCAATGACGGCACAACCGAAAGCCCAAAAAAGTCTTATGAAGTAAGATAACTATCCCTTCATGTAGACTGCAAAATTAAACAAGGAATGGTTTGTTTTTTGCAGTCCATTCCTTTATTTTTTTATCTGAATATTTATGCTTCTATATTGACTTTAATGCTCTAAAGCGGTAGAATAAGAATAGAAAAGCAAACGTCAAGGAGGTCGAAAAAATGACGACTTTATTTAAAATATTGTTATTTCCCATCATCGCAATTTTAACCGTATTAAGCTTAGGTTGTCGATTGATAACCGTAGTCAGCGGAACAATTATTGGTACAATTTCTTCACTACTGTTTCTATTTACCCTTGTATGTTTGGCTATGGGGTTTGCCCAGTGGGAACAGGCAAAAGGATTGTTGCTTCTCTGCCTTGTATTCAGTGAAATCGGACTGTTTGGCTTGGCAAACCTCCTTCTAAATGGTGTAGATTGCGTTACAAGAAAGCTACGACAAGTTTAAAAGTTAATCATCATATTATAGGCTACTTCTTCGGAGGTAGCCTTATTTTTTATGGAGGATTTTATGGCAAATAGAACACGAAAAATGCAGCTGCATTTTATGGTTGATGAGCAGGAACGCAAAATCATAGATGCAAAAATGGAGTTAATCGGCACCAATAATTTGGGTGCATATCTTCGCCGTATGGCTATTTACGGTTACATGATAGAACTGGATATGGAGCCATTAAACAGGCTCACTGTGGAGCTTTCGCGCATAGGAAACAACCTTAATCAGCTTACCAAAAGAGCCAACGAAACAGGTAATATTTTTATTGATGATATTGAGGTCTTGAGCGGTGATATAAAGGCAATTAAAGAGGATATTCGCATCTTTACAAATGATCTTTTTGCTGATGAAAAATAGGAGATGATTTTATCGCCACAACACGAATTATTCCAATGCACATCAACAAGGGTAAAACCCTTGCCCAGTGCCTTACAGATAGAACCGATTATGCTAAAAACCCCGACAAAACTCATAGCGGAGAATTAGTCAGTAGCTTTATGTGTGATGCTGATTTAGTGGATAGTCAGTTTCTCTTATCCAAGCAAATTTACCTACAAAAAACAGGCAGAATACAAAAGAATGATGTAATCGCTTATCAGCTTAGGCAGTCTTTTAAGCCAGGGGAAATCTCTCCGCAGCTTGCTAATCAAATTGGCTACCAATTAGCAGAAAAAGTAACAAAGGGTAACCACGCATTTATTGTGGCTACCCATATAGATAAGTCCCATATTCATAATGTGCGCCCAGATAGGGCAATAAGTAAAGCAGTATAAGGTACTGCCCCGTAAGATAACACGGGAAACAACCTGCCTAACCGAAAGGCGAAAGCTGATACGGGAACAAAGCACGGCAGGAAAGCGGTAAGTCACCTAAAGGCAACTTGGTGCGACTGAACCGCAATGTTAATCGGACATAAGGTATAAGTTGGGTTTACTGAACGCAAGTTTCCAGTTTCCGTTATGTGTGGATAGAGGAAAGTGCTTGTAACCTCTGGTACGGAAAAGACAAGTCATGGTTGTGGGCTTGTCTGTTATCAATAATTCCGTGCAACCTGTAGGAGAACCTATGGTAACGAAACGAAAGCGACACCGATAATCCGAAATTACCAAGACTTATTGCTAACTGGGGATACCCTAAACAGGGACGCCATCAAAAAGGGAATGAAAATCGGCTATGGCTGTAGAGCCTGAAAATCCTGCATGGGTACGGAGCGTTCATAGTAGTCCGAGGACGGTAACGCCGTCTACATGGCGAAGGGACGCAGTTATTGTGTACTAAAATTAAAAGTTGATTAGGGAGGAAAACCTCACATGAAACCAACAACGGAAATTTTAGCAAGAATCAGCGAAAACTCACTTACAAACAAAGACGAAATTTTCACCAAACTGTATCGTTATCTTTTAAGACCCGACATCTACTTCGTCGCATACAAAAATCTATATGCAAATGATGGTGCGGCGACAAAAGGCGTTAATGATGATACGGCTGACGGCTTCAGCGACTCAAAAATCAGCAATATTATTAAATCGTTGGCAGATGAAACATATCAGCCAACACCTGTAAGGCGAACCCATATTCCAAAGAAAAGTGACAGCAAAAAGAATCGTCCGTTAGGAATACCGACATTTACGGATAAAATTGTACAAGAAGTGCTTCGCATGGTGCTTGAATCGGTGTATGAACCAATATTTTTGAACGTATCTCATGGATTCAGACCAAAGAAGAGCTGTCACACAGCATTAAAGGCAATAAGATATGAGTTTAACGGCACAAAATGGTTTATTGAGGGCGACATAAAAGGCTGCTTTGACAATATAGACCATTCGATACTCGTGGGTTTGCTAAGCAACAAAGTCAAAGATGCTCGAATTATCAAGCTGATTTACAAGTTTTTGAAAGCTGGGTATATAGAGAATTGGCAATATCATAGAACATACAGCGGAACACCGCAGGGCGGAATTATCTCTCCGCTGTTAGCCAACATCTATTTGCATGAACTGGACAAGTTTGTAATGAAGCTAAAATCCGAATTTGACACGCCTAACGTAGAAAAGATTACACCCGAATATCGAGAACGGCATAACGAAATTAAGCGACTTTCACACGGTATCAAAATGTCAGAGGGCAAAGAACGGGAGCGTTTGCTTGAGGAATACAAACCAAAACGCAAACAATTAATGTCTATTCCCTGCACCTCGCAAACAGATAAAAAAATTAAATATATACGGTACGCAGATGATTTTTTGATTGCCGTAAAAGGAAGCTGCCAGGACTGCCAGTTGATTAAGAGCAAACTTACCGAGTTTATCGGTCACACGCTGAAAATGGAACTCAGCGAAGAAAAAACGCTCATTACTCACAGCAGCGAAAATGCAAGATTTTTAGGATATGATGTGCGCATACGAAGAAGTGGCACAATAAAACGTGGTGGTAATGGAAAAGTGAAAATGCGCACTATGAATGGTAGCGTTGAATTGCCTGTTCCACTTAACGATAAAATCCAAAAATTCTTGTTCTCAAAAGGGATAGCGATACAAAAGGACGGGGGAGCGTTGTTCCCTGTTCACAGAAAATATTTAACCAACCTGACAGACTTAGAAATCATTTCCACCTACAATGCGGAGCTTAGAGGAATATGTAATTATTATGGTATGGCAAGCAATTTTAACAAGTTACAATATTTTGCATACCTCATGGAGTACAGTTGCTTGAAAACTTTAGCCTCAAAGCATAAATGCCAAATGTCCAAAATTGTTGAGAAATTTAGATGCAATTCCAATGATAATAAGGGCAAATGGGGTATACCGTATGAAACCAAACAAGGAAAGAAACGATGTTGCTTTGCAAAATATACAGACTGCAAAGATACAAAAAATTTATCAGATATTGTCAGCAATGCGGCAGTCCTCTATGGATATTCTCGCAACACTCTTGAAAACAGGTTGAAAGCGAAATGCTGTGAATTATGCGGAACTACAGAGAGTGACCATTACGAAATCCACCATGTCAGTAAAGTTAAGAACCTAAAAGGCAAAGAGGCATGGGAAGTCGCAATGATTGCTAAACGCAGAAAAACACTGGTGGTATGCAGAGATTGCCACCGTAAAGTAATACACAAACAGTGAGTTTTACTGAACTAGCGATAACAGAGCCGTATACTCCGAGAGGGGTACGTACGGTTCCCGGAGAGGGTGGCACAAACCTACCGTAGCAATACGGCAAGGCGGTGCTTCCCTACTCCACCACATCATTTGGAACTCTACTAATCTAAACTGCAAGAAAAAGTTTAGAAACTTTTGGAACTCTACCAAAGCGATTCAAAAAATAAATGACTTACTTTGCTTGCAAAATGGTCTGTCTATTGTAGAAAATCCAAAGGGGAAATCAAAAGATTATGGCAGTTGGCTAGAGGGGGAAAAGCCACTTAATTTCTCTGATAAATTGCGGCTTGCCATTGATGAAGTCTTAGTGGAAAAACCGGAAAACTTAGATGAGTTTTTTAGCAAAATGAAGTCTAAAGGCTTTGAAATTAAGACAGGAAAAAATCTCGCCTTTAAGGGTGCTGGACAAAGGAAATTTATCCGTTTACGGTCACTTGGAAAAAGTTATCAAGAGAATAATTTAAGTGAAGTTATCGAGGGTAAAAAGGAGCATAAGCCACAAAAAAGAGTTCGAGAATATAACGATAAAAAAGTTAATTTTGTCATTGAGTTGCAGTCTAAAATCAGTCAGAAAAAAGGCGCCGGATATGAGCGTTGGGCAAAGACTTTCAACCTAAAACAGCTTGCCAAAACGATGAACTATCTAACCGAAAACAACTTGCTTAATTATGAAGATTTAAGGGCAAAAGCCGAAGGCATAATAAACGAGTTTTCCCTCCTTTCCGACAGCTTAAAATCTGCTGAAAAACAGATGGCAGAAATATCTATTTTGCAGAAAAATATTATCGACTTTGCAAAAACAAAGGCTGTTTATGAGGATTATAATAAATCCGGATATTCTTCTAAATTCAAAGAAGAAAATATCACTGAAATTCTGCTCCACCAGGCCGCTAAAAATCATTTTAAAGAGCTGGGTTTAAGCAAGCTCCCAAAGATGGCAGACTTAAAAAGAGAGTATGCTACTCTCTTTACCGAGAAGAAAAAGGCATACTCTAAATATAATTCTTTGAAAAAAGAAATGCAGGAAATTTTGAATGCGAAAGCCAATGTTGAACAGCTCCTTGAGCTTGATGAAAAAGAGGAACAACAGCAAAAGAAAAAAGCTGTGCAGTCCTTATAAACCGCAAGCGAAGCAAGGTGCTGCTACTCTCAAAATGAGAGTATTAAAAATACAACAGAGACTGATTGTGTTTTAGTGGGGATTGGGGATACTTCCCCAACAAGCGCCTGCCAGTGTGTACTGGCAGGCATTGCTTGCCAAGATAATCAGTAAGTGATGATTACCAAGTAAATCTTATTCATTTTTAGGTTGTTGAAATGAAAAAAATATATGATTCGTATTCTTTTTAGAAGGTAGCATAAATGTTTCAGAAAAATATCAATGGTTAATATAATATATTTTATAAAAATAAAGAGATATCTTTATTTAATGGTGAGTAATTACAAAAAATGGTGTATAATATATAATAGAATATTGGATTTTCTGACCAGAAAGGATTAGATGGTATGGCCATAACATATAAGAAACTTTGGAAGATGTTAATTGACAAAGATTTGAAGAAAAAAGACTTAGAGAAACTTGCTGATATAAGTAATTATACAGTAGGAAAACTTACACGTGGAGAAAACGTAAATACAGATACATTAATGAAGATTTGCAATGCTCTTAATTGTAGCTTTGATGATATTATGGAGATAATTGATGAGTCCAATTAAAAGGACAGAAAAAGAGTATAATAAACAGATATTATTTTACAAGGAGGATTATATGAGAAACAATATATCATCTCCTTACAACGGAAGTGGTAGTTTAACAAGAGAGCAGTTTCTTTTTTATGAAATGAGGATTACTGCAAAATTACTTAATGATGGTTTGAGTGATGAAGAAGCAATAAATCAAATTATTGAAGAAAACCTATTTCAATATCCAACTGAAAAGTCATTAAAAACGATTGCTGTTGGGTGTGTAAAAAGACTGAATAGCATGAATGACGCCGATTTGGTAAGTGCTATTGCAAATCAACCAGTAGATGTTTCTAAACAGATTTGCCTTTATGCAATGATGAAACAAAGTAGATTAGTGTGGGATTTCATGTTAACAGTGATTGCAGAAAAATACCGAGTACAAGATTTTAGTTTTAGCAAAAAAGATTTAAATGTATTTTTTATGAGATTACAGGAGCAAGATGATGCAGTGGCAAGTTGGTCGAGTAGCACTATCGAGAAAATAAAATCGGTATTAAGGAAAGTGCTTATTGAAAATGAGTATTTGGATAATGCTAAATCGGAAACATTAAACCCTGTTTTGATATGTAGGGCATTAGAAAATGCAATTAGAAGTAACAATGATGAAATAGTTTTACCAGCATTTAACTGTTTCGGTTAGGAGAAGATGTGATGAGTGACATTAAAGAGCGATTAGATAAAGTTAGAGAGCTTATTAAACAGGAAGAATTTCTTGAAGGTAAAGGTCTTAGCAATGAAGTGAATATTAGAATATTTTGTTATGCTCCAGAAGATGAAATGATTGTTAAGCGTTTTAATTCTCAAATCACCACTGATCCATCATTAAATTGCAGAGTGATTGAGTGTGATTTATATAAAATATTCCTAAATGCTTGTGAGGAAATTGATATTTTAGAGGCCATTCCAGATATGGAAGAAGCTGATGGAAAAGAATATCTATTAGAACAACTACACTCTACTATTGGAGAAGAAGAATTTATTTCAAAAATGCAATATCAGCCACATCAAAAAGGTGATGTGTTGTTTATTACAGGTGTAGGTGAAGTCTTTCCATTTATGAGGGTTCATTCTCTTTTAGAGGCACTACAACCTCATTTTTCGGATATTCCAATACTGGTAATGTATCCTGGTGAATTTACAGGATACACACTAAAATTATTTAATAGATTAAAGCCCAATGATTATTATAGAGCTTTTAACATCATTTGAAGGAGAGGAAGCTATGAAAATACAATCAATGTTCGCTGATGATATTAACCGAAAAATTAACGGTGTTATCAAGGTTGACCAAATAGACGACAGTACAGAACGTGAAGTAAAAGAATATGTCATTACGAAGGAACTAAAAAAACATTTTATTTCTTTTTTTAATTATTACGAAGAAGCCATTGCAGAACCAACAGATGATATTGGTGTATGGATTTCTGGGTTCTTTGGAAGTGGTAAGTCACACTTCTTAAAAATGCTTTCCTATATTCTTGCTAACAATGAAATAAGTGGGAAAAAGACAGTAGAATATTTTAGAGAAAAATTTTCAGATGATCCTGCTACCTTTATGATGATTGATAATGCAACAAAAGGTAAGACAGAAACAATTCTGTTTAATATTGATATTGAGGGTTCTATCAATAAAGATAAAACTGCTGTTTTGCGTGTATTTGCAAAAATGTTCTATAACCACTTAGGTTTTTATGGCGAAAATTTAAAAGTAGCTATGCTTGAATATTACATTGAGCAAAGTGGCAAAACGGAAGATTTTAGAGGTATTTTCGAAGAAAAGAAAGGTAAATCTTGGTTAGAAATGCGTCGTGCATTTGCTTTTAATGGCAAATTTATTATTCCAACACTTATGGAAGTCCTTGATATGAGTGAAGATGATGCCAAAGCATGGTTTGCTGATAAAAGTGGTGTGGATATTAGTATTGCACAGCTTGTTACTGACATTAACGCTTATGTCAGCAGTAAACCAAAGAACTTCAGACTGTTATTTATGATTGACGAGGTTGGTCAATACGTTGGAACGGATACAGATATGCTACTAAACCTACAATCGCTTACCGAAAAAATCGGTACAGATTGTGGTGGCAAAGTTTGGGTTATGTGTACTGGACAAGAAGCAATCGACCAGATCATTAAAGTGCGTTCTGATGAATTTTCTCGTATTCAAGCTAGATTTAAAACAAGACTTTCTTTATCATCTTCTTCCGTAGATGAAGTAATTCAAAAACGTATTTTGGCGAAGACTCTAGAAGCGAAACAAAACTTAGAAACACTATATGGTCAAAATGATTCTGTACTACGCAATTTGTTTAGCTTTACAGATTCTATCCTTGACATCAAAGGATATACAGGAGCGAGTGAGTTTGCAGTCAATTTCCCATTTGTACCATACCAATTTATCATTATGCAAAAGGTATTTGCCGAAATTCGTAAACATGGTAATGCAGGCAAACACCTTTCTGGTGGTGAACGTTCTATGCTTTCTGGTTTCCAAGAAGCTGCCCAAAAATTACAAGAACGTGATGAATACGCACTTGTGCCTTTCTTCTGTTTCTATGATACAGTACATAGTTTCTTAGATGGGTCTATCCGTAGAGTAATGGAACGATGCGAAAAGGCTGCTGCTGATGGATATGGAATAGAAGAACAAGATATTAATGTTTTAAAACTTCTTTATTTGCTCCGTTACATTGATGATATTAAATCAAATATTGATAATATTGTTATCTTGATGGCTGATGATATACGTGTAGATAAAATTACACTTCGAGAGTCTGTTAAAAACTCACTGTCACGACTTATTAGCCAAAACTATATTGCTAGAACAGGAGATATTTATAATTTCCTTACAGATGAAGAACAAGACATTCAAAGAGAAATTAAGGATACTCATGTAGATACATCAACTATTATTGAAAAAATTGCAAATACAATATTTGCAGACATTTATAATACTCCTAAATTCCGTTATGGAAAATATGACTTTGCTTTTGATCGCATGGTAGATAGCGTTACCGTTGGTGCATTCACAGGTGGCATGAAACTTCGTTTTATGACTGTTGCAATGGATCCGACTGAGAAATCAGAGCTTCGTTTATCTGCAGAATCAAAAGGAAGTGCATTTGTTGTACTTGCTGATAATGAATACTATGAGTCTATTGAAAGTGCAATGAAAATTCGTAAATACATCAAGCAGAAGAATGTTGCACAGCTTGCAAAATCAGTTCAAGATATTATCAAAGACCAACAAGATGAAGCTACCATTTATGAAGTGAAAGCAACTGAGCAATTAAGAAAGGCTATTGAGGAAGCTGTCTTTTACGCAGATGGAGAAAAGATAGAGATTAAAGGTGGCGATGCAAAGTCCAAGATTAACCAAGGATTGGAATACCTAGTGGCTCATGTTTACAGCGAATTAGCCTTAATAACAAAAAATGCTGACACAGATGCAGATATTATCGCTACTTTAAATGGAAGTGCTGATAATGGTGTAATGGTAGGATTTGAAGATAATAGAGATGCTGCTGCTAAGATGGAAGAATACTTAGAAATGCAAGCTATTCGTAAGCTACCTACCTCTATGGCTGATATTCAAAGTAGATACCAAGCAATTCCTTATGGTTGGAAAGAAATAGATATTGCAGTAGTGGCTGCTAGATTAGTATACGAGCAAAAAGTTACAATCAAGTATGCAGGTACAACCATTCAACCAGATGATAAAAAACTTCCAGATATGCTTCGTAAAAAAAGTGAAATTGGAAAAGTATCTATTGCGAAACGTGAGTTGATTTCTGTTTCTAAAATGAAGTCTATTAAAGAATTTTTGAGAGAATATTTTGATGTAATGGATATTCCAGAAGATGAAGATAGTCTTATCTCTTTTGTAGTTCGTAAGTTCACAGAACAAAAAGAACACTATGAAACCCTGAATAAAAGATATGTAGGTAAAAACTATCCGGATCATTCTCTTGTCAAACACGGTGTTTCTTTGACAGAAGAAGTATTAACACAGCAAAAAGATAATATTTCACTAATTGATATAATCCTTAAAAAGCAAGATGATTTGTTTGATAATAAAGACGATATGCAAAATGTGGAGAGTTTCTTTAAAAATCAAGTCACAATATTTGATTTGGCAGTAAAGATGGAGAATGACCTTAAAAATGAACTTGATTACCTATCAAGGGAGGAAGAAGCAAATAAGGCTCTCAATCAAATTCGCTTACTGACTGTTATAAATAGTTCAAAGTTTAGCTATAATAAAATACCAGAGCTAAATACACTCATGCAAACAGTAAGAGAAGGCCATGAAAGATTGCTTTCAGTCAAGCGAGAAGAACTACTTGAAATTGTACGTCAGTGCATGGAAGCTACTCATCAAGGAAATATGAATATAGAAGCTGTAAAAACTGTGATGACAAAAGCTGATAGCTTCTACGCAGAAAAGAAAGCAAGAATTGCAGAACTTACAAGTCTTGCACTTTTAGATGGTCTGGTACCTCCGATGCTTACGTATAAAGATGATGTTTGTAACAAGATTGAGTTTTTACAAAAACCTCCTGCACCTAAACCAGTACCTACCCCTGTCACAACAGGCACATCTGCACCAAAACAAGTTATTAGGGCATTTAATAGACAGGTAGTATTCCCATCTAAACGATTAGAAAACGAGCAAGATGTGGACGCTTATGTAGAAAGCATGAGGGATAGATTAAAGGAATTACTTAAAAACTGTGATGGAATACAGTTGAATTAAAAGTATCCTAACGACGATTAAATTTTGATAGGGGGATAATGAGATGAATGAGATTAAATGCCCAAATTGTAATGAAATATTTACGGTAGATGAATCTGGATATATAGCCATTGTAGGACAAGTACGTGATGCAGAGTTTCAAAAAGAATTAAATCAAAGGATTGACCTTTTAAATCAAGCGAAAGAAAAAGAAATCGAGTTAGAAAACGAAAAATCACAGCGAAATTTAGAGAAAACAAAAGCTGATTCCGACCAAGAAATCCAAAGATTAAAGACATTATTGGAAGCTACTCTAAAAGAGAAGTCGAGTGAATTGGAAGTAGCAGAAGCAAATGCTAAAGTAGAGCTAGAGAAAAGCCTGTCGGAGTCTAACCAAGAAATCGAAAGATTAAAGGCATTGGTTTCTTCATCTCAAAAAGAAAAGGCGAATGAATTAGAGTTGGCAGAAGCAAATGCCAAAATAGAGCTAGAGAAAAGTCTGTCTGAGTCTAACCAAGAAATTGAAAGACTAAAGGCATTACTATCTTCTTCTGAAAAAGAAAAAAATAGCGAACTAGAAATTGAGCGAGCCAATGCACAAGTCACTTTAGAAAAAAATATCTCCGAATTAAATAAAGAGATAGATAAGTTGACGAATAAACTTAATCAAGCTGAGTATCAAAAAGAATTAGCAGTAAGTGCAGAACAATTAAAGGGACAGGCTACTTTATCAGAAAAAGATAAAGAAATTTCATCGCTACAATTCCAAAGTGAAAATCTTGTTTCGGCTCATGAATTGAAAATTAAAGTGCTTGAAGATAGCTACAAAGATAAACTTTTAGAAAAAGATGAGCAAATTAATTTCTATAAAGATTTGAAAGCAAAACAATCTACTAAAATGATAGGGGAAACATTAGAACAGCATTGTGAGCTTTCCTTTAATCAAGTTCGTCATGTAGGCTTTCCTACTGCGTATTTTGAAAAAGATAATGACTCTAGAAGCGGTAGTAAAGGTGACTTTATCTTTAAAGATTTTACAGATAATGGCACAGAACTAATTTCAATCATGTTTGAGATGAAAAATGAAGCCGATGAAACAGCTACTAAAAAGAAAAACGAAGATTTCTTTAAAGAATTAGACAAGGATAGAAATGAGAAAAAATGCGAATATGCTGTATTAGTTTCATTGTTGGAAAAAGATAATGATTATTATAATAATGGTATTGTTGATGTTTCCCATAAGTATCCAAAGATGTATGTTATCCGTCCTCAATTCTTTATACCAATGATAACATTATTGAGAAATGCAGCCAAAAACTCTGCACAGTATAAAGAACAATTAGCAGAAATTCAAAATCAAAACATTGATATTGCCAATTTCGAGAACCAAATGATAGCGTTTAAAGATAGCTTTGGTAAAAATGTAATGTGGGCAAGTGAGCGTTTTTCAGATGCAATTAAGAACATTGACGATACAATTAAATTACTTACAAAAATGCGAGAGAATTTAACTTTATCGGAAAAACATTTGAACACTGCTAATAATAAAGCACAAGATTTAAGCATAAAGAAACTTACAAAAGGCAATCCAACGATGATTGCTAAATTTGCTGAATTAGAGGAGAAATCACCACAGTAGAAAGGAAAAGTTATGGCTATAAGTAAAATTAAAATCACTAATTTTAAGTGCTTTAAAAATACATTTGAATTTAAGTTAAACAAAAAGCTTAATATTTTAGTTGGCAATAATGATTCTGGAAAATCTACAATATTGGAAGCTATACATATGGCATTGACATCTCTATATGGTGGAAGAAATATTAGAAATGAACTAACACAATATATATTTAATGATGAAATTGTTTCGGAATATATCAAATCTGTAAACTCTGGTAAGTCTATCTCCCCTCCATCTGTTATTATAGAGGTTTTCTTTGATGGAACTATCGACCCTACTTTTGAGGGTAATTCTAATTCAGATGGTATAAATGGCATAGAGGGTTTGAAATTTGAAATTAGCTACAACTCAAAGTTTGATGATGAATATCATAATTTGATTAAAAAGAAATCTATGCAAAGTTTACCTATAGAATACTACGATGTCAGTTGGACGACTTTTGCACGCACAGTTATAACGGTGCGAAGTATTCCTTTAAAATCTGCAATGATTGATTCATCTAATCATAAATTTCAAAATGGATCTGATGTTTACATTTCAAGAATTGTCAAGGATTTGCTAACACCAGAAGAAATAACCTCCGTTGCACAGGCGCACAGAAACATGAAGGAACGATTTATAGATGATGAATCTATTGTTTCCATAAATGAGAGGATACAAAAAGAATCTTCTATTATAGATGGTAAGGTGTCGTTATCGGTAGATTTAGGAACAAAAAGTGCTTGGGAAAATAGTTTGGTTACACAACTTAATGATATTCCTTTTGGGTACATTGGTAAAGGCTCACAATGCATTGTTAAAACTGAATTAGCTCTAACTCATAAGCGCTCACAAAGTGCTCAAATAATCTTGTTAGAAGAACCAGAGAGCCATCTTTCATATTCAAAACTTAGTCAACTGATTAATGCGATTGAAAGTAAGTACGAGGACAAGCAAATTATTATTTCTACACATAATAGTTTTGTTGCTAATAAATTAGGTTTAGAGCATTTAATGCTTTTAAATAATCATGAAATAATAAAGTTTGATGAATTACCCTCTGCTAGTTTTTTTAAAAAAATCGCAGGATACGATACTTTACGCTTAGTGTTAAGCAAAAAATCAATATTAGTAGAGGGTGATTCTGACGAGCTAGTAGTGCAAAAGGCATATATGATGGCACATGATGGAAAGCTCCCTATTCACGATGGAGTAGACGTTATTTCAGTTGGAACTTCCTTTTTAAGGTTTTTAGAAATTGCTGAGAAATTAAACATCAATGTTTCTGTGGTAACAGACACGGACTTTGATATTAAGGTATTGGAGAAGAAATATGATGGTTATTTAGGGGATAACAAAAAATCTAATATTAAAATCTGTTATGATACAGAAGTTGATTCTGGAACACTTAAAATTGGTGACAAAAACTTTAACTACAATACGTTAGAACCTAAACTTTTGAAATGCAACAATTTGAAACTGCTCAACGAGATATTTGATACATCATATAACAGTGATGATGAAATGCACAAATATATGAAAAATAATAAAACTGAGTGTGCATTGAAAATATTTGATACCGACAAGGCGATAGTAATTCCTAGCTATATACTGGAGGCAATTGCTGATGAGTGATAAGTTGATAATAGCGGCTGCTGGTTCTGGTAAAACAACTTACATTGTGAATGAAACGGCAAAAATAACCGATAAACGGGTATTGATTACAACATTTACAGAAGCAAATGAAGCTGAAATAAGAAAAAAATTTATTAAAAAGTACGGAATAATACCATCAAACATTGTAATCCAAACATGGTTTTCCTTTTTGATTCAACATGGGGTTAAACCATATCAAAGCTGTCTATATGATGGTGATGTAGTAGGATTACAATTAGTAAATAAGCAATCTGCTCTTAAATATATTGGCAGAAATGGCCCGGTATATTATAAGGAAGAAGATGTAGAAAAACATTACTTTAATGGAAATAAGCAAATTTACTCCGACAAATTAGCTAAATTCGTTCTTAAAGTAAACGAACTTTCAGAGGGGTATGTAATATCAAGGTTAAGCAAAATTTATCCATATATCTTTATAGATGAAGTGCAAGATATGGCAGGATATGATTTAGAGATTATAAAACTTTTCTTCAAATCAAGTATTCAGGTTACAATGGTTGGGGATCCTCGCCAAGTAACATATTTAACACACTATGATAAAAAATACACAAAATATAAAGATGGAAAAATCGAAGATTTCATTAAAAACGAGTGTAAGAGGTTGAAAGTTGTTATTGACAAAGATAGCCTAAACAAGACATATAGAAATAGAAAAGAAATATGTATATATGCCAATAAGGTTTTTAGAGAGTATGATGGCTGTGAATGGGAAGAAAAAGAATCTACCCAACATGATGGAGTGTTTTTTGTAAAAAGGACCGATGTTAACAGTTACTTAGAGGTCTATAAACCTTTGCAATTGCGTGATAAAATTTCTGTCAAAGTTAATGACAATTATCAGTCAATGAACTTTGGGGTTTCTAAAGGGCTAACATTTGATAGAACGCTTATATATCCGACTAAAAAGATGCTAGATTGGATACAAAACAATGAAACTGATTTGGCTTTCCCTACCCGAGCTAAACTATATGTTGCACTTACTAGAGCAAGACATAGTGTAGGTATAGTAGTAGATGATAAGTTCAGCGGAAAAGTTGATGGAATCAATTATTACACCACATAATTAGGAGGAAAACATGGACAAAAATGCCATTAAAAAATATGCAATATGGGCGAGAGAAGAACTTATTAAAAGAGTTTCTACCAAAGCCGAAGAATATGAAATTCGAGCAAATGCCGAGCTTGTAGACAATATTGAAACAATCGGTGACAGAGTTCTAACAGCCACAGAAAAGAAGCAGCGTACAGCACTGATTAACATAGTAAAAGATAAAGGTTTTGCACACGCAATGGAAGAAGCTGCCTACACGTGGTTTAATCGCTTTATCGCACTTCGTTTTATGGAAGTGAATGGGTATCTGCCAAGCAAGGTGCGTGTTTTTACTGATGATGAAAACAATTTTAAACCTCAAATTCTTGATGAAGCTATTCACATGGAGCTAGAGGGACTAAACCTTGAAAAAGTGCTAGACCTTAAAGAGCAAAACAAAACAGATGAACTATATAAATACTTAATCATTACACAATGTAATGCCCTACATAGTGTGTTGCCTAAGATGTTCCCTAAAATAGATGATTATACCGAGCTTTTGTTCCCGGATAATATCTTGCGTGAGGGTTCTGCCATAGAGCAGATGATAGCGATTATTCCAGAAGAAGATTTTAAAGATGCAGTACAGATTTTAGGTTGGTTATATCAGTTTTATAATACCGAGCCTAAATCTATTGTAGATAAGCAGAAAGCCAAAATTAGTAAAGAGCAAATCCCTGCTGCAACACAGCTTTTTACACCAGACTGGATAGTTCGATACATGGTTGAAAATTCTTTAGGTAGACTTTGGATTGAAAGAAATCCTAATGAAGAATTGAAATCGAATTGGAAATACTATCTTGATGAAGCACAGCAGACAGAAGAAGTTCAATCAAAACTTGATGAAATCAGAAAAAAACCGATTAACCTAGAAGAAATTAAAATAATAGACCCTTGTATGGGTAGTGGGCATATTTTAGTATATGCGTTTGATATTTTAGTGCAAATTTATGAAAGTCAAGGTTATTCAAGTAGAGATGCAGTGGCAAGTATTTTAAAAAACAATTTGTATGGACTTGATTTAGATGAAAGAGCATATCAATTATCATATTTCGCTCTTATGATGAAAGCGAGAAGCTACGATAGAAGATTTTTAACAAGAAAAATAGAGCCACAAGTATATTGTCCAATAGGTTACGCCGAGGGCGAAGAATATGGCTCTCTAGTAGAAGTAAATGAACTGGAAGAACAACCAAAACTTCCAGAGGTATTAACTCTATTTGACCTTGATTATGATATAAAACTAAATACTTGGAACTTTAGAAGATTGTTAAATCAGAAGTATGATGTAGTTGTAACAAATCCTCCCTATAAAGGTAGTGGAGATCTAAATGCTACATTAGGCGGATTTGTAAAGAAAAAATATCCAGATAGCAAGTCTGATTTATTTGCTGTGTTCATTGAAAGATGTTTACAGCTATCAAATAAAGATGCTTATGTTGCAATGGTAACAATGCACTCATGGATGTTCTTGTCTAGCTATGAAAAACTAAGGGCAAAACTATTACACACAGATATAATCAACATGGCTCATTTGGGTGCAAGAGCTTTTGAAGAAATCGGTGGTGAAGTTGTTCAAACTACTTCTTGGGTTATGAAAAAAAGCGATACTAAAGGCTATAAAGGAACTTATAAAAGACTTGTAGATTTTAACAGCCAAGACAGTAAAGAAAAAGCATTTTTAGCAGAGGGAAACCTTTATCAGTCAACAGAACAAAACTTTGTAAATATTCCCGGAAATCCAATTGCTTATTGGGTTAGTGAAGCAGCCGCATACTGGTTTACTAACTCAGAAAATATAGGTTCTTTAGGAGAAGTCGTTTCTGGAATGACTACAGGGAATAACGAAGAGTATCTTAGAAAATGGTATGAGCTTTATCATACGTCTATTGCATTCAACAATAAGGATATTTCTGAAGTTGATTTAATGATTACTAAATGGATTCCTTATAATAAAGGTGGAGAGCAACGAAAATGGTATGGTAATAATGAATATGTTGTAAATTGGAGTAAGTCAACTTCATTTAATCGAGCCAAAACGACCATGACTCATTTATATTTAAAACCTTGTATCACATGGTCTGATATTTCTGGAACAACATTCGCGGGTAGATATTGTGCAGGTGGATTCATGTTCGATGTTAAAGGCTCTTGTGGTTTTTCTGATGAAGTTGATAATTTGTATAAAATGATTTCAGTTATGAATTCCAAAGTAACACCATTGTATATTGAAGCACTAAATCCAACAACAACGACACAGGTTGGAGATTTAAAAAGAATCCCTCTTTGTAGCGAATTGAATACACATATAGGGGAAATTATCCCACTATCAAAAGAAAGTATAGCACACTCAAAAATAGACTGGGATAGCTTTGAAACTTCGTGGGATTTTATCCGACACCCTATCGTACCTTCCAGTGTTGCGAAATTAGAGCAAGTCAATTCACAATTTGCTGTTTCTCATATTGAGAAGTTTGGTGATATTGCATGGCATTTTGAAAATTGGAAAAATGAATGTTCAAACAGATTCGAACAACTAAAAGCAAACGAAAAAGAACTAAACAGAATCTTTATCGACATTTATGGTTTGCAAGATGAACTTACTCCAGAAGTAGAAGATAAGGACATTAAGTTATGGATTGCTGATCGACACACCGATATAAAATCCTTTATCAGCTATGCAGTAGGTTGTATGTTTGGTAGATATTCACTTGATGTAGATGGTCTTGCTTTTGCTGGTGGAGAATTTGACAGCTTTAAATACACAAGTTTTATTCCAGATAAGGACAATGTTATCCCTATCTGTGATGATGAATACTTTGAAGATGACATTGTAGGCAGATTTATAGAGTTTGTAAAAGTGGTATATGGTGTTGATACTTTGGAACAAAACCTAGACTTTATTGCAAGTGCTTTGGGTGGTAAAGGAACTTCTCGTGATGTGATTAGAGCTTATTTCTTGAATAGTTTCTATGCTGACCATTGCAAGATATATCAAAAACGACCAATTTATTGGCAGATAGACAGTGGCAAAAAGAATGGATTTAAAGCACTTATCTATATGCACAGATATGAGCAGGACACAATGGCTCGTGTGCGTACTGACTATGTTCATGAGCAACAAGGCAGATATAGAACAGCTATCGCCGACCTAGAACGCAGAATTGCAGACGCAAGCACAAGCGAAAGAGTAAAGTTAAATAAACAGCTTACAGCACTGAAAGATCAAGAAACAGAAATCAGAATCTTTGAAGAAAAAATACACCACCTAGCAGACCAAATGATTAGAATAGATCTTGATGATGGTGTCAAAAATAATCATGCTATATTTGGCGATGTTCTAACTAAAATTAAGTAAGGAGCGAATTTATGAGTATTAAAAATGTCAAAATAAAAAACTTCACAGTTTTTGAAAGCATTGATATAGATTTTGCAAGTGGAATTAATGTGATTATCGGTGAAAATGGAACGGGTAAGACACATTTGATGAAAATGCTATATGCTAATTTTAATGGGAGATGGTTTTCTCCACAAGCATATTTTGGGGTCGATGATGATAAAAGATTAAGAAGAAATGTATCAGAAAAATATAAATTAGAATATGGATTTTATGATACAGACAAGAGATATGAAAATGGAATAAATAATTATTTCTCTGATCTGGATATAAAATTAAAAAAAGGAGTTAGTTACGGTAATGAAGAATTAACAAAACTAAACGTACCCCAAAAGCCTAAAGCTATTGAAAGTTTGGTATTTATTCCGGCAAAAGATATTTTAACTCATTCTAAAGGATTTTTATCATTATATGATAAATTTGATATGCCTTTTGATAAAACATATTATGATATTATAAGTAAATCCCTATTGCCAAACCTAAAGAAAATCCCAGAAATAGGCAAATCTATTTTGCCAAAACTTGAAAAACTAATTGATGGTAAAGTTGTTGTAGAAAATGATACTTTCTTTATAGAAAAAACAAATGGTAAAAAAATTGAGTTTTCAGTTGAAGCCGAAGGCATTAAAAAGATTGCTATTTTATGGCAATTAATTATGAGCGAGAGTATCACAAAAGGTTCTGTGCTTTTCTGGGACGAACCAGAATCCAATATCAATCCATCGTTATACAAAGATGTTACAGGAATACTGCTTGAATTATCAAGAAATGGTGTGCAAATCTTCTTGGCAACTCACAACTATAGCTTTGCAAAATATATCGAAGTTTTATCAGAAGATAGTGATAATGTGCGTTATCATTCACTTTATAAAACTGATGATGGTGTGAAGTGTGAAACAGAAACTAAATTTACACTTTTATCCAACAATGCTTTGAGAGAGGATAACATTAATCTATACAATGTAGAGATGAAAAAGGAGTTTGAAGAATGATAACAATACCAGAATCAGGTATGAACTTCGGCCCCTTTGATGAAAATGATGTTTGCCAGATTGAAAAGTCAATGTTATATGGAGATATAAAAGATAATGTCCAAATGGCTGAATTTATCTTGAAGCAGAATAAAAAACTAATCTTCATAGAAGCAAAATCAAGCTCACCAAGGCAATTACAAATACCTGTGGAGATAAACAAAGCAAATAAGATAGAAACCGTAGAATATCCTAGTCCATATATAGTAGAAATTTATAACAAACTAAACAACGCACTTAATTTGCTTCTTAGTGCTAATTTAAAATGCACCATAGATGAAAATAAGGAGATTTTAGATTTTGTAGATTTAATAGACTTTAATAGTTATAAAATAAAATTCTATCTTGTTATAAATGGACATAAAAAAGAGTGGCTGTCAGACGTTCAAGATGCACTTCAAAAACAGCTACTCCCTCAAATGAAGATATGGAACATTGATGTAAAAGTAATAAATGACGAAATAGCAAAGCAATATAAATTAATCAGCTAAAGGAGTGCCTATGGAATTAGATAAAATAATAGAAGATTTAAGCAGACGCTTCGCTGAACCTGTAAAAGATTTTTATAATCGTCGTATTATCTTTTGGTTTGACGATGATGGCGAGTTTGAAGATAAAATAGAGGGTATGGAACTTGCAAATGCAAAAGTAGTATGCCTAACAGGAAGTGATACTTTTGCAGTCAAAAAGCTGATTACAGTTGATGATACAGCGAGTAATTTCCTTGTGTATCGTCCCTTTTCAGTAGCAGATGATGATAACTGGCTTTTAAATGTTGAACTACATAGTGAAGAATTTAGAGCTGATTTGATTTCGAGTTACATAGATGAAATGAAACTTCCGGGGGTACCTGCAATGCGTAAATGCGTAAAAGAATATAGAAAATTCTTTAATGCTAAGGATCGTAGAAAAAAACTTGCGGCTATCATAGATAAAAAGGCGATAACAACACCAACTGGACTTCATTTAGGTATTATGGCTGCTATTTGTAATTTAACTGATACACACCCAAATGGAATCCTGCGTTCAGTGCTTTCTAATGGTTTGAACACAGATGAAAATACTATCTATGCTGATTTTATAAACTATGGTGCAGATAAAGCCTTTGGTGCTATGATAGGACAAGCAACAGGCTATCATGAAGAAGAATTGGACATAGGCAGACTTGCTACACATATTCTACTTACAGCGACCACCAGAACTTTGCGTTCCGAGTTTTTAGTAGGTTTAGATGCCTTTATTTCCATACCACATCAATCTTATTGTTATGACTTTATCTCTGATTGGTTACATAATGATGAAAAACATATTTTATATGAGATTGCCAGAACTGTTGAAGATGAAACACGACTTGCAAAGCGTTTTGAAAAGCACTCTATAACAGAACTTGCTGATACAGAGTGCTTCCCTTGTATAAATGAAAGTATTTTAATTAAGCTAATGACTGATATTAATAACCATCTTATTGCAACATCTACTATTGAGGCTATGGTAGAAAAACGTAGAGCGATGGTTTGGAGCGATACAGTTAGCTTCTATTTTGATGCCATTTTACAGGTTGCAAATATGCAGAGCTTTTATAAAGAATATTCTGCAAGTTTCCATGAGGTAGAAGCAAAAGAAGTTTGGAAGCTATACACTGAAAAATATTATAAAATGGATACCTACTACCGCTTATATCATCTTGCTTTTACAAAAAGCTTAAAAGAATCTACTCCAGAGCTTGATGATTTATTAAAACACGTTACCGAGGTGGTAGAGGGTCTATATACAAATTGGTTCTTAGGGAAATTAGGTGAAAACTGGTCTAGTGTTTCTGAGGAAGAACTCCAGTCTAAAGGGTTTGTATATGAAATTGCAAAACAACAAGATTTTTATGATGATAAGGTTAGGCGTTCTGACACTCGTGTGTTTGTGATTGTTTCGGACGCACTTCGTTATGAAGTAGCTGCTACCCTAAGCGAACAACTAAAAAGAGAAACACAAGCTAAGGTGGAACTTCAAAATAGACAGGGTATATTTCCAACTATAACAAAGTTTGGTATGGCTGCCCTATTACCACATAAAGAGCTTACCGCACAGGTGCGTAATGACAAACTTGCTGTCCTAATTGATGGTGGTTTAACCGAAAGCAATTATAGAGATAAGATACTGAAATCCTACAATGCTGAAAGTGTTGCAGTGAAGTACAATGATATTATTGCATTGAAACGTGCAGAACGTAATGAAATTGTCAAAGGTAAGGAAGTAGTATACATTTACCACGATACGATTGATGAGGCAAGCCATACTTCTGATACAGCAGTATTCCCTGCTTGTGAAGAAGCGATTAGCGAAATCAAGAACTTAATTCGTGTTATTGTAAATGACTTTAGTGGAACTAAAATTATGATTACAGCAGATCATGGGTTCTTATATACTTATAGTCCTTTACAAGAAAATGATAAGGTAGATAAGTCTAGCTTTAAGAATAAAGATATTGAATATGGAAGAAGATTTGCAATACTTGACAAAGGAGCAACACCAGATTATCTGATGCCTGTTAAATTTATGAATGAAGAATTTGAGGGGTATACACCTAGAGAGAGTATTCGTATTAAAATGAATGGTGGTGGACTTAACTTTGTACATGGTGGAACAAGTTTACAAGAAATGGTGATTCCTGTTATAGAATATCGTCCACTTAGAAATAACGCAAAAGAGTATTTACGCAACAAGCAAAAATATGATACACAGCCAGTAACATTAAATCTTCTTTCTTCTAGCAAGAAGATTAGCAATATGATTTTCTCACTTAGCTTTTATCAAAAAGAAGCTGTGAGTGATAATCGTGAACCTGCAACCTATTTGCTGTACTTTGTAGATTCTAATGGAACTCAAATAAGCGATACACAAAAGATTATTGCTGATAAAACAAGCGAAAATGGACAGGATAGAACTTTCCGTTGTAGCTTTAGTCTGAAATCGTTGAAATACAGTAAAACGGAAACATATTATTTGACGATTGCAGAAGAAAGTGGTCTACATTTGCCACAGCGTGAAGAATTTAATATAGATATTGCTTTTGCAGTAGAAGAATTTAACTTCTTCGATTAGGAGGGAACAAAGTGAGTTTAGAACAAGAACAGTCAACTACTCGTGAAGATTTGCGTGTGAAACTTCGAGAAAATTTTGATGGAAGAATCGTTCGCAAAGATCTTACAAAGAAAATTAAAGAAGGGGCAAATGTACCAGTTTATGTACTTGAATTTTTGCTTGGACAGTATTGTAGCTCTGATGATGAAACAGTTATCGAAGCAGGTGTTGTAAATGTAAAAAAGATTTTGGCTGATAACTTTGTTCGTCCGGATGAAGCGCAAAAAATCATATCAATGTTAAGGCAAAAAGGAAGTTATACTGTAATTGATAAACTTACAGTCAATTTGAATATAAGAAAAGATAGTTATGAGGCTGAGTTTTCTAATCTAGGCTTAAAAGGTATCCCTATCGGAGAAGAATATCCTAGCAAATACGACCGACTTCTTTGTGGTGGTATTTGGTGCATTGTACAGTTAGATTATGAGTTTATTGAGGAAGAAAAGAAAAACGGAACACCAATACAAGTTCGTAAAATTACACCAATTCAAATGCCTTATGTTGATATAGACGAACTGAAGCAAGGCAGAAAAGCATTTACAAAAGATGAATGGATTGATGTATTGCTTCGCTCGATAGGTATGGAGGCTGATGAACTAACTTATCGAGAAAAATGGTTGTTATTACTTCGAATGATACCTCTTGTTGAAAATAATTTTAACATTTGTGAGTTAGGTCCAAGAAGCACAGGTAAATCACATCTTTATAAAGAAATTTCACCCAATAGTATTTTGGTATCTGGTGGACAAACAACAGTTGCTAACTTGTTTTATAACATGGGTAGAAAAACAATCGGTCTAGTAGGCTTATGGGATTGTGTTGCTTTCGATGAAGTGGCTGGTATTAGTTTTAAAGACAAAGATGGCATACAAATCATGAAAGATTACATGGCTTCTGGATCATTTGCACGAGGAAAAGAAGAAAAGGCTGCAAGTGCTTCTATGGTATTTGTAGGTAACATCAATAAAAGTGTAGATGTATTATTAAAAACATCAAGTTTGTTTGAACCTTTCCCTCCAGAAATGGGGACTGATACTGCTTTCTTGGATCGTATGCACTGCTATATCCCCGGTTGGGAAGTTCCTAAATTTCGACCAGAACACTTCACAAATGATTATGGCTTTATCACCGATTATTTAGCAGAATTTGTACGTGAGCTTCGCAAAGAGCAATATGGAGATGCCATAGATAAATATTTTAGACTGGGTAAAAACTTAAATCAAAGAGATACCATTGCTGTTAGAAAAATGGTAGGTGGACTCTTGAAGCTCATTTATCCAAATGGTGAGTTCGCAAAAGAAGATTTGGAAGAGATTTTGATTATAGCATTAGAAATGCGTAGGAGAGTAAAAGAGCAATTAAAGAAAATAGGTGGAATGGAGTTTTATGACACCAATTTCTCTTACATTGACCTAGATAGTTTTGAAGAACGATATGTATCAGTACCAGAGCAAGGTGGCTGTAAACTAATACCAGAGGGTATGTGTAATCCTGGTAATGTGTACACTGTGTCAAGAGGTAAAAATGGCATGGTAGGTGTATATCGTCTTGAAACACAAGTGCTACCCGGAAATGGTAAGTTTGAACGCACAGGACTTGGAACTGATAGAGAGGCGAAAGAAGCTACCAATACTGCACTTAATTATTTGAAAGCAAATGCAGGAGCTATTAGCAATTCTATCAGTACAACAACCAAAGATTACATAATAAACTATGGAGATATGCAAGGTATTGGAATGACCAAATACCTAACACTTCCAACAGTAATTGCTATTTGTTCTGCTGCGTTAAACAAACCAACACTATCAAGCCTTGCTATTTTGGGTGATATTAGTATTAGTGGAACAATATTAAAAGTGGAAGAATTAGCAAATGTACTTCAAGTTTGCCTTGATACTGGAGTTAAGAAAATCTTGTTGCCAATAACTTCGGCTGTTGATATGGGAACAGTTCCTGCTGAATTGATGGGATCGTTTAATATTATTTTTTATAGCACGCCTCAAGAGGTAGTATTTAAAGCTTTAGGTGTAGATTAAAGCTAAGTTTATAGAGAATGATAGGAGTGCCTATGATAAATAAATTGCACTTAAACCATAATTTCAACATTCATACTAAATGGGGGTTACTCAAAAGTACCATTTAGTATTGTTACGCATTGGCGTGTAAAAATAAATATGTTCATTGAAGAAAACACCGTAACTCATAGGAGAGTTATGGTGTTTTTTTGGCTCAATTTTAAAATTAGGAATATTGTGCAAAACGCATCGGACCATTACGGTTCGGTGCGTTTTTTTATTTTATGGATTTTGCTTCAGTAGGTTAACTGCTGGTCGTAGCCCTCCTGATAGTAGGCGTACTGGAGGTTGTTAAATTTAATTTTTTGAGCTATTGACGTTTTTATATATAAAGTGTGATGAGCAGATTAATCACCATTTTTATATGTATTTTGCTTAAATTTACTGCTCAGCATGGATGGTGACCGTTTTAGTTTAAGAGCGGTTTCCTTTAAGCTAAAACCTTGTACCAGTAAAATTCTTGCATTTTTTCAGTTCTTCCTTCCTCATAAAATAAAATTACAAAAACTACGGGATCATCAATGCAAAAGCACCTGCCACAAATACAGATGTAATTGTAACGGAAGTAAATCCACCGACGATCATAGATGGGAACATTTTGCTCATTAAGTAGTCCACTTCTTCATCTGTTTCTCCTAGTGATTTAGAAGTTGATTCCGTAATAATAGCATCACATGGGAATCCGTACAATGCAGTCAAAGAATTTGCAAATGCAAGAGGAAAAGATACTTTGAGAACTTTGAAAGCGATAAATGTGAATAAACCCATACTGTGTTCGTCAAGTAGAAATGTGAGCAAAAGGGCGTCAAAAAGGTGAGCACCCCTCAGCACCTAATTTAGTTGTATAGTATCTGCATAGGAGCCCCAACGCTCACCCTTAGGTGCGCTAACAAGTGGAGCCCTTTTGCAAGCCCTTTTTCAACGTGAGCGTTGTCGCCGCATGGACTGTGCGAGTCGGTAGCTTTAGCCGGAAAAGATAACAATGTGGGAATGGTGGATAAGCCTGTCAACTAAAGCAGCGGTCAGGCGGTTGTCCCCAAAGACTGTGTTCCACTGGGAGAACTCCAGATTGGAAGTAATAATGAGGCTCTTGCGCTCATAGCAGTCGGAGATTACCTGGAAAAGCAATTCCGCAGCGTCTTTGTGTAGCGGCACAAAGCCAACCTCGTCAATCACAATGAGTTCTACCTTTTTCAGAGTGCTAAGGTAGTTGTTTAGCGTACCTTTGTTATTCTTCGCCAAGAGGATATTGGCAAGGGATGCCGCCGTGTAGAAGCGGACTTTTCGTCCTTCTTGGCAGGCTTTCAGGGCAATCGCCGTTGCAAGATGTGTTTTTCCAGTACCAACAGTGCCCATGAAGATGAGATTTTCTTTGGGAGTAATGAACTGGAGTTCCTCTATATATTCTCGAGTCAAGCCACCCGGTAGCTCGATAGCAGGATTCCATATGAATTCATCCAATGTTTTTAAAACACGGAATCCAGCGGTCTTCACCATGCGATTAATACGGTTCGCTTCACGCTCTTTCAGTTCAAGTTTCAGGAGGTCAGTCATATACTGCTCCGGGTTCTCAAACTGGACAGAACGCCATTCCTTGGCCATGCCACCTTGTCAATAACGGTGATAAAATGTCCAAGTAAAGCAATTAAAGATGTGGATTTAAAGGAAGCCTTTATCCGACTATACAATGATATGGTCAAGGATAAGGGCTCTTTTTTTCGAAGTTTTTATAATAACGTGGAGAAGGTTATAGGGAAGGCCTCGGTTACTGGTGATATGGACAAGTTGACAACTGAGATTGCCACGTTTGAAAGTGACTTGAGCGAATTGGTACAGTTGAAAATAAGACATCAGATTGATGATGTTTTTTATAATAAGGAGTATCTAAGGATTACGGGGGAGCTGGATGTTTTGGCTGAGAAAAAGGAAGCTTTAAGGGATGCGAATTTAAATCAGAATAGGATGCAGGAAAAATTGAATTATATCAAAAATACCATCGGTGGGAATAATGAGCCTTTGCAGGAGTTTGATGATGAGTTGTTCAAGGCATTGGTGGAAAGGGTGCTGGTCAAGGATGCCAAGCATGTGGTGGTTGTGTTTGAGGATGGATTGGAATTTGAGGCGGAGTTGGTGAAGGGGAAGGGGAAGGGGAAGGAATAAGGACTGATTACTAAAGGCAGAGCCTGGGGCTGGAAGAAATTCTAGCTTCAGCTTTATTTTTGTATACAGTATTGATACTAGATTAGAGTAGTTGAAGAATACCATAAGCAGCTAGTTAGACGGATGATTGAGAATTTTATGGTGTATGAGGGGAGGTTTAGATTGCAATTTAAGTCGGGAGCGATAGTCAATGTAGAACGATGAAAAATTAACAATGTGACGAATAGTGTGGAAATTAGTTACAAAATATGTTAAAATTTTATTAAAAAATAGTGAGAGCTAATGTTAGTTTACTAGCCAGAACATCTTTTTATATTTATAAATCAAAGAACAGAGTTTGTGTTTTTTTGTTGTGTGATATTACTGTTGTTGCATAACTGCAAGTGTCTTTGGTGTACGCAGAAGCGGACTGAACTGCTTAAACTAGGTTGCCCTGTGGGTCGTGCTTTACAAAGCATCAGATGCAGCCTAATTCAAGAAAGGAGCTCATAACTAAAATTTCTGAACTGTGAGCTTGATAAGCGTGTACATTAAATGCATTGTTACAGGGGAAGAAATAATGAATTTTTGTGGGGGTTGAACATGACACAAAAGAACTATGAAAAATTAACACCTTATGAATTAGGAGAGACTGGAGACAAGGAAGCTATTGATTATATAAAAAGATTTCTTGATAGTGGCACTGTTAATGAAAGAAGACTTGCTGCATCGGCTACACAAAAAATATGTAAAAAATATAAGGCAGAAGCAATAAAGCTAGTTCCTTCATTATTAGATAATTTAAATAACTGCGCCCCACAAGTACGTCAATATTCCTTGAAAGCTCTAGGTACGTTTGATTTAAATGCTATAGCATTAAAAAAGATAGAGTTTGTTTTCCAAAATGATGACAAGGAATATAACAGATTAGCAGCTGAGAGTATTATAAAAAAACATAGTGTAAATATTCAAATTCAAAGGTCAGTAACTGTGCCAAAAGAAAAAATGCCAAAAGAATCAAATACTCCAAAGTTAGAGGAAGTTGAAAAATATAAATCAACTTCAATGATAAAATTAAGTAATAGGTCTAAAGATATGTATTTGTATGCATCGAAAAATGTTGAAAAGTATAGTGCGAATTATGCGTATACAAATCATAACTTTGTTATTCAAAATAATAAGGGTGATAAAAATATAAGTAATCCGTACTTTCCGATAATATGTATAATGAAAAATATTTTAATGCGTGGATGTCCAACATTACTATCAGCCTATCTTCAAGAAAAACTAGGAGCTATACATAAAACTCCTGAGTTTGAAGAGGCGTATACTTTAATATCAAGAGATACTCCTATATGGCTTAATACCATAAAGGGTGATGATTTAAATAACGACTATCCCGCTATTACTTTCTTTGAAGATATTATTCCTAAGTATCTTTCCGAATATCAATTTATTCAGCAGCTTATTTTACCTGAGGTAACATTTGATGAAATTACTTTAGAGCCTAATCAGGACTTTGCAAAACAACAAGTTGATTTCTACCTACCTCAAGCCAAACTCGTAATTGAAGTTGATGGGCAGCCGCATAAGCTTAATGATTTGAATAGGCTAAATGATAATGAGAGAGTTGAGTATCTTCAGAAGTATGGAATAAAAACTATAAGAATAGATACTCAAGATATTAGAAAAGAAACAAATATATTAAAAGGAAAAATGAAAGAGATTGAGGAACATTTAAGAAAGTTTAGCGGCGTTTTATATGATTATAAAAAAGCATTTGTTAATCAAAAAATAGATTTACAAAAATATGACATAATCTTAAAGTCCACCGCGATTATTAGGTTTCAAATACTTATTTTAGCTCTATTGGAAAAAGGTAAATTGAGCCTTGATGATAAAGAATGGAAGATAAGTGTTGTAGAAAGAGATATAAAGGAATTTGAAAAATTAGCTTTAGAAGATTTGTTTTTGTGGATAAAGCATTTATCAAAGTTGCACAAATTGAATTTTAAACAGCCTAAGGTAGCATTAAAAATTTATGATGCAAATAAATCAAAGTTTCATAAAGACTTCATTAATATAGATTTTAGTTTATTAAAAAGATGGACAGATGAAAATGAGGTTGATGGCGAGGAAAATAGAATTTATGTGCGAACAGATTATTTTGACAGATATAATTATTTCACAGTGAGCACCTATAAACCTATAAAATATAACATCATTAGTGATGGTGAAAATTCAGATACTTCAGCATTAGAGTTTGTCTTAAAGAATATTTTTGGATTTGATACTTTTAATCCAGGGCAACTTTCAGTTATAACAAATGCCCTCAAGGGGGAAGACACTGTTGGATTGTTACCAACCGGAGGGGGCAAATCATTAATTTATCAGTATGTAGCCTTATTGCAACCTTGTATTAACTTTATTGTTACTCCTATTAAGTCATTGATGAAAGATCAAAGAGATAATTTAGACAAGAGGTATATAACCAATTCAAATTATATAAACAGTAATCAAGAAGCTGGGGAAAAAGAAAAGATTCAAATCGAATTTGCAAGCGGTAAATATCAGTTTGTATGGATTTCTCCTGAGAGGTTTCAAACAGAAGCTTTTAGACAGCAACTTCAAAATGTAAACGATAAACATGTAATCGGAATGGCTGTTATCGATGAAGTTCATTGCCTAAGTGAGTGGGGACATGATTTCAGAACGTCTTATCTAAATCTTGCAAAGACTATAAGGAAGTACTGTAAAAAAGCACAGATACTGGCTTTGACGGCAACAGCATCAATAAATGTTTTAAAAGACATATTAATAGAATTTGAAATAAACAAAGAAAATGTAAAGACTTTGCCTTCATTTACAAGGCCTGAACTAACTTTTAAGGTGATAAAAGACAATGGTTCTAATTCGAAGCAGAAAGATGAAGAACTTGTGAAGCTCTTAAGGACTTTGAATGAGCAGGAAAAGATTTTTGAGTTAAATGGAGAGGATACAAAGTCTGGTTTGATATTTACAAGGTTTGTTAATAAAGGTACCTCCGGCTGTTACATGTTAGCAAACCATTTGACTAATGAATTTAAAGTTGATGCCAAATGGTACTCCGGTTCATGTCCACATAATAAAAATATGCCTATAATGAAAGAAGCTGACTTTAATAATTACAAAGATAAGGTTCAAGGTGACTTTCAGGACAATAAATTTCCTTTATTAGTTGCAACTAAAGCATTTGGCATGGGGATAGATAAAAGCAATGTGAGATATACCATTCATCATGGAATCCCTGGATCAGTAGAGTCACTGTATCAAGAAGGAGGAAGAGCAGGTCGTGATAAAAAACCTGCAAAATGCTATATCCTTTTTTCTGAAGAATATATAGCTGAAAAGTATTTTGATAAATTATTTGGTGTAAAGAGTAGTGTCTTAGATATCAAAGAAGCTCAGAAAGAGATTAAATTTGAAGGAAGAGACGCTATGGATAATATGTTCCTTTGGTTAGCCAGCGTAAAAGATACCGAGGAAGAATTTAAAGGGATTTTATCATTCTATAAAACATACGCAAAACCAAAGGCTAGTCAGCTGGCATTGGGTAATCGAGTTGGCCTTAGCAAACAAGATTTAGAAACAGCTATATACAAGCTAAGTTTAATTGGGATTACTGATGATTGGGTAATACAGGATTGGAGCGAAAGAAACGCTAAGATAAAAGTTTTTTTTAAGGATTATAATGATAAGTCAATCGTGGAAGAACTTATAAGCTATATTAGAAAATACCATAAAGAATTTGATTTAAATAAGAAGAAGGATGATAAGGGAATTGAACTAGAGTATTATAAAATTTATACTGACAATAGCTTATCCATAATAGAAAAGGCAATAAAGATATTGTTAATATGGCAGTATGAAAATATTGCATACCATAGGAGGCAGTCTATAAGTACAGTATATAATCAATGCAAGGTGAATTATAATAGCCCAGAAGCCCTTAAAAAGTTCATGTAGTCGTATTTCAGGTTCAGCGACGAGTCATTTATTTTTGATTATCTCGTTGAAAATCCTCGGGAATATAAGTATTGGTTCACTGCATTTTTCGATGAGAACGGTAAGATGGTTAGTGCCGAAAAGTTAAGTGAAAATAAAGCAGCGTTGCGTAGATTCCTTGAAAGCTTTAGATATAATACTGGATTAAATTTCATAAGTGGTATATTACATCTTCTAACTGATGATTATGAAAAAGATGATGGTAGAATAAGATTTGAGATGGCGATTAAGTCATTAAAGGAATATGAATCCTCTGAAAGGCAGGAAATCTTAACACAAATATTTAAACTGAGCGGATATATGAAAGATAGTAATAAAGAGTTTTTAAGTGAAGCATTAATAAATGAATTCCCTAATAAAACAGTAGATATTTATGAGAATGTAAAAGATAATTATAGCTTGATCCAAGTATTAAAACAATCTATTAACAAAATAAAGAAGGTATCAGGGAGGCTATTTTAATGGATGCATATGAATTAGATGAAACTATAAAAGAATTTGAATCGGAAGTGGGAAAGTTAAAGTCAGTAAATGATATGTACGCTAAAATAGAAAATACAAATAAGCAGATCATTTATAATGCAGACTTATACAAAAAGAACAATGAAGAAATATTTAGTATTAAAAAGCAGTTAGAAAGCACTTTATTAAATTATAGAGACTTTCAAGGGAAGCTTATGGATTTTAACAACACTCTAAAAGAGAACTTAGAAAAAGAAATAGAAGCACTTAGAGCAGAGAATGCTCAGCTTAACAAAAATATTATAGAAAATATAGAAAAGCTAGATGCTTCATATAATAAAAAATTTTTTGATGTAAGAAAAGAAAATAGAGAGTCATATCAAGAACTGGAGAAATTGCTTTCATCAAAGCTAGAAAGAATAAAATCAGATATCGAAGTCAGCATTAGAGACGGTAATGTAAATATTGAAAGAGTGATAGGAACTCAGTTTGACATGAAATTTATTCAATTTAATGAATTGATTTCGAAAAAATTCGAACAGACAGAGAAGAAGTTGAGCAGGCTATTTATGTTTTCTGGAGGTATATTAGTACTTGTTTTAATTGATATCATCATTAATTTTGTTAAATAAACTGATTGGATTGATTATTTAGTGTAATTTTCCCCTTGTACAAATAAATCATATACAGGGGTTTTGCTATTAATTTTCATTATATAAAACCCTCGCAGGCAGAGTCGCAAAAGTCTTATTTGTTGCGGTTTCTCATTGGAGATGTTTTTTCAGACGGGGCAAGATTGTAAAAATGCCGTTGATCAGTTCTCTTGAACAACTAGACGCAAAAGACGTACGTGCGTGCTGCCTACTCAATCATCGTGAAAACGTGGCAGTAACTATAGAATTTTCAAGAAAATTATAGCTGATGGCTACTCTCACCTGTAGTAGCAGGTTTCTTTTGTAACTGGCTGATTGAAATCAGATCACTTGACTTGAGATTTAGAACTAATGAGCTTGTTATATTTTCAATAGTCAGATGGAAAATGGAATGATATTGACAATATCAGTTTCGTGTTTTCATGCTTCCAGTATAACTTAGATTTTCCGATTCTGTGTCTCACTACATGGGAGCATTATAGAATTTAGGATGCTGTAAATGGGATAATTTCCAAATATTTGGTTGAATCATCTTGTTAAAATCTTCTCATAGGGGTACAATTGACATAACAATGTTGTTGATATTGTTATCCATGTGGGAGGTAAGAACATGCCAACTGTGAATGAATTGTTAGAAGAAGCGAAATCTGAAGTACCCAATGTGAATTATGGTGAAATATTCCTGGTGCGTGATTTGTTTAAGGGATATGAATGGAACAGGATTTCACGCAGTGATAGATTGCTCCTTGGTACCTTGTTTCTCAATTATATAAAGACTCATGACATAGGGGTTGTTCCGATAGAAAAGACTTCGTCGGGGCAGCAACGTTATTGGATTGATATAAATAGGACAAGTTAGAGAATTACTATTGGTCGCATTACCAAATGAGATTTGGGAGATGGTTGTTCAGTGTCCGTTATATAGTACATACGGTTTGATATACTTGATTTAATGAAGCTGTAAGCGTGAACGTTATAATTTATTATCAAGGAGAAAAAGATATGGCAGATGAGAAAAATATAGCAAAAATTATTGCAGGAGTAGTAGGTGTTGGAGTAGTAGGTGTTGGAATAGTAGGCGCAGGTATTGCAGCTTTAATAAATAGTATTAATGATGATACATCATCATATACACCAAACTATGATAATTCAGTTGATGATGACGATGATGAGGATTATCATAATGATAATGTCTCATCGGCAGATGAAATATTTGAATCAGAAGGAGTTCAGCAGGATGCGGATTCTTTATGGGATGATTATGAGAACGCCAATTTTGAAAAACGAGAAATTCGAAATGATATTGAATATTCTCAAAGAGAATTTGACCGCCAAAGCCAAAAAAGTGGTGTTGAATATTTGTACATAGATTTTACACAGTATTTAAAGTCGGGAAGTAGAAATAGAAATGATGTCTACCTTGAACCTCTTGAGGACCAATTTGAAAAAGTACGACGTAAATTGGTACTTCACGGAAAAAATGACATTACTGATTTAAGTAAGTTTGTTAGTCTGTGTTTTCCGTTAATAAAAAGTGCATATTACGTGTCTTTGCCCAGTTTTGAGAGGGCTATAGAAACATTCTCACAATATGGCCAAACTTTTGAATGTATATACAACATGGTAATTCGACCCGAGAAGAGTGGAATTGTATCATCGGTTTTACCAAAGGAGCTAGATGTTGTACTTGTAGGTGATCTTGTTTTTAAAAACAACATCATTTCTTTTGTTGTTAAGGGTTTAGATCTTATAGATGAGAATGTTGAAAAGTTTGGAGAATTAAGAATAGAGAGTGCAGCAGCGTGCGCTATTACGAAAAATGACAGAAATCTTCCTGACTATGGTCTGGATAGTAGAGATTTGTATAAGCCATTTCTTACAAGAGATACGGTTTTATTATTGTGCAAAAATGTATATCCAATTGATAATCCAGAGAAAGCTATAGCTGTTTTTGAAGAATGGAAAAAGTATGTCGATTTTAGAAAGTATTTTTTAGATGTTCAATCGCAGCGAAATGAACACATTAATAATGTTTGTTACATAAATGCCTATTCTATTAGCAGAACTGAATATAGAAAGAATGAAGAAACTTACGTTAATCATTTGCTTGATGGGAACAAGAATTTTATTCAGAAGGATTATGTCCTTTTAGACGAAGATACAGAAGGCTCCGCAGTATTTCCATTGATTAAGGTTGAAATAAGCAAAAATCTTGCTGAGATAAATAAATCCTTGGCAAGAGATAAGAAGATAAGCAATTATGAAAGAGAGTTAAGGAGATTTAGTAGAACACAAGTCGCGCTATCACAAAACAATCCGTGTAATAATGTGTCCGTCGGAAATAATGAATTTTTTTTGTATTTAGGTGATCGAGTTGCTTTTGAAGCAATTGACATAGCGCCAAATTGTGATGATATTATTAGTTTTTTTGAGGAGAAGCTAAGCAGAAATAATTCTTTTGTAGAAGAGAAGTACAGAGGCATCATTAAGGAAGTAATATCTGAATACAGAAAAAATGAAGATAAGCGTCTTGAAGATCAAATGCAGAAAATAATTGATGAGTATTTTGCGTCATTGGATCACAATTATGCAGCGGATGTTGAGAATAATACAGATAAGAATATTGCAAAAAGGTATTCTGCAAGAGTAAAAGAAATTAAAGCGAAGTACGACAAACAAAAGTTGCAACTGAAAAAAAATAACAAAAAGAAGAATAATGACATAGAAGAGGTTAAACAGCAATTTCTTCATGAAATGGATAAACTGATTTTGTCAGAAGAGGATGAGATTGCTAATATCCCTCTTTCACAATGGTACTTCGATAGAAATGAAAAACTTAAGATGGATTTTGAGAAGAGCCAAAGATTGCAAAAATCCAAAGATCTTGAGGCATTATGCCATGAAAAAGAGAGACTCCTCAAGGCTCAGCTGGCATCTGTAATTGAAGAGGAAAAGAAAGCATGTAAGGAACAAATAGATAAGGATAAAGCAAAAGAAATTGATAAAAAGAATCAAAAATTGACTCAAAGACATTTCTATATTTATTTTAAGGCTGAAGATGTTGATAGTAAAGATTCGAGCATGAAGTACAAGTTTTTAATCTATGACAATAGAGCTGAAAAGAAAAAGATTGAGAGACAGGAGAAGGCAATCTACGCTTTCTATCATGGATATGTAAAGAATCCATTTCTTGCTTCATACTTTTTTGTGCCTGAAACACTTGGAAGGTCTGAGACTAATTCTACCGAGATTGAATGGTTTGGAAACAGGCTAAACGATAGTCAAAAGGAAGCTGTTAGAAGAGCACTTGCAAGCAACAGTATATTTTTATTACAGGGACCTCCTGGAACAGGAAAGACTGAGGTGATAGCCGAAATAACTGCACAGTTTGTAAAACAGGGGAAAAAGGTTCTTGTATCAAGTGAGACGCATAAAGCAATAGACAATGTATTTGAGAGATTGCCCAAAATACCTGAGATTCGTCCTTTAAGACTCGTCCCGTCAATGTCAAATAAGGAAACTGAGTACAGCCCTGAGAAATTGGTAGATAATCTTTATCTAAGCATTTCCAGTCGATTGGATAAACGAATTCAGCAATATGAGAATTTCACAGAGATGAAGAACAATTTCAGTGAGAATATGAGTGAATTGAGATTCAGACATAATCAGTTGTTAGAATTGGAAAAGAGTTGCCGTGCTGTACAAATAGAGAAAGAAAATCTTCAGAGAGAAGTTACTGTTCTTGATCATGAGGTAGAGATTAAACGGAATTCAAAAAGACCATTGGAAGATGAGAAGGAGCAGTATGAGATTCTGATTTCATACTTGGATCAAGGTAAATTTGAAGAAGAAATCGATAAGGGAGATGTGTTGTTTGAAGTAGGTAAGTATTTTTATGAGCTTATTTCACAATATAATATTATCATTGATGTTGACGCAGAAAAGGTTAGTCGAATCTATCGTCTTGATTTGGATCAAGTGAGGAATGAGTTTAAGACAATTGAAGACAATAGTGCTTCAATGAGTGTTGAACAAGAAAAATCAAGTATACGCTCAAAAATTAACGCGTTGAGAGACCCTGATACTGACGAGATATTTGAAGGCAAGGAAGAGGAGTATGAACGATTAAGAAAACAACTTATATCATTGAAAAATGCAAAGGATGCAGAAAGCGACATAGACTATTCAACTCTTACGATTGCCACGCTTATTTCAGCAGATAAGCTTTCTGGTAGTGTACAAAGAGACAATGTTCTGCAGGAGCTAGTTGAAATAAAATCAAAAATGGATAAGCATATTTTTGAAAAGAAAATGGAAATTAATGACTTGGTAGACAAACTTACCAAGAGAAAAGCTGTTGTTGATGATGAAATTTCGGGAATAAAGATTAATAAGAATAATAAAGTATTGAGGATTGAACAGCTAAATGAAAATGATTCATATTTGGATTATAGAAAGAAACAACTGGAACTTAGAACAGCGATCGTTGAGTTTTTTGTGGACTTTGATATTTATGATGAGTATCCAGCAGATGATTTAGCGACCGCAATAGAAATCATCAATAGGCGTTGGCGTGACATCGAAAAGAATCAAGATGCTTTAGAAAAGGAAAACAAATCAAAAATTCCGATGTATAAAGTCATCCGAAACTATCTTGATGATAAAGAAATACTCGAAGAGGATAGAGTTAGCTATACAAAGAAATTATTCGACAAAGCTAATGTTTTTGGAATGACTTGTACAAGTAGAGAATATTATAGCGAGTCTTCAATGCAGTCTTTAAGAGAGTATAAACTTGGAAATATTAATGTAAGAAATGTTGGGATAGATGTTGTGATTATTGATGAAGTTAGTAAATCGTCGTTCCTTGACTTGTTAATTCCGGTGCTATACGGTAAGACAGTTATTTTAGTTGGAGATCATCGGCAGTTGCCACCTTTATATGATTTGAAACATATGAGAAAGGGCGATTTCGAGGGACTTAATCCAGAAATAATTGACTATGATTTGAATCAACACTATCAGAAGTTGTATGAAACTTGTTTCTTCAAAGAACTTTTTGAAAAAGTTCCTGATTCTTATCGAATCATGCTTGATAAGCAGTATCGTTGTCATAGTAATATTATGGATGTCTTTAATCATTTCTATAGTGCTAATGGAAAAGGATTGACTGTAGGGCTGAGTAACCAAAATGATCTTAAACAGCATAATTTATTGATTAAATCCAATGGAATCACTCTGATTGAGCCGCACAATCATATATACTTTGTAAACTGTACAGAGTATGAGTCGTCTTTAGATAGTGAATCTTCTTCAAAAATAAATAAACAGGAAGCAGATGTTATAAGCAAATTGCTCAAGCTGATCAATGATCAGTATGGAAACATGATAGAGTCCGGCGAAATCAGAAAAGATGCTAAGAAGGATGAAAGAAAGAGCATAGGTGTTATTTGCACCTATCGTGATCAGGCTCGTCATATAAAGAACAATATAAAAGGAATGAAGTATCCAAATGTGTCTTCCAGAAGGGAGGAAAGACTCATAATTAATACCGTTGATGATTTTCAAGGGGATGAAAGAGATATCATTCTTGTATCAATGGTCAGAAATCCGAGAGGAGACAGATATAGCACCGAGTTTATAGACCAATTTGAGAGAATTAATGTTGCGCTTTCTAGAGCAAGATGCATGCTGGTGATTGTGGGCTCACAGGAGTTTTTAAGTAGAAGCAGCATTGATTTGCCTGACATAAACGGCAGGAAGGAACTTGATAGAAATTCTTTCCCTGTATATAAGGAGATCATTCGTACTATTCAGGCAAAGGGTAAGATATTGCAAGCTTCTGATTTTATTGGAGAGGTGAAAAAGAATGGAAAATAAGTATTTCATAAACTTTGAAACAGCATGGTCTTTTCCAATAATTCAATATGTTGCAAACACATCGTATGTGGAGGTAAGAAAAGCATCTGGAATTGTATATATATTAATAGAACTAATTAGAGAATCTGAATATATTGAAGAAAAATTAGTTGTAACGCTTAAGAATCTTGGTGTTCCGTACGACATTCATTATATTTTTGGTGGGGAGCTTGCCAACATGATTGACCTAAGAATCGTTACGATGAAAGCGAACCGCGAATTTAGCCTCAGTTTATTGGATATGTACTACATTTCCGATTTTGAGGTTACGGAGCTAGGTAAAAGATTATTTGCTGAAGGAACCATTCCAACAGGAAACAATAGCATTAAGAAACTAAATGTATACTATGATTTAGCTACTAAGGATATCTTGGTGAAGCCTAATTATAGGTTGTTTCGGTATGACAACTCATCAATTGACGAAAGCTGTATTGGCAAAGCACAACTAAACAATGACGATGTGGAATTATTTATTTCTGAAAACATGAATAGATATGGTTTTAGAAAAGGTGAAGCAATCGCAGGGTATGAACATGAAACCCCAGAAGCTTTAGCATATAAGCTTGAGGATGCTGTTGTAGTTCAAATTGATAATGAGAAAATGTATTTATCAGCGCATGATAAGGCAAGAAATTCTTATATAAAAGAAAATTACGCAGTTGATGTAATATCGAACATCATTGGGGCAAAGAAAAAGTATCATTTTCCTGATGGAGTTTTGTCGAAGATTCCAAGATATGATTATTCAGAGGTGTGTAATGTTGAACAAATCACAATGCCTTCACAATTGCTCAATATGTTGGCTGTTAAAAATCAGCTGTCATTGAGCACTGGCATTGTAATGAAAAATAGTGAGTGCGTGATAGATAAAAATGAAGTTTTAGAGATATTTGAACAAGGTGGAATTGAAGGATATGCATGCTATTTTGAAAATGGTAAGCTTTATAAAATTATTCCAGGCAATTTTGGAGTGGAGTTAGAAGGATTTCAAAGTAAGTGTCAGATTAATTTAATAATCACGCAATATATGTCGGATGAACATGCAACTCAAGTATTGAGAGGAGTGTTTCTTAAATGTATTGAAACCGAAGAACCAATAAAGAGATGCAATGTAATTAAAAAACTCACGGAAATATCCTGTTGTAAGGATTACGCAGAACAATTCACATTCTCGTTGGTAAAAAAGCAGAAAAATACCGAGGATCAGATTGATATTTTCCTTAAGTTGAATAATCAGTTTGCTAAAGAAAAATGGTGGAGTGAGATTGCAATAAGCCAGGCACAAGATTTACTTAATGATCTTTGTGCTCAGGTTACGATTGACAATTTTGGCGAGAAAAATTCATTAGGCGAGAGCCTAAATAAGATCTTGAAAAAGAATGATTTGGAGTATTTAAGCTTAATCGCGCGAAATCTTATTCTGACAGAGGGTGATGAAATCGCATATGAAGCTATGGAAAGCTTGAATGATAATACTGAAAGTGTGTTAGGAGTTATCAATATATTCAATACTTATTGTGTAAGTGTGCTGAATGGTGAGACAATATCGAGTCAAAGCAAGTTGGGAAGGCAGTGTGCTTTGCTTGGACAAGCTCTATCTGAGTTGAAGGAACTAACTGGTATTTCAGAGGTTACTGAGGACGCGGCTGAGTTAGATATTGATGCAGGTAGGTTTATTCAGGTTCTGGCTACATATGATGATACTCTTAAAAAATTAGAAAAGTATAAACTGTATGCAGTAGAACAATTTAATGCGTTGTTGGCTTTTCATGAAAGATATGCAGATATTAGAGAGATCGTTGGTATTGAAATGGAAGCTTTAAAGAATCCAAGCCATATTGACAAAAACTATATTAATCAAATGTTAAAAAAATCACGCTATAAAGATGCGATTTGTGATTTGCACATAAGACTCCAATATGAGCTTAATCGCCTATTTGGAACACATAATGCGCAAACGTATGATTTGCTATCTGATGATGGCATAACTCGATACTTGAGTGAAGTTGAATTACGTGAGATGCATGATTTGAGAAAATGTAGAAATGAGTTTCAACATCCAACAGTAAAGAGAAGTAACAAGTATTCTGAGCGGATTATAAAAGGATGGTGCGAAATAGTAGAAAAATTAGGAGGAATGGATCATGAGTCATGCAGTGAGAATTGACTATCAGGGAATTTCAATTCAATGTCAGAGTGTCTGCGAAATGGCCAACAGCCAACTTTGCAAGCTGGATCAAATGCTTGATGAAATAGAGAGTGGATCAACAAGACTTCTTAATTCACAAACTGATGCTTTGAGGAAAGAAATTACTAAGACAAAGAAAGAGCTTCAAAATAAAATCGATTCTGTCTTAAGCAAAGCGAGGAATAAGGCAAGCCTGGGGAGCGTAGTTGTTGATTCGGATCATATGGGTACTCATGCGAATGCATATGAAGTTATTAAAGAGGCAGAAGAACTGGAAATGATGGTTGCGAGATTAACCGACACCAAATTGGTCGAGATGGAAGCTCTGCTGAATCAATTAATGAATAGTAAACTAGCTGCTTACCAAGATAAACTTAAGGATTTAGCAAGTGGGAAAATTAGAATAAATTATGATGTACAAGAGAAAATCAATACAATTGTAGACGAAGTTACAAGACAGTACGTTTATTTGGCATGGGTGGATAATCCAAATGCATCTTATGATTCATTGTGTTCTATTGGGATGAAGATGAAAGTTTCAGCTGATAATCAACAATATGTAGCGGTTGAAGAAAAGAAAATAGAAGAAATCAAAATTGAACTCAGGAATGAAAAGATTGACGAAAAGATAATAGAAAAGATCGTAAGTCATGATTATGGAACAGCTAAGGAAAGAGTTCAAAAGGCGCGAGAACTGGCTAATGAAGAAATTGTCAATGAGAAGGTTAGATGCGAAAGTGTGAAGATTATTGTTCAAGCCATTAAAAAAAGAGGATTTCTTGTTGATGGGAAATCAATAAAAATCGATCGAGAGAACAATCAGGTCAATATTGTAGCGCAAAAACCAAGCGGAGCAAAAGCAGAGTTCAAAGTATTTTTAGACGGAAAATTTGAGTATCGATTTGACGGATATGAAGGTCAGGCGTGTCAAAAGGACATTAAACCATTTATGGATGAGTTAGAAGAAGTGTACGGAATAAAGGTCCTAAAACAGACTGAAATTTGGAGCAACCCGGATAAAAATTCAACAATGAAATATCAAACAATTGATTATAACAAGAATAAGGGGTGATAAGGATGGCAATTGATAATGCATTTAATCGTTTAAAAAGAGAAATAGGTATTAAACGATGTATCATTATTGATGGTAATGTTGGTGATGTGTATCTTAATGAAAAAGGTCAAGTCATAGATTTGAAAACCTATATCAAACAAGTGTTAACAAACATGAATTATGATAATGTAATTTGTTGGGATAAGGTAGACGGTACAAAGGATGATATTGGAAGTTTGGAACTTGTTGAAGATGTTAATGTAGAAGGGGACGCCTATTTACAGGATGAGGAATTAGCTGATATATTAGGATCTTCGTCTGCAAATACAAATGGGAACAAATCTACTTCGATTGATACAACTGATATGAAGGAAATGCTTAGTATTGTAATGAAGAATTTGCTGAATAAAAATAAAAAGGTTGCATTTATTTTGAATTGGGCAGATTTTATGTTTTCCGGTTCTCAGTTGCCACCAGATGAAAGAGAGCAACTTACTATTTTAGGTAAAGCGATTCGGGAAAAAATGCCAGATTATAATTCGACAGATGTGAACGAAAGTACAATTATCTTAATCACAAATAAATTGGCAATGTTTCCGGTTGCGTTTTATCAAGGAAATCCTGAAGTAAGTACAATGACATTACCTAAACCTGATCGTGAAGAACGTGAAGCTATGATGAGAAAAATATCTTATTCCTTTAATGTAATAACAGAAAAGGGAAAAGATTTAATGGGATGTGAAAAAATCAATGAGTATATAGATATGCTGAATGATTTTACCAATAGAGAATTGATACAGTTGGCAAGACTTTCAAGAAAAGAAGATAAAATGACTTTTGATAAGTTGTTTCTCCTATTCAAATACGGTGAAAAGGACAATCCTTGGGAAAAACTCGCATATTCTGAAGTTAAAAACATAAAGAGTAAACTGGGCGAGAGAGTAATTGGACAAGAAGAAGCGATTGAAAAAATTGAAAAAGTTGTTGTAAAGGCATATATGGGGATGACAGGCATACATAAAACTTCAAGCCGCTCTATGCCGAAAGGTGTTTTATTCTTCGTTGGACCAACGGGTGTTGGTAAAACAGAACTTTCCAAGGCATTGGCTAAGTTTTTATTTGGAGATGATGATGCTTGTATACGTTTTGACATGAGTGAATATGCACAAGAAAATTCGGATCAGAAGCTTATAGGAGCGCCTCCGGGATATGTAGGGTATGAAGAAGGCGGACAACTTACAAATGCTATTAAAGAGAAACCATTCAGTGTTATTCTCTTTGATGAAATTGAAAAAGCTGCTAAACATAATCCGAGAATTCTTGATATTTTCCTTCAAATTCTTGAAGATGGTCGTCTTACAGATAGTAAGGGAGAAACTGTTTATTTCAGTGAAAGTGTAATAATTTTTACTTCTAATTTGGGAGCGAGTGAAGTTAAACCTGATTTTGATAATGTGGCAAGTGAATTTATTAAGATCGTAAAGGAGTATTTTAATAAAGAAATTAAAAGACCTGAGTTACTTGGTAGAATTGGTTATAGCAATATTGTACCTTTCAATTTTATCCAAGATGATGATTTTAGATTAAAGATCGCTCAGTCAAAGCTCAAGCCTATCAAAAAGGGAATAGAAGAAAAGTATCACATGGAACTTAAATTTGATGATGAACTTGCATTTATCAATTATGTAATCGGTGATGCAGACAAGAGTAAAGGTGGACGAGATATACTAAATGCTTTGAATGACCGTTTGCTTGATGATTTAGCAATGTTTTTATTCAAGAATAAAGAAGATTTGGTATCTTTGAGAGGAAGTAAAATTTGTGTCGGAACTAAACAAGAAGGGCTTGCCTTTAGATTTGAGTAAGAAGTTGAATGTTGCACACATTAATATGTGTACCGAGGCAGAGGGACCATTTAAGCGTATGGCTATATGGTTCCAGGGCTGTAATATATTATGTGAAGGTTGTTGTAATCCCGAGTTACAACCGATTGTTATTGCGCATATTATGACTGTTCAAGAAATTGTTGATATTGCATTAGAGTCGCAAAAATTATACGGAATTGAAGGGGTTACTTTCCTTGGTGGAGAACCCACTTTGCAGGAAGGACTATGTGTGTTAGCTAAAATAATGGCAAATAACGGGTTTGGGACAATTCTATTTACAGGAAGAACTGTAGAATATTTGGATAAGGAAATGGTTGAAAGTGTTGACTTAATTGTTGATGGAAAATTTGATGAACAGCAAATAGACAATACTAGGAATCTTATTGGCTCGAAAAATCAGAGAATCCATTTGATAACAGATAGATACAACAAATACGAGGATTGGTTTCATAAAGTCAGAGAAAAAAGAGTTGAGATCAATATATCTCAAAGTACTGAGTTGTTTATATCAGGAGATATAATGTGATAGTCAAGCGTTGGTGTATCTCTTCTCTTTTGATTAACTTTATCTGTCGAAATAGCCAATATTACTTTAAAAACCACATAGCAATTATTAAGGAGTTCTGAGTTTTACTGAGGAACATAATAATTTTAAAATGAGCACTGACTTACTGATAACATAAATAATTCAGTTTGTCTTAAATGTGATATGGTAGGAAAAAATATGAATATTTGTATAGTTGGAGTAGGATATGTAGGGCTTGTAACAGGAGTAAGTTTGTCTGAAGTTGGTCATAAAGTTTACTGTGTAGATACAGATGAAAATAAGATAAAGTTGTTAAACACTAGTGAGTGTCCTATATATGAAAAAGATCTGGGTTTACTATTGAAAAAAAACATTAAACGAAAAATGATTGAGTTCAGCACTAATCATAAAAATTGTTTTGAATTAGCTGAGGTTATTGTAATAGCAATTGGCACACCAGAAAACTGTGATGGATCTGCAAACTTAGAGTTTCTAAATTCAGTAGTTGTTCAAATCGCAGAAAATGTTAAAAAAGACGTTTTGGTTGTTTTAAAGTCAACAGTTCCAGTTGGAACAAGTGATAATGTTGAAAAATTGATTAATAAAAATTTGAAATATAATGTAAAAATCGAGGTAGCTTCTAACCCTGAGTTTTTAGCGCAGGGAACAGCAGTAAGTGACACTTTTAATGCTGCGAGGATTGTTATAGGCGTTAATAGTGTTGGGTCAGAAAAAATATTAAGAAAAATGTATGAACCATTTAACAGACCAATTGTTGTTACAGATAGAAAAAGTGCAGAAATGATAAAATATGCATCTAATGATTTCTTAGCATTAAAAATTTCTTTTATGAATGATATTGCAAATTTGTGTGAAATTGTTGGTGCAAATATTGAGGACGTTGCAGTCGGCATGAGTTACGATGAACGTATTGGTAGCAAATTTTTAAAAGCTGGTGTTGGTTACGGTGGCTCGTGTTTTCCAAAAGACACAAAAGCACTTCGTTGGTTAGCTTGCGATCATAATTATGAGTTAAAAACAGTTAAGGCTGCAATTGAAGTGAATGAAAAACAAAAAATGAAGTTAGTAATGAAAGCAACAGAGGTTATTGGTTGTTTTAGAAATAAAAAAATAGCAATTTTAGGAGTGACTTATAAACCGGGTACTGATGATATAAGAGAGGCTCCATCTATACCTAATATAACTTATTTGCTAGAAAATGGTGCAAACTTACACATCTATGATCCGGTTGGTTTAGAAAATATCATAAAGTTGTTTGGTGATAAAATAAAGTGTACTAACATAATGGAGCATGCTATTAAAGATGCTGAATTGGTATTCATTTTTACGGAATGGGAAGAAATAACCAAGTTAAGTTTTGAACAATACAAAAAATTAATGAAAACTCCAATCATTTTTGACGGTCGTAATTGCTATAACAAAGAAAGTGCAGATCAATTCAATGTTCAGTATTATTCAATTGGGCGATAATAATTGAGCCAGTATGATACGGATACAAAGTTTTATTAAATTGAGATAGTAGTGAATATAATTTTCTAAAATAATACAATGAGCATAATTTGAGGGATGATATGGATATAATTGCATTGAATTTTGTATTAGATAGTTTAAGAAAGATTTGTTGTGAAAAAAAATTGAACTTAGTGATAGTAGGTTCAGTGGCATATAAAGATAATTTTTCTTATGAAGATTGTGATGATTTAGATTGTGTTATCATCTATGATGATATTGAAAAAATAGAGAGTCTTAATTTCGTAAAATATAATCTCTATATCGAAGCTCTTAAAGCATTAAATGATCAAAAAATAGATTTGTTTGCAACTAAATTTAAACTTAATGGCATTGCGATCTCTATGGACTTTATTAGTATAGAATATTTTGAAAAACTTTCTAATAGCATACCTAATGGTATGTCAGAGCTCCTGAATAAAATGACTGATGCTGAAGAAAAGCCAACTAATGATTATTACAATTTTTATGGAGAAAAGCATATTTATAACAAACCCAAATTTTGTATACAAGAATTAAATGTTTATAAATTACCTAAATTTTTGTACTATGGCAGTTTCCTATATCCTGGTGTATTATATAATAAGTTTTTACATGCGCCTAAGTTTGAAATCATAGTGAATCAAGAAATCAGTCAATTACACAACCAATTAATAAAAAATTATTCGAACTGTTTTATAGATATTAAGAAAGATAACCCGCGTATGGATGTTTTTAAATCAATAAGAAAATGGGATGAATTTTCAGAGGAAAGCAAACAAATTATTAAGGAGTATTTTAGAATAATAGAGTAAGAGTATTTTAGAAATACGAATGGCTGGGGTGAGAAATGCAAAAAGATAAAAGATGCATATATATTTTAGAGTGTGGTTTGAAACAGAGGATTAATAAAAAAAGTAGTTCTTATAAAATAGAAGTTCTCGATGAGGAAATAGTATTACCCGAAGAAATTGAAAAGGAAGTTAATGAGAATTGGGAAAATTTTTCATTAAAAAACCCTGATGTAGCAAAAGATAAAGGAACCTATTTTTTTGCAGGGTATGACGAAATTCGGAAAACTGACTATGTATTTATGAGTAAATTTAGGTATGTACAGGCATTTGGGAGAACTAAGGAATTCGAGAAGTATGCTTGTTATGTATCGGCTAATCATATCACAGCATTATCTTCATTATGCTTAGTTCTCACAACTGACAATAAGTTAGTTTTTGGAGTCAAAGAGAATATGAATGGAAATGTTTCTGGGTTTTCTGGATATCTTGACAAACAATTTGTAGAAGAAAGACAAGTTGCTTTATACAAGTATTTATCTCATTCTATACTTGAAGAGTTGTCTGTAGGAATAGAGGATGTAAAAGCTATTTATAGAACAGGACAGACATATTCACCTAATATTTCTCACTCTGATAATCAATTAAACAATAAAGTTTATAATAACACTTTTTTGATTTTGTTAGAACTTACATCTAAAGAAGTTGAAGAAAAATTTGAAAGCAATTTTCAATTTAGTCGTTTGCTTTTTATTGAAAATAATGAAGAAGCATTAATAAAATGGACTTGTGAAAATCAATCTAATATTTCTATTCACTGTATTGGCGCAATCTATAATTATTTGATTTATTGCGATGCTACACCATATGCAAGTGATATGATTAAAAGTTTACATTGCAGTATAATTGTACAACAAAACGTGAAACAAGGTGTTGATACAGTCAGAAATATAATTAAACGATTGGGAATATTCAACTGGGGCCTTATAGGGGGGGCAAGAATTAAAGAGTACAGTGTAGCTCCATTTATGTGGAATGCGTTGTTTGATTATTTGAAATTTCCTATAAATTACTTCATTATCAGTGAAGATGAACCACAGCCTGTAATGGATAAACTAAATAAAATGATACTAGATAATAAATTAGTAGGGGCAAATATTGCAATGCCCTGGAAACATTTAATTTTTGATCGATGTAATTCTGTGGAGATAAAAATAAGTGATTTTGGCGTAATAAATACTATCATTTTAGATAATGGAATACTAAAAGGCTACAATACAGATGGGGAAGGGCTGGTAAAAGCAGTTACTAAAAAGATAAAGTTAGAGGATGCTTCTGTCTTGATATTAGGAGCCGGTGGTGGGAGTATGACTCTTCCATTCTATTTACTTAAAAGTGGAGTTAAAAAAATTTTCATTTATGATATTAATGAAGATAATTTAGATAATCTATTGGATAAGTATGATCAATTAATAGGGAATCATTTAATATCAAAAGTGACTTACAATCAACTGGAAAAAATACTTAAGAATATTGATTTGTTGGTAAATGCAACTCCATGCGGAATGGTAGGGCATGAAAATGAATTAGTTTTTTCAAAAAAGTTAATAAGAGAGCTCGCCAAAAGTGCTTGCGTAGCAGAGATGGTCTATAATCCGTATGAGACACAATTATTACAATTAGTAAGCAATAAGAATCAAATCTGTAGAGGGATTAATATGCTAGTAGAGCAAGCTGCACTTAGTTTTCACAAAGGATTTGGAGTTGAATTGACTTATAAAGAAAAGCAAGTTATGAAGGAGGCAGCTAAGGCTGCACTTGGTGAAAGATGAAAACTATTTTAATTACTGGATCTTCAGGATTTATTGGAAACTATCTGGCCGAAAAATTTAGAGAAGACTATATAATTATTGGAATTGACAAAGAAAGTATCGAAAGAAAATTCAATGGCTTCTTTTATAAAATAGACATAAAGAATTATAAAGAGATTGAAAAAGTATTCGATTTACATAGTATTGATTATGTTATTCACGCTGCAGCTGAAAAATCTTTAAGTAAGTGTGAAAATAATTTTGAAGCAGCGTACCATACTAATTTTACTGCAACAATTGAAATATATAATTTGGCTAAAAGAAAAAATGCAAAATTTATATTTATATCTAGCGATCAAGTTTTTGATGGGAAGCATGGTAATTATTTAGAAGAGAGTAATACAAAAGCTATTAATCAATATGGTGAGTTAAAAGTTTTAGCAGAAAATATATTAAAAAAAGATATAAACGTAGCGATTTGTAGAACGGCAATGGTCTTTGGTGAAATACCTACTCATCAATTAACTTATTTTGATAATATTAAAAATCATTCTACTTTAGTAGTTCAAGGATTTATAGTTCAACATGTATTACACAAACTGACGAATAAGGAACCAATTATATTACCTGAAGATGAGTTTATTACACCCACATCTATAGAATTGCTTTTTTGCCAATTAAAAATAATATTAGAAGAAAACATTACAGGTATAATTCACTGCTGTGGAAGCGAAAAAGTTAGCCGCTATGAGTTTGGAAAAATGATAGCAAAACGATTTGATTTAGATGATCGGTATGTTATTGCGGGTGTGTCTAATGATCTCATTAGACCCAAAGATGTTTCACTTGATACTACACAATCAAGTAGAATACTAAACATGAGATTTTGGGATGCTAAGATCATGCTGGTGAGACTCTCAGATAATCTGATTAAAGGAGAATGAATACTATGAATGAAAAATTTATATGGCCACCTCATATAGATGAAATGGGGGATGTTGTAAAAAAATATATTAATGAAGGGAATCCATTATCTATAGCGGACGATAGCGGTGTTTATAAAGAGTTAGAAACCTTATTTTCAAAACTACATGGCAGAAAATATGGATTACTCGTTTCATCAGGAACAATGGCACTTTATTCAGCATTTTTCGGGATCAATTTAGTGCCGGGAGATGAGGTGATTTGTACATCTTATAGTTATCATGCAACAGCAACCCCGCTTCTTCACTTTGGAGTTAAGATTGTATTTTGTGATGTTGAAGAAGATACTGGAAATATTGATGTACTTAAAATTGAAGAACTAATTACTTCGAAAACTAGGGTGATTTTAACAAATGATCAGTGGGGACATCCGTGTGATAAAGAAGGAGTTCTAGAAATTTGTAAGAAGTATGATTTGAAATATGTGGAAGATTGTTCACATGCGCATTTTGCAGAGTATAATGGGAAATTTGTGGGAACATTTGGAGATGTGGCTTGTTGGAGTCTACAGGGAAACAAGCTTCTTAGTGGTGGTGAAGGGGGAATTTTATTAACTGACAGTCAAGAAATTTTTGAACGAGCAGTACTTTTAGGTCATAACTTGAAAAGACCATCAAATAGCGTCAAAACTCCAGAATTTAAGCCTCTTGAGAGAACTGGTTATGGATTAAAATTAAGAATTCATCCATTGGCAGCAGTTATGGTACTCCATCAACTTGAGAGATATTGTTTTAATTGGATTAATAGTCGTAAGGTTACCTTAGAATACTTTGAGAGAAGATTAGAAGAAGAAACATTTTTTAAATCAATGACTAAGAGGACTTATGTGACTTCAATGGGTGCTTGGTATGGTTTCAAGCCAAGAGCTGATTTTGAGAAGTTGAAAATTAATAAAAAACATTTTGTTGAATGGATGAATTCCAAGAGCTACGACGTTAGTTTACCAAAAACAGGTGTTTTGGGTGATTACCAAATATTCAAAAATAATCAATACATTCTATATAATTTTGAAAAGAATGAAAGTGAGTATCCATGTCCGTGTGCACATCGATACCATGAACAAATCATTACTTTTCCTACCTTCACTTTCCATGAATATGAAATTATTGATTCTTATATTTCGGCCATAAAAGATTATATGAGGGAGTATGGATATGAAGAAAATATGTGAAACTTGTGATATAGAGCTACTTGCCAAAATACACAAATGTATTTTTAAAGAAGAATTTCCATATGAATCATATAACAGAAAAGTAAAAACTAAAAATATGGAAAATTTTCTTATTTATGACGAAGTTCTTGTTGGATATTGTATTGTAGAAAAACAAGTAAGTGAATTAAGTTATTACTTATGGTTAGGTGGTGTTGTTGAAGAATTTAGAAATGGTGGAAATTGGAGTTTTTTTATTGAATTTATGATAAATAGAGCGAAAGTAGAACGATTTTCTAAAATTACTTTAGCAACATATAATCATAGACCAGAAATGATAAGACTATCTATAAAAAATGGTTTTAAAATTGCAAGGTTATCAGAAGGAAACTACAGTGATGGAATTAAAATTCACTTAGATTATTATGTCACTCAAGGCAATGAAATAAGATTATTACTCACAAACAAGTGTAATTTCAAATGTCTATTTTGTCATGGAGAGGGCATGGAAATAAATGAGTCATTATCACTCGATCAAGAACAAATAAAAATGTTATTAACACAAGGTCAATCAAATGGATGCCATACGATTTCTTTATCTGGTGGTGAGCCATTAATTAACTTTGATGGCTTAACAAAAATTATTGAGACTTGTAATCAGATGAATTATACACCGAGTATAAAAATTATTACGAATGGAGCTTTGATTAACAATAAATTTATAGAAATAATTCAGCTATATAAAGGAAATATATATATAAATTTATCTGTTCATAGTTTATACGAAGATAAGTTTGATTTCATAACAAAGACTTCTAATCAGTATCCTAAAGTAATGAGTGGGATAGAATCCCTAGTTAATGCAGAAATCGATTTCAGATTAAATTATGTAGTATTAAAAGAAGTCAATGATAAAGTAGATGACTTTAAGAATAGTCTCATTACATGTATAAATAAAGGAGTTAAAAAAATCACATTTTTGGAATTGCTTACTGATGAACATAATAGCACATTGTTACCGTATGTGTTAGATTACGAGAGTATAAAAAAAATATTGAGTGAAGTAGCTTTAAAATTGGGGGAGATAAGATTCCAATTTGAGAACGAGAACAAAGTGAGATATTTATTTGTATTTAATAATCAACATTTATTTATTGAAGTGTTTAGACTAACCTGCAGTATCGGATGTGAAAAGTGCTTGAATATTAAGGACCGTACAATTGGACCTGATGGTAAGTATTATCCTTGCTTTAGAGAAAGTGGTTATTCTTGTGGAAATGTAAAATCTGATATGAAAACGGCATTTTCATTAGGAAACCAATTTATTATCAGTAAGATTAATGAACGGACTGGAGCATTAATGAATGAAATTTAATTATTATCATAGTGTTTTATATATAACTCCAGAAAATAAATTCGAGCAAGAGCTAATCCAATCTGAATATTTAAAGACCAAGTTAAGTTATCAAATTATCGAAAATAGTCCTGAACATTTCCTTGATCTTAGAATTGAACAGAGGCAATCTTTTATTGATTGGGAGAAAAAGATTGTGATTATTAATAGTATGTATTCTACTTTTCAGATGAGTTATATACTTAGGATTGTTAGTGATGCTTATTGTGTAATGTGCAATTCTTTACCATTGCATGCAGCTATGATTACAACTGATACGAAACATATATATATATTAGGTAATTCGGGATCGGGAAAATCCACTTTAGCAAACCTGTTGAGTAGCTGGCAAGAAAAGATTTCGGTCGTAGGTGATGATCATGTCATTGTATCGGAACAATTTGTAACTGGTAATACAGTCCTGTCTGTAAAAAGTAGCAGGAATAACAATCAACAAAATTTGAGTAATTGTGCTAACTCGTATGTTGAAAATTTAGGAGGTGTACAGAATAAGAATAGTTACTTCTTAATAGATGTTGATTTGCAAAGTAAAGTCGATACTTGTCAACTAATTGATAATAGTCAGTATTTAAACGGAAATTTGGGACATATTACTAAATATTTGAGCGATGATTTTTTTACACAAGTGGAGCAAATACAAGTAGAAAAATTTGTAGGCAAGAAAATTATTGAGCAGTATAATACAAAAATGGTTAATTTTATTGACGGTGCTTCAATGATTATTAGCGTATCAGGAAAACTGGAAAACGTTTATAGTCAATTGAAAGAACTTTTGCTAAAAGAACTATGATATTGTCAGATTTATAACGAATCAAGTTAGAGACTTGAACATCTAAATGTACAGGGAAATAAAAATTTTGAAAGGCAAAATGTACCATTATTAATCAATCGGTTACGTATCTTTATGGATGAATTAAAGATACGTAACCCAATAATTGTTCACAATAAAGCTTTCAAACTACAACAAGTTTGAAAGTTTTATTGCACTCCCTGGGAAAAGATATTTGAACCGACTGATTTTATCTCTACATTTTCCACATTACCACTAAAAGTATTAATATTTTCTATTTTCGTATCAATAACTAAAGTGCGAGTTGAACCATCCCATTCTACATCTGCACCTGTAGCTTCAGCTACAAATCTTACAGGTACAACAGTTCTTCCATCAATAATTGTTGCAGGTACATCTAACATCATGACTTTATCATTTACTTTTGCTTCCATCGTTTGATGTTGATTTTTCTGGAGGCGATGGCTCATTGAATCCCAATAGCACTTACTCAAATTGGAAATGGATATTAGTAAGAGATCACGGTGGACAATGGAAGCATTTCGATCATGGCTATTAAGTGATATATTAACTGGTAAGCTTTCAGGCTATTGAATGCTATCTTTATTCCTATGAGACAGCTAACCCCGTGTCCAATGCTTGAGTTAGGGATTGTATTGGTGTAAAAGATTTTGAAATAAGGCAAATTATAAAAATGAGAAGGCAGTGCTGGTGCTTGAAATAAGCTCCCGACACTGCTTTTTTTTATGCCATATAGGTTGTAACTGAGGAATTATGACAGCCATCTTAGGATGACCGCCAAGGGCAAGAATAGCTCCTCCCAAGAGGTGTTATTGTGCCATACATCTACATTTTATCAATTAATGTTATTAATAAAACAGAAAATTCTAAACCAAACAGTGTTATACCTTTTTATCTTAAAGGTATAGCACTGTTTTCTGTTTTCAGCTTTAAAAGAATAGTACCTCATTGTCGTTCTCCTCCCTTTTTGAATTTGTCTCTAAAAAAATTCAAAAAATGGAGGAAAATGCTATGTCATTTTATGTAACGATAACAAAATCGCAGGGAAGAGAAATAAGGGTTAAGGTTTCTGTTGAAATATTTGAACTTTTTGAAGAAGAACAAAAAGAGATTGAGCGTTTACGTAAAGAGAAAGAAAGACACGCATCTGATGAAGATGTGGAAAGTGATATTGCTGGATATTTACATAGTCTTCGCACAGTATCTTTGGAAGAACGAGCTATGCAAAGGCAAGAATTAAAATCCGCTGTTGATGTGATTAAAAGCTGCACCCCTGTTCAGCAAAGAAGATTTTATCTCAATCGTATTTTAGGTTATACCTTTACAGAGATTGCAGCAAAAGAACATTGCTCAGAAAGAGCAGTGAAATTTTCAGTTGATACTGTAATCAAAAAATTGGATGATTTAAAAAATTCTTTATAAAACATACTTCAAAATGGCTCTACTTCTGTCCTATATAGTAGAGGGATATATTTACATAGGTTCATTCTCTCGTTGCAGCTTGAAAATTGAATATCGGTATAGAAGTTTTTGCTTTACTTGTGTGAGCACTGAAGTAAGACCGTCAAGACCCCCTGCAAGGTTTTTCGTCTTGTAAACAAGATAACATCAAAGGGTATGAGCGATAAGTCTATGGACTTCTAAAAACAGTGGTTCTGTGTAATATGCCAAGACCACAAGTAAAGTAAAACATCAATCCGTGTCCAACGGTAAAAGGGATATTCTGCGAATATGGTGGACAGCTTAGTCACCTGTCATAACACCTATCGGCGGAATAATGCAGCTTACATTATCATTTTTGGTGAATAAACCTGTAAGCTAACTTCTATACTCCCGTATCGGGGGCGAGCAGTAGGATAATCCTTCAGTACTTTTGCTTTGCAAAAGCCATCTTCCGTGGTCTGATTTCTTTCAGATACCCATTATCCGATAATACGATACAGCTTAATATAAAAAAGTACTACAAAAGGCAGTTAATGTTATTTTTGAATAAACACAAATATTCTGCCTTTTGTATATGGTGAGATGCAAGACTTGCCCCCACAAGTGAATGATTTCTTGTGGGGCATAGTGTTGTATTTGATTAAGAAACGAAAAAGATTTGGAGGTTATAAATATGAATGGCATTGATTTTGAAGCAATGAAACAAGTAGACGTGAGAACCGTTGACCGTTCTACACTCAAAGATATTAACGATGTTGTTGTAGATACAGCACTTTCGAAAGAGGAACGACTACGTAGCTTTATTGAGCAAATTGGTAACCCGTATTGCTACAAATGCGGTGATTTGGTAGTAAAGGTATCCTTTGCCGAAAACACATCGACAACTTTAGAGGATAGATTGGAGCATTATCTTGCGACGATGTAATTTTTAAAATGCAATGGAATCATGTTGACTTTATCGCTTTAAAGTGATATTTTTAAAAGCAAATAAGCAAACCTTTGAAAATCCATTGTGAATGTTTTTGGGGAATTACATTTACTCAGTACATTTTCCCTTTGGAAAATGCCGATTGCCATGCAATCGTCCTGACTTTTCCGGGTACATAATGGAGGTTTCAAAATGGAAAAATTAAATAGAGATACAAAATATCGTGCAAGTATCTATCTCCGCCTTTCGAAAGAAGATGGGGATAAAACAGAAAGCGACAGTATCGGCAATCAAAGAGATTTGATTTATCATTATCTGAAGGACAAGCTGGACATCCAGGTTGTTTCAGAACGTATTGATGACGGTTACAGTGGTGTCAACTTTGATAGACCTGCTGTAAAGAAAATGATTGAAGATGCTGAGAATGGTGTTATCAACTGCATTGTGGTAAAGGATTTATCACGCTTTGGTCGTAACTTTGTGGAAGTGGGAAAATACATAGATCAAGTGTTTCCTGCTTTGGGTGTTAGAGTGATATCTATCAATGAAAACTTTGATAGTATCAATGGTCGAAGTCAAAGTGATAATATTTTACTGCCTTTTCTCAGTTTGATAAACGATGCTTATTTGCGTGATATTTCGATAAAGGTTCGGAGCCAGTTGGAAATCAAACGCAAAAAGGGCGATTTCATTGGCTCTTTTGCTGTTTATGGATATTTTAAGCACCCCGAAGATAGACATAAACTTGTGATAGATGATTATGCCGCTGATATTGTCCGTGATATTTTCAAATGGAAAGTGGAGGGACAAAGTCAGCAGAGGATAGCCGACAAGCTGAATGAACTGGATGTTCTGTCCCCTATGGAATATAAAAAATTCTGTGGTATGGAATATCAAACAAGTTTTCAAACCAATGCAAAAGCAAAATGGTCGGCTGTGGCTATTGGGCGCATACTGAAAAATGAATTTTATGTAGGCACACTGGTGCAGGGCAAACGCACCACCCCCAATCATAAGGTGAAAAAGACGGTAACAAAGCCAAGTGATGAATGGATAAGGATTGAAAATAATCATGAACCTATTATCACAAACGAGGAATTTGTCGTAGTTAATGAACTCTTAAATAGTGATACAAGGGTTGCTCCAAACAAAACCGAGGTGTATACCTTTTCGGGACTTCTCTACTGTGCTGATTGTGGCAATCAGCTTATTCGCAGCAGTGTGTGCAAGAATGGAAAAACCTATTTTTACTATATGTGTGGCAAAAATAGGACTACCAAGAAATGTACAAGCCATCGTATCAGTGATACAGCCATTACCGATGGAGTTTTGGTTGCGTTAAGACAACACATTGCAAACATTGTAGAGATGGAAAGAATATTAAAATATATTGATACTCTGCCTTACAAAAGCATTAATGTAAAGAAATTGAATGTTCAAATTATCAGCAAGGAAGATGAGGTAACACGATATGAGCATTTAAAAACAGCTCTATTTGAAAATCTTTCTGATGGTATCCTGGATAAAAACGAGTATCTTCGTTTGAAATCGGTTTATGATGAAAAGCAACAATCTGCAGAGGTTGCAATTGCAAATTTAAAGGAAGAAATTGATAAACTGGTGCTAAATCGTACTCAGGAAACTTTATGGATAGAGAAATTTAAGCTCTACCAAAATATCGACGCTATTGACCGAAAAATAGCCGTCAACCTCATTGATAAAATAACGGTGTATGACGATAAAAGGCTTGAGATTAGCTTTAAATATCAGTATAACTTTGACCTTGCTCTTTCTTTCATTCAAAGTATGGAAAAAGAACTATCGCCTCGAAATAAAGTGAAGGAGGCGGTATAGTATGGCACGAGTAAGTAGAAAAAACAAGGCTCAGGAGATTTTGGAACCAATAGAACACATTTATAATACAGCAATTTATATCCGTCTTTCTATAGAGGATAGTGGTACAAACAGCAGTGAAACTATTGAAACACAACAATATATGGTGGAGCAGTTTGTCAATGCTCAAAAGGATATGAAACTGTACTCCATTTACAAAGATAATGGTTTCACAGGTACAAACTTTCAAAGACCAGCCTTTGAGCAGATGATGGACGATGTGAGAGATCGAAAGATAGATTGTATCGTAGTGAAGGATTTATCTCGTTTTGGCAGAAACTACATTGAAACAGGCTATTATCTAGAAAAGATATTTCCATTTTTGAATGTAAGATTTGTTGCCATCACTGATCATTACGATACTCTGAAAAATAGTAGTAGTGATGATATGGTGGGTTCCCTTAAAAATATCGTCAATAGCTTAGTGGCAAAGGATATATCCCATAAGTCGGCTACTGTTCTTCATCAGAAACAGCAAAATGGGGAATATATCGGTGCCTTTGCTCCCTATGGTTATATGAAAAATCTGAATCAGAAAAACCATTTGATAATCGACCCTGTAACAGCACCTATTGTAAAAGAAATTTTTAAGTGGAAACTTGAGGGCATGGGTTATATTATGATTGCAAGAAAATTGAATGAAAAAAGCATTCCATCGCCATCGGTGTATAACTTCCAAAGTGGACGATATAAGCAAAAAACAGTGCCAACAGGTAGAGCCACAATGTGGCAGGGACAAATGGTAAAGCGCATTTTAAATAACTTTACTTATACAGGAAATGTGACACAGGGGAAAACCGTGGAATCCCTTTGCAACGGGTTACCCCTTACTAAGAAAGATAAGAAACAGTATGTGGTGGTTTATGGTACACATGAGCCTATTATTGACGAAGAAACATTTCGCAACTTAGAAAAGATGTCTGAAAGCATAGCGAAGCAAAATAATGAAAGCAGAGGAAAATACCCATTTAAGGAGAATATCTTTAAAGGAAAAGTTTTCTGTGCTGATTGTGGGCAAAAAATGATACGTTATAAAAATGCAAAAAAATCTTCTAAGACACGCTACGTCTTTCTTTGTAATCAATATGCACACAATTTGCAGCTTTCAAAATGCAGTAAAAAGTGCTTGGGCGAGCCGGAGCTTATCAATGCCATTCTTTCAAGTTTAAAAGTACAAGTAGAATTAACTTTTTCATTGGAAGATAAATTGAAAAAGCTGAAAAGTACAAAAAAGTACATAAGAAAACAGAAAAAAATAAAAATTGATTTAGTAAATACCGAAAAGCTGATTTCTAAGAACTTGCTGTTATGCTCTGCTCTTTTTGAAAATTACACCGACGGGACTATAGACCTGGTAGAGTACAATCGCTTGAAGTCCGATTATTTAAAACAGGCTGAGGAACTGGAAGAAGCCAAAAACAACTTGCGAAAAGCACAAGCTTTAGATGAAAAAATATTATCCCCACAAAATGAATGGATCAAGGCTTTTCGAAGAGAAAAAGATACTACAGTATTAAGTCGTGAGTTTATTAAACTGATGATTGACAAAATTATTGTTAGTGGCTATAACGATGTAGAAATCATATGGAAATTTTCTGATGAATTGGCTTTTCTCACCGAGTTTGTGGGAGGTGCTGCATAATGAAAACCATTGCGTTATACCTCAGATTATCCAACGAGGATACAAATGAGGGAGAAAGCAACAGCATTTCCAATCAAAGAGATTTACTTAGAAATTACATCTCCACAAAAAAAGACCTACAAGGACTTGAGGTTTTGGAATTTATTGATGATGGATACAGCGGAGCAACTTTTGAGCGTCCGGCACTGAATAAACTACTTAAGCTGACTGGTAAAACCATTGATGTTGTAATCGTCAAAGACTTTTCCAGATTTGGCAGAAACCTTATCGAAGTGGGAAACTACATTGACCAAGTATTTCCCTTTTTAGGTGTGAGGTTTATTGCAGTCAACGAAGATTATGACAGCAATAACTATAAAGGTAGTACCGCAAGCATTGACGTTGGTTTAAAGGCTCTGATTTATGAAATGTATAGCCGAGATATTTCCCAGAAAATACGAGCAGTGCAGAAATCTAAGTTTCAAAAAGGTGAATATCTTTGCACTTTGCCATTGTATGGTTATATGCGGTCTCCAAATGTAAAAAATAAGCTGATACAAAATCCAGAGACAGCACCTGTTGTAAAACGAATATTCGAGCTCGCTTGTGAGGGTGAAACCCCGACGCAAATTGCTGTGATTTTTAATACCGAAGGTGTGCCTTCTCCTTATATGTACCATAAAGAAAAAGGTACGGATAAAAAGAGGGGGTGGAAATTAAGCAGTGAAAATACAATTTGGACGAATGCCA
>JAQUWU010000070.1 GCA_028692715.1 Paludibacter sp. | reverse complement strand
CCTTCACATTGTGGAAATTGTTTGCCATGTCTTATTCGAAGAGCATCTATAGAACATGCATATGGTATTGATGAATCATTTTATAGAGATAAAGATTTTATAGATAAGTCTGCTTCGGAAAACTTAAGATCCTTCAAACTTGGCATAAATGATTATGTGAATCGGAAAATTGATAGCATATTAAAGATTCAGATATCAGGACCTATAACAAACAATCTCGATAAATATTGCGATGTTTATGAAAGGGGAATAAATGAATTAAAAACGTTATTAGATAGATACAATGCATAAACTTTATGACACGCATTTTCATTTAGATCTTCAAAAATCAAAGGTAGAAGCCATCGCTGAAATTGAACAAAATAAGATTTATACAATAGCAGTTACAAATTTGCCACCTCTATATGAAAAACTAAAAAATGAAATTGATAATAAATATGTTAGAGTTGCATTAGGCTTTCATCCCGAATTATTGAATCAATATCAAAAATATATTCCTCAGATGTGGAGTCTATTGTCCGAAGCAAAATATATAGGTGAAGTTGGCATCGATTTGAAAACTAGCAAAGATTCAAAAAACCTTCAAATTTCATTTTTCGAGGAATTAATTACACGTTGCAATAATTATGGGAATAAGGTGTTGACAATTCATTCAAGATTGGCAGCACATGAAGTAGTTTCAATAATTGGGGGAAATTTTAATGGGAAAATAATACTTCATTGGTATTCTGGTTCAAAACAAGTTCTAATGAATGCAATTAATAATGGATACTATTTTTCAATTAATTATGCGATGTTGAATTCAGAATCAGGAAGAAAAGTTGTCGAAAATATACCTAATGATAAATTGCTTATTGAAACAGATAGTCCTTTTGTAAATATCGAAGGCACTAAATACAGTCAATTAATTCAAATAAAAAAAACAATTGAAATCTTAGCTCAATTTAAGAATATAAGTATTGACGAATTAAAAATTCTTTTATGGAATAATTTTATTAGTGTAATAACATTTTAATTTTTATTTTTTTCTAACTCTGCTGATTCATTAGCTAAAATTAAATTCATTTGAATAATTATTAATACATAAATGTTATGGGATATTACAAAACTAACTATTGCTTCTTTACTAAAGAAAAAGTAATAAGTTGCGTTGAAACAGATGGTAATCTGCTAGATGGGTATTATTATCGATTTAAGTTCAAAGATGTAATTAGAGAAATCAGACTTAGTCATGATGATGATTGGGAAAAAGATGATTGGATTAAAAAAAACGGGAATAGTTTTTTAAATATAATTGATGAAAAAGAAGAGTGGAATTTTTTTCAACATGCAAAAACTTTGGATGAAGTAAAGACCTATTTTAACAAAAACCCTTGTTGAACATATCTTAAAGTCTTTAGTTAGCCCAAACGTCTTTACTTGGTCGTGGTTAAAAGGAAAAACTCAGTTCTAATTGTTTTGCAGCCTAAAAGCTGAATAATAAACTCATGAGTATTCAAATTTGACAGTAAAACAACAAAGTGTTAACATAAAACAAAAAATTAAAACAAAACAATTTTCAATGGGAGTTCCTTTGTACAAAGAATAAAGATACATTCTGTTCACTATTACTAATTTCTAAACATTAGTTTCAATTACAATCCCTAACATAAAAAAAATGTTGGGGATTTTTTTATCAGTTTTGTTTGAATCTTAAACGCTTCTGGATAATAAATTACTATTCGTGAATATTTCGGTGCAAACTGAGCCACTTATTACGGTTTAAACTGAGCCACTTATTACGGCAAAGTGCGCCACTTGTTAAAGTTGATATTTAATGTTTTTTAGGGAACAATCGATTAGTAAAAATGACTGCCATTCCGGCATAAAGTGAGCCACTTGTTAAAGGCGACTAATTTTGATTATTTCGGCAAAGTGCGCCACTTGTTAATCAGCTTTTTTTTTCTGATTTCATTTCGGCAAAGTGCGCCAACCGTTAAAACACATTTTTCATTCGGTGGATTTGTAACCCATAGTATCTTTGATAAAAAAGCTACTATGGCAAACAAAGTAAAAGGCATGTTGCAAATCCGAAGAGTACTTCAATTATTAGAAGATAATCGTTCCAAACGATTTATTTCACGTGAACTGGGCATTAGCCGTAATACGGTTGATCGTTATGCCGCTCGAGTCAAACTGAGTGGCTTGACCGTGGGTCAGTTATTGCTATTGAGAGATGGCGAGTTATCCCAATTCATTTATGAACCTACCACAACACTGCAATCAACTTCTCGTCAGGAATCTTTTGATTCACAGTTAAGTTATTACCTCAAAGAACTGACCCGCACAGGTGTTACCCGCCAATTACTATGGCAGGAATATATTGCCACTTATGCCAATGGATATGCCTATACGCAGTTTTGCCAGCGGTTGAAGCAGGGTAAAAACTTACGAGGCGTGGTGATGCATCTGGAGCATTCTGCGGGTGAAAAAATGGAGGTTGACTTTGCTGGCAAAAAACTATCATACATTGACCCGGTAGGGAAAATCAAGATAGAATGCCCTGTGCTTATTTGCGTACTTCCATACAGTGGCTTGACCTACGTGGAAGCCCTTTCGAATGCTACTCAGGAAAATGTTTACAATTCATTATCAAGGGCTTTTCGGTATTTTGAAGGCGTTACACAAAGCGTATTGAGTGATAATATGCGGCAGTACGTGATTAAGAGCAATCGCTACGAACCAGCTTTTAATGAGCTGGCCCAGCAGTGGTCGGTGCATTACAATACCACCCTGACTGCCACACGGGTCGTAAAACCACGCGATAAAGCCACTGTTGAGAAACATGTCCACATTTCCTATCTCAGGATATTTGCACCTTTGCGTAATACCGATTTTAAGTCGCTTGATGCACTTAATATCGGCATTATAGAATGTCTTGAAAAACACAATAACACACCCATGCAACATACAAAGATAAGTCGGCGTGACCGTTTTATTGCCCAAGAGAAAAGCACTCTAAAACCACTTCCAACCAGCGATTTTATTGTTCGTTACCGCATAAAAGCTAAAGTTCAACGCAACTACCACGTCATTTTAGGAGAAGATATGCATCAATACAGTGTACCCTATATTTATGTGGGAAAAGAAGTGCAAATCGTTTACGATCACCACGAAGTAGAGGTATTTCTGGATATGCAACGCATTGCCTTACACGCAAGAACCTACAGGCGAAACGGTTACTCCACCAAAGAAGAACATATGCCCGAAAGACACCTGCGGTACAAGGAAACCAAAGGTTGGGATGGGGTTTATTTCTTGGCTCAAGCAGTTAAAGTGGGAATGAATACTCAATTAGTAATAGAACGCTTACTTGCCAAAAATCAATTTGCAGCACAAACTTACAACTCTTGTCTGGGTATTTTTTCATTAGGCAAAAAATATGGCAACGACCGCCTGGAATCAGCTTGCAAACTGGCAATGACCGCACCCTATACCACCTATCAAATTATCAGTAATATCTTGAAAAACAACAGAGATAAAGACGAAATATCAGAACCGATACTAAATTTTCCAACGCATGAAAACATCAGGGGAAAAGAAGAATATCAATGAAAATAAATAACAAAAATCACCAAAACAAATAACAATAATCACTTTTAAAAATCAAAAAAAAATGAACACTCAAAACACGATTTACGAGTTGGAAAGACTCAAACTCTCGGGAATGAAACAAGCGTACAATGGTATATTGTCGCTACCGTTACAAGAACAGCCAAGTATCCACACAATGATGGCGCAACTCACAGAGGCTGAAATACAATACCGGCTGCATAACCGAACTCAGATGTATCTAAAAGTGAGTAAGCTGCGCTATGATGCCATGTTGGAACAGATACATTGCACAACCGATAGAAACCTGACCAAGGAATCTATCCATGCCATAGCCGATTGTGGATTTATCAGCAGAGGTGAAAATATACTTATTACAGGATCAGCAGGTTGTGGAAAGAGTTTTCTGGCCTGTGCCATCGGAAGACAGGCTTGCGGTTTTGGACACAAAACCTTGTATTTTTCAATGAGCAAATTGCTGGAGAGAATTGCGGTTTGTAAATTGGAAGGTTCGTTACTGAAGTTTTATGCACAAATAGAAAAAACGCAGTTACTCATACTCGATGACTTCGGTTTGCAACCATTGGATGGAACTTCAAGATTGGTATTATTGCAAATTCTCGAAGATAGATATGGAAAAAAATCAACCATCATCACATCACAACTTCCGGTCGGAAGTTGGTACGAGTACATCAACGAATCAACAATTGCGGATGCAATTATGGACAGATTGTCAGCTTCTGCTCATCGTTTTGAACTCAAAGGAGAGTCATTAAGAAAAAGAAATATCAAATAATATTACTACATTTACATACAAATCCACCCAACTTTTGCAGGTGGCTCACTTTGCCGTAATGGTGGCTCACTTTTGCCGAAATAATCACTATTCGTGATATTTCATCTTATTTTAGTAAAAAGACAGTTAAAATAAAAGATAAATTTATCTATTTTAAAGTGGGTTGAGGCAAATGAGGGGAGATTAACCAACCCGAAAAGAAGAACTCTCTGATAATAATTTAATTATCACGGTGTTTTGTAATTAGTTCCAGTGCCCCCACTGTGATAGGATTCTCAAATAATATTAGAAGTAAATTCAAATGGGATTTTCCTCAAGAAAGTCTAAATATTCAACAACTAAAATTAAGTCCTTAATAAGCTTATAGTTAGATATTTCATCACAGTCCGCTACAAAGAAAAGGACTTTTCACTTTAATTAGTGGGAAGTCCTGTTTTTTTTTGTTAAATAAAAATTATTTATCATTCCTTACTTATTCTTCCACAAATAAACCATAACCCATTCCATAAATTTTTTTTATGCTAATTTCATGAAAGGGTTTCAATGTCTTTTTTAAGCGGGATATTAGTGAGTCAAGTTGATTATTCCTGTTTGGGAGATTCTCTTTCCACAAGCAAAAAAGTATATCGTTTCTGGATTGTATTCTATTGCAGTTGTTAAGAAAAAAAACTAAAAGTTGTTCTTCTTTTTCTCGGAGTTGAATTTCGACATTGTTAATTGACAACAATTGATTATTAATAGAGATTTCTAAGTTTTTAAAACTATATTTATTAACTGTTGTAGGTTGAATCAAGTTTAGTATTTGAGCTAATATGACTTGAGGTAAAATAGGTTTTTTCAAATAATTAACTGCCCCCAACTGATACCCTTTAATTTGTGACTTTTCGTCAAATTCGGTACCAGTCATTAAAATTATTGGAATAATAGTGTTAGTTTTACGAATCTCTGCAATTACCTCCAATCCATTTATTCCGGGAAGAATAACATCCAATAGAATTAAATCAGGATGGTTTTCGGTGTAATATTTGAGTCCCGCTTCTCCATCTTTTGTCCAGTGAACAGACAATCCATTGCATTCAAAGAAATCTTTTAGGGTATCCCCTAAAAGCAAATCATCTTCTACAATTAGTATTTCATTACTCATTTTCATACTTTTAAAATAATTGTAAACTCACTACCTTCACTCAATTTACTTCGTACAGATATCTCACTTTCATGGGCATCAATAATTGATTTTACATAGGTTAGTCCCAATCCAAATCCCACTTTATTTTTCAACTCTTTACGGTTACTGCGGTAAAATCTGTCGAATATAAACTTTATATCTAAGGCTGAAATTCCAAGACCATTGTCTTTTACCACTATTTTCAAGCCCTGAGAGGAATCTGATACTGATACGCCAATTTCAACGGCTTCGTTTGAGTATTTTATTGCATTTTCTATCAGGTTGTCCATTACGTTTGAAAAGTGGAGTAAATCAGCATTAAAATAACTTAAACTTGTATTAATGTCGATATAGATCGTCACATTTTTTGACTCCTTTCCTTTTGATTCATACCGATCTTTCAATGCTTCAAAAAAAGCTATGATTCCGATGGATTCTTTATTTAATATAATATACCCTTTTTCATTGTTACTAATCCGTTGAATTCTTTCCGTGTACGCTGTTAGTTTGTTAAGCTCTGTAAGGGTATTGTTTGCATAGTTGCTAACTTTCGTCCAATCTTGCCTTTCTATATAGAAAGGCACAAGAGAAATCATAGCTACTGCGCTGGATATGGGGCGTTTGAACTCGTGCGTCATCGCGTTTACCGATTGTTGCCGGAGTTTTTCGAGCCGCCATTGTGTTACAAAACTACGACCAATGTAAACCATACCTGCTATGCCAATGAGGATAAGTAAAACAGACAGTGTCAGTTGATACATCATTTTCCGCAAAATAGCTACATCTGGTATTTCAACATAGCCTATTACACCCACTGTATTTATTATATCGAGTGGAATAGTGTCGGTAGCCAGATAATTTAACGAGAACTGTTCCGGTTTATTGCTTTTTATTAACTTATGAGTTTTTAAATCTATGTAATCGAACCAGGTATTCTTAATTTTATATTTCTTTGATAATTCCTTGTAAAACAAACTATCTAATACATTTAAATTTACTGGTAAATCTTTTTTAAGTACAAATTGAGTTATTCTATTCATTGAGTTGGGATCATTTTTATCAACCGTAAAAAAATAGGTAGAGTCTGCTGTCTTAACTTTTTTAGAAATATATCTTGCAGTGTCACTGGGCTTTGATAAATTGCTTGAGTACAGCACACAACCTCCAATTATTTCAGTTCTTTCAGCAATTTCCATGAAAATTGCTTTATCTGCTGATTGGTTGACTAATTCAGAGAATTCTCGTTTATGTAAATTATACATATTATATATCCAAAATACCTGATTGGCAGCTATGAAAATTGTAACAAGGGCAATAAGTACTTTAATATAGAAAGGTTTCAATTTCATTTTACAATTAACTGTTTTAAAAGAATGAAAAGAATTGTAATTACATGTTTTAAGATGAAGGTATTTAAAAGAATAATCAGAAATACTTTAAAAAATTAAGCAAATATACAACTAAAATCAGAATTGAGGCAGAATTGTAAAAGAATTGAGTCAGAATTGAGTTGTTTTTTTTTTACTTAAATCAAAAAAAATGTATTTTATTTGTAGTCAATAAATTTAACGCAATTATTATGAAAAAAGCATTTTATTCTTTATTGACTTTAGTTGTTTTTGTTACAACATTAAATGTCAAGGTAAATAATCATTCCAGGCAACTTTCTGATATTACTTTACAGAATATCGAAACATTGTCTTATGCAGAGTCTTCTGAAGTTAGGTGTTATGGTACAGGAAGTGTAGATTGTCCGGGATCAAAAGTAAAGGTTCTTTATGTAAGCGAATGAAACGAGTTAGTTATTTATCAATTTGTATATTTGTTTTATTCCAAAGCTGTTCTGTTTCAAATACTGAAATTTCTACTTTTAGTAATACCGAATTACAACTAACCGGCAAAGTATTATCTCTTGACTCTTTTTACATGCGCTATCCATTTCGGATTTTACAATCTGATTCAAGCTTGTATATAGTTGACTTGCATGGTTCTGATTTTTATTGTCATAAGTTTAATCGCTCCGATTTAAAATTCAAACAATCTATTGCACCTCGTGGAAGTGGACCTGCTGAATTTTTGGATGCTGAAAATATACGTCTCGATCAACAAGGAGATTTGTATCTGTTGGATGCTAACAAATCTGAGATTTGTATTTGGCAAAAGAACAATAGAGATTCATTGAAACGAATTAAATTGGCTAAAGAGTTGATACGAACACTCGATTTTGATATTGTTGACGATTCTACTTTTGTAGTGCCCGATTATACAGGAACACACCGGTTTAATTTAATTGATATGCGGGGACAGATTATCAAAAGATTATATAAAATACCGGTTCGTAATAATAAAAAAAATACCGCCACTATAAGTTTGCCGCAAGCCTGGCGCTCATTTATAGATTACAACCCGAAAAATGGAATCTTGGCTATGACAACTCAATTGGGCGATGTGGTGGAATTGTACGATTTGAAAGCAGATACCATTATAAAAATTGTTTATGGCGAAAGTGGAGAACCTGAATTTATTGATAAAGGAGGGTATGCAGTTCCCAATGGAATGTACGGAACTTGTCGCTATGACTGTGAATCTACTGGTGATACCGAAGACGAATGTAGTCAAATTTGGGTTGATGTTGTTAATTTTTGTTCTGCCATGAGTATGTCTTAATAATTATTTAGGGATATTTGCATAAATAACCGCAAATATCCCTAATTTATAAACTAAAAAAAACACTTATATGAAATTACAAACTTTAATTTTTCTCGGACTTGTATTTTTGATGATTTCTTGTGCCAAAAACTCAAATAACAAACAAGTAGGGGGTGCAATGAAAGTAATTGATTTAGACAGAAATGATCAAATCTCTATCAAAGATTATTTTAATGAAATTGAAATAATTCCTTTAGAGACAAATCTCAATTCCCTTTTGCCATTTTTAATTGGTGAAACAGATAAAGTTATCAAATCAAATGATAAATTTTACTTTCTAAATCGGAAAGAAGATGTAATAATTATTTTTGATTTTCATGGAAAATTCACGAAACGGATTAATTGGAAAGGGAAAGGACCAAATGAATATTTGTCAATTAATGATTTTATTATAAATAGATTCAATGGCAATATTGAAATTTTATCACCAGAAAATAATTCTATTTTTGTTTACGACTCAACAGGTAATACATTCATTGAAAAAATAAGGCTGCCTTCAGAAATGCCAATAGTTCATCTTTTTCAAATAGTTACTTCAGATACATACATACTTTATTCATTGGCAGCAAATGCTGAATTGTTTTTTTATTCTAAACAAACCAAACAAACAATTAAAACTGAATATAATTTGCCAAAATGGTTTCATAGGAATACCCCATTTGCTCCATCCAGTCGAAATCCGTTTTATATTTATAACGATTCGTTGTTTTTTCAGCAAATTTACAACGGAGATGTATACAATATTGATACGAATGACCAAAAACTAAATTTAAGATACTCATGGGATTTTGGAGAATATAATTTCAATATAGCAGAAATACCAACAGATAAATCATTAGAGTATTATTTAAATCTGAACAATAAATATGCATTACTATTTCAGGTTTACTGCGAAAATTCGAAATATTATTTCACGCGCTTCAAATTTAAAAATCGATACAAACATTTAATATACAACAAACTGACGAATGAATACAAACTTTTTGATAAATTTTCAGAAGGCTTTCAATGTGTTCCCCAATGGATAGACGATAATGCAATTTACACTTTTATATCTCCCGAATATTTAAAGTTTGTCATAAATCAAGAAGTTTTAAACGAAAAAAATAAAATAATATTCAATAGCATCCGTGAAGAAGATAACCCAATAATAATTAAGTACACATTTAAATCGTTATGAGAAACATATTTTTATATTTACTGTTAATATCAATACTGATATTACTTATTGTTAATTTAATTCCACTGAAAAAAAATATAAATCTTAATAGTAATCACGAAAAAAATCTAACATTGGAGCTTTATACAAATCAGATAATTACAGAATCAATAAGAAATAATAGTGTAAAAATATCAATTGAAGATAATAAGGAAATATTAAATAAGTTGCAAATGTATAGCAGTGTCAATAAACCAGTATTGATTTTGACATTTTCTGCTTTTAGTTGCAAAAGTTGTGTAGATTTTTCTAGAAAAAAGGTTCATGAACATTTTGATAATTTTATTTTAAATAATAGAGCAGTTTTTATAGTATCAAATTTTGAGAATTACAATGTTTTGAGAAATGAAAGTGTAACTATAATGAAATTCGATAATTTAGGAATACCACTTGAGGAGACAAATCAACCGTTTTTTTTTATTTTACACAATGGAGTAGCACAAAATATATTTGTTCCAGATAAAGAATTTCCAATCTTTACTGATATTTATTTAAATGAATTGAGAAAAAAATATTTTCTTAATTAATATGAACGTTATTAAAATAGAGTTTATATGGATTAAAATGCTATTACTTTAGTTTTCAGACCTCTCCCTATTCCGATTGCTATCGAAACTCCCTTCGGTCGCTGACCGTTGGTTCCCTCTCCCAAGGAGAGGGACTTAGCATACTGCAATCAAGAGCTGAATCTATTAATTCTACTGCCGTATCCCCTTTCTCAAATTTTTAAATTTCTCAGTCTTTCTCCTTTGGAGAAAGTCCCGAAGGGGATAGAGGTAGGAGAAAGGGTTAGGGATAGAGGTCGAACAAAAAATTTAAGGTGTTTAATTCCAGCCATATAGCATTTTAATCGAAATAATTTCTAATATGAAAATTAAATATTTAAACAAACTTCTAATAATATTTTCAATAATAATATTTCCTACTTGTAATCAGAAATCAAAAGATCAGATAAATCATGAAGAACATGAAAATCAAGTAAAAATAATAATTGAAAAAACTGAAGCCGAAAATGTAAATCTTAATGCGACTAATCAGTTTGTTAGTTTTGGTACTGACACAATGATTAAAATTTAATTGAAAAACTTTGTCCAGACACCTCGATTGATATTATATTTTTCGAGCAATACTTGTAGTCCTTGCATTGAACACACAATAGAATTAATTGAAAAGCTATTTCCGGATTATAAAAGGGATGAAAAAATCGTTTTTATGTCGCAAGATTATCCTACAAGATATAGAAATAATTGTTATGGAAAGAAGCTCTTAATACTTGAATACCTAAAATTAGGTTTGCCATTGGAAAAATCAATTCAGCCGCCTTTTTTTTAATAATTAATGATAAATTAAAGATAACTCATATTCATATTGTAAATAAAAATGATTTTGGAAGAACAGAGGAGTTTCTAAATAAAGTATATGTAGATTTCATCAATATTTTATAGATTAGGGAAATAGCCCCCCGCTGGCGCGGGTCTGTGACCCGTGCCAAGACAAAATAGATAAGATACTTCCAATTTGATTAGCACAGGTCACAGACCTGCGCTAGCCGGGGGAGATATTGTCGGCTCCCATAAAGAAAAAACAATGCACTTCCGCCCCTGCACTTCCTTCACATCACTAAAAAATGAAAGGAGGATTGCCCGGCAAAAGTACTGAAAAAAAATTGAAAACCTAAAAGGTATGCGCTGTTAATAAAATACAGCATTCTAGTTTAAATAATAAAATTAATTTAATGAAATAATTTAATGAAAAAGAAAATTTTTGGCGGTATCGCCGTAGTAGCCATAGCTGTTGCAGTTGCTTTTAATGTGTCTGTTGTTAATCAGAGAAGCAACTATGTTTCCAATTTTGCTCTTGTAAATGTAGAAGTATTAGCACTAGCAGAACCTGGTGATTTTACAGATACTGGAAAAAGCATAAATGGAGAAAATGGTGGTAATAATGACTTTTGGACAAGTTTAAGTCAGGGCGCAACAAAAGACGAATGGTCAAGAGAATGGGAATGCGAAGTAAATTCCACATCAACTTCGACTGATCCCAATATTAATGCAAGTGCAAATATAACTGTTCCTGTATACGGAACTCCTGTTGGTGTGAACGGTGGTATTGATTCAGGTGGAACAACAACAGTAACAGAGACAAGAACTGGCGGAACAAAAATTGAATGTTTCGATAACGGAACAAATAATTGCTCGAATAAAGATTGTTAGTTTACTGATTTATCATTGCTAAGTTTATAATAAAACTTAGCAATGATATTATTAACAATAAGTGATTGAATTAAAAATTCATAAAAGAACATTCTATAATTTGCCTTTATTTAAGTAATTGAAAACAAATAATGTCGTATTTCGCATGAAAATATTTAAGAATAGAACGCTGATTTTCACTGATAGAGTGGATTTGAAAAAACGGATTTGAATTCCGATAAATCGGAATGATTTACAGATAGTTGTGTCTTAATCATCATGCCGAAGGCAAGAAAAATCCGTTTTGTTTGATCCTTCATTTTCCGATAAATCAGCGAAAATCAGCGTTCTATTAATGTTTCTAAATGGTACATTAATTTGTTCCATTTACTTAGCTCTAATGCATTCTTAAAAAACACTAGATATAATTTAATAATTAATAATAAGTATGAATAAAATATATTTTTTTCTTTCTATAATTTTTGTTAGCTGTTCAAATCCTTCTGAGAAAACAGAAAAATATACTCAAGAGGAAATTTTATCATTAAATTTAGATTCCACAATGACTATTAAAATCAATAATGAAAACATTAAAGTCATTCATCTCAAAGAATTTCTTAAAAAGAGTACCTTTAATTTAGGCGATTTGATAAGCAGTATAAAAACAATACCACTGGAAACTACAAATGAAAGTCTGATTTCCGAAATAGAATATATACTTGTTACCCAATCATATATTTATATTCAAGATGCATTTCAAGGTTCGAGCATTTTGGTTTTTGATAATAATGGTAAATTTATTAAACGAATAATTCGTGGGCAAGCTCCTGAAAATCTGTTTAAGGTTAATAACTTTGTTTTTGATAATAAAAAAGAAGAACTAATAGTTTACAATACGCCATATTTATCGTTTTATAGCCCTGAAGGTGATTTTAAGCGTAAAGCTCGTGTACCCTTAAGCGCATATTCTTTTGGGTTGACTAAAAATGGTTATGTTTTTCATGCTGTTAATGGTAATGATAATAGACATTTTACATCAAATAAAAATAATCAGATTCTGATTACTGACACTTTGTTTAAATTAAAAAGCACAGGATTTCCAAATTGGCTCTCGAAAGAAAACTTTCGACATGGAAAATCTTCATATTTTAATAATGTGAATGACTCGATGTTAATTTCATTCAATTATAATGATACAATTTTTCAATATAATAACGATTATAAAATTAGTGCCAAATACGTACTTGATTTTGATAAACACAAACTGCCAGCAGACTTGTTAAAAGGAAATTATAGTACTCTTTTGTCAGAATTAGAAAGTAATAATTACTATTTCTTTATGGGAGAATTTGTAGAAAATGGGACACATGAATTTTTCAGACTTTCAAATCATTACCATAAGTATTTTACAAATATTTATAGAGATAAAAATACAGGAAAAATGTATGGAGGAACAAACATAGCTATTGATAGGGCTTTTTATCCTAATATTAATTATACATACTCATCTTATGAAAATAGTTTTGTTTCTTATATTTCAAATGATGACTATATAAAATTATTAACAAATAAATATTTATCAGTCGAAATGACTAATAAACTGAAATCCTTAAAAGCTGACGATAATCCTTCTATTATATTATACGAATTAAAAAAGTTTGATTAGAAGGAGTATTTCAGTCGTATTGAAAGTCTAATGTCATATTAGTGAATTAGTTAAGTAAACGTTATGAAATAATGCAGTATTTTATTTTTCCCATCATTCCGGATATATTTATTTTACGAGTAAAATTGGTTAAGTCTGATGGGTTCTGCAATCTTTTCGTGATGTGTTAGAAGTATTTTTGATTCGAAACATACTTTCCGCTTTTTTGTATTAAACAAAGATATATTTTTATATTTAAGCGGAATACAATTCCTTTTGTTACAGATGGGTGGGATTAAGAAATCCCACCCGACGTATGCGACTATTCGTTTGTTTAAATACATATTCGGAAGGACAGGGTAAAACATGTAATGACCTTTCAATTGAAAAATGCAGGAAATACACCCTTAGTAATATCCGATGTAAAAACTTCTTACGGATGTACAAGTGCCAAATGGGTAAAACAGCCCATTGAACAGGGTAAAACCACTACCATAACCGCAGAAATAACTTTAGAAGAAACAGGGTATTTTGAAAAAACAATAAGTGTTTATTGCAATGTGGAAGATAGCCCGATACTGCTTACTGTAAAAGGAAACACACAATTATAAAAACAGAAGTAAAGGGGCGGAGATATTGTAATCTCCCGTAAAGAAAAGACAATGCACTTCCGCCCCTGCACTTCCTTCACATCACTAAAAAATGAAAGGAGGATTGCCCGGCAAAAGTACTGAAAAAAAATTGAAAACCTAAGTGGTTTACGCTGTTGAAAAGATAGATACAGCATAATATAATTAAATTTTTAAATAAATTCAAAAAATAATTTAATGAAAAAGAAAATTTTTGGCGGTATCGCCGTAGTTGCCGTTGCTGTAGCAGTAGCTTTTAATGTGAATTTAAATATGTCAAGTTCTTTCTCTTCAAGAGCTGTTTTTGTAAGATTAACTGAAATAGAGGCTTTGGCAGGTGAAAGCACTGAAACAATAAAGCCTTATAAAGATTGTACTGCAGATTGTCCTCCACCAGTAGAATATAAGACATCACGATCGTGTCCAAGTGGAAGTGATTTGGAAAATTGCTCAGCATCTGACTGTTAATATTTAAATTGCTATTTGTGTTATAATAACATAAACAGCAAATTTGTATTTTTTTTAATTTATATTTAAATTAATCTATAATTCTTTTAAGGAAATGAAAAATATATATTTATTATTTATATTAAATGACTATCGGGTTTTGCACCCAATGATTAAATTTAACCGTTTTCAATACATGCAATAAGAAGTCTGTCGAATATTCTTTCACCAAAATACCTTCTGTTGTATTTATAACAATACTCGTTAAG
>JAQUWU010000069.1 GCA_028692715.1 Paludibacter sp. | reverse complement strand
GCTTCGCTAAAAGTTATTTCCCGTAATCAACAATGGTTGCATTATCATTATCATATTTTTTTATTTTTAAAAACAAACAAGTAAAAAATAAGTAACAAAACGGTCAACGTTATTCAGGCATCAACATATCATATACATATAACTTATATAATGACTCTTAATTCAATGAAATTGACAATTATATACATATTTATTTTATCTCTATTGACTGTAACCGCACAGGAAAAAGAACGTAAAATTGCATTCGATAACTACCGTACCTATTTCAATCAGACCGACCCTACAAAAGACGAAGAAAAAGCAGCTGCTATTTTGAAATTCAGACAATATTTTGCAGTAAAACCTTACAGGCTCACACAGCTTAAAGGATCGGCGAATGCAACGGCCTATTTGGCTCAGTTGAATGATGATGGTCGTTTTACAGATATGATAAAACAGGAAGAAGAAATTATAGATCAAAATCTGTTGGAAAAATCCTTTGGCAGCACCAATAATGAAGTTGCGGCATTTTTAACAAAAGCATACAATCGTATTTGGCAAATTGCCAATACTTACCGTACAAAAGAAATAAATGCAGCAACTGCTTTCGATCATAAAGTGATGAAAGCCATTGTTTATTATGGAAACTTAGAGATTGGTCGTCCTAACAAAAACGGTCGTTTTCACTCTTCTTGTTTTGCAATGCCCACGGCCGCAGTGAATATTTATTTTAGTTTTCTGCCTATTATGGACGAGATAGAATCTGGAAAAATAACAGATAAGAACAAGATTGAGGTAGCCGATATGCTTAAAATGGTTGCCTTGCAAGCATGGACTCAACCTTTCCGCAACGACGAAACAGACAAAAATGTAGTACAGTTAGAACGTTTCCGTAACCACGTTTGGTGGGTAGGTGGTAACGCTTTGGCTTATAGGTCGCTATTGCCGGTGGCATTTATGTACAAATCAGTGCCGATGGTTGATGTGTTGGCAGAAGTTAGCCAAAAGGCAATGAGCACCACATCGCAAAATACCTACGAAACATCATTCTGGAATGAGGGTTTCACTACCGATGGAGCCGGGTGGGGGCATGGCAAACAATGTTTGATTTGGGGTTATCCGATTGATGGCACTTCCAACGCTTTGTCGATATTGAGCATGTTAAAAGGTTCGCCCTGGGCAAAAAAACTTTCTGAGCAGAATGTGAATTCCTTGCTGAATTACTTTCAGGGAAGCAATTGGTATTATTACAAGGGACATACACTGCCTTGCCTCGATCGTAATTCGATGCATTACTCTATTGAAGCAAAAGCAATCCGCACACAAGCAATGGTAAAAACCTTACTTAAAGACTGGAAGAATTCATTCACACCCTTTCAACAGGCTGAGCTTAATCAATTTACTCTCGAAGCCAATAGCAATTCGATAAATCTATTGAATTATCCGAAAGGTGTTTATAGTGGCACGCGTTGGTTTTACAACAACGACGATTTGATAAAGAAAAATGAGAATTACCATGTGATTGTGAATATGGCATCGATGCGTTGCGACGGCATCGAAAGTGCAACAAATTTTGCTGATGAATATAATTTTTTCTCAGCCGATGGATTAACTTTTTTTCAGAAAACGGGTGATGAATACCGAAAAATCAATGGTGGATGGGATGTAACAGCCACACCCGGAGTTACTGCCCGCGAAGGAATGAACAAGCTTACACCTGTTACCAACTGGAGAGGCTATTGCAGCAAATTCAATTTTGCGGGTGCTGCCACATTCGGTGGAGACAACGCTGTAGCCGGTTTTATTTTTGAAAAAATGAATGCTTCGGAAAAGAAAGGTGTAAACGATGAAGGGAATAATAAAGGTCAAAACCCCGTACTCTATGGCGTTCAGGTGCATAAAGCCTGGTTTATGCTGGGCGATTATGTGGTTGCATTGGGAGCCGGAGTTCAAAACCTCAAACCCGACATGGAGGGAACGATACGGACAACGATGGATCAAACGGCCAATGAAGCTAAAATCAATGTAATTAGTGCAGGTAAGGTTATGTCTGCTAAAAAAGGCGTTCAATCATTTTTTGATAACGGCAAAACAGTATGGGTACAGCAAGAAGGTAAATTTGCTTACACCGTGTTGCCTGAATTTACAAAAACAGCTTATTTTGTAGCCGAAACAAAAGATGTCGATTGGGTAAAAATGAACAAATCAAACGAAAAAAGAAAGGATTTGCCTGCCACTGTCGATATTTTACGTTTGTGGGTTGATCACGGCCAACAGGTAAAAGATGGAACGTATGGCTATGTGGTGTATTGCGGAAAAGGAACTCCTGCTGCCGAAATGCGTTTCAAAGTTCTGCAAAACGACACCATTGTTCAGGCTATTCAATCTGTGGATGCAAAGCTTATTCAGGGCGTTTTTTACAAAGGCAATACAACGCTTGTTGGCAATGATATATCTCTAAGCGTATCAGACCCTTGTATTTTGTTGGTTGAGAATAAGGATAAAGAATACCTAATTTCGGTACAAGATCCACAAATGAATAACGACCTGAAACAAATCACGATTTCAATCGGCCGAAAGAAATATCCGATAAATCTGCCCCAAGGCGAAATTGCCGGAAAGCCGGTTGTACTTTCAATTGGCAAATAACATTACAAATAGGCAAATTGAATATTCAAGTTTAGAAATCATTCATCAACTGATCAAAAATGAAAAAAATTCTTTTAGTAGCATCACCTTTTATGGTTTTTTTGTCGGCACAAAGTGCTGAAAAAAAATCCAATCAGCCCAATATAGTCATTATTTATGCAGACGATATGGGTTATGGCGATCTAAATTGTCAGAATCCCGATTCGAAAATTCCGACTCCAAATCTTGACAAATTAGCTTCGGAAGGAATGCGTTTTACTGATGCACACAGTTCGTCGGGTATATCTTCGCCAAGCAGGTTTGGCATGCTTACCGGCATGTACCATTGGCGCAGGCAACACGGAATTGTGAATTCATTTGGCAAACCGTTTTTTAAGGATTCGGATATTACACTACCACAAATATTAAAAACCCAAGGCTATACAACTGCCTGCATTGGGAAATGGCATTTGGGCTGGGACTGGGAATTTGAAAATAAGCCTTCAGGTGAATTTCAAAATAGTAAAGGGAAAATGGAAAAATACTACCAACCACAGGATATCGATTGGAGCAAGCCTATAAAAGGAGGACCGCTTTCGCGAGGTTTCGATTATTATTTTGGCGATGGTACCATTAATTTTCCTCCTTATACCTGGTTCGAAAACGATCGAGTGGTTGAAATTCCTACTGAAAACATGTTGCCCGAAAATATTGGTTTTAATACGAAAGAAGGGAATTGGGAATTCAGGCCAGGTCCAAAAGTAAAAGGATGGAATCCGTATGAGGTATTACCCACCCTTACAAAAAAAACAGTAGCGTGGATAAAAAACCGAAAAGACAATGAGCCCTTTTTTCTTTATTTTGCATTGCCTTCACCCCATGCTCCCATTATCCCTAACGATGAATTTGATAATAAGTCGAAAGCCGGAGCTTATGGCGATTTCGTATTTCAGACCGACTGGGTTGCCGGACAAGTTTTACAAGCACTCAAAGATAAAGGATTGGATGAAAATACCATCGTAATATTCAGTGCCGACAATGGTGCCGAACACTATGCATTTAAACGTGCCGAAACGTATGGGCATTTTAGCATGGGCAAAGATCGCGGTTTGAAACGAGATGTATGGGAAGGCGGGCATCATATTCCTTTCGTTGTTAAATGGCCGGGGCATACCAAAGCAGGATCGGTTTCAACTGAAGTCATTTCGCAAGTGGATATTATGGCTACGCTTGCGAAAATTACAGGCGCTGAATTACCAAAAAAAGCAGCACCCGATAGTTATGATTTTAGCCGTGTGCTAAAAGGTGAGCGATACAAATCGCCAATTAGGGAAGCAACCGTTCACAACACTTATGAAGATAAATGGGCTATCAGAAAGGGGGACTGGCTATATATTAATGGTCCGACAGGGAGTACAAGCACTATGCCCGAATCGTTTAAAAAACTGAAAGAATATACTGATTTCAACACAAAAGTACTACTTTTTAATTTGAAGGACGACCCTGAACAGCGCATAAATTTATCAGAGACAAATCCCGAAAAAGTGAAAGAATTAGATGCATTACTGCAAGAATATCGGAAAAGTGAAAGAACAGCAAAAAAACAATCACAAAGAATTTAATAGATGAAAAATTATTCGATATTATTAATTTTAGTTTGTATTACTACATTTACATATTCGCAAACTGAAGTTCAGAAGAACAGCGAACCTTCATTTAAAAATGAAAACAACTTAAGCAAAGCCTTAAAACCTTTGCCCAAAGAGGCTATATTTAAAATGGAAGGTTATTTTCTTTGGGATCCTTCGGTAATAAAAGTGGGTAAAACCTACCATTTATTTGCTTCGCGCTGGCCTGCGGCTGAGGGGATGATTGGTTGGAAAAAATCTCATATTATACGTGCTACTTCCAGTTCGCTTTTTGGTCCGTATAAATTTGCTCAGATCGTTTTCGAACCAAAAAATCATCCATTTGCCACTCAGGGCATGCATAACCCGAAAATAACAAAAGTTGATAAAAAGTTTTTGCTTTATCATTTGGCTATTCCACAGTGGAAAACAGGTTTTTTATTTGCTGATAATATTGAAGGTCCGTGGATACCGGTTGATAAACCTGTTATCAATACCAATAATCCGGCTCTGTTATATAAAACAGATGGAAAGGTGTATGTAGTGGGCAAGTTTAAACCCAAAGAAGTAAATGACGGACGTTGGGATGCTTATATGCAGGCATTTAAAGCAGACAATATTATGGGAACTTATACATTGGTTGGCGATAGTGGTAACCGCTTACCCAACAATTACGAACTGGAAGATCCAACTATTTGGTGGGCAAACAATCAGTATAACGTAATTTGCACCGATTGGGATGCCAAAGTTACCGGCATAAATAAATCCATCGTATATTACACTTCGAAAGACGGCATAGATTATAAGCTCTATTCAAACTTGCCTGTCTGGTCGCATCATGATTCAATTCCACTTGTAGGCGGTGGAACCATGCAGGTGCGGGGCGTTGAACGTCCACAAGTATATTTAGACAGTAAAAACAAACTCAAAGCATTATTGGTTTCAGTTTACCCAAAGGACCCGAACGAAGCAACCTATGTAATTATTCGTCCGGTGGATAATTTTGTTCCGGACAATAAATAACCGCAAGTAGATTTATTTACTTTAAAACTTTGATTTTCAAACACATAAAAATCATTAATCATGAAACGAATTATTTTTATTCTTATTATTAGTTCAGTGTATTTCTCCCTCAAATCCGAAATTAAAATATCTTCTGTACTTCGATCAAACATGGTTTTGCAGCGAAATACAGATGTAAATATCTGGGGAAGTGCCAATCCAAATGAGAAACTGACAATTACAACCAGCTGGAACAAAACGAAAGTATTTGTACAGGCAGATAACTCAGGTAAATGGGAGACGAAAGTAAAAACCACTGAAGCTGGAGGACCATACAATATTGTAGTTAAAGCTGCTAAAGACAAAGTTCTTTTGGAAAATATTCTGTTGGGTGAAGTATGGGTTTGTTCCGGTCAATCTAATATGGAAATGCCTGTCGAAGGGTATGCGTATCAACCTGTGATTGGTTCAAATGAGGCTTTGATGCATGCCCAAAATTCAAACATTCGCTTGTTTACCATAAAGAAAGCACCATCAACAGTTCCGTTGGATACATGTATTGGAAGCTGGCGTGAAGCGAATGCCGAAAGTGTAAGAAAATTTAGTGCTGTGGGGTACTTTTATGCAAAAATTTTGCAGCAACAACTCGGAGTTCCCATAGGCATGATATGTTCAAGCTATGGTGGCTCCCGTATTGAAGCGTGGATGAGCCCAGAGGCATTAGCGAAATTTCCTGTTCCGCTAAAATCATCATCGCAGGCATCTACTGAACAAAACCGCCCTTCGCGTTTATTCAATGGCATGATTTATCCTATTCTCAATTATACATTCAAAGGAGTAATCTGGTATCAGGGCGAGTCGAACAGAGTTAATCATCCATATTATGCAGACCTGCTTACAAGTATGGTTTTTGACTGGAGAACCGGATTTAAAAACGGTGATTTTCCTTTCTATTATGTTCAGATTGCACCTTTTTCGTATGGTAAAAGCGACGAGTTGAGTTCTGCATTTCTCCGCGAACAACAAATGAAGGCTTTATCAATGATTCCGAATGCCGGTATGGTTACGACCATAGATATTGGAACCGAGCAATGGAACCATCCGCCGGAAAAACAAAAAGTAGCTGAGCGATTAAGCTATTGGGCAATGGCTGAAACATACAACATGAAGGGGCTAGACTACAAATCGCCTGTTTTTAAAAGCATTAAAGTCAAAGACAGTATTGTTATAATAGCATTCGAAAATGCAGATCTGGGCATTACTTCTTACAATAAAAGTGTAGATTGCTTTGAAATTGCCGGTGCTGATAGTGTATTTTATCCGGCCAAAATGACACTACTCAATAGTGATTTGAGAAATGTTCAAATCCATAGTAGTGTGGTCAAAAATCCGGTGGCTATTCGTTATGGATTTCGTAATTTCCCCAGAACGGAAGGTTATCTTTTCGGTATAACGGGTTTACCAGTATCTTCTTTCAGATCAGATTATTGGTAAATTAATTTCGAATGCAAATCGTAGAAAATTACATGAAAAAGTTGAAAAAGACCAGCGCTTTTTTGAAAGTACCGAACGACAAAATAAATGATAAACACATGAAAATAAATGATAAACACATGAAACACAAACTTCTTTTACTATCCTCAATCGGCTTTTCAGCTGGTATCATCTCTGCTCAGAAGCCAATGAATGTAATTTATATTTTAGCCGATGATTTGGGTTATGGCGATTTGAGTTGCTTAGGCCAAACTAAATTCAGCACTCCCAACATCGACAAATTGGCTAAAGAAGGAATGTTATTTACCCAACATTATTCGGGAAGTACGGTAAGTGCACCTTCGCGTTCGTGCCTAATGACGGGCCAGCACACGGGTCATACTTATATCAGAGGCAATAAAGGATTCACCGATGGTAAGGAAGGGCAGGAACCGCTAACATTAGAAACTTATATCCTTCCTGAAATGTTTAAAGAGGCCGGATACGTTTCGGGCTGCTTTGGCAAATGGGGACTAGGTTATCCGGGTTCTACGGGCGACCCTATGAATCAGGGTTTTGATACTTTCTACGGTTATAATTGTCAGAGCGAATCACATCATTATTATCCTGACCATTTGTGGAAAAACCGTAAAAAAGTAATGCTGAGCGAAAATGCAAAATTTAATCTGGTACAGTATGCACCCGATTTAATTCATAACGAGGCACTTCAGTTTATAACCGACAATCAATCACGTCCGTTTTTTGCTTATTTGTCGTACGTTGCACCTCATGCCGAACTCATAGCTCCTGATGACGAAATTTTAGCCAAATTTAAAGGAAAATTCAAAGAAAAACCTTACAAGGCAAAGGAAGGCGATACCTACGAAGACACTTTCAAAGCCGGAGCATATTGTTCTCAACCCGAACCTTATGCCACTTTTGCAGCCATGGTTACACGTCTAGATCGTCAGGTAGGTGATATTGTAGCCAAACTAAAAGAACTTGGATTGGATAAAAATACCGTTATTTTCTTTTCAAGCGATAACGGACCACACCGTGAAGGTGGTGCGAATCCAGATTTCTTTAAGAGTTACGGTCCATTCAGAGGCGTAAAACGCGACCTGTACGAAGGAGGTATAAGGCTTCCGTTGATTGCCTGGGCACCAGGGAAAGTAAAATCGGGCGTAAATAGCAATCATATCTGCGCTATGTGGGATATGATGCCCACTTTCGCCGGTATTGCCGGAGTTAAATTGCACAAAAACACAAAAACCGATGGCATTTCTATTTTACCAACTTTAACTGGCAAGGGTAAACAGAAACAACATAAATTTTTGTATTGGGAATTTCACGAACGAGGCGGGAAAATTGCCCTGCGAAAAGGAGATTGGAAGCTGGTTATTCAACAAATAATGGTGAATAAAGATGCTGAACCCGAACTTTACAATTTAGTAACAGACAGGCATGAGGACAATAATGTGGCAAATCAACATCCAGAAATTGTGAAAGAAATGCTGCAATTAATGAAAAGTTCCCATGTTGAATCAACGATTTTTCACTTTAATAATAAATCGAAATATTTTTGAGCCAAAAGAAATTTTGCACTTAAGTTGTCTCGACTTTTGATACTTATTTATACAGAAATTATTCATAATAAAAAAACCAATTCACAACGCAGATTTAAACCTCATTGTATTGAATATCAGGCATATGTAAATTCAAGAAATGACTATATAGATATTAAGGATTACATACTTTCTAGCAGCATAGGTGGTAGTTAAAATCCATCACCAAAACTGTTCGGAGCGTATTTAGTCGATGATCACAATCTGAAAGTGAATTCAGGCGCGTGCTTAACAGGCACTTCGGGAGGTGCTGAAAAAAATCCAGAGGATATTTAAATACATATAAATACACCACGGAAAATACAGCTAAAGTGTCATTGACAGTCAATGGAAAAGGAATCGAAATTTTTCGACCAATTGACCAAAATGAAGTTCTTGCAAATGTTTATATCGATGGAGTTCTTGATGGAGACTTGAGTTTAATGGGAGATAAACAATTTCAGTGAGTGTGGTATGAAAACCATCATCTTCAGGCTGGAGATCATACTATTGAGATTCAAAAAATTGGAGGTAATAGACTTATAATAGATGATTTAGTGATTTATAGGAAAGCTGTGAAAAGGATAGATACAAATATCTTTCAAATTAAAAAGATTATCGAATTGGATTTATCAATACAGAGCCATGCAGGGTCTGTAATAATTGACGGTAGCGACATTATCCAATTTTATTAGGAATAAATATAAGTCAAAAGTTTTAAAAGAATAAAATATAGTTATACAAAATATTAATACCGTAAATAATTAATGAAATGATGAAAATTACAAATTACAAATTTATTGCATTTATTAAGAAATTCATAGTCCTAATGATTTTATTGTTGTTTAATATAACTACATCTACAGTTATATCTCAGACAAAAAGTCTATCGATGATCTTGGATATGGTTCATAACAATCCGGGAGAAACGCCATATAATAGTCAGTATAACGATCCGGACGTTTTAAAGAAAATGGGCTATAACGGAAAAGTTTTCTTTTTGTTTGAATCTGCACAATTAGCCATCAATTGGGACAAAGTAGATAAGGCTATCTTACCCTTAGGGTCACCTGACCGCTTATGGATGGATACAAAAGCTGCTCATATCGATAGTTTATACACTAACATAAAAAACGCAGGATTACAGGTTTATACTCAGTGCGATTTGATACTTTTCCCCAAAATGTTAATTGAAAAATACAATTTAAAAGATATAATGGGTGATCCGAGAAATCCACAAACCGAAAAATACCTTCGAATTTTGCTTCGAGAAATGTTTGTGCAATTTCCGCAACTTGATGGTATTGTAGTGCGTATTGGAGAAACTTATTTGCAAGATGCACCTTATCATTTAGGCGCTATTAATAATAAAACAAATGCCGAAGAGACTATTATCCCATTGATTAATATCCTACGTGATGAGGTGTGTGTAAAACTCAATAAAAAAGTGATTTTTAGAACATGGTACAGTTTCGATGTAAAAGAAACCGATTATATGCATGTTGACAAAGCTATAGAACCACACAAGAACCTGACCATTTCAGTAAAACATTGCGAAGGTGATTTTCATAGAGGAAATCCTTTCAGTAAAGTGCTGGGTATGGGTCGTCATAAACAATTGATTGAAGTTCAATGCGCACGCGAATATGAAGGAAAAGGGGCATATCCTAACTATATTGCTAAAGGAGTAATTGATGGTTTTGAAGAGCATCTTTGGCTAAGAAAAACAGGGAGACCTTCATCTATTAGAGAAATTTTTAATGAAGGAAAAAAAACCGGAAAGTTAGCTGGCATCTGGACATGGAGCCGAGGTGGTGGCTGGGAAGGTCCGTATATTGGTAATGAATTTTGGTGCGATTTGAATGCTTATATAATGGCTCAATGGGCTAAAAAACCTTCAGCAACAGAAGAGTCTATCTTTAACCGTTATACCCGAAATGTTTTAGGATTAAATAAAAAAGACGGCGAGACATTCAGGAAGTTAGCTCTGTTATCGGCCGATGCTATAATTCGTGGAAGAAGAAGTGCAGCATATTATAATGATATTAATCCTCGGTGGACACGTGATGAATATATTGGTTTTCCGAAATTACCAACCGATTTAAAAAAAGTAAAAGTTATACTTGCTGAGAAAGATACAGCTTTAGAGATGTGGAATGAAATTGTAAAACTTTCGGAAAACATCCGTTTCAAAGATGATAAAACAGCTGATTTTGTGAAAGTATCCTCAAAATATGGATTGTATCTTTATCGTATTTATCGTTCTATTCTTTATTTATCCGCTATTGACACAAACCTATATCCTAAATCTGAATTGAATAAATGGATTGAAGAGTATGATGCTGCATGGGTTGAATATCAATCATTAGAAGCATCTAATTCTAATTGTCCAACTTTATATTCGAAAAACGAAACACTGCGTATGCGTTACAGCCCTGCTGATAAGGAAGTAAATAGAATGCGTAAAGTTCTTATTTCTAAAAAAACAGAATAGTTTAATAAAGCAGGAGTTCTCCGAAATTTTTCAGAGAACTCGTGTTTATAAAAAAACGTCAAACAATAAATATCAACCTAAAAAATATGAGATATTTTTTAGTAGTTCTTCTTTTTTTTATTAGTGGCAGTATGTTTTCAAAATGTTATGTCAGTTGTTCTCCCAATGGTTATAAAGGTTTACCAACGGTATACGTTTTTTTACAATATCCAAATTCAGATTACTTCATTAGATATCAAATAGCAAATCGCTATGATATAACTCATAGCGTTTATAATAATCACTTTCAAAATTACGAAGCAGACGAATATAAATTTGATGTAAACAAGATGAATAAAACAGCTAATCAAATATTAGTGAACCTCGAAAGTGAATTTGCACTTTTAATCAAGGGTAGAACCGATTATACCGGTGGTGTTCATGGTGACGAATTGAAAACTCATGAAATTTACAAAGGAAGAAAATCTAATTCCGTGCAAAGAATTTAAATATGAACAAGAGTCTCATTGCACGAATTACCAAAAATGATTAACGGTCAGGTAATTGCAAATTATCTTCATTCTGTTGAAGCATAGCATTTTAAGAGAACTATCTTTAAAAATTCAAGATATGAAACATTCAACAGAATTATATGGAAAAAAGAAGCTTATTGTCCTCAATAATTGGTTTTTCGGTATTTGCTGTATACAATGATAATGGCATGAAGTATTTTAACTCTTACGACAAAAAACGATATAATGCAATTGGTCAATCAGAATTTACAATGACAGATGTTGTCGGTGCCAAAACTGTTTTATTTTTCAATATTAATACTGGTTTGTCAACAAAAGTAACCAGCCAATTAATGTTACAAAAAAACCAAAAGAATAACAGTAAATTGATGGTTTGGGATAGAAAATTTGATACCAAATATTACAGAGGATATTATCCAACATGAGATGTGAATATAGGAGAAATTTGGAAGCTAAAATGACAGTTCAACATTCACACAATAAATAGTGCCATAAAAACGAATGCTAACTAATTAATAATTTTTGATATACAAAAATAAATGATTTAAACTAAAAAACGAAACACCCATGACAAAACTAAAAAAAATAAAACAGATGAAAAAAAATCAAGCCTTCTTTTATTAGTTGCACTTAGTGCTATTGCCTATACGGTTTCGGCTGATAATCTTTTGCAGAATATTCATAGCAGGAATACGTTCTCGTTGAGTGGTAAATGGAATTACATTATTGACCCTTACGAAACCGGTTATTACGATTATCGTTACAACCCGTTTGATGAAATGAAAGAACCCAGTAAGGATGCATTTTTTTTAGACAGAGAGGTTTATGAACCTCTCATATTACTCTATTGAAATTCAGTTGATTACCTATCAATACACCCTCATGGGGTACGAATTAGGAAATATACTAAAAAGAACACTTTCTGTCGGTCAATGACTTCTGGTTGTCTGCTTAACTTTCAGGTTCAAAAATACACAATTATTTTGAGATACACAAGTATTTTATTACTACATATTTAGATATTGTGCAAGGTGCAAGTTTCTATATAGAAACGCTTGCACCCTGCACTAAATGATTTTATATTTAGGCATTAAAATTACACAAATACTGTGACTTCTATTAATGAAAAATTATTTAGCTTCTAAAATCTTAAAATTTAATTGGAAATATATGAATAAATATAAACGAACAAATTCAATCAAATTTTAGTACTCAACGAAATTATTGAACCCCAATTTTGAATAATTGGTAACAAAATACACCAAAAAGTATCTATCTTTGTGCGTAACTTAAGTGCAATTATATGAAGAAACTACTTTTTATTGCTGGATATTTTGTATTATCGATGCCACTATTTGCAAATAATGATATTGATTCTTTGCTAAATGTTTTAGATAGTTCTGTAGATAACTACCAAGTTTTTTCCAACCAGAAAGAAGAACAACTCAACAAGCTGAAGGATTTATTACGATTTACAAATAGTAATGATCAACGTTATAAAATTTGTGGTCAGCTTTATGAAGACTACAAATCTTATAAATCAGACTCAGCATTAACCTATGCACAAAAGAAATTGCAAATTGCTGAAAAAATGAACAACCGTTGGAATTTAACTGATGCCAAATTAAATTTAGCTTCAATTATGGGAACTAGCGGTATGTACAAAGAATCTATGGATATTCTGGAAACGATAAATATTCAGGATAATCCTGATTTAAAAGCTTATTATTTTCATGTCTATAGAACTGTTTACGGTTTCATGGCAGATTATACTGTCTCTACTCGGGAAAAAGAGCGGTATAATAAGTTAGTCTCTAATTTTAGGGATTCTTTACTTGTTGTTAATCCTCCTAATTCCGAAACTCACATAATGGTAAAAACAGATCAATTAATTGCAAACAAAAAATCGGATGAGGCCATCAAAATTTTATTAACTTATTATCCTACCATTAAAAATGACAAGCATACAAGAGCAATTATTGCATATTGTATTTCGGTGACATACCAAAAGCAACAAAACAGAGAAAATGAAAAGAAATGGTTAATAATATCTGCCATTAATGATATTCAATCAGCTACTAAGGATTATATCTCTTTAAGAAGTTTAGCTTTTTTATTATACAAAGAAGGAGACATAGATCGTGCATATAAATATATTAAAAGATCACTTGAGGATGCGTTGTTTTGTAATGCTCGTTTGAGAACTTATGAAATATCTCAGATGTTACCGATCATAGATCAAGCCTATCAACATCAATCTCAAGCCCGTCAACGTCAGTTAATAATTTCGTTAATTAGTATTAGCTTGCTGTCTGTCTTTTTATTAATTGCAGTTCTATCTGTGTACCGTCAGATGCGAAAACTTTCTGTGGCCAGAAAAGATCTTAGTCAGGCAAACAAACTTCTAAATGATTTGAATAAAGAATTATCGGAAACAAATAAATTGCTTAAGCACAGTAATGAGACTCTTTCTGAAGCAAACCTAATCAAGGAAGAATATATTGGGCGTTATATGGATCAGTGTTCAGCGTACATCGACAAACTGGATGATTATCGACGCTTACTGAATAAAACAGCCACAGCTGGCAAAATTGATGATTTAATTCAAACGATAAAATCCAAACAATTTATCGAAGATGAATTGAAAGAGTTTTACACGAACTTTGACAGTACATTTCTTCAATTATTTCCAACATTTGTCGAAGAATTTAGTGCATTACTTGTGGATAATGAAGAAATACAGCTTAAATCTGGAGAGTTACTAAATACAGAATTAAGAATTTTTGCTTTAATACGACTAGGGATTTCTGATAGCGTTAAAATATCACACTTTTTACGATATTCATTATCTACTATATATAACTATCGTACAAAATTAAGAAATAAGTCTGCTGTGCCTCGGGATGAATTTGAATCGTATGTAATGAAAATTGGCATGGAAAAATAAGTTGCTACGAAAATAATGAGAGGGTTTAAGAGATTACAAAACCTTTTAAACCCTCTTTTTTTATTCTAATTTCACTACTTTTTTTAATGATTTATTTTATTTATATGCCTCATAATATGGATTTTAAATTGCACACATTCTCGTTTTTACTACAATTTCATTCCATCAGAATAACACAGAACTAAATCTACATATATTTGCAATGTCGGAAGGCGGATATTTTATAAAGTTTAGATGCATACACTTGAAATGATATTCGGATAAAACAATGAATTATTCAACCTTAAATTTAAAATAATGGTAAAACTCAAAAAAAGAATTTTTGGCATACTTATTTTATGTATGTTTTTAAGTGTATCTTTTGCTTTCTCGCAAAAGTCAACCAATGTTATTTCCGGAATTGTGACAGATTTAAAAGGAGAAACTCTTATTGGAGTAAATGTCCTTATAAAAGGAACCAAAACCGGTACAGTTACAGATTTTAATGGAACCTTCTCCATATCCGGCAATTTAGATAGAGGTACTATTCTTATTTTTTCATATTTAGGATATGAAACTAAAGAAATTCAATTTAATGGTCAGCCTCTCTCTGTTAAACTCACTGAAAGCACAAAAACATTAGATGAAGTTGTAGTTGTCG
>JAQUWU010000068.1 GCA_028692715.1 Paludibacter sp. | reverse complement strand
TTAATAATTTTATCCCTAAATCACCTTCTAAAATATCTTCAAAAAGCCATTTAGCTTGCCTAAGATAATCTATCTTATTTGCAAAAAGATTGTTTAGAATTATGTTTTTTAATTCATGCAAATATGACAATGCTTTTTCAAAATTAAAATCATCATCTAAAGATTCTTTTACCTGTTTTTGTATTTTTATTAAGTCTTCATTGGTTAACTTGCTGTCGCTTTCAGAAGTAATTGAAAGTAACCTAGAATATGCTTCATCAAGTCCTTGCAAAGTTTTTTGAGCAGCAGTAAGATTCTCATTAGAAAAATCTAATGGTGTTCTGTAATGTTGAGTAAGTAAATAATATCTTACTACTCTAGGGTCATAAGTATTAAAAATATCTTTAAGTGTAAAAAAATTTCCTAAAGACTTCGACATTTTTTCTTTATTAACAGTTACAAAACCATTATGTATCCAATATTTAGCAAAATTTTTACCTGTGCAAGCTTCACTTTGAGCTATTTCATTTTCATGATGAGGGAAAATTAAATCTTGCCCACCGCCATGTATATCAATGGTATCTCCTAATAAAGCAGTTGCCATAACAGAACATTCTATATGCCAGCCTGGTCTTCCATTAGCCCATTTACTAGCCCATGATACACTTGCAGGTTCATTTTCTTTTGTCTTTTTCCAAAGTATAAAATCATAAGGATTTTTCTTTTTTGAATCTGCATCTACTCTTGCGCCGATTCTCATATCTTCAAGTTTTCTTTTTGAAAGTTTGCCGTATTGAACAAATTTATCAACTGAAAAATAAACATCGCCATCAACATCATAAGCAAATCCTTTTTCCACAAGTTTTTCTATAAATGAAATAATTTGAGGAATCATTGCTGTAACCTGAGGATATGTAGTTGCTTTTAAAACATTTAATTTATCCATTTGCACAAAATAATCATCTATATAAGTTTTAGCAAGTTCTAATGGAGAAATTTGTTTTTCAATTGATCTGTTTATAATTTTATCGTCCACATCTGTAAAATTTTGCACATGATTAACTGTATAGCCGCTTCTTATAAAATGTCTTTTAATAACATCAAAAGTTACATAAGCTCTGGCATGCCCCAAATGGCATACATCATAAGGTGTCACTCCGCAAATATACATAGAAATCTTATTTTTTTCTATTGGGACAAATTCTTCTACTTTATTAGTTAATGTATTATGAAATTTGATACTCATTTTTTTATTTTCCTTTCTAAAGATACCACAGCCATAGCAGCTATTCCTTCAGCTCTGCCAATAAACCCCATCTTTTCATTTGTTGTAGCTTTTATAGCTATATAATCTTTTTTAATTCCTAAGATCTTTGATAAAATATTTTTCATTTCATCTATATATGGATAAATTTTAGGTTTCTCAGCAACTATTGTCATATCTGTATTTATTAATTTACATTTTTTTTCTTTCAATGTATTAACCACTATTTTTAACAACTCAACACTTGATATGTTTTTATATTTATCATCAGTATTTGGAAATAAATGTCCAATATCGTTTTGTCCGCTGGCACCAAGTAATGCATCCATTAATGCATGAATCAATACATCTGCATCGCTATGTCCGTCTAGTCCATTTTTAGATGAAATTTCTACTCCGCCCAAAAACAATTTTCTTGATTTTTTAAACCTGTGAACATCATATCCAAAACCTACAAACATTTTGTATTCCTCTTTTTTAAAATAATTTCTGCTAATGTAAAATCTAAAGGTTCTGTTACTTTAAAATTTTCATAACTGCTATGAACTAAAGTAATTTTTTTACCCATTTTTTCAACTAGCTGAGCATCATCTGTAGTAGACAATGAAATCTTTTTAGAATACACTTGTTTCAATATATCTTTTTTGAATATTTGAGGAGTTTGAGCCTGCCAAATATTTTTTCTATCTATAGAAGTTGTTATAGTTTTGCCATTTTTAGATAATTTCACAGAATCTTTTGAAATTGTTGCGGCAATAGCTCCACCGCTTTTTTCAGCAGCAAACAAAACTTCATTTATTATATTTTCTGTAATAAGAGGTCTTGCCGCATCATGTACAGCAACAACATCTATATCATCTCTAACAATATCTAATCCATTTTTAACAGAATTAAATCTTTCTTGACCGCCACAAACAACATCTATATCGTATAATTTCTTATACTTTGTCATTTCTGAAATTTTATCTTTTGGAACTACCAAAACAATTTGTTTGCATCCTTTAGCTTTTTTAAAAGATATAATGCTCCATAAAAACATAGGTTTTTTATTTAACAATAAAAATTGCTTTGGTTGTTTTGAACCAAATCTTTTACCTGAACCACCGGCAACAATTATAGCAGCTAAATTCATTTTCTTATACTATCCTCTATAAAATCTTCTTTTGAAATCTGTCCAAATAACATTTTATTTGAAGATGTTTGTAATATTGAAGTTATCGTCAAATTAACTTTTTTCCCAATAAAAGTCCTGCCATTTTCAGCAACTACAGTTGTGCCATCATCAAAAAAGCCAACGGCTTGGTTCTTTTCTTTCCCTTCTTTTGCTAAAAAAACAGAAATTTTATACCCGGGCAAAATTATTGGTTTTAAACATTCATATAAATCATTTATATTTATAACTTTTATACCATGTATAGTTGCAATCTTTTTTAAATTAAAATCTGTAGTTATAATTTTCGCTTTAAAACTTTTAGCTAATCTGATTATTTTAAAATCAGTTTCTTTGATATCTGTATAATTTTTATAAGATATTACAACTTTATTGTTTTCTTTTAATTTTTTTATATTATTATCTAAACTTCTATTATTACCGGCTTTTAAAAGTTTTTCAGATTCATCAATAATAAATTTAGGCAAAATAATTTTTGAGAAAAAACTGTAATTTATAAAATCCGTTATCCTTTCGTCTGAAATAGAACTAATATCAAGAATTGCTGGTTGTGATTTTTGTTTTTTTTCAATTAAAAAAATGACAAAATTTGTAAAAATCGCCAGACTTAAACCTATAATAACAGAAGTAATATTTCTAATAATTAAAAAATAAGTTACTAATGGATAAAAAACAAATAAAAATATTTTTATATAAATTTTTAACAACTATTTTACCTCATAAATTTTTTAAGCAATGACAAAGTATTTTTTGTATTTGGTTTTATGTTTGTCCACATTTCAAAAGAAATAGCTCCCTGATTTATCAACATTCCTTCACCGGAAAAATATTTTAAACTATGTTTTACTGCAAATTTTTTAAATGGAGTTAATTTATTATAAATTAAATCATACAAAATAACATTATTTTTATATTTTTTTATTTCAAATGGCAATTTATCATCTAATTTCATTCCACATGTCGAAGAATTTATAATACAATCTATTTGTTGAAGTAAGTCATCTGAAACTTTATTAATTTCTATTGAACTAATATTTTTATATAATTGAGCAATATTTTTAGCAGTTGTATATGTTCTTGAAGTTATATATATCTTCTTAACTTTTAATTTATTTAATGCATACAACACTGCTTTTGATGCTCCGCCTGCACCAACAACAAGAACTGTTTTATTTCTTAAATCTATTTTTTTTGAACTTAAATCTGATATAAAGCCATTCCCATCTGTGTTATAGCCAATTAATTTACCATTTTTATTAACGATTGTATTGACACTGCCAATAACTTTTGCAGATTTATCAACAACATCCAGATATTTGATAACATCATTTTTATGGGGTACAGTTATATTGGCACCAACCATATTTAAAATTTTAATTGATTGTACCGCTTGCTTTAAATCTTTTGTTTTTATATCAAATGCTACATATATAAAATCTAATTTGTTTTCTATTAACCAAGCATTCTGCATTATTGGTGATAATGAATGTTTGATAGGATTTCCAAAAATAGGGATAATTCTAGTATTTGATGTTATATTTTGCATAAATAATTACAATTAAAACTTTTCACTTTGAATATTTTACCAAATGAACAAAAGCTAGTCAAACTAATTCTAATTATTGACATTATAATTCCTTTATTCTATACTAAATTCAGACTTGATAGTAAAAGAGCCTCTTATATCATATGAGGTGTTTTTTTATTATCAGGTTTGTTATTTTTGGATATATAGTAACAAAATATTTTAAAAAGTAAAGGGACATAAAAAATGTTTAGACCAAAATTATTTACATTAATAAAAAACAGACCTGAAGAATTTACTTTTCATAACATCACAAGAGAAATTCTTGTTGGACTTATAGTATCTTTTATATCAATTCCTCTTTCAATTGCTTTGGCAATAGCATCAGGTGTAAGTCTTGAAAAAGGTCTTATAACAGGTGTAATAGCAGGTCTTTTAGTATCAATATTTGGCGGAAGCAGAGTGCAGATTGGCGGACCTACAGGTGCTTTTGTTGTTATTGTATATGGTATCGTCCAAAAGTTTGGCATAGACGGACTCATTGTAGCAACAGCCATGGCAGGTGTTATATTAGTAGTTATGGGGTTTTTAAAATTTGGAAGTGTTTTAAAATACATCCCGGATCCTTTAATTATTGGTTTTACAAGCGGTATTGCTATTGTATTATTTTCAACACAGATAAATGATTTTTTTGGACTTAGCCTAACAAATATCCCAAGCGGTTTTCTCCCGCAATGGAAATTATATATATCTAATTTTGCAAATATCAATTTTCAGACATTAGGATTAGGAATTTTTTCATTACTGTTTATGATATTTTATCCAAAAAAATTCAAATTTTTTCCGGGTACTCTTGCAATAATCTTTTTATCTACTATTTTAGTTAAAGTTTTAAATTTGAATGTTGATACAATATATACTCATTTTGGAGACATCTCAAAAACTGCATCTTTTATGCCAAAAATACCTTCTACAAATATGAATATGATAATTGATTTAATACCTGCTGCTTGTACAATAGCTTTTCTTGCTGCTATAGAATCTTTACTTTCTGCTGTTGTTGCAGACGGTATGATAGAAAAAAAACACAGATCAAACACAGAAATTATTGCTCAAGGAATTGCCAATTTTGGTTCATCTATTTTTGGAGGAATACCTGCTACCGGAGCAATTGCAAGAACTTCAGCCGGTATAAGCAACGGCGCAAGAACTCCTATTACAGGTATAGCAAATGCTGTTTTTATTTTTATTGCTATGATGCTTTTTAAGAAATATGTTCAACTTATACCAATGGTAGTTTTAGCTGCAATTTTATTTACTGTTGCTTACAGAATGTTAGATACTAAAGCTTTTTCTGAAATCACAAAAGCTCCTAAAAGCGATAGTTTAGTTTTACTTATAACTTTCTTCTTAACTATATTTGTAAATTTAATTTACGCTATTGAAGTCGGTATTATTTTAGCTTCTTTATTATTTATGAAAAGAATGTCTGATATGACAAATATATCTGTTATGGACCAAAACAGTGAATTAGAAGATGAAATCGACGATGTTGATGGTGTTGATAAAAAAACTTTAATGAAAGATATTATTGTTCATGAAATTACAGGAGCTTTCTTTTTTGGTGCAGCAAACACATTTGTAGAATATATGGAAAATATGAAAAAATGCAAGATAATGATTATAAGAATGAGAAAAGTTCCTGTAATGGATGCAACAGGTTACCATGCACTGTATAAAATACACAAAAGATGTCTGAAAACAAATACAAGACTTATGCTTTGCGATCTTGAAAAACAACCACTCAATTTATTAATAAAATATGATTTTATCTCTGAATTAGGGAGAGAAAACATTTGTGTTAATTTAAATACAGCTTTAGTAAAAGCTGATAAATTTCTTCAGATATTATCTAAATAAATAGGCCGGCAGTATTATAATGAGAAGTAATATATGCTTGTCCTAAAGAAATTCCGCCATCGTTTATTGGAATTGAAGAATTAAAATAAACTTTGAACTTTGATTTTGCTAAAATATTAATACTTCTTGATAAAATGTATTTATTTTGAAATACTCCGCCGCTAAGAGCTATTTTATCAGTTTTGTATATTTTTGAATATGTTTTTGCTTGATAATAAATTAATTGACATATCGTTTCATGAATTTTACCACTAATAACAGATATATCAATCTTATTTTTTAAATCTTTTATTACACCTTCAATAATTTTATTTAATTTTACAATTGCCGGTTTATCTTCATTAAATTCTAAATCGAACTTATATGATTTATATATTTTCTTATTTAAAATAGATTCTAAATGTATTGCGCCCTGTCCTTCATATTCAACATAATTAGTAAGACCAATAAGAGCTGTTATAGCATCCAAAAACCTGCCTACACTGCAAGTTTGTATATCATCATTTTGGTTTTGCAATAACGACAAAACATTTTTATAAAATTTTTCTTGTATTATATGTTTCGGCATATTATTTATTCTATTATATTTATGCAATAGAGATAATGATATTCTCCATATTTCTTTAATTGCAATATCTCCGCCCGCTAAATTAAAATACTCAAAATGAGCTAATCTACTTATGCTTTTTGCAGCAAACAATAAACATTCGCTTCCCCATATTTTGCCGTCATATCCAAAACCGGTGCCGTCATATGCAAAACCAATTACATCCCCTTTTACATTATGCTCGGCAATTACTGATGCAATATGCGCATAATGATGTTGTATCGGATTTAAAATCAAAGACTTATTCCTAAATTTTTCTTTAACATAAATTGATGTATTATATTGTGGATGCAAATCACAAACTATATTTTTAGGAATAACATCCAAAAATTTCATATATTTCCTAATTGATTTATCTAAGAAAGATAGATTATTATAATTAAACATATCTCCGCAGTAAGCAGATAAATATGCTGCATTTTTTCTTGTAATACAAAAAGAATTTTTTATATCTGCCCCGATTGCTAAAATATTTTCTTTTACATTTGTATTCACAACATTTGGCACATAACCTCTGCTTCGTCTTAAAATGATTTTCTTATTTATTTTATTTATATATAAAACTATTGAATCATCTACCGGATTATATATTTCTCTATTGTTAGTTAATATTCCATCTATTTTAGAAGAAAATTCTTTAAAAATATCTTTTTCAGTATATATTATCGGTTCATCATTTTTATTAGCAGATGTCATTATCAAAGTATTAGTCTTTAACAAATCAAATAAAATATAATGTATTGGCGTATATGGTAACATTACACCGATGTATCTGTTATTTTTTGCAATAATATCATTAAAATTTTTGTTTATATTATTTTTTTTATCTAATAATACTATTGGAGAAACAGATGATAAAAGTTCTTTTTTTTCATAAGCACTGATATGAGTTAAAGACTTTGCTACATTAATGTCTTTTACCATTATTGCAAAAGGTTTTTCACCCCTTGATTTAATTTTTTTAAGTTTTAAAACTGCTTTTTCATTATATGCGTCACAAGCCAAATGATACCCGCCTATACTTTTTATAGCAATAATTTTACCTTCATCTAACATTTGTGCCGCTTTTGACATAGCTAATTTGCTACTGAATAAAAGTTTATTATTAATATAAAGTTCTACTTGAGGTCCGCACCTATGACAGGCATTTGGTTGTGCATGGAATCTTCTGTTTTCAACTTGGCTATATTCTTTCTCACAATCAGAACACATTTTAAATGTTTTCATAGTTGTGTTTTCTCTGTCATAAGGTAATTTTTTTACAATAGAGTATCTAGGTCCGCATTGAGTACAATTTATAAATGGATAATGATATCGTCTATCGCCGCAAGATAACAGTTCTTTTTTGCAATTATCACATATTGCAATATCAGATGGAAAATCAGATATTATCTGCGATTTTTTAGAACTTTGTTTTATAGTAAAATCTGTATAATTTAATAGAGTTTTTTTTATTTTTTTTATATGTGAAATAGTTGCTTTTTGGATTGTGTTTTGTTTTATATCAAAAACAAACTTATTGATATTTTCTAATATTCCTTCAACTAAAATTTCTACTCCGTAACTTGTATTAGAAACAAAACCATTCAATTGATATTGTTTTGCAAGAATAAAAATATATGGTCTAAAACCAACTCCCTGTACAGTGCCATATATTTTTAACATTAATGCTGTTTTATTTATATTCAAAGGAATTGTCCTGAAATTAATATTATTCGCCTTCTATAGATTTAACAAAACAATCATTACCTGATAAAATAATGATATCGCTGGAACCGCATTCAGGACAAAACATTGTTTCCATTTTAGACACATCAATATTTTTTTTACAAGCATTACATTGTGCAGTTAAATCTTCATTTATAAATTCTAATTCGGCAAAATTTGCAAAAGTGCCGGGAATTATATGATCTTTCATTGTATGAACTAATAATTCTTTTTCTATTCCGCTTGCTTTGCCTACTACAATGCTTATTTTAGTAATCTTAATTAAATTATTTTGTTTTGCTTGTTCTTCAATAACTTTCCATAATTCTCTGCCTATTCCATGTTCATGCATAAATAACTCCTTTGATTATTAAATTTTTTTTCTTTTGCTTTTATGTGACGACATATCTTTTATTTCTTTTATTTTATCTCTCAATAATGCAGCTGTTTCAAAATCTAAATTATCTGCTGCTTCTTTCATTTGTTTTTCAAGAGATTTGATTACATCATTAATATTTTTTGATGAAATATATTCTTCATTTAATTCTGCCGTAAATAAACTTAAACTATCATTTTTTGCTTTGATTTGAAATTCATCCAACTGGCTGACTGCTTTTATTATTGTTTTTGGCGTTATTTTATGTTTTTTATTATATGCAATTTGTTTTTTTCTTCTTCTTTCCATCTCATTTATTGCGCGAGACATTGAACCTGTCATTTTATCTGCATAAAAGATTACTCTGCCGTCAACATTTCTTGCTGTTCTGCCGCAAGTTTGAATAAGAGTCTGCTCTGATCTTAAAAATCCTTCTTTATCAGCATCGAGTATAACAACTAATGCAACTTCCGGTAAATCTAAACCTTCTCTTAAAAGATTAATACCTACCAAAATATCAAATTTGCCTAATCTCAAATCTCTAATAATTTCAATTCTTTTCAAAGATTCAATTTCAGAATGCATATATTCTACAAGAAACCCTTTTTCTTTTAGATATGCCGTTAAATCTTCGGACATTCTTTTTGTTAAAGTTGTAATAAGAACTCTTTCTTTTTTATCAATAGTTTTTTGTATTTCCTTCATCATATCTTGAATCTGCCCATCTATCGGCTTTATAATAATCTCTGGATCAATAAGACCTGTAGGTCTTATAACAAGTTCAACTATATTGTTTTTGGATTTTTCCAATTCATATTTTCCCGGAGTCGCTGATACCATAACATTTTGTTTTATTATAGACTCAAATTCATTAAATTTTAATGGTCTGTTATCTAATGCTGACGGAAGTCTAAAACCAAAATCCACTAAAGTTTGTTTTCTACTTCTATCCCCCTCATACATCCCTCTTATTTGAGGTAATGTAATATGAGATTCGTCAACAATTAAAAGAAAATCAGATGTTAGGTTATTAGATAAAAAATAATCTATCAATGTTGTTGGTCTTGAACCACCAGATCTCTGAGACAGATGTCTGGAATAATTTTCAACTCCACTACAAAAACCTGTTTCTTTCAACATTTCCATATCGTACTTAGTTCTTTGCAACAATCTTTGGGCTTCAAGAATTTTACCTTCTGATTTTAAAACTGAAACTCTTTCATTCAGTTCTGTTTCTATTGATTTCAATGATTGTTCTATTTTATCAGTTGTTGTAACAAAATGTTTAGCAGGATAGATATATGTTTTTTCTTTCTTATTTAATATTTCCCCGGTTAAAGGATTAAATTCTTTTATTTTATCTATTTCGTCGCCAAAAAACTCTACTCTTAATGCTGTTTCAAGATAAGCCGGAAAAATTTCTACAGTATCACCCTTAACTCTGAATTTACCTCTGAAAAAATCTATTTCATTTCTTTCATAATGAATTGATATTAAATTTTTAATAAGTTTTTCTCTGCTAGTTTTTTGTCCTGCAATAATTTGAACACACATATTTTGATAATCTTCAGGAGCACCTAAATTATAAATACTGGAAACAGAAGCAACAACTATAACATCTTTTCTTTCGAGTAATGATGTAGTTGCTTTAAGCCTTAATCTGTCTATATGGTCATTTACTGATGAGTCTTTTTCTATATATGTATCTGTTGACGGTATATATGCTTCAGGCTGATAATAATCATAGTATGAAATAAAATATTCTACTGCATTTTTTGGGAAAAAAGTTTTAAATTCAGCATATAACTGTGCTGCCAAAATTTTATTTGGTGATATTATAAGTACAGGTTTTTGTAATTTTTCAATTACATTTGCCATTACAAATGTCTTACCTGAACCGGTAACTCCAAGCAGAACTTGTGAATCTTGACCACTTGATAAGTTAGTATATAATTGTTCTATTGCCTGCGGTTGTTCACCTGCCGGTTTAAATTGTGATACAAGTTCAAATTTATTCTGACTCAAAATTTTCTTCCATAAATTTATATTTTGTTATATCATCAAAATGTGTTTGATTCAATTGAAGAGGGGTTATTGAAACATATGATTGTTCTACGGCATCTATATCTGATTTTTTATTTTTCTTACCGGAAATAAATCTTCCGGCAAGCTTATAAAATGTTCCTTCCGAAGTCTTCTTTTTAACAATATTTTCATCATAACATCTAATACCTAACGGAACTATTTTTATTCCTTTAGGTTTCTTAGGAATATTAATATTTAAACATAATGCAGGTCTGTTTTTAGATGTTTTATCTATAAATTTCTTAGCTATCTGAACTGCAATCTTAGCAGCATCTTCATAGCAAGGTTCTTTACAATCTGTAGCAGAAACTGCCATTGAAGGAATACCAAGGTATGCACCTTCTCTTGCGCAGGCAACTGTTCCAGAGTAAACAACATCTTGACCTAAATTTGAACATGTATTTATACCGGAAACTACTAAATCTATTTTGTTTTTTAAAAATGAATATAATCCATATTTAACACAATCTGTCGGAGTTCCGCCAATAAGAGTATAAACATTATTTTTATATTTTTTTATCTGTTTATATTCATTCAAAGTTATTGACTGACTGGTTCCTGACATTTCTTGTTCCGGCACTATTACATAAACTTTACCTATTTTTGACATTTCATTCACTAAAGGTTTAAGTCCTGCACCGGAAATGCCGTCATCATTTGATATTAGAATATTTATTTTTTTCATTTAATTAATTTTATAACCTCTTGAGCAAGTTTGTCTTGCGGATAGACATGCGGTGATATTATTCTATTTTTATCTATCGGATTATTTATATTCTTTTCCACAAACTCTATAATTATTTTTTCAGTTAAATCTTTTTCTTCTATAATTTCTCTAAAACCTTTTTCTTCTATGCTTTTTGCATTAAAATATTGATGATTATCTGTAGCATAAGGATATGGTATAAAAACAGCTGATAGCCCATACATTTCTACTTCTTTTACTGTTCCCGCACCTGCTCTGCAAACAAGCATATCTGAACAAGCATAAGCATTACCTATATCATTCATATATTCAACTACATATTTTTTATATTGAATATTCTTATATTTTTCATTTATATTATTAAAATCTTTATTGCCGACTATATGAATAAACTGTATTTTATTTTGATATTTCATATATAGTTTATCTGCAACATTAAACATAATATTATTTAGTTTCGTAGCCCCTAAACTTCCGCCAAAAACAAACACTGTAAAGGTATCACTGTTTAAATTTAATTTTTTACTTGCATCTAACCTTGATATATTAAAAATATCTTTTCTAATAGGATTAGATGTAACTATTGTTTTTGATTTATTGAAATATTTTAATGATTCAATGAAACTGATGGCAACCTTATCAACAAATTTAGATAAAATTCTATTTGCAAGTCCCGGGAAAGAATTTTGTTCATGTATTAAAGTCGGAATACCTTTTAATTTTGCAATCAATAATACAGGAAATGACAAATATGCACCCATACCAATAACAACTTCCGGAGATATTTTTTTCATAAGAGTGTTTACTGAAAATAAACTTTTTATAAGTGTTAAAGGAAATAAAAATAATTTCAAGGATATTTTCCTAGATGGAGCAGAAAAATTTAAAAGTTCATATTGGAATCCGGAATTTTTAACAATTTTTACAGATACAGCATTAACATTATTATTAACTATAAAAATAGGTTCAAACCCGGCTTGTTTTAATTCACAAGCAAGCGCTATTCCGGGATATACATGTCCGCCTGTACCGCTTACAGCAATCATTATATTTGACATAATTATTTTGTACCATTCCTTGCTATATTAAATAATATTCCAGCCATTAACATACTCACTAACATCGAAGTTCCGCCATACGATATAAATGGCAACGGCATACCTTTTGCAGGGAAAACTCCTGTTGTAGTTGCCATATTTATAAGCGCTTGTATTGAAAATATCAATGTTATAGAAAAAGACAAATATTTACCAAAATCATTTTCACAATTACGACTTATAAAGATACCTAATGATAAAAGGCATACAAATAAAAATATAATAAAAGTTGCCCCTATAAAGCCATATTCTTCACCAATGATTGCAAAAATAAAATCAGTATGCATTTCCGGTAAATGTAATAATTTCATCTCGCTTTGCCCGGGACCTTTTCCGAAACATCCGCCTGAACCGAAAGCAATTAAAGCATGTTTGATATTATACTGTGCTAAAGAAATATCAAAAAATGAATTTATGTAATCTAAAAATCTTTTAATTCTGTATTGTTGCATAAGTATAAATGCAGAAAAAACACAAAACATACATCCTAAAGTTATCCAAAATCTTTTTTGTTCAACACCGGCAATAAACACCATAGCTAACCATACAGATGCTAAAAGGAAACTTGTTCCAAAATCTTTTTGCATTATTATCAATACTACAAACGCTGCTAAATAAACTATTGCTTTTATATTATTTTCCCACAAATTTATTAATCTTTGTTTCCTAGCTAAGAAATCAGACATAACTATTGCAAGCGCAATTTTTGCAAATTCAGACGGTTGAAAAGTAATAAAACCCAAATTTATCCATCTTGCAGCACCTTTTCTGGATTGCCCCAAAAAAGCAACTAATACAAGAAGGAATATAGCTAGTATGTAAATATATGTACTCCATTTTTGATAATTCTTATAATCAATAACAAATCCTGTAATAAAAAATAAACAAATGCCGATACTAACATATAAAAAATGTCTTATTACAAACATATACTCATTTGAAAATCTCATTTGAGCCATAACAGGTGTAACTGATAAAATGAAATGTATTCCAATTAATACCAACGATATAATTATTATTAATAGAAATATGTGATATTGTTTACCATTTCTATTTTTTTTAATGGGCTTGTCTATATATTTTTTAATTGATGTGAATAACTTTGCCATATCACTTTAAAGATAAAACTATATTCTTAAATTCTTGACCTCTATGTTCAAAGTTATCAAATTGGTCAAAAGAAGCACAGGCAGGGGAAAACAAAACTACATCTTTTTGTTTGACAAGTGTTTTAATCTTTTTAACTGCATTTAGTAATGTTTTACATTCATAAATTGTTGCAGAACCTTCCAGTTCTTTTTTTATAATCGGTGTTGCTTCACCTATTAAAAATATATTTTTAACTTTTTTCTTAATTAAATTATATATTGGTTTATATGAACTTCCCTTATCTTGTCCACCCAATATTAATTGTATATTACTATCAAATGATTCCAATGCAACTTTTGTTGAATCAACATTTGTAGCTTTTGAATCATTATAATATTGTACATTATCTATACTTTTAACAAATTCTATTCTATGTTCAACACCTTTAAAAGAAGAAATTACATTTTCAATAACATCTATTTTTATACCTAATAAATATGCTACTGCAACTGATGACAATATATTATCTATATTATGTTTACCAGGTATCCTAATCTTAGGGGAAAACTTTATTTGTTTATTTTTATATTTTATATAAATACTGCCGTTATCATAATAAATAGTATTTGTCTTTTTTAAATTTGTGTTAAAAGAGAATGTAACCGCTTTTATATTTGATGTAATATTTCTTAAAATTTTATCCTGATAATTATAAATTGCAAAATTTTTACTTGTTTGGTTTACAAAAATATTTGATTTTGCTTTTATATAATTTTTCATAGTCTTATGATGTTTTAAATGATCCGGAGTAATATTTAAACTAACACTTATATCGGGTCTAAAATTTGGAGAATCTTCAAGCTGATAAGACGATAATTCTGATACAACTATCGTTTTATTATTTATTTTTTTTACAACTGATGATAAAGGATACCCTATATTGCCCGCAACTACTGTATTTTTATATGCTTTTTTTATTATTTTATAAACAAGAGTAGTTGTAGTCGTTTTTCCATTTGTGCCAGTTATTGCTATAAATTTTTTAGGTTTTACAAAATTTAATGCAAAATCAAATTCACTAATTACAGGAATATTCCTTTTTTCAGCTGATTTAAAAATTGGTAAATCTGTATTTATTCCCGGACTTTTTATAATAATATCACTATCAAGAATTTTTTCCGAATGTTTGCCAAATTCAACGAGAACTTTTTTATTTAATTTCATTTCTAAATGTGTTTTAAATTTTCCGCTATCACTTGCAAAAACATTATAACCTTTATTAGCTGCCAGATTGGCAGCTGCAATTCCAGATTTTCCTAAGCCAATAACAGCTATGTTTATTTTAATATTTTTCATATATAATTACCTTAATTTTAAAGAAGAAACTGCTAAAATAGCAAGCACAATACCAACTATCCAAAATCTTATAGTAA
>JAQUWU010000067.1 GCA_028692715.1 Paludibacter sp. | reverse complement strand
TTGAAATGAACGAAAATAGAATGGTACAAAATGTAAACGAACGGTATGACAGACGAAAATATAAGCCAAACGACAGTAAAACAATGGCCTAGCCCCTAACACACGCCTAAGTGCAGTGGCTGGCTGACGTGCATTTAGCGGGTTTTGCTCCCGCATTCACTTTGTCGTTTCACGACAGCGAATACTCCCGCAAACCGCCAATGCTCTTAGCCTCGGTCGTTAGCGGGCATTATAAAAAAATAAAAAGACAATGTATCTACTGGCAATAATCTTCTTATTTACATACGGACTATTTTTGTTTTTTGGTGAAAAACAGACGAAATGGAGGCTGAATCAAAAAACAACAAAAGCAGCTAAACTCCTTCATTTTATAGGACTTGGCGTTTGCGTGACTGTGAGTATTTTGACAGTAAACTTTGACACTGGATTAAGAGGACTTTGGACAACTAGAGTCTTTATTATTGTGACTTTGCTGACAGGGATTTTTTTGAGATTTATTGCTGACAAAACAATTATAAACAGATTCGAAAAATGGTATTTCAGAGTGTTTTCTTTTCTTCCATTAGTATCAGCTGGAATTCTTTTGATTCCATTTATTGGTGGAGTACTTGTAATCTCAATTTTCGGACAACTTTTTGCACCTGTAAAAGAGATTTATTATAACGACAAAAATTATAGAATTCAAACGACATTTGTTGGAGTTTTAGGCCCTCCGAAAGTAGACATTTATGAAAAGACATTTATCTTCGAAAAACGACTTAAAGAATCTGACCGCTTTTCTGAAGGAATAGACTCAATTAAAGTATCATATGACAAAGATTCGACTAGAATAACAGCTTATGGTCTTTATGACTATGACGAGCAACTAAAGGGAAAAACAGAAACTATAAACTTGAAGAGAAAGAAATAACGACCCGCTAACACACGCCTATGTTCATTGGCTGGCTGACGTGCATTCCGGCAGTTTTGCTCCCGCATTCACCTTGTCGTTCCACGACAGCGAATGCTCCCGCAAACCGCCAAATGCCCATAGCCTCGGTCGTTAGCAGTAATGTTAAAAAAAAAGAAACAAATATGTCGATAGACAAAGAAACATGCGAATTATTAATTGACGATTACATTTTCCAACTTGACGAATATGATGAAATTAACGACCGTGCAATATGGGAGACTGAATTAAGTCAACTCCTTGCAATGAATTTTTCTATCGACGATTTTTTGGAGAATTTATATATTCAAACAAGAAGTAATGACGGCTTTGGGACTGGCTTATTTTATGATTTTGAATTTTTCAAAAGAGATAATAAATTTGAGTTTGTCTTTATATGTAGACAACCAAATAAATACTGGGAAGGTCAATGGGGTTTGTCGACACTTCTATCGACATTAGCAGATGTTATCAAAGACTCTCCCGATTTTATAATAGACAATAACTCCTTGGATATTGAAGACGACTGGAAAACATTAGAGGTTGCTTTTCAATTAGATAAAGATTTTGAATTTAAAGAAATTATTCTGAAGTATTCAAAATTGCTTAACGACCTAATTAAAAGGACAGAACTGATACTCTCAGGTGCCGTATGGAGAAAAGAATATGAAACAGACGAGAAACTTTTTTGCACAGAAATAATATTCCCTTTATTACGAAAAATGGATTTTATTGATGTTCGATTTAACCATGGAGTCCGGGAATATGGGAAAGACTTTACGTTTTCAGAAATAACCAAATTTGGAAATTTACGACACTTTGCTATTCAAGCAAAAGCAGGGAATCTTAGAGGAAATGTCAATTCTGACATAGACGAAATACTCGGACAGCTTGATGATGCATTTACAATGCCATATTATGAGGTAAGCGCAAATGAATCTAGAAATATCTCGACTTTTATTGTTGCAATTAGTGGTCATTTTACTGAAAATGCAAAGGATAAACTAATTCAAAAAATACCACAACATTTCAAGGGATGTGTTTATTTAATTGACAGGGACAAAACGTTGGAATTAATTGAAAGATTCTGGAAATAAAACAAAAAAATAATCACTAATCACTGCAAATTAAATTATTAATTTCAGTCGTTAGTATCAATAAAAAAAAATGGCAGAACTAAGCAAATTATCGAAAACTTATTTAAAAATGAAAGATGACTTTGGCATTAATTTATACGACAAAGTTCTTGAACTAAGAAAATTTGAAATTGAGAATTTTTGGAAGCGAACACTATTCTTTTGGGGAACAATAGCGTTTATTTATGCAGGGTTCTTCAGTGCAAAATTGAATGATTATCAGATAGTAATTCCATTAATAGGACTTCTATTTAATATAATATTCTCTTTGAGTACTCGTGGAAGTAAATACTGGCAAGAGCATTGGGAGACAATTGCTGTTATTTATGAAAATGAACTGGAGTTTGACCTTTTCAAACACGAAACGAGGAGTCTTGTCAAAAACAACTCTAAATCAGTCTTTACTAGACCTTATCGCTTTTCTGTTTCAAAATTAACTATGTTGTTAAGCGACCTTTCAGTATTTCTTTGGTTGATACTGTGGTTTCAGCAAGTATTAATACTCTTTGAAGAAAAGAAGCTAAAATTCAATTTCTGTGCAGAAAACGCTACAATTCATTGGTTTACTGTTGGAATAATTACTATCCATATTTTATTGATTGGATATTTTATCATTTTTATTAAAAATGGAGATGTATATCACAAATTCAAAAGTGAATAACGAAAACACTACTGCTAACACACGCCTATGCTCACCTGCTGGTTGACATGCACTTAGCAGTATTTGCTCCCGCATTCACTTTTTCGCTTTGCGAAAGTGAAAGCTCCCGCAAACCGCAGGTGCGCATAGCCTCGGTCGTTGGCAGCAAGCCGAAAAAAAAAGAAAAAAGCGACTCTCGTAAACTGGAATATTATCTAATTACAGCCAGAAAAGAAAATTGAAAGACTGACAACTAGATTGATGGTAAACGGCTAAAAAAAAGTAACTTTGCATCTAGAATCAAAAAAAACAATATCTAACAACAGAAAATGGCTAAAACAGCAAAAACAGAACAAGAAGAACCATTGAAAGTAAAACTTTGGAAAGCAGCCGACAAACTCCGCAAGAACATGGACGCGGCTGAATACAAACACGTTGCTTTGGGTTTGATTTTCTTGAAATACATATCAGACGCTTTCGAAGAACAATATCAAAATTTATTAGCTCAAAAAAGTGATGGAGCTGATCCCGAAGATAAAAATGAATATCTGGCTGAGAAAGTATTCTTTGTTCCCGCTACCGCTCGTTGGAATTACATACAAGGCAGAGCCACACAACCAACCATAGGCAAAGACATTGACGATGCAATGGACGCCATTGAAAAAGACAATCCTTCTCTTCGTGGAGTTTTACCAAAAGTATATGCACAAGAGAAATTAGACAAAGCAAGTTTGGGCGGTCTGGTTAATTTGGTTGGATCTGCCACTTTAGGAACAAAAGAAGCACAGAGCAAAGATTTATTAGGACAGGTTTTTGAATACTTCCTGGGCGAATTTGCGCTGTCTGAAGGGAAAAAAGGCGGTCAATTCTATACCCCTCAGAGTGTAGTGAAATTATTGGTTCAAATGCTTGAACCATACGAAGGACGAGTATTCGATCCTTGTTGTGGAAGTGGTGGAATGTTTGTTCAAAGCGAAAAGTTCATCAACAAACATCAAGATTATTACAAGAAAAAAGGAACACAAGGCATTGCATCACAACTCAACCCTGCAGACCGCATTTCAATTTACGGACAAGAGAGCAACCAAACAACCTGGCGTTTGGCGAAGATGAATCTTTCTATCCGTGGTATTGACAGCAGCAATGTGAAATGGAACAACGAAGGTTCATTTCTAAACGATGCTCACAAAGACTTGAAAGCCGATTATATCATCGCCAATCCACCGTTTAACGACAGCGACTGGAGTGGAGAACTATTGCGAGACGATGCACGATGGAAAGTATTGGGCGAACAGCTAACACCACCCGCAGGAAATGCAAACTATGCTTGGATTCAACATTTCCTTTATCATTTAGCACCAACCGGACAAGCCGGTTTTGTGCTTTCGAAAGGTGCATTAACCACCAACACAACAGGTGAAGGCGACATTCGAAAAGCATTGATAGAAAAAGGCTTAGTAGATTGTATTGTAAACTTACCAACCAAACTGTTTTTAAATACACAAATACCCGCTTGTTTGTGGTTCTTGTCTCGTAACAAAACTAACGGCAATTTCCGTAAGCGTGAAAACGAAATACTGTTTATCGATGCTCGAAATATGGGCTTTTTGATAAACCGAAAAAACAGAGATTTATCGCCCGAAGATATAGACTTGATAACAGGAACTTATCACAACTGGCGTAATCCAGATGGAGATTACGAAGATGTAGCGGGATTCTGCAAAGTTGCAACCATCGACGAAGTTGCTAAATTAAACTATGTATTAACACCAGGCAGATACGTTGGACTGGCTGACGAAGAAGATGATTTTAATTTTGTAGAACGCTTTACAAGCCTGAAAACAGAACTCGAAAAACAAATTGCTGAAGAAGCAGATTTGAATAAAAAGATAGCTGACAATTTATCAAAAATAAAACTACCAACAAATGCCTAACGAAGATATCCGCTGGATACAGCGATTTAGCAATTACCGTAAAGCATTGGCAAGACTTGCCGATGCAGTAGCATTGGCCGAAGAACGTGAACTTTCGGATTTAGAGCAACAAGGTTTGATACAAGGTTTTGAATTTACTTTTGACTTGGCTTGGAAAACTTTGCAAGACATTTTGAGAGAAAGAAACAAACTCGATGCCAATGGGGGTCCAAATCCTATTATTACAGCCTCATTTGATAATGGATATATCCAAGATTATGAAGAGTGGAAAGCGATGAAAAAATCGCGAGACTTAACTTCACATAGTTACGACGAGGAAACCGCAGATGACATTGCTTATAAAATTGTAAATCAGTATCACGGTTTGTTTATTCAACTGGAAACACGCCTGCAATTAGAAAAAATAAATCAAGAAAAGAACGGATGAAGTTTGGATTAGAAGTACAAGTTATCGAAAACATAATTTCCGTTTTGGAGCAATATCCAAAGGTGGATAAAGCTTTTGTGTTTGGCAGCCGGGCCAAAGGCAATTACCGTCCCGACTCCGACATTGATATTGCCATTAAAGGCGACGAAATAACTACTGATGATATTATTGCCATAAGCGTAGCTATCGAAACCAAAGGCATTACACATAAATTTGACTTATTAGATTACAATAGCATAAAAGAACCTGCCCTGAAAGAACATATCGACAGGGTGGGGATTGAGTTTTATAGCAGGTGGAAGGAATATGAGTTAGGAGACTTTGCTGATATTACTTCTGCAAAAAGAATATTCTATTCTGAATATGTCTCTAAAGGTATTCCTTTTTATAGATCAAAAGAAATTATTGATAGATATAATAAAAGAGAAGTCGTAACTGAACTTTTTATTTCAGAAAAGAGATTTGAAGAAATAAAAAGCAAATTTGGAGCCCCCAAAAAAGAAGATATTCTTCTAACATCAGTTGGAACTTTAGGCATTCCATATTTAGTAAATGAAAACGACAAATTTTATTTTAAAGATGGGAATCTAACTTGGTTTAGAAATATCGACAAGAAAAAAGTCAATGTCCAGTATTTCTATATATGGCTGCAATCAATTATTGGAAAGCAAAGATTAGATGAAGTTGCGATTGGTTCAACTCAACAAGCCCTTACAATATCTGGACTTAAGGGAATTAAGATATTATTACCAACTTTATCGGAACAAACTGCCATTGCCTCTATCCTTAGCAGTTTAGATGATAAAATAGACCTATTGCATCGCCAAAACAAAACACTTGAACTATTGGCTGAATCGCTTTTTAGACAATGGTTTGTGGAGGAAGCAGAAGAGAGTTGGGAGGTTGGAACTTTGGACGATATAATTTCAGTCAAAGGAGGAACAACACCAAGTACTGTGAAATCTGAGTATTGGAATGGAAATATAAGTTGGACCTCGCCTAGAGATTTATCAAATGCTACATCAATTTTTCTTTTTAATACGGAAAGGAAGATTACGGAAAAAGGATTAGCTCAAATAGGTTCAGGTTTACTACCCATTGGGACTGTTTTACTCTCATCACGAGCACCAATAGGTTATCTAACTATTACAGAAATTCCGGTTGCAATTAACCAAGGATATATAGCTATAGTCTGCGATAAGATTGTTTCTAATTACTTTATCTATTTGTGGTGTAAGGCAAATATGGAAACAATCGAAAATGCAGGAAATGGTTCTGTTTTTCAAGAAATTTCAAAGACTTCATTTAAGGGATTAAAAGTTATTGTTCCGTCCAAAGTTAAACTTAATCATTTTGATAAAGAAATAGAGCCTATTTTCCAAAAAATAAAATCTAATCAAACCCAAATCCGCACTTTAACCCAAACCCGCGATACGCTGCTGCCTAAGCTGATGAGTGGTGAAGTGAGGGTGGAAATGTAATATAGGACAAAAGATAATGAGCAAAAATTTATTAGAAATAGACAGAGCGTTTACTTTGCATTATCGGGGGTTAATTGATATTCAAAGAAGTATTAATAAAAAATTAAAAAGCTATCCATTTGATTTGTCAAAAAACGAAATAACGGATGCTGTAATCGAAAGAATGTATGCCTTTTGGCACTTTAATGTAACCAACAATAAAGAAATTCTTCATCGTGAGATTAACACAACTGCTGCCGATTTTTTCACAGAAACATGCTTGCTATTTTTCAAAGCTTACTTTGAAAAATACGAAAACGTTGACGTTTGCTCTGAAAAAACAATAGGACATAAAACTATTGTACGTCCTGATATTTCCATTTGGCATAAGAAAGAATTATTAGCAGTCATTGAATTAAAGGTGAGTAATGGTTGGAAAGGAAAATCGATGCTACCTCACCTATCTGAACGTGAAGAACAAATTAAGAAAATTGCACCCAATGCATACTTTGGAGTGTTGGCATTTTGGAACTTCTTTGATACTACGGACAAGGATTGGAATTCAAAGTATTTTGGCTTAGTAAATTATGATAAAAACAATAATCACTTGAGAACCAATTCAAGTATTGAAAATATAATTTTCAAAATAAACCAAAACATTTCAAATCAAAACCATACACTTATTTTTTTTTGAATTATCATACTGCCAAAGCTGATGAGTGCTGAAGTGAACGTGAAAATTGTATAAACTGAGGTGAATATGATTATTTTGGAATCAAAAAATCATAAAAATCATTTTAATTGTAGTTCAAACATTGTATGAAGATGAGCAATAAACAAAAATTCGTACATTTGCAATATGTTATATTACAGAAGAAAAATATTATTAGCTTTACTCGAAGTGTTTGACGGGCAATTAACTGCAAAGAGTTTGCAGAAGTATTTGTTTTTGTTTACCCGTGCGCAATCGGTTAAAGCTTTCGATTTTATACCTTACCGTTACGGTTGTTTCTCGTTTCAGGCTAATCAGGATTTATCCACTATGGAAAAATACGGATATCTGGAAATAGCCGAAGAACAAAATGGCGGATTTATAAAACTAAAACAATGCGGACAATATCTGGCATTATTAGATATGTTCGACCGTCAGGCACTGCTCGATGTAAAAGCCGAATTTGGTTCCTTAAGTCAAAACGATTTGATACGTCACACTTACCAAAAATATCCTTATTTTGCTATTAATAGTGCTATTGCACATGAACTTCTCACTAAAGACGAGTTGACATTAGTCGAAAAACAAAAACGCACCTTTACAGAACCGCAGTTATTTAGTATTGGTTACGAAGGTATCACACTTGAAACCTATATAAACAAGTTGATAATTAACGATGTGCATATATTGTGTGATGTAAGGAAAAATGCGTACAGTCAGAAATATGGATTTTCAAAAAGCCAATTACAAAAAGCCTGTGTAGGCGTTGGCATTCAATATATGCATGTGCCTGAGTTAGGAATTGAATCGGAACAACGGCTTGATTTGCGCTCGCAAGCTGATTATGATCTTTTGTTTGAGCGCTACGAAAAAACAACTTTGATAAACAATCACAGTGCATTACTAAAAGTAAGAGCGTTGATAGATAGCGATAAACGAGTTGCACTTACCTGTTTCGAGAAAAATCCGCTGCAATGCCATCGCTCCCGCGTTGCCAAAGCATTGATGCAGTTGCCTGATATTAGTTACACGTTTAAACCCTTGTAAAAATGGCATTAACCAAAGTCCTTATTACCGTGAAAACTTATCCGACCTTGTCGGAGAAATACGATGAGTTGGTTTGTACCGCCGGTTTTCGTGAAGATGGGACTTGGATTCGCATTTTTCCTGTTCCTTTCCGTAAACTCGATTACCAGAACCAGTATAAAAAATGGCAATGGATAGAAATTGACTTGGTAAGGAACACTTCCGATTTTCGTCCTGAGAGCTTTCGCCCAACTGATTTGGATAAGGAAATCAGGATACTTGATAAAGTTGATACAAAAGGCGATTGGGGCAAAAGAAAACTACTTGTTGGTAATAAAATTTGGTTCAATATGACCGAGCTGATAGCAGCAGCAAAGAATCCAAAAGTCGGAACCTCATTAGCCATTGTAAAACCAAAAGAAATCATCGATTTTATTTGGGAATCCTGTGATAGAGAATGGAATAAGCAGAAAATGGATAAAGTTATTGCTAACAAAGCACAAGGTAGTTTATTTGATGAAGCTGAAACCCGACTGGTTTTTAAGGTGGTGAAAAAATTACCCTACGATTTCTCTTATATTTTCACCACCGAAGATGGAAAAAAAAGAAAAATCATGATTGAAGATTGGGAATTGGGTGCATTGTATTGGAACTGTTTAAAAGATGCAAACGGCAACGAAGAAATAGCCTGTCAGAAAGTAAAAGAAAAATATCTTAATGAAATGTGGAGTAAGTGCGATTTACATTTCTTTATGGGAACTACCAAGCAGTTTCATAATGTTGGACCTAATCCATTTATTATCATTGGTACATTTTACCCACCAAAAACAGATACGCAACAAATGTCATTTCCTTTTTAAATCAACCAAATGAAACCAATCACCGAAGATAAAATAGAAACCTTTGCGATAGAAGTGCTTCAATCTATTGGTTGGGAGTATATGCATGGTTTGGCTATTGCACCCGGAGCAGAGCAAGCCGAAAGAGAAAACTTTGAGCAAATTATTCTTATCGACCGGTTACGCAAAGCGGTTGCTATTTTAAATCCCGATATTCCGCAAGATGCGCAAGAGCAAGCCATACAAAAGGTATTACGGATTTATTCACCTGAATTATTGCACAACAACGAAACCTTTCATCAGTTATTGGTTGAGAAAGTAAAAATCCCTTATCAGCAAAATGGTTTTGAACGCAGTTACGAAGTAGCATTGGTTGATTTTGAGAATCCAATGAACAATGCGTTTCTCTGTGTGAATCAATACATTATCGTTGAGAAAAACCAAAACAAACGCCCCGACATTTTACTTTTTGTAAACGGCATTCCGCTTGTAATTGTCGAGCTAAAAAATGCAACCGACGAAAACGCCACCATGCGCAAAGCTTTCGACCAATTGCAAACCTACAAAGCCACTATCCCAAGTTTATTTACTTACAATGCGTTGTGTGTCATCTCGGATGGCATGGAATGTAAAGGAGGAAGTTTGTCGGCAGGTTTCAGTCGTTATATGGCGTGGAAATCGGCAGACGGTAAAAAGGAAGCTTCACGTTTTGCTCCTCAGTTAGATATTCTACTGAAAGGGATGCTGAACCCTTCTACCCTATTGGACTTGGTTCGCAATTTTATTGTTTTTGAAAAGAATAAAAAAGAAGATGCCAAAACAGGTATTACTCAAATAGAAACCGTTAAGAAATTAGCAGCCTATCATCAATATTATGCCGTAAACAAAGCTGTTCAATCTACTTTAAGAGCATCGGGGTTTTCTCTCCACCCTTCGGGGGGAGATAGAGGGGGGCTTGGAGATAAACGTGGTGGCGTAGTTTGGCACACACAAGGTTCGGGAAAAAGTTTAAGCATGGTTTTTTATTCGGGTAAACTAATTACTGCACCCGAAATGCAAAACCCCACCATTTTAGTCATTACCGACCGCAATGATTTGGACGACCAGCTTTTCGATACTTTTGCCAATTCCAAACAATTACTACGGCAAGAACCTGTTCAGGCAAAAGACCGTGAACATTTAAAAGAATTATTAAAAGTAGCAAGCGGTGGAATTGTGTTTGCCACCATTCAAAAGTTCCTGCCCGAAGATCAAAAATCAATTTACGACCAGCTATCTGACCGAAGAAATATAGTGGTTATTGCAGACGAAGCCCACCGAACTCAATACGGTTTTGAAGCATCCATCAAAGAGGTGAAGGACAAGGAAACCAAAGAGAAAATTGGTGAACGTATTGCTTACGGTTTTGCCAAATATATGCGCGATGCGTTGCCCAATGCTACTTACATTGGTTTTACTGGAACGCCCATTGAAGGAACAGATATAAACACACCACAAGTTTTTGGGCAATATGTAGATGTGTATGATATTTCGCAAGCGGTTGCCGATGGTGCAACAGTTCGGATTTATTACGAAAGTCGTTTGGCAAAAGTAAATTTAGATGAAGAAGGCAAACGATTAATAAAAGAATTTGAAGAGAGTTTAGAAGAAGATATTGAAGTTTCGAACCAACAAAAAGCAAAAGCCAAATGGACAACCTTAGAATCTATAGTTGGAAGTAACAGAAGATTACGAAACTTAGCCAACGATATTGTAAGTCACTTTGAGCAACGTCAGAAAGTATTTGAAGGTAAGGCAATGATTGTGGCTATGAGCCGCAGAATTGCAGCCGAATTATACAAAGAAATTATTGCATTAAGACCCGAATGGCATGATGACGATTTCAATAAAGGAGTTTTAAAAGTAGTAATGACTTCTTCATCGTCAGATAAGATGGTATTCGATGAAGAAGATCCTACGGCTTTGGTTATTCCAAAAAATATGCGAACCACTAAATCAGAAAGAAAAATGCTTTCTGACAGAATGAAAGATGAAAATGATGCATTAAAACTGGTCATTGTCTGCGACATGTGGCTCACAGGATTTGATGCGCCTTGCTTGAATACTTTGTATATTGATAAACCAATGAAAGGTCATAGTCTTATGCAGGCTATCGCCAGAGTAAATCGTGTTTACAAAGACAAACCGGGCGGTTTAGTAGTTGACTATCTGGGCATAGCAAATGACTTAAAAAAAGCACTATCATTTTATTCGACGGCTGGTGGTAAAGGTCAACCGACATTTGATATTGAAAAAGCCATTGAATTGATGAATGAAAAATACGAAATCGTTCAGCAGTTTTTCAATGAAAAAGCAAAAACGCAGCAGGATATAGTTGCCGAAGAGCCCGAAGCTTATTATACCAATAGTTTTAAGTTCAATTACAAACGTTTCTTTCAGGTCGATGCGAAAGAGAAGTTATCCATTATATTACAAGCCGAAGAACACATTTTAGGGTTGGAAGATGGCAAAACCCGTTTTATTAGAGAGGTAACATTATTGAGTCAAGCTTTTGCATTGTCAATACCAAACGAAAGTGCAATGAATATCAAAGATGATGTTGCTTTCTTTCAAGCAGTAAAAGCCAGATTGGTAAAATTTGAAGGACCAGGAAGCGGAACGGGAAAATCGGACATAGAAATTGAAACAGCCATCAAACAGATTGTTGATGAAGCCTTGAGTTCCGACAAAGTAATTGATATTTTTGAGGCAGCAGGAATAGATAAACCAGAAATATCGGGTCTGGAAGTCCTTTCAGATGAATTCCTTCAGGAGGTAAAAGGAATGAAACACCAAAACCTGACGTTGGAATTATTAAAGAAATTGTTGAATGACGAAATTAAAATACGCTCTAAAACCAATCTCGTAAAAAGTAGGAAGTTGTTGGAAATGCTGGAAGGTGCAATAAAACGTTACCAAAATAACTTACTGACAACGGCTGAAATAATTCAGGAACTCATCGATATAGCTAAAGAAATTAAAGAAGCCGATAAAGAAGGAGAACGACTTGGACTAACCAAAGATGAAGTTGCTTTTTACAATGCCTTGGAAGTAAACGACAGTGCTGTATTGGTTTTGGGCGACGATCAATTAAAACAAATTGCAAGAGAAATTACCGACAAAGTCAGAGCAAATGCAACTATCGACTGGACAATTAGAGAAAGTGCAAGAGCTAAACTTATGGTACTGGTAAAACGTACCCTTACAAAATGGGGCTACCCACCTGACAAGCAAGCTAAAGCAATTGAAACTGTTTTAAAGCAAGCCGAACTAATGGCGGATTTTTTTACACAAGAATAATCCAAAGCAGAAAGACTAATCGCCCAAAAAGCAAAAAAAGCCACAGCAAGTTAGCGTATATTTAAAAATGTCTTGCAGTGGCTTTTATAGCTTTTTGATAATAGGCAGAGCGGTCACAGTATATTGTTTTTTAATTCACTTAGAATGTTTTTCATAATTTGATACAAAAAAAACAATAAACTGTACGTTTAAAATTGCTTCGCAATACTCATTAGATAGGACTTTCTTAAAAATAAATCTCCTTTTTATGAAAAATATTCCTGAATAATGTTAATATATAAAAATAATATGTATATTTGTCGTCATAATTAACAGAATTATTAATCTTAAATTATTACAATTATGGCAAGCACTTCTGAAACCGGCTATGCTAAAAACGTAGCAAATTTCGAAACGTTAATTTCATTTGTGACAGCTTATGGCGAGACTTATAACCCGTCAAAAGAAACGCTCAAACTTCCTGCATTACAAACTCTCCTAAATTCGTCCAAAGAGTCTTTAAACACAGTTAACGTAGCACAAGCTACATATTCAAATGCAGTCGCTGCTCGTGAATCATTATTTAAACCTTTCAGCAAGCTTATTACTCGCATAAATAACGCACTCAAAGCCACTGACACCACCGACCTAGTAGACGACAGCGCAAAAACCATTGTCCGTAAACTACAGGGAACAAGAGCAAGTGCAAAACTTACAGAAGAAGAAAAGAAAGCCTTAGAAGCCGAAGGCAAAGAAGTAAACCAAATTTCGAACTCTCAAATGGGTTATGACGATCGGGTAGAAAACTTCGATAGATTCATCTCTTTACTTTCTTCCATTCCACAATACATGCCTAATGAAGAAGAATTGAAAATCTCAACTCTATCAACACTTCGCGATACCATAAGAACAAAAAACACTGAAGTTATAATATCCGAAGTTCAGTTAAGCAATGCTCGTATTGCCCGAAATGAAATTCAGGATAAATCATTAACAGGCTTAGTAGATATAGCGCTCGACACCAAAACGTATATTAAATCCGTATTCGGAACTTCAAGTCCTCAATACAAACAAATTTCGAAGTTAGAATTTAAGAAGTTAAACCCATAATTATAAATAGGCTACTTCGATTTCATTTATTCAAACTGCAGTTGTCAAATAGGCAACTGCGGTTTTATATATCTCGACTACAATTTACATTATGCTTACTGAGAAATACATTACGTCAACTTCGACTTTCATTATGCCTACTGCGGAATACTTTAAGCCTACTGAGAAATACATTATGTCTACTGCGATTTACATTATGCCAACTGCGACTTTCATTATGTCTACTGCGATTTACATTAAGCCAACTGCGACTTTCATTATGTCTACTGCGATTTACATTAAGCCTACTGAGACTTTCATTACGACTACTGCGGAATACTTTAAGCCTACTGCGATTTACATTATGACAACTGCGAAATTATATAAACCAACAACTATAACGAAAGAAACGGCCAGCTGCCAACAAACGCCTATGGGCACAGGCTGGCTGACGTGCAATTTGGAGGTTTTACTCCCGCATTCACTTTGTCGTTCCACGACAGTGAAGCTCCCGCAAACCGCCAAATGCCCATAGCCTCGGTCGTTAGTGGCAACAGCAAAAAATGAAAAGACAATCAAATTTGGTTGAAAAATCATTGTTGAACTGTCCTCTTTCACGACTTTTTTCCTTTTTGTCGGTTGGACTGAATTTGCTCGTTCTTCACATTTAGCGGTCGGACAATTCACCGCTGATTTTCGAAGGAAGACAGACTAACTTTTAGATTTCAGGCTATTGACATAACGACTGGAAACTGTGGAAATGATTTTACGGTTGGAGAATTTCGATTAATCGAAAAGAAAATATTTAGACTTTACTCCTATTTCGACAATTTTGTACAGCAAGAGAGTTGAACAGAAAAAAATACAGAAAACAAAAACTGAAACGAAAATTTTCGGTTTTGACAGAGTTTGAGGGTTTGAGGGCTGAAAATACTTGTCGGCTGGAATGAAAACAAAAACTAACTCTCATGACAAGTCGAAAGAAGAAAAAACCCGTTTCGACATTGTCTGAAAAAGTGCTTAAACGAAAAAATTTTCGAATTAGGAACTACTCATTTCATGACAGTTTTCAGCAGTTTGAAAAGTTTTGACACGAAAATAAAACTTAAAATAATTTGAACTTCGTATTTGAATTCTTAATTTTTATTCGTTAATTTGTGACAGTTTTCAGCGGTTAGACAAATTGTAGAATTTGAAACAGTAACTCGACTTATTTTGTGCTGGAATTTCGGTTTTTACTTTGCGATAGAGTTGCTTTTCATTTCAAGTTACGAATTGAAAACTCTTGCTCGTAAAGACAGAGTTTCTGCATTTTATGACACGAAAACAAACTAAACTTAACCAGCTGATGCCACTAACACACGTCTATGTGCACTGGCGGGTTCTGTGCATTTAGCGGTGGTTGCGCCCGCATTCTACTTGTCGTTACACGACAGCGAATGCTCCCGCAAACCGCCAATGCCCATAGTCTCGGTCGTTAGGGGCAGCGCAAAAAAAGACGAAATGCGACTTGGTTTTGTTTGAAAAATCATTGACGAACTGACCGCTTTTTCAGATTTTGTGACTTTTACAGCCGAATTTGTAGCGACAAATTTTGCTC
>JAQUWU010000029.1 GCA_028692715.1 Paludibacter sp. | reverse complement strand
GAGCGTAAGTTTTTCGAGTGAAGCGGGCGTAGTCTTGACTTTTTTGCCTACTTTTTGCGTCAAGGCAAAAAGTAGGTCGGGGCTAGGGGTGGAAACCCCTATATGAGAACTTGCGAAAGTTAAGTAAGTATTTTCATCAGTCGACTAGGTCGATGCGTATAAAGTTGCACAAATTTAGGAACTTAAAAACATGTAGATATATAGTTGATACTCTATAATATACATGTTTTTTATAATGAAGTGTAATTTTAATTAAGGTTTAAAACATTGATTATGTTTTAATATTAACTAAAAAAAAAGAAGGTTCTCTTCCAATCTGATTTTTTTTGTATCTTTGAACGTTTTTTCTATAATGAATAATGTTTTGAAACACAGAACATAAAACACTAAATAAATAAATGAAACGATTCAAATTACTGAACAACATTTTCGGGTGGGTAGCATTTGCTATTGCCGCTGTTACCTATTTGCTTACTATTGAGCCTACTGCAAGTTTTTGGGATTGCGGGGAGTTTATTTCTACGGCCTTTAAATTGGATGTTGGTCATCCTCCAGGAGCACCATTTTTTATGTTGACAGGTCATTTTTTCTCATTATTCACGTCTGATCCTACTCAGGTTGCAATATTGATAAATTCAATGTCGGCATTGCTCAGTGCATTTACAATTTTGTTTTTGTTTTGGGCAATAACTCATTTAGCTCGTAAGGTAGTGATAAAATCGGAAGACGATTACACTACAGCCAATATTATTGCCATTATTGGTTCCGGTTTGGTAGGTGCGTTAGTCTATACTTTCTCCGATACTTTCTGGTTTTCAGCAGTTGAAGGTGAAGTTTACGCTTATTCATCGTTCTTTACTGCCATTGTTTTCTGGTTGATTTTGAAATGGGAGCGCGTTGCCGATCGTGCAGGTTCAGATCGTTGGTTGATTCTGATTGCTTATTTGATGGGGCTTTCCATTGGGGTTCACTTGTTGAATTTGTTGGCCATCCCTGCTTTGGTGTTAGTGTATTACTTTAAAAACTATACTCCTTCGGCTAAGGGTGTTATCTATGCATTACTAGCATCTGTTGCTATTCTTGGTTCAGTATTATACGGAATTATTCCGGGTTCGGTGGAAGTGGCAAGCTGGTTTGAATTATTGTTTGTAAATACGCTTGGTTTTGGGTTCAATTCAGGACTTTTTGTTTATATTATTCTTACTATTGCCATTTTATCGTGGGCTATTTACGAATCATATTTGAATAAAAGTTTTATTCGAATGGCCATTTCTTTTATCACAGCCGTAACCATTACCGGAATTCCATTTTTTGGACAACATATTTTTGTTGGTATTGTAATAATTGCAGCATTGGCAGGTTTTTTCTACTGGAAAAAAGATATGATAAATGCTCGATGGTTGAATACTGCTTTGTTAATGATAACAGTGATTCTTATTGGATATTCAACTTATGCTGTAATCGTAATTCGTTCGGCAGCAAAGCCACCTATGGATCAAAACTCGCCTGATAATGTTTTCGCTTTGAAATATTATTTAAATCGTGAGCAATATGGTGACCGTCCATTAATTTACGGACAAACTTACAATTCTCCGGTAAAATTGAAAGTAGAAGGAAATATGTGTGTGCCCGAACAAGAAATTGGTGCGCCACAATACGCTCCAAAGCCTAAAAGTTCTCCAATCGATAAAGATGAATATATTATAACCGGCTATAAAACCGATTATGTAATGGATGACCGTTTTAATACGTTATTCCCCAGAATGTATAGTACAACACCTTCGCATATTGAAGCTTATAAAGCCTGGGGTAATGTGACGGGCGAATCAATAACGTATGACTACTGTGGACAACAAAAAACGGATATTAAACCTACTTTTGGTGAAAATTTACGGTTCTTTTTTAGTTATCAGGTGAATTTTATGTATTGGCGTTATTTTATGTGGAATTTCAGCGGTAGACAAAACGACATGCAAAGCGGCGGTGAAATTGATCGCGGTAACTGGATAACCGGAATCTCTTTTATCGACAATATGCTGGTGGGTGATCAAACTAATTTACCTTCTGAGCTGGCTGAAAATAAAGGGCACAATGTCTATTTTATGTTACCTCTATTATTAGGTGTTTTTGGAATATTATTTCTTATTTATGGAGGAAAAGAAGGAATTCATGTTTTTTGGATTACCACATTATTATTTGTTCTGACTGGTTTAGCCATTGTGATTTATTTGAATCAAACTCCATATCAACCTCGTGAACGTGATTATGCATATGTCGGGTCGTTCTATGCATTTTCAATCTGGATTGGATTGGGAGTGTTGGGAATTATAAAAGCGATTGATAAATATCTACCAAAAACGGTAAGTGCCGTAATTGTAACGATTTGTTGTTTGGGAATTCCTGCATTAATGGGTCAACAGAATTGGGATGATCATGATCGTAGTGGACGATATACGGCACGTGATTTTGGTGGCAATTATTTGTCTTCCTGTAAACCAAATGCTATTATTTTTACGAATGGCGATAATGATACTTTCCCTCTTTGGTATAATCAGGAAGTGGAGGGTAATCGCACAGATATTAGAGTTTGTAATCTCAGTTATCTGCAAACCGATTGGTATATTAATCAGATGAAACGTGGATCTTATAAATCGGCACCACTTCCAATTTCATGGGAACAAAAAGACTATGTTGCTGGAACAAATGAAGTTTTATGGGTAGAAGATTTACTGAAAAAACCATTGGATGTGAAAACAGCTTTTGATTTTGTTCGAGACCCTGACCCTGCAACAAAACAAAAAGGTGAATCATTTATTCCCACAAAACAATTATATTTACCTATTAATGCTCAGGATGTAATTGCAAGCGGAACTTTACCAGTCGAAAGAGCGGGTGAAATAATCCCACAAATTGATTTTAATCTAAATCGTCGATTGACAAAAAGTGAATTGATGATTATTGAGTTATTGAAAGAAAATAAATGGAAACGTCCTATTTACTTTGCTGTAACAGTGGGTGATGATTATTATTTAGGGTTGAATGATCATTTTGAATTAACCGGTATGGCTTATCAGATTTTGCCCGTTGGAGCAAAGGGAGCAGGTGCTCAAGTAAATACCGACGAAATGTTCGATAATATGATGCATAAATTCCGTTATGGTGGAATTGATAATCCGAAAGTTTATCTTGACGAAAATATACTTCGCATGTGCCGCACACAACGTATGATGTTCTCTCAATTAGTTGGGGCATTAATTTCGAAGGGTGATACCGTTCGTGCTAAAGAGGCTCTTGATTATTGTAGCAAAGTAATTCCGGGATCAACTGTTCGACACGATTATATTTCTACTCAGTTAGCCGATTTTTATTACCAAGTGGGCGAAGCAGATAAAGGAAATGCTATTATGAGAGCTGTAGGAAAAGATTGCGTTGAATATCTTGATTGGTATTTGAGTTTGCCTTCTTCAAGTAGAAATAGTGTATCAAATCGTATTGGACATAATTTGGCGGTATTAAATCAGGTGCTGAGAATTTGTGATCAGGATAAACAAAAAGCCATTATGGATGAATTCATGCCAAAATACATGGATTATACCAAAAGGGTTCAAATGTAAATGAAAATTCAGTTCCCTGACCTATTGCGCCCGTTTATGGGTAAACTTACCTGGCGAAAAAATCCGTCATCAAAAGTAATTTATCTTACTTTTGATGACGGACCAGTGCCGGAAGTAACACCAACAGTTCTCCAAATATTGAACAATCAAAATATAAATGCTACATTTTTTTGTGTAGGAGAAAATGTAAAGAAATATCCTGAAATCTATTCTGAAATTCTAAAGTCAGGAAATAAAACAGGGAATCATTCGTATCATCATCTGAAAGGTGTTTCAGTTGAGCTTGATGAATATCTTGAAGATGTTCAACTTGCCTCAAAATATATTGATAGTAAATTGTTTCGACCACCTTATGGACGAATAAGCTATCAACAGCGAAAAGCTTTGAGAAAAAAATACGAAATTGTTATGTGGGATGTGTTGACCTGCGATTATGACAAAAAGCTTACTCCTGAGCAAATTCTGAAAAACATTAAACGTTATTCCAGAAATGGTTCAATTGTGGTTTTTCATGACTCCATTAAAGCAAAAGAGCATGTTCTTAAGGTTTTGCCATTGGCCATTGAGTGGTGGAAAAGCGAAGGGTATGAGTTTGGGGTAATTTAAAAGAACCCCTAACCCCTAAAGGGGAATAATTTTTAATTTTTTGTTCATTAATCTGACATTACTAACAAAAGCTCCCCTTTAGGGGTTGGGGGTCATAACTTCAATGAAAGAATCCATTTTACATTATATTTGGCAACAAAAGCTTTTTGTGTCGCACGGCATGATGACTACTGATGGTGAGCCAGTGGAAGTAATTGATGTCGGGAAATTAAATACTGATGCAGGGCCGGATTTCTTTAATGCCAAAATAAAAGTCGGAGAAACTCTGTGGGCCGGGAATGTTGAAATTCATTTGAACTCTTCTGATTGGAATAAACACAATCATGATTCAGATAAAGCCTATGATAGCGTTATTTTACACGTTGTAAAAAATGCTGATGCCGAAGTTTTCAGATTCGATGGAGAGAAAATACCTCAGCTTGAACTTATTTATTCAAATACGATTGAAAAAAATTACGAACAATTAATTCATGACCAAAAATGGATTCCTTGCTCCGATAAAATAATGTCTGTACCGAATATTTTTATACAGAGTTGGAAAAACACCTTGCTTGTTGAACGATTGGAGCAAAAAATGGAAACCATTGAGTCGTTGTTGAATACAAATAACCAACATTGGGAAGAAGCTTTTTATATTACACTGGCACGAAATTTTGGATTTGGGACAAATAGTCAGGCATTCGAACAATTGGCGAAGGTTACGCCACTTTCTGTTTTGGGGAAACATAAGGATAATTTATTTCAATTGGAAGCTATCTTATTTGGACGAGCCGGATTATTAGATCTTTCGTCGAATGATGATTACGTATTAAAATTAAGAAAAGAATACGCATTTTTCGTAGCAAAGTTTGATTTAAAACCCATAAATTCAATACAATGGAAGTTGTTGCGCCTTCGTCCTGATAATTTTCCACACATTCGTATTGCTCAGTTTGCTGCTTTAATATATTCCTCTACAAAATTATTTTCTAAAATACTGGAGAAACCTGAACTCGATTATATGAATGATATTTTTGAATGTAACCCTTCTGAATATTGGCAAACGCATTACACTTTTTCGAGTGAAAGTAAGAAAAAAGAAAAAAAACTGGGGCAAGCTTCGAAAAATGTGATTTATATAAATACAGTTATTCCTTTCTTGTTTTGTTATGCACAGCATAAAAATAACCAGGAATTGAAAGACAGAGTAATGGAATTGCTCGAACGAATTCCTGCGGAACAGAATTCAATTGTCACAGGTTGGAAAAATATCGGATTGGATATTAAAACAGCTTACGATTCTCAGGCCTTTTTGCAGTTGAAAAAAAACTATTGCGACGATAAGAAATGTTTACGTTGCCGGATTGGCAATAAGGTGTTAACTATGTCACTGAATGATTAGATTAAATACAAAAAATGAATATAAAACGATTTTTACTTCATATTTTCATTATAACAGGAATTGGGTTTGTGGTATATTCATGTGCCAATCGAGCACAAGGACCTACAGGAGGTCTAAAAGATGAGACCCCACCTAAAGTATTAAAAACATCTCCTAAAAACGGTGTTTTAAACTTTAACAAAAAACAAATTCTGATTGATTTTGACGAAATGGTTACAGTGGATAATGCAAGTGAAAATGTTATTATTTCTCCCCCACAAGTTAAACCACCTGATGTAAAATCATTGGGTAAAAGAATCACGGTGAATTTTAATCAGGATTTACTTGACAGTACTACTTATAGTATTAATTTTGGGGATGCCATTGTTGATTTGAATGAAAAGAATCCGTTAAAAAACTACCTTTTCTCATTTTCTACAGGAAATGAAATTGATACGCTGAAAATTTCCGGTACTATAATTAATGCTGAAGACTTAAATCCATTACAGGGCGTTATTGTAGGAATTTACAAAGAATTGGATGACTCTATTTTCTTTCAAAAATCATTTCTGAGAATTGGAAAAACAGATGAAAATGGCCGATTTTCCATTGATAATATAAAAAAAGGCCGTTATAAAATATTTGCTTTGTCTGATGTGAATCGCGATTACTTTTATCAACCCGGCGAAGGGCTGGCTACCTATGATTCAATTATAACACCAACATTTCGTATTGAACAAATGCAGGATACTGTTTGGAAAGATTCAGCGACTGTAGACAGTATTAGAACTTTTATGGGAACAGAATTTCTTCCGGATGATATTACAATGCGTTATTTTAAAGAAGACAAAAAACGTCAATATTATGTGAAAAATGAAAGAAAGGACCCTTTTGTTTTTACGTTGTTCTTCAACGCTCCACAGACTGAATTGCCTCAAATAAAGCCGCTTAATTTTGATTGGGATAAAAAATATTTACTCGAAAATAATCCAACGTTGGATAGTTTAACGTATTGGATTACAGATTCGCTGGTGTGGAACAAAGACACACTGGATATGACAATGACTTATCTGAAAACGGATTCGGTATTTAATTTAGTTTCAACTACCGATACAATAAGTGTTATTATGCGCAACGCAAAAATTGTAACGAATAATAAATCGAAGAAAAAGCAAGCTACGGAAATTAAAATACCAGATTTTAAATTCTCCAATAACGTTGCTTCAGTTTTTGAACTTTACAATCCGATAAAGATTAAATTTGAAGCTCCATTGGAAGATGTTGATATTTCAAAAATTCATCTAAGTCTAAAAGTTGATTCAATTTATAAACCCATAACTTTCGATTGGAAGCAACAGGATTCAATAAAAATAGCTTATACCATTAATTATAAATGGCTGACCGAAGAAACCTATCAGTTGAAAATTGATTCCGCTGCATTTAAAAGTATTTATGATAGAGTAAGTAATAAATTTGTTTCCGATTTCAAAATTCGGTCACTTGATGAATATTCTAGTGTGAAAATGTTTTTAGCAGTCTTTAATCCGAATGCTTATTTGCAAATTCTCGATTCAAAAGATGTAGTGCTTTCAACAAAAAAAGCAAATGAAAAAGGAACTCTTTTCGAGTATTTAAAGCCGGGAGACTATTATATAAGAATGTTTATTGACGAAAATGATAATGGCAAATGGGACACCGGCGATTTGATGAAACATATACAACCCGAAAATGTATATTATTTTCAGAAAAAACTTACTTTAATGGCAAATTGGGAGTTCGAAGAAACCTGGGATTATAAACAAGTACCTCTGTTACAACAAAAGCCCATCGAATTAAGAAAGAGTAATGTTAAAAAGTAATCTAATATAGAAATTTTAAAAAGAGCATTTTCATACAATAAAGATGAAAATGCTTTTTTTATTTATGCTCACAACCAAGTATAGTGTGCAAGTTATTTGTTAAATATATGTGTTTTATGAATTTTTACAGGTTGTAATGTATTGAAAATCAAGGCTGTGTTTTTGTGTGTTTATTTTTAGTCATTTTTTCCACATTTTTTGTTGACGCATTCGTAAATAATCTGTACTTTTGAGCCGAAATTGCAATGTCGACATTACAAAATGAGCCAAATAATCGAACATACCGGAATTATAAATCACATTCAGGGTCATCACATTCAGGTGTTAATCGTCCAGGAATCAGCATGTAGCAGCTGTCATGCCAATGGTGCTTGTAGTGCTGCTGATAAAGATGATAAACTTATTGAAGTTGAAAGCACAGATACTACTTTGCAAATAGGTGATCGTGTAACGCTTTATGGTCAGAGTTCCATGGGATTGTTGGCAGTTTTATTGGCTTTTGTAATACCATTTATTCTTATTCTCCTTTCTTTAATCATTCTTCGCTCTTATACCGACAACGAAGCACTTTCGGGAACTTTATCCCTTTCAGTACTCGTTCCGTACTATATAATACTCTCTTTTTTCAATGGAAAAATGAAATCAAAGTTTCAATTTTCACTCAGAAAAGACACTCAGGTATAAAAATCAAAATTTGCTATATAAAAATCCCTTTGTCATAATGGGAAATAATGTAAAATTATCACGATGAATTTAATTCTTGTTTCAATACTTACGTTAGTTGTTATAGGTGCACTATCGGCTATAATTTTATTTTTTGTATCCAAAAAGTTTCATGTTTTCGAGGATCCTCGTATTGATGAAGTGGAAGCTGCCTTGCCCGCTGCTAATTGTGGTGGTTGTGGTTTTCCCGGTTGTCGTGGCTTTGCCAATGCATGTGTAAAAGCCGATACGTTGGATGGACTTTTGTGTCCTGTAGGTGGAACTGAAACCATGGAAAAAGTAGCTGAAATTCTTGGAAAAACAGTTGTTGCAGCAGTTCCAACTGTTGCTGTGGTTCGTTGTGCCGGAACTTGCGATAATCGTCCCCGGAAGAATACATACGATGGTGTAAGTCATTGTTTTATTGCACATAATCTTTATAGTGGCGAAACCGGTTGTTCGTGGGGATGCCTCGGGCTGGGTGATTGCGAATTATCTTGTAAATTCGATGCCATTCATGTAAACCCAGTAACATTGATTCCTGAAGTAGATGAAGATAAATGTACATCTTGTGGAGCATGTGTAAAAGCATGTCCGAAAATGCTGATAGAACTACGAAAAAAAGGTCCTAAATCGCGACGTATTTATGTTAGATGTATGAGTCAGGACAAAGGTGCAATTGCTAAAAAAGCATGTGATGTTGGATGTATCGGTTGTTCTAAATGCTTGAATGTTTGTCCGCATGGAGCGATAACGATAACGAATAATCTTGCATTTATTCATGATGACAAATGTAAATTGTGTCGAAAATGTGTGGAAGTTTGTCCTACAAATTCAATTATAGAGCTTAACTTTCCACCACGAAAAGTAAAAGAAGAACAAGCCCTAACTCCTAAAGGGGAATAAAATAGGCACATTTAATCGTTTATTAGAACTTGTATTTTTTACGGATTTAAAATTATAAACTAACTAAATTCCCCTTTTGGGGTTAGGGATCTTATATATGAAAACTTTCAGAATAGGTGGTATTCATCCTGCCGAAAATAAATTCTCAGCAGGAAAAAAAATTATTCAAGCTAATCTTCCAAAGCTAGTGGCTATTCCACTGGCACATTATATTGGTGCTCCATCTTTACCTATTGTAGCAAAAGGCGAATTTGTAAAAGTAGGACAACTTATTGGTAAAGCTAACGGTTTTATTTCGGCAAATGTTCACTCGTCGGTTTCCGGAAAAGTGAACAAAATTGATGTACAATTAGATGCTACAGGTTATAAACGTGCTGCAGTATTTGTTGAAGTGAATGGCGATGAATGGGTTGAAACAATTGATCGTAGCCCTGAAGTAAAGCGTGAATGTAATCTTACTAAAGAAGAAATTATAAAGAAAATTGCCGAAGCCGGGATTGTTGGTCTTGGTGGCGCAACATTTCCTACGCATGTAAAACTTTCGCCTCCTCCCGGTAAGAAAGCTGATGTGTTGATTATTAATGCGGTTGAATGTGAATCATATCTTACTTGTGATCATCAATTAATGATGGAAAAAGGGGAAGAAATAATGGTTGGGATTAGCATTTTGATGAAAGCATTGGATGTAAGACGTGCCATAGTTGGTATTGAAAATAATAAAAAGGATGCAATTGCATTATTTCATAAATTAGCGAAAGATTTTGCCGGTGTCGAAGTAATGGCCCTGAAAGTTCAGTATCCGCAAGGAGGTGAAAAACAGTTGATTGATGCAACTATCGGACGTCAAGTGCCAAGTGGTGCATTGCCTATTGAAGTGGGTGCTGTTGTTCAAAACGTTGGAACTACTTATGCTGTTTACGAAGCTGTTCAGAAAAATAAACCTTTGTTCGAAAGAGTCATTACAATAACGGGGAAATCGTCAAAAAATCCGGGAAATTATCTGGTTCGATTGGGAACTATGCTTTCCGAAGTCGTTAATCAGGCGGGTGGTGTTCCTGCTGATACCGGTAAAATTGTTGGTGGTGGACCGATGATGGGTCGTTCGTTAATGACATTGGATGTGCCAATGGCTAAAGGTAGTGCCGGAGTTTTATTTATGCAGGATACAGAATCTGTTCGCAATAAAACGCAAAATTGCATTCGTTGTTCAAAATGTGTAAACGTCTGTCCAATGGGACTTGAGCCCTATTTGTTGATGAATCAGAGCGAACGTGAAATGTGGCCTGAAATGGAAAAGGAAAGAGTTATGGATTGTATTGAATGTGGAAGTTGTAGCTATACTTGTCCATCAAACCGCGCTTTACTCGATTATATTCGTTTTGGGAAATCAACAGTAGGTGGAATAATTAGATCAAGACAAATTAAGAAATAATAGAATCCTTTTATCAGGATTTGTAAAGTAGAACGAACAATTAAAATTAAATATGGATAAATTAATTATTTCACCTGCACCGCACGTACATAGTGGCAATTCCATTTCGAAGAATATGCAGGCTGTGATTATTGCTTTGATGCCTGCATATCTGGTTGCTTTGTATTATTTTGGATTAGGAGCTTTGATAGTTAGTTTGACGGCTATTATTTCATGTGTTCTTTTCGAATACTTAATACAAAAATACATTCTAAAAGGTGAAAATACAATTAAAGATGGTTCGGCTGCTCTCACAGGTTTATTGCTGGCGTTTAATTTGCCTTCCAATATTCCTGTTTATATTGTTATTGTAGGTTCGTTAGTGGCTATTGGAGTGGCTAAAATGAGCTTCGGTGGCTTAGGAAACAATCCTTTTAATCCTGCTTTGGTGGCTCGTGTATTCCTGTTAATTTCATTCCCAGTTGCGATGACCAGTTGGCCTGTGCCTGAGGCCTTAAGCACACATTATTTGGATGCAATTACAGCTCCAACCACTTTGCGTAATATGAATTTTGGCGTTCAACCCGATACTTTGCAATTACTCATCGGAAATATCGGAGGTTCGATGGGTGAAGTTTCAGGTCTTGCTTTGCTGCTTGGTTTTGTTTATTTATTGTATAAAAAAGTAATTACTTGGCATATTCCTATTAGCATTTTGGCAACAGTTGCATTGTTTATTTATATTTTACATTTGGCTGCACCTCAAAGTTATATTGTTTCACCACTTGATTACCTGTTATCAGGCGGTTTATTGCTGGGGGCTATTTATATGGCAACGGATTATGTAACTTCCCCAATGACCAAAAAAGGCATGTTGATTTATGGTGTTGGTATTGGCTTACTAACTGTAATTATTCGTATTTCACCTGTTTATCCTGAAGGTGTTTCGTTTGCCATTTTAATTATGAACGCATTCACACCCTTAATAAATACCTACATTAAGCCAAAACGCTTTGGCGAAGTAGTAAAAAATAAAAAATAATTTTCCCGATATAAAGGGGACTAACAAGGAATAAGTTTTATTCAGCATGGCAAAATTAGAATCAAATTTCAGAAATATGGTGTTGGTGCTTTCGGGCATTACAATGTTTGCTGCATTGGCACTCGCATCGGTATATACTTTTACAAAAGGACCTATTGCAATGGCAAAGATTGCCAAGCAACAGAATGCGATTAAAAATGTATTGCCTCCTTACGATCATATCGATGCAGAACCTGTGGTTAAAACTGAAGGCCTTGAATCGACCAAAACATACAGAGCGTACAATAAAAACAATGAATTTATTGGATCAGCTGTAGAAACTATTACCGTAAGAGGTTATAATGGTCGTGTAGGTGTTATTATAGGCTTTGATAAAACCGGAAAAATTATTGATTATTTTGTATTGGAACAAAATGAAACTCCGGGACTTGGTGCAAAAATGGTTACCTGGTTCAAAACCGATAAAGGGAAACAAAACATTAAAGGAGTAGATCCGGGCGTTACACCAATGACTGTAAAAGACGTAGATGCAATTACTGCAGCAACCATTAGCTCTAAAGCATTTTTAGGAGCAGTTCAGAATGCTTACAATGCTTATTCTGCTAATATTCCAGAGAAATAATTTAATTAAAAGATATTGTTTTTTATATGAGATTTTATCTCTTTAAAAATTAAAACAACAATTACAATGAAAAATTCAAAATTCAAAATTATTACCAATGGATTGATAAAAGAAAATCCAACATTGGTTCTGATTTTAGGAATGTGTCCAACGCTTGCCACAACTTCGTCGGCCGAAAACGGCATGGGCATGGGATTGGCGACATTATTCGTTTTAGTGGGCTCCAACATAGCCATTTCGTTATTGAAAAATATAATCCCCGATCAGGTGCGTATTCCGGCTTATGTTGTTGTTATTGCTACTTTTGTGAGTGTGGTACAAATGGCAATGGAAGCTTACGTTCCTGCATTATACGAAAGTTTAGGTATTTTCATTCCACTTATTGTAGTCAATTGTATCGTATTAGGTCGTGCCGAAGCTTTTGCCTCAAAAAACTCGGTATTCGATTCATTGCTCGATGGTTTAGGAATGGGACTTGGTTTTACCTTCTCTTTAACCTTACTGGGAATGGTTCGCGAATTGTTGGGAACAGGAAAAGTCTTCGGATTGACCATCTTCCCCGAGAATTATGGAATGTTGATATTTGTATTAGCCCCGGGAGCTTTTATTGCTTTGGGTTATCTCATCGCCATAATGAACAAATTAAAAAAAGCCTAAACTTTGATAGGGGAATAAAAAGTATAAAATTGTATATCTAAAATCTAAAATTCATATGAGTTATATATTAATTTTTATCAGTGCCGTTTTTGTAAACAATATCGTATTATCACAATTTCTCGGCATTTGTCCTTTTCTGGGAGTTTCTAAGAAAATTGAAACAGCATTGGGAATGAGTGGTGCAGTTGCTTTTGTTATGACAATAGCTACAGTAATCACTTATATTATCCAGAAATCAGTGCTAGATCCGTTTGAAATCGGATACCTTCAAACCATTACCTTTATTTTGGTAATTGCAGCTTTAGTGCAATTGGTTGAGATTATTTTGAAAAAGATTTCACCTGCTTTGTATCAGGCTTTAGGAGTTTTTCTTCCACTTATTACAACAAACTGTGCTATTTTAGGAGTTGCCCTGATAGTTATTAAAAAAGACTTTGACTTAGTGGAAAGTGTTGTTTTTGCTATCTCTACATCGGTTGGTTTTGGTCTTGCATTAATTTTGTTTGCCGGAATCAGAGAACAATTGAATATGTCGAAATTACCAAAAGGCATGGAAGGAACACCTGTTGCATTGCTTACTGCAGGTTTATTAGCAATGGCATTTATGGGTTTTGCCGGAATTGTGAAATAAAATTTATAGATTTCTATATTAAGAAACCGGAATTGACAATTATCAATTCCGGTTTCTTTTATGAAATAAGTTAAGTTAAATACAACTATCTAAAGGCATTTAGCACTCAATATTTTTACATCTTCAATAGGCCTGTCGTATTTCCCAACTTTCACTTTCGATATTTTATCAATCACATCCAATCCTTCGATTACTTCTCCAAAAACTGTATATTCTCCATCCAAGTGAGGTGTACCGCCTATAGTCGTATAATCAATAATTTGTTGTTTGCTGAACTTATATTTTGGGTTATCATCAAGTTCATTGCGAATTTCTCTCATTATTGAGTCCTGCAATACATCATATTTCGCAGGATCTTTTTCTGATTTTAATTTGTACGCCAGCGACTTGTTTTCGGCTAACTTTTTCTGATAGGCATCTCTTACAAGGATTCTTTGCGCTTTTCTTTCTAATGCCCTGAGGTCATTTACGGTATAAACATGTCCCTGTACAATATAAAACTGAGCGCCAGAGGAGGCTTTTTTGGGATTTGTGTCATCGCCCTGACGGGCAGCTGCTAATGCGCCACGCTTATGATAGTATTGCGGATAAATAAATTCAGCTGGAATGGTATAACTCACATCACCCGACCCTAAAACTGAGCCGGCAGATGTGTTTTTTGATTTTGGATCTCCTGCCTGAATCATAAAATTAGCAATTACACGATGGAATAATAAGCCGTCGTAGTACCCACTATTTACTAGTTTGATAAAATTAGCTCTGTGTTTTACTGTTTCGGGATATAACTCAACAATAAATTTTCCATAATTAGTTTCAAAACTTACTTTAGTCATTGTAGGTATTGAATCATTTTCTTGAGCAAACGATGTTGCTAAACAATTAACACAGAATAAAAATAGGAAAAAACTCTTTCTCATATTATTTTTAACAAGTATAATTAAATAAATATATTGCAAAGTTAAGTAAAAAAACTATTTTAAAAAAATTCAATTGTAAATATAGTATTTTTGTACTTCTAACAAAAATTAATTTATATATTTGTAGTACCAATTAAAAAGATTGATATATGTACGAATCGCTCCTTCAATTAGATCCTATTCGGATTAACTTTTCTGCATCGGGAATGCATGTGATAAATATCATTCTAAGTTTTATAATGTTTGGGGTAGCATTAGGGATTAAACCGAAGCAATTTTCGGGTTTAATAAAAGATCCAAAATCAACCATCGTAGGACTAACTTCACAATTATTTTTTCTACCACTTGTTACTTTTCTTTTGGTGGTTGTATTAAACAAATACATTACACCAACTGTTGCCATGGGAATGATTTTAGTGGCTGCCTGTCCGGGTGGAAATATTTCAAATTTCATGTCCTCATTATCAAAAGCGAATACCGAGTTATCTATAGGATTATCAGCCGGAACAACTTTGCTGGCCACTATTTCTACTCCTTTTAATTTTGCATTCTGGGGTGGAATTTACATGAAATTTATATCTAACCGAACTACAGGTACCATACTTCAACCGTTGGAAATTGATAATGCACAAATGTTTCAAACGGTATTTATCTTGCTTGGAATTCCATTGATTCTAGGTGTGTTATTTGCAAAATACTTTCCAAAAGCAACCGACAAACTCAAAAAGCCAATCCAGATTTTATCGATAGTCTTTTTCTTGTTAATGGTGGTGTTGGCTTTTGCAAACAACCTGCAATTATTTATGGATCATATTTTTTATATTTTCTTTATTGTTTTGATACATAACTTACTTGCACTTGGTACAGGATTCTCTTTAGGAACTATTTTCAAACTTCCTAATAAGGATCGGCGAACTGTCACTATTGAAACAGGAATCCAAAATTCAGGGTTGGGGTTGGTGTTATTGTTTAATACAAAAATATTTCCGCACGATATGGCATTGGGTGGAATGTTGTTTATTACTGCCTGGTGGGGTATTTGGCATATCATTTCAGGCCTTACAATTGCCGGTATCTGGTCGAGGAAAGAACCCAACTGATTTTCACTGATTTCATCTCAAAATTCAGAAACAAATTTATTTAATGTCAAAAATATACGATTTCACAACTTCATATAGTTTAAGTAAGTATTACGTAAATTTTTTATTTAAACAGTTTTATAGTAAATTTATAGTGATTGGAAGGGAAAATATCCCAACTGACACTCCAATAATTTTTGCTCCTAATCACAACAATGCATTAATGGATGCATTGGCAATCTTGGCCACAATTCCTCACAAACTACCCGTGGTTTTTCTTGCCCGTGCCGATATGTTCAATAATAAACTTGCGGCTAAGGGATTACACTTTACCAAAATTATGCCTGCTTTCCGAATGCGTGATGGGTTAGAAAATCTGGGAAAAAATCAAGCGATTTTTGATCGTTGTGTTGAAGTGTTGGAACATAACAAGGCACTTGGAATTATGCCGGAAGGAAATCAATCAGACCAAAAGAAAATCAGGCCATTGGTTAAAGGGATTTTCAGAATAGCCTTTGCGGCACAGCAAAAACATGGGACTAGGCCAAACGTCAAGATTATCCCAGTTGGACTAGATTATGGTGATTATGTAAAATTTGGGAAACACTTAATTTTAAGCTTCGGAGAACCAATAGAAGTATCGGACTATATGGAACATTACGAAGAAAATACGGTCTTAGCTACCAACGAAATTCGAACTGCTCTAAAAACCCAATTGTGTAATTTGACGGTAAATTTTGACACTACAGAATTTTATGATTGTTACGAAACCGTTGTTGAAATTGCGAATACATCAATCCTAGAGGAAGAGAAAATTACAGAGGACGTATATTCTTTATTTAAAGGGAGGCAAAAACTGGGTAATAAATTAAATAATATAGAACTTGAAAATAAAGATAAAATAGAAAAACTGAATGTCTTAAGTCGCGAATATAAAGAAGGTTTATCGAGATTAAAACTAAAAACTAAAATATTGGAGAAAGCACCCTTCAAAGCACTGAATCTGTTTCTCGAAAGTATTTTACTTCTAATTTCATTGCCGGTTTTTATACTGGGTTTGTTATTGAACTTTCTACCTTTTTTTGCTCCTGTATTTCTTCGTAAATATGTATTTAAAGCCCAATATGACGGCTTTTTTAGTTCTCTACAGTTTGGGTTGGGAATATTTACATTTCCTTTGTTTTATATCCTTCAATTGATATTGTTTTGGAATTTAATTAGTTCTATATGGTGGATGTGCTTGTTATTTTTTATAAGTCAGTATTTGTTTGGAAAAGTAGCAATGCGTTGGTACAGAGAAACAAGAACTCTTTTTGCTAAGTTAAGATTTATCAGATTGAAAAATTCAAAATTGATGAAACGTACTCAAGAGATACGATTAGAAATAATACAGTTGATAAAAGATTAAAAAAAAACTGGTGAGATTTTAAGTATACAACTCTATAAACGACAAAAGATTGAAGGTCTCTTCAATCTTTTGTCGTTTATAATAATCATTGCTTTTCAATAAAAAGGTTTGGAATCAGTTAGTTTAATTCTCCGTAGAAATCTCAGTATAATAATTCTTCATAATCTCACTCATCATTGGTCGGTAATAATCCCAAAAAAAGCTTACTCTTTCCTGAGCACTTAACTGGTACGAAAAATTACTAAATATATTTATCCATTTGAATTTTGATGAATTTAAACCGATAGAGCTGTCACTAAAATCACCTGCAAAATAATGAAACTTATAATCGGTACTGTCATGTTCAATCACAGCAGGGAAAACCTTCGGAATGCCGTATGCTCTTAGTAATTCACTTCCATTTTGGTTAGGACTTAATTTATATTCAGAAACGATTTTGTTTTCACCAGAAGTCTTGATAATATCAAACCAGAATGGATATTTCATTTCTTCAGGTAAACCGTATTTTGTCATGTATTCCTTTGAAGTGTGAATTACTGGGAGCTCAATATTTAAATGAGTTTTATTTTCCAATATTTCAATTTTATCATCATTTCTCACGAAAACAATTCCTGATTTATGAAAAGGCCAGATATCATTGTGTTGGAGGCGATAGTTTTTCTTCATCCATCGGGGTAATTCTTTGTTTACTGTTGTGTCAAGCGTCTCGTAATATCTTCCAACCCAACCTGTCCATTCCATATTGAATTCCTTCTCAAAATCTTTTCTGATATTATTTGAGGTAGGAGAAGCGATGACATTAAATTCGGTAATAATGAGTTTTTTCTGTACTTTCATTTTGTGAAGTAATTCCAACTCATTATAAGTCATACCACCATAAATTTTGCGGGTATGTTCAAGCGAATTATCAACATAATTAGAATATTCGGGAGCAACTTCAGGATATTGTTCGTGCCATTCGCCTTCGTAAATTCCATAAAGGTCGGTGTAATAAACCATATCATAGGCTGTTGAAAGCGAATCTAACAAAACGGGATTAAAGTTGTTGAAATCTTTAATTTTATAATTTCCGCTATCGTTAGGGAAAAATCCAAAATAATCAATATTGCTTTTATAAGGCTCACCATTAGAACGAACATAATTATCGTGTTTTAATATCCAACTAAAAGAAACATGTTCTTGTCCTTTTGATGTTAAAACCGTTTTATCAAGAATTAAAACATTTATTCTTTTTGTGGAAGTAAATGCCCAAAGCAAAAACATTAGAACAGGGCTGAGAATCAATAGTATTAAGACTCTCCCGAAAATTTTCTTTATCATAATTGTATAAAATTATAAGGTAATGAATTTTTATAACAGCTCTAATATTTAACAGAATCAAAGTCCGTTTAATAGTAATTTACAAAAAGTAAATTTGTTACAAATTAAAACCAATTTTCAACTCATTTTGTTCGTACGAGTTGAAATTCAACAATTATAAATACGGAGAGCCAAAGTGAAATTTTTACTTTGGCTCTCCGTAAAAGAACTTTGTTTTATTATAAATTTGACCTTATTTCTTCAGCAATTAAATTCATTTCCTCGGTACTCAATTTTAATTTCGGATTTTTAAAGTTCATATCTGACTCTTTGTTTATCGGAATTAAATGGATATGAGCATGTGGTACTTCCATTCCAATGACAGCTACTCCTACACGAGCACAGGAAACACTTTTTTCTATTGCTTTAGCCACTTTCTTCGAAAAAACAATCATGCTTGCCAGTAATTCATCTTCCAAATTGAATAGATAATCTTCTTCCCGTTTTGGGATGACTAAAGTATGTCCTTTGGTCATAGGATTAATATCTAAGAATGCAAAAAAACGTTCGTCTTCTGCAATTTTGAAACAAGGAATTTCACCTGCTATAATTTTGCTGAATATTGTCATGTTGATGTGTCTATAGAAATTTATTAATTGAATTAGCCTTTAATAAGTCTGATTTTCAAACCCCTTTAGGGGCAAGGGGTCACAAACTAATTTCCACCACTTCAAACTCCATTACACCTGAAGGAACTGTAACGGTAGCAATCTGTCCCACTTTTTTCCCTAATAATCCTTTTGCAATAGGTGTTGTAACAGAAAGTTTGCCTGCTTTTAAATTAGCTTCACTTTCAGATACAATCATATAGGACATGATTTGTCCTGATTTTGTGTTTCTTATTTTTACACGAGTCAGAATTTGCACTTCTTTTGTGCTAATTTTTGATTCATCAATCATTCTGGCAGACGCAATTGTTTCTTTTAAAAGTGAAATTCTCATTTCGAGCATTCCCTGTGCTTCTTTTGCTGCATCATATTCAGCATTTTCCGATAAATCACCTTTATCACGCGCTTCGCCAATTTGTTTTGATATTGCAGGACGTTGAACTCTCTCTAACTCATTTAAATCCTCAACCAATTTTTTGTATCCTTCGGCTGTCATATATGATACTGCCATAGTTTTATCTCCTTATCTTTAGGTTTTTTTTAAAAGTATATAACAAAAAAGAATTCCAACAGTATCCGTCGGAACTCTTATAAATGTGTCTGTTTGTTAATTTCAATACAAATATACAAGCTTTTTTTTAAAATGTAACTTGTTATTTTGTGTTTAATAGCATTATTTTGATAAATTCATTGTTTTTTGACGGGTAAATATTTGATAATCTGTATAAAATGCTGACTTAATTAATATTTTCGATTGAAAATTTCAGCATAAAGAAAAGCTCTTCGGGCATCGTTTACTGAGCTAAATGAAATTGATAATTCCGGTTTCTCGACTACAATTACATCCTCTTTATTGTGATTTATATTTGACGAACTTATTTGAGTCACATTTCTCTTAGATCTTAACTTTGAACTATCATCAATTGTTTCGTAGCTAATAATTTTTGGAGTCTCAATTACAATAGGTGCAGGCTCTATTATTTCTTCAAATTCTTCTGGTTCATTTTCAACTGGCGTTAGCTCTTTTAATACGTCTTCCCAGCTGCGTTTAGTGCTTATTGGTTTTGTTGAGCCGGTTGTATTTTTTTTCTTTTTCAATAAACTGCCTAAGACAGCAACTGCAATCAGAATAATGTAAATATAATCACCTAAACTGTCCATGATATTTTTAGATTAATGTGTTCAACAAAAATACACAATCTTTCGGTTATTTGATAGAATCAGTTGTTTTTTTTGAAAAGATGGTATAAAAAAACAATGGGTAACTTCACAGCCACCCATTGCACATTTTAACCTAAACCTTAACTATGAAAAATTTATCTGTTTGTTTACTGTGCAAAAGTGAGAATAATATTTTAAACATGCAAACTATTTTTAGTGAAAAAAATATTTATTTTTGAAACCGTGAATCCAATTCCGGTTTTTAATGCTGTAAAATGGTCATTATTAGTCTTGTGTTATCGAATTAATGTATATGTTAAAAGTGCATGTGAACGTTTATTTTTCTGATATATGAATGCAAAAGTTCGAATAAATTCGTCTAAAAGGGCTTTCAGAGGGAAATGAAATAGATTTATAAGATTCATTGTGTTGAATTAAGATACTGAGTTTACTTTTTTATCATTAGAAAATGTACCTTTGTGCAGATTAAATATAATTTAAAATATGAATACAAAGGAACAAACTCTTAGTTCGCCGGACTCTAAATCTGAGCTGAACGACAAAAAACTTTTTATTGAAACTTACGGCTGCCAAATGAATGTAGCTGATAGTGAAGTTGTGGCTTCTATTATGCAAATGGACGGTTTTACATTAACTGATAAAATTACAGATGCCGATGCCATTTTTGTAAATACCTGCTCCATTAGGGATAATGCTGAACAAAAAGTTATACAGCGATTAAAGTATTTTCAGTCGCTTAAGCGAAAAAATAAAAAGCTGGTGATTGGGGTCATTGGATGCATGGCCGAAAGAGTAAAAGATGAATTAATTGAAGAACATGGCGTTAATATCGTTGTGGGACCAGATGCTTATCTGGATATTCCACATTTAATTCAAGAAGTCGCAAGTGGTCACAAAGCAATTAATGTTGAACTGTCTACCACTGAAACGTATCGCGATGTTTTACCTTCGCGCATTGGCAATTCAATTTCAGGGTTTATTACCATTATGCGTGGTTGTAATAATTTCTGTTCTTATTGTATCGTTCCATATACACGTGGTAGAGAACGTAGTAGGGATGTGGATAGCATTCTGAATGAATTAAAAGATTTGCAGTCCAGAAACTTCAAAGAAGTGACACTGCTGGGACAAAATGTAAACTCATTCCGATCAGAAAAAGATGGAAAGGTTGTTGATTTCCCTGAATTATTACAAATAGTGGCCGAAGCTGCTCCCGAAATACGGTTCCGGTTCACTACATCCCACCCGAAGGACATGAGTAATGAAACGCTGAAGATGATTGCAAAATATCCAAATCTATGCCGTTTTATTCACTTACCCGTACAATCAGGAAGTAATAAAATTTTAAGATTAATGAGTCGTAAATATACTCGCGAATGGTATTTGGAAAGAATAGCTGCCATCCGAAGTATTTTGCCGGATGCTACCATTGGAACAGATGTGTTTTGTGGTTTTCATAACGAGACAGAAGAAGATCATCAAGAAACCTTGTCATTAATGCGAGAGGTGAAATTTGATATGGCTTTTATGTTTAAATATTCCGAACGTCCGGGCACTTTTGCCGCTAAAAATTTACCTGATAATATAAGCGAAGAAGAAAAATTACGTAGACTGGCAGAAATAATTGACTTACAAAATATTTTATCGAACGAAAGCAATCAGCGTGATATCGGGAAAACATTTGAGGTCTTGGTTGAAGGTTTTTCGAAGCGATCAAAAGAGCAACTTTTTGGTCGCACATCTCAAAATAAAGTAGTGATTTTTCCTCGCTTGGGTAGAAAGATTGGTGAAACGATAAAAGTCAAAGTGTTGAGTGCTTCTTCGGCGACTCTTTTTGCTGAAGTTGTTTAATTATATTTGGATGCTTATAAGGAATTGTAAATCTAATTTCTATCAAAATAAACAAAAAGTCTTGAAATCCATTTGGAATTCAGGACTTTTTATTTGAATAAATTTTACTATTTTTGCATACTAAGTTTTTAAATTTAAACTGACTCATGAAGTTCAACAAGAAGTTTTACATACTTGCAATTTTGTTTTTGTGTGTGTGCTCTTCAACGTTAAATGCACAGATTGAAACTTTTCGTAATGTAAATAATGGCGATGGCTTAATTGACTGGCAAATAAACAGTTTTTATAAAGATAACGAGGGGTTTTTATGGGCTGGTGGTACAAATTTAGTGCAGCGTTTCGACGGACGTTATGTTCGGCTTTATAAATTCCCTGATGAAATTTCGAAAGTGAATGCCATTGCTCAGTCTAAGGCTGGCTTATTTTATGTAGCTACTTCCAACGGATTATACACTATCAATCAAAACGATCAGCAGGCAAATCGTGTTTTCTCTTCTCAAATAAAATCAACTGTTTTCGCAATTTATATTGATAATAAAGATAATATTTACTTAGGTACTGAAAATGGACTGAGCATTATTTCAGGAGCCGAAATAAAAAGTTTTAAAATCCAGAACAAACCTTTATCAGACGATAAAATTCTGTCCATTCAGCAGATGAGTGATGGAACAGTATGGCTATTAACACCGGCACAAATTGCATCTTTTATTCCAAAAACTGAAAAAATCATTTTTTTTCCTTCAATGTATGAAACCGGAAAGACTCTATTGACGAAAATGGCAGCAGTTGGTCAGATGCTTTATATTGGCACTAACGGAAGTGGAATATATGCATTCAATACCCAAAAGGCATTACTTGAAAAGTACATAAGTGTAGGTGATGGAAATATTAGTTGTTTGTCCAGTGATGGCGAATCTCAACTCTATGTAGGAACTGTCGGTACGGGAGTGTATTTTATTTCTTTAGCCAACAATAAAGTTGTCCATACATTTGATTCTTCGCTTAAAAATGAAGCCAGATTAACCTCGAGTAGGATTTCTGCTTTGTTCGTCGACAAACAAAAAATCCTTTGGGTTGGGAATACCGAAAATTTAGGATTTGACTTCCTGTTTTTGAAGCCTAAAGCATTTGTATTATATAAAACACCAAGCTTCTCAACCAATAATTTACCTATTCACGGCTTGTATATAGGAAAAGGATTTAAATTGTTGAGCAATGGTTATGGTGTATATTATGTGTCGGATAAAGATGGAACTGCCCAATTTTTCGAAAATGGCATTGGAAAAGCCAAATGTTTGAAATCTGGCGACGTTTTTTCGTTTCATCCTTATAAAAACAACATAATTCTGGGTGGTCAATGTGGTATTTACAGTTTTAGTCCAGCCAAAGTTAGTCTTGAAGTTTTTGAGCCTTTTGCATTTTTAAAGAATGCAGTTGTATATCATATCAATTCGGACGCTTATGGAAATTTATGGGTAGCTACCTCAAAAGGACTCCATGTGCTAAATGCCAGCACGCAAAAAATCAGCTCATACACTTTGCAAAACTCAAACTTGATTGATAATGAGGTGCATTATGTTTATTTTGATCGTTCGGGCAGAACATGGGTTTGTACAAAGACTGGTATTTGCTTTTGGGATGAAAAATTGAATGATTTTAAAACCGAGAACTTTGCTCTTGGTTTTATTGATAAGGAGCTCATTCACTTTATGATGGAAGATATGAAAGGAAATTTGCTATTTTGCTACCGCACAAAACAAGCATTTGTTAGCGACCCTGACTTGCATAAATTTCGACAGATTTGTTCGCTTGAGGATGCTGATTTTACAGGAAACTGGATTAATAAAATTTTGCAGGATAAAGCGGGTACTTTTTGGTTTGTTGGTTCACGCGGTATTATTAAAGCAAACGAAACCTTAACCGAATTTCAACTGTATTCAATTACTGAAGGTTTAATGGAACCTTATGCTACGGATGGCAGTTTTGATAGCACTGGTAAATTATGGCTGTCGAACAACAAAGGGTTATATTATTCTTCTGACAGCTTGCAAAGAACTATTGCGCCTATGGTTATAACCGATGTAAAAATAAACGGTGCTAGTAAAATATCCGAAATGTATAATTCGATAAAGGCTGGCAAGCAAATTTCGTTGAAGAGTACTGAAAATAACATCGAAATCCAATTCGCATTATTAACTTACGATAGGCCTGACTTGATGGTTTATGAGTGTAAGTTAAATGGTTCTAAGGAAAATTGGGATATTTTGCGAGGAATAAACAGTATTAGTTATAAAGATTTGAAGCCGGGCAAATATAGTTTTATAGTTAGACGAAATATGGATCATACTTGTTTTAGTGAAATTTCGTTTGAGATAAGCCCGATCATTTCAACAACACAAATTATATTGATTATTGTTATTTTACTAGGTTCAATGGGAGTAGCTTTTTATTGGTATATTAAGTTAGCGAAAAGAAAAATTTCTGTAACAGAATCATTGAATGAGGAAAATGGTCCCAAATATCAGTTCAATAAAATTAGCGATGATGAAGCGAAGAAAATTATTGATAAACTGAAAAATAGCATGGAGCATGATAAGTATTATTTAAATCAATCGCTAAAAATGCCCGAATTGGCTAAAGCAATTGGATGTTCAAATCAAACACTCTCTCAAGTATTCAATCTGTTTATGAATGATAAATATTATGACTTTATAAACCGATATCGAATCGATGAGTTTAAACGCATTATTTCTGAAACCGACTATTCGAATTTTACTTTGAAGGCCCTCTCAGAACAAAGTGGTTTTAGCTCGTATACTTCATTTTTCAGAACATTTAAGGATCAAACTGGCATTACTCCCAATGAATTTATTCAGCAATTCGAATCCGGAAAATCCTGAATTGATTGCGTGCTAATTTAAAGTCAAAAAGATATGAAATGGTAAATTAATGTACAGAATTCCATGATTCTGTACATTAATTTACCATATAAACCATTGGTAAAAGACTTTTAGTAAAAATAAGGATTTCTATCTCAACTTTGATAATTTTGTATAAGTAAATGTATTTATAACTTATTCAAAATTATATGAAACGCTCACTCCTTGCTTTGTTGCTGATGTTCAGCTTGTTGGGTCAATTTTTGACTGCCGGATCAATTACTGTATCCGAAACTTTAGTTAATGGAAGTTTTCCATTAGTAGCTTCCGGTCAATCGGCAAACTTAGTCATTGATGCAATGGATGCTGAAGTGGTAAACATTGCGGTCAATGCTTTGAGTGCCGATATTAAATTAATCACCGGAATTCAACCCACGGTAGCAAATCAAATTGGTAGTAACTTACCCGTTATAATAGGGACTTTAGGGAAGTCTAAATTTATCGATTCGCTTGTAACTACGTCTAAAATATCTATAACAAATATAGTAGGCAAATGGGAGACTTTTTGTTTGACGGTAGTGGACAATCCATTTCCAACTGTTGAAAAAGCATTGGTTATTTATGGAAGCGATCCACGCGGTACAGCTTATGGCGTGTTCGAATTATCTCGTTTAATGGGTGTTTCGCCCATGGTTTGGTGGGCCGATGTGATTCCCGAAACGCATTCGGAGATATACATTACTGCGGGAGAAAGTATTGTTGGACCACCTTCCGTTCAATACCGTGGAATTTTTATCAATGACGAAGACTGGGGATTACAACCCTGGGCAGCTAAAAATGACCCTGTAGGTGATATTGGACCAAGAACTTATGAAAAAGTATTTGAAATGTTGTTGCGCGTAAAAGCCAATTATATTTGGCCGGCCATGCATCCAAGCACAAATTCATTTAATTATTTCCCTGAAAACAAAGTGGTTGCCGGACGATATGCCATTGTGATGGGATCATCGCATCACGAACCCTTGTTGTACAATACAATTTCAGACTGGCCTTACGCTTCCAGTGACTGGGATCCATACACAAATTTGACGACGATTATGGCTGAACTTGAAAAAAGAGTCATCTCGAATGGTAGTTACGAAAACATGTATACCTTATGTATGCGTGGTGCAGGAGATGCTGCCATGTCAGGGACATTGGACGAACAGACTGTCAAATTGCAGGAATGTATTGGTCTGGAACGAGGTTTGTTAACTCAGTACATTAACGCTGATCCTACAAAAGTGCCACAGGTTTTATTCCCGTACAAAGAAGTCCTGAATCAATATAATAATGGTTTGATAGTTCCCGATGATGTAACTTTAGGATGGGTAGATGATAATTTTGGCTACATTCGTCAATTATCGAACCCACAAGAACAACTCCGTAGTGGAGGCAGTGGCGTTTATTATCATTTTTCCTACTGGGGAAGTCCTGATGATTATTTGTGGTTATCTTCTAATTCTCCAACTTTATGTAGTTCTGAAATGTCAAAAGCATATGCACTTAATGCAAAAAAATTGTGGATATTTAATGTGGGTGATATAAAACCTCAGGAAATGGAACTTCAGTTTTCCATGGAATTGGCTTGGGATGTAAATTCATGGACACCTGAGAAGGCGCATCTTTATTCTACAAAATGGGCTGCTGAAACCTTTGGGGAAGAGTTTGGTGCAAGTATTGGAGCAATAAAAGAAGAGTATTTCCGCTTGGCAGCATCGGGAAAGCCGGAACATTTAGTATCCATTACGTATACCGATAATGAAATGAACCAACGGATAGCTGATTATGAAAAACTGGTTGCAGCTACATGTTTGGTTGCAGCTCAAATTCCATCTCGTTTGCAAGATGCCTATTTTCAGTTGGTTCAATATCCTGTTGAAGGTGCATCTAACATGAATGCGAAAGTGTTATGTGCACGTCAAAGTGTTTCTTATGCAGCTCAAGGCAAACCCGAAGCACTTGATTTATCCTCAAAAGCAATAACAGCATACGAAAATATTATCAACCTGACCAAAAAGTATAATACTGAAATTTCAGGAGGAAAATGGAATGGAATCATGAATTATGCTCCTCGTGGATTGGCTCGTTTTTATGATCCTACCGTTGCCACTGAGGTAAATACAAACGCACTTCCGGCTCCAAATAATGACTCTATATTAGTAATTCCAGTTGCAAATTATTCCAGTAAAAACGAAGCTGGTTATACTATAAGTACCGTAGAAGGGCTGGGTGTTGCAAAAAGTGCATTGACCGTTTGGCCATTGAATATGACCACTTATTCGGCTGCGAATGTAAGTTCTGCACCTTATGTAGAATATGATGTGCCGGTTTTACAAGGAACAAATACCATTGCAGTACGTTGTTTGCCTACCTTTCCATTATACACAACTTTAAGTTTGCGTTATGCTATTTCAATCGAAGGTGCAACCCCCTCATTTGTAAACATTGAAAATGCAGCTTTATCTACAGCTTGGTCTACAAATTTACTCAGAGGTTATGTGTCTGGCGATAGTAAATATCAGAGTGAAAGTGACAAAACAATCAAAGTACGTATTTATTTTACCGATCCTTCAGTAGTTATAAGTGAATTGGTGGTTAGCAACGTTTATGTAAATGCATTAACAGAAAAGCTTGTCAATTCTAGCTTTGAATATAAATCGGAAGGTGTTTTGAATGATGGAACAACGGTTAGAGGTTATCCTTATGGATGGAGTAATACAGGTGCACTAATTGGAAATTCATGGGGAATCAATAGTGATGGTACCAATTATTCAGGCAGTAATCTTTGTTGGATGAACTCAACACCCATGCCTGAAAAATTTGAATTATATCAAACTGTAAAGGATTTACCTGCAGGAGAATATATTGTTCGTTGTAGGTTGGCGGCTTTTTCGGGCTTGTTAGCAAATGTACGTATGTTTGCAAATAACTACGTGCAGTATTTTGGAAATCAAACTGATTATGTATCAAACTTAACACAGGGAGAAGTCAATACATTTGCAGGGTATACAGCTTCATCAACTGCTTTGTTGCAGGAAATGGCCGTAAAAGTGCCAGTTTTTGAAGGTGATTCATTAAAGTTAGGTGTACGTTCAAGTAATATAACCAGCAATGGTTCTGCTGCAACGACAAATGCCGGTTGGTTCAAAGTAGATTATTTTCGCATTGAACTTGTTAAATTGTATTCGGATGCTTCAGTTGAAAAAGCAAAATTGGATTCTCTTATTACAGTCGCCAATAACCTTTACTCTACAACCAAACAAGGGAATAGCGATGGCGATTATAGTGCTGAAAGTCGTACCGCTTTTAATGCCGCTATTCAATCAGCAAGTACTGTGAATTTGAATGCAAATGCCACTATAAGTGAAGTCATTACGGCAATAGCGACTCTCGAAACTGCCATGACAACTTACAAATCATCTGTAATTACTTTCACTTCTTTTCTTGTTAATCCTGATTTTGAGTATAAAGCAGAGGGTGTGTTGAACGATGGAACAACAGTTCGCGGATTACCTTATGGTTGGAGTCTGACAGGTGATTTTATTGGAAATTCTTTAGGAATAAATAGTGATGGCGCAAACTACTCCGGAAGTAATTTGTGCTGGTTTTATTCTGTTCCAATGCCTTCTGATTTTGAACTTTATCAAACCGTTAAAGATCTTCCTTCTGGTGATTATACCGTAAAATGTCGTTTGGCAGCATTTACTGATCTACTGGGTACTGCACGCTTATTTGCCAATAAAAATGTACAGTACTTTGGGAGTGAATCCGATTATATTTGGAATCTCACTGCCGGCGAAACAAATACATTTGCATCCTGGACACCTTCTACTGCCTATATTTTAAAAGAAATGTCTGTGGATGTAAAACTGAATACGGGGGATTCGTTAAAATTAGGAATCCGTACAAGCAATATGAATAGCGATGGCACATTTGCAAGCAATAGTACCGGTTGGTTTAAAGTTGATAACTTCCGGTTGGAACGTAAGCAAGAACAAACTGCTTTAAAAAACATTGAAGAATCTTCGGTGAAAGTATTTGAGCTGGATAAAGGCATGTGTGTGAGCGTAGAGAATGTGTTTAAAAATGGTAATGTCACACTTTATACACTTTACGGAACACCGATTTATAATGCTAAAATCACAAGTACAAAAACTTATATCAGGCTACCCAGATCGGGGGTTTACATTGCCAAAGTAAACATTGATAATGTGATAACAACTGCAAAAGTAGTTTATCGGGGGTATTAACTAACTTATGAAACAAGCATGAACTGAGAGTTTTATTAAAGTGGATGAAAATTTGACATGCAAGTTTCATATAACCTTAAAAGACAGCGATTTATACGTTAAATTATTGGAGATAGGACCTGAAAATATGTAAATTTTGGGTTTAAACTTTAAATGAATTTTCTATAATTACTAATACATAATGTTATATTAATTTTTAAATTTTTAATCAAATGAAAAGAGCTACTTATTTTATTCGTTATTATGTTTTGGCAGCAACAATACTGTTGTCAACTTCAATTTTCGCGCAGGTCGACTATACCTCGCGAATTATCAACTCTAGTTTTGAGTTAACAGCAGAAGGTGTAACAAACACTGGTGTTTATAGGGTTATTGTACCTTATGGTTGGAATTGCGATCAAAATTTTGCAATCAACACTGGTACAGATCCCGGAGTCGTTTATTTAGGTAACAACTCTCAAGGTTTAAATAGTGACACAAACAACAAAGACGGTGGCTGGAATTACTGGTTTTCAGGCAGTGTAGTAATTCCTGAATTTGTTGAGTTTTACCAACAAATTGGTACAGTAGGTGACTATTTGCCCGCAGGGACTTACAAGGTATCGTGTCGAATGACTATGGTTGGTGACAAAATCACTACACAGCGTTTATTTGCCAACAACCTGGTACAGTATTTTGGTACAAGTACTGACTACGATAAGAATCTTACTACTGGTGAAACTAATAGCTACGCAGGTTATGCAGTAGATGCCAGCAACCCGGGCACTCTAAAAGATATGGAAGTAACTGTTAATTTGGATGGTAACACTCCTCTCAAATTGGGAGTTCGCACAGGTTCAATATTAAAAGATGGCACTACGGCAGCTGCTTCCAACCCAGTATATGGCTGGTTTAAGATGGATTACTTCAAACTTGTAAAATTATCTGAGACTGCCTCTGATGCTAGTTTGTCGGATTTAAAGGTAAATGGGAATACAGTGGCAGGTTTCGACCCCTTGGTACAAGCGTACTCAGCTATGGTTCCCGCGGGATCTACTCCGGTGATTACAGCAACTACGAATCAGGCAGAAGCAAGTTATCAAATTGTTGGCAATACTGTGGTAGTAAAAGCACAAAACAATGTGACAACCAAAACATACACAGTTAATTTCGTTTACAGCTTTACAGCAAACTGGGATGGCTCAGGTGTCACAGGTGTCGGATCAGAGCCATACAACTTTGGATGGAGAGCCTATATGGGAACAACTGATGTAGGTGCAGTGCCTTATACAACATCAAATGTTAGTGGTTATATGCGTTATATGGACAATTATTCTACCTATGGGGCTAATAGAAGATTGATATTTTTACGCTGGGATGCTCAAGAGACTTATGGCAATTTAGATGGGACCACCGTACATTCCTATCCTATGACCTTGGTAGCCAATAAAGAATATAAAGTAACATTTGACTATGCAGGGCAGAATTCAGGAGCTCTTAAGATCAAGACGGGAATTAATACCGAACGTAATAACTCTGGTACCAGTTTAATATCTAAGGTTGATAGTTGTTATTATCGTGAATGGAAAGGAGCCGAATTGGTATTTACTCCTACCGAATCACGTGAGTATTATCTGACAATAGCAAGAGAATTTGGGACTGAAATTATTTTCTCGTTCTCTAATCTTTTAACTGTCGAAACAGGAGTTGTATCATCAACAAGTAATGTTTCTTTAGCCAATACCCGCATTTATTTGAATGCAGATCAGAAAATAGTTATTTCAACTACCGATTTGGCTGTTAATACTCCATTAATGGTTTGCAGTACAAGTGGACAGGTAATTCTAAATAGTTTTATTACAGGTGAAAAGACTGTTCTTGCGCCCGTTTTAAGTGCAGGTGTGTACATTGTGAAAACAGGAGAAAAAGTTCAAAAGCTAATTATTAAATAATAGGCCTGATTTCCTAAGCAAAAAAATAGTTGGGTGGATTAAGTCCATTCAACTATTTTTTTACAAATTATACTTTCTATTAATGAAAAAGTTATTTATCGTATTACTATTTATTCCAAACTTTCTTTTTGGGCAAATTGAACTCGACAAGCAATTAAATCCATTTAAAACGTCTTTTCCTATCGTGGGGAATAATGCAGTTGCGAGTGTTTATTACGATACAAATGATTTTGATGTTGTAAAAAAATCTGCGTATCTATTTGTGCAAGATATTGTGCGTGTTACAGGGAAAAAAGCCGACATAATATCTTCAAGAAATCAATCCAAAAAAAATATTATTATCATTGGAACAATAGGCAAAAATCGTTTAATTGACGAGCTTATTGCAAAAAAAAAGATTAATGTTGACTCCATAAATGGTCAATGGGAAAAATTTATTGTACAAATCGTTCTACATCCATTTCCCCGCATCAAACAAGCCCTTGTAATAGCGGGTAGTGATAAACGTGGAACTGCTTACGGAACTTTTACTTTGTCAGAAACCATTGGTGTTTCGCCTTGGTACTGGTGGGCTGATGTGCCTATTCAAAAAAGTAAAACCCTATATCTCGCTACTAATAAATATATTTCAAAATCACCTTCAGTAAAATATCGTGGAATTTTTCTCAATGATGAGGATTGGGGACTGCATCCATGGGCGGCAAAAAACATGGATACGGAGCTTGGCGATATTGGACCGAAAACCTATGAAAAAGTATTTGAGTTACTGTTACGCTTAAAAGCCAATATGGTAGCTCCTGCCATGCATGAATGTACAAAAGCCTTTTATTCCGTGCCCGGAAATATGGAAATGGCCGAAAATTATGGATTGATTGTAACTACCAGTCATTGCGAACCTTTGCTGTATAACAATGCCAGTGAATGGGACAAAAAAACGCAAGGCGATTGGAACTATGAAACCAACAGGGCCGAAATTGTAAAGACGTTGGATAAAAGGGTAGGGCAGGCGCATGAAAATGACAATATCTACACCATTGCTTTGCGAGGGATGCACGACGAAGGTATGGTGGGCGGAACTGATGATGAAAAACTGAAAGTGCTTGATGTTGCGGTTAAAGATCAAAGGAGTATTTTGTCGAAAAATATAAATAAGCCACTTACTGATATACCTCAAATATTTGTTCCTTACAAAGAGGTACTTAGTATTTACGAAAAAGGCTTGAAATTACCCGACGATATTACCATTGTTTGGCCAGACGACAATTATGGTTATATAAAAAAGTTAAGTAACAGTGAAGAACAAAAAAGAAGTGGCGAGTCGGGCGTTTATTATCATATTTCCTATTTAGGCTGGCCCAACGATTATCTTTGGCTGAATACCACTCCTCCTGCATTAATGTATGCCGAAATGCAAAAAGCGTATTCATTGGGAGCTACTAGATATTGGTTGTTGAATGTTGGCGACATAAAACCGGGAGAAATGGGCGTGCAACTTTTTCTGGATATGGCCTGGGATATGGATCAATTTAATTTTGAAAATATAAATAAATATCAAGTAAACCAACTTGTCTCCATTTTTGGGGATAACTATAAAAATGATATTGAAAAGATACTGGAACGGTATTATTTTAATGGATTTACCCGCAAACCTGAATTTATGACGTGGGACTGGCGTTGGAACAGTTTGTTTCAGTACGAAAAAGTGAGAGATACCGAATTTTCATTTATTAATTACAGCGAAGCTGAAAATAGATTAAATGATTACAATACCATTGCAACAAAAGCTGAATTTATTTATAACAACTTGCCCGCAGAGAAAAAAACATCATTTTTCGAATTGGTTTATTATCCCGTTAAAGCAGCGTCATTGTACAATCACGAAATGTTGACAGGGCAAAAGAATCGCTGGTATGCAAAACAAGGCAGAGCAATGACGAATGCATTGGCAAACGAAGTAAAACTGTATCACGATAGTTTAGCTATGATTACTGCTCAATACAACAACTTGCTTAACGGAAAATGGAAGGGTATGATGGTTGCACCGGGATTTTTGCCCAAAGTTCAATTATCGCCAACTAAACAAATAGATTTACCGGCAATTTCAGAAAAGGAAATTTTTGTTGAAGGTCAAACCACTGATAGTTTGAAAAATCTAAGTTTGCCACAATTTAATAAAAACCTTAATGACATTCATTATTTTGAAGTGTATAACAAAGGTACTATCCCTTTTGAGTGGACTGCAACACCCTCTGAAAGCTGGATTAAATTAGATAAATATAAAGGTAGAACAGTTCAGCAAGATAGAATTTTGGTTTCAGTCGATTGGAGTAAGACTAATTTAGATGAACTATCTAAAGGAGAGATAATCATTTCGGATGGGAAAATCACTCGAAAAATTGCGGTAATGGTATTGAATACACAGACTCAATTAATACAAGATTTGTCAACACTTTATCTTGAAAATAATGGCGTTATAAGTATTTGTCCAACTCAATATATCAGGAAAACTGAAAATAAAGATATTACATTTCAAGCAATTGAGGGACTTGGTTATACAAAATCGGCTCTTCAACTTGGTAGTGCTAAGTATGATTCAGGCGAAAATTCATTTGTAGAGTATGACTTTTATGCTAACAAAACCAGAGAAATAACTGTTTATACATATATGTTACCCCTTTTTGCGAAAGACAAATCACACAGTACCCGTTATGGTATTCAGCTTGACAATCAGGAAACTGCTATCATACAAAATGATGTAAAAGAATATTCAAATGAATGGGCGGTAAATGTTCTCCGAAACAGCACTAGAAATAAAACAAAGCTGATGATAGATAAGCCCGGAAAACATACCTTGAAATTGTACTGCATTGATCCGGGTATGATAATTCAGAAAATTATTATCGATTTTGGAGGTTTGAAAGATTCTTATTTAGGACCTGAGCCTTTGTAATGAAATATGGAAATAAATTTGAATTCTTTTTGATTGAGACTCTTGATTCACTTGTTTTTCATAAGTAGTATACAATATAAATGATAAGTTTTTGATGATGAAAGATAACAAGGGACAAGCGACTGGGAAGTCGCTTGTCCATCGATAAATTCAAAAACTCAGATTCATGAGAAATATATCAATAGATACTATAATTTACTTATATTTGATTTCAAAACCAAATATTTAATTCTGATATATAATTTATGTCTTTTTTTTACCCTAAAAATCACACAATACAAATGAGAAAAATAATAATTCTTATCGCTGTTATTCTTAACTGCCATTTTGTAATAAATGCACAAGTAATTGAAAATGATAAAGATATTTTAAAGAAATTAGCTGATGATATTGTTGAAAATACAAGCTATAAGTTTTACAACACAAAAACGAAGGAGACTTTTGAAAATCTGACTCCAGAAAATTCTGTGAAAAACATCAAACTTTCAAGCGATTATACCGATTGGAAATACTGGAATGGTGTGTTGAATATCGGATTATTAAAGTATGCAGATTATACCGGCGATAAAAAATACAAGGAAACCGTTTTTAAAAATTACGAATTTGCCTTTAAACACAAAGACTTTTTTGAAAAGTATTATCCGAAAGATGCGCATCGCTGGCATCACCTGTTTGGTTTATTGATTAATACTGAAGAACTTGATGATTGTGGCGCTATGGGTGGTGGACTCATTGAAGTGTATAAAGAAAACAAACAAAAATCATATAAAGAGTATATCGACGAGACAGCCGACCATATTTTAAACAAACAGTACCGTTTAGAGGATGGAACTTTGGTAAGGAAATGGCCTTTTGAATATACTTTATGGGCCGATGATTTATATATGAGCATTGTATTTCTGTCGAGAATGGGAAGTCTGACCGGAGAACAAAAATATTTCGACGATGCAGCAAAACAGGTAATAAATTTTACCAAATACTTGTATGATAAACAATCGCAGTTATATTATCATTGCTATTATAGCGATTTGAAAAGAAATGGCGTTGCCCATTGGGGACGTTGCAATGGTTGGGTTATGGTTGCCCAAGCCGATTTGCTGGAACGATTACCTTTGAATCATTCATTAAGAAAAACGTTGATTTCAATATTTGAGCAACAAGTCATTGGCGTTTCCAGGTATCAAACAGGTTCCGGGTTATGGCATCAATTGCTCGATAAGGAAGATTCCTATCTCGAAACTTCAGTAACAGCCATGTTTGCTTATTCAATAGCCAAAGGAGTAAACAATGGCTGGATTGACACAAGATATGCAACTATTGCACAAAATGCATGGAGAGGTCTCAAATCAAAAATAAATGAAAAGGGAAAAATTGAAGGAATCTGTGAGGGAACAGGTATAGAAGAGAGCCTTTCATATTATTACAATCGACCTACGCCGGTTCATGATATACATGGCTTAGGAGCTGTGTTAATGGCGGGTATCGAAGTGATTAAATTGTCTGATAAATAGTATATTAATGGCGTTTGAAGTTTGTGATTTTTTACGAATAAAATGCTTCGAATCGCCCCAAACAGCAAATTCCCCTTCGTGATGAACCATTTGAACAAAACATTGATACATGTTTTATAACCATAGGCATTTTTGTTGGTGCAGATTTTGTTCTCGTAAAGAGCATATCTGTTAATGTGTTCCCCTGTAGTAATATTGTGCACTAATCTGTTTGCATTAATCTGAATAGCTTTTTAACGATCTGTTTTATTAATAGTTTGCAATGTTGTTGTGGCGCCAATATTAATGTCAGGCATTATAATTCATAAAATGGCAACCCGTTTTAATGGGAGTTTAAATCTATCGTTTAAAAGCATTAAACTGTCTTTGAATTCGTTAAACGGTGTCATTATAGTGATTCAGACCACATATTCATATCAAATATTTTTAGATACAATAAGTCATCAACCAAATGTTCAATGGTTTGAAAAGGCAATTCCACCATCACACATGTCCAAAACTGGTAACCAATCCTTTTAGGTGTTTCAAGCACTTTTATGCGAACTTCAAAATCATGTTTTTCATCTGCAGGATGAATATTATTGTACAATTCTTTTGTTGAAGGTTCGATGCGTAGCAAATATTAGTGTGCGACACTATCGAGCCATTTTTGGAAAGTCCTTAGGATTGTTCTCCACACGAAAGAGTGACACTAATTTTATCTTTTGAAAGTAATTTTAAAATTATTTTTAGGACATTTTTTTTTGTAAATACTCAGTTGTGACTCTAATTCCAAATCTCAACCCTTTAGCTGTCTGATATCATTGGAGTATCAGAAATGTTGAAGTTTTTGGCTCTAAAAATGTGAAATGAGATCTTCGTTAAATTACTGTGATAAACGCAATAACATTTGTATTTCAACTTATTTTCGTACTTTCGTAAGTCTTTTTTATTATTTTTTTATATGATATTTTTAAACGCTAAGGATTAAAAGGAATATCGTTGAAAATTGATATAAAATTACGAGTATTTTAAATATTTGTAATAGATGAGTGTACTCCGAAAAGTAATTTTTGAATCTACCTGATGGCAGACAGGCACAAATAACGCAACTTTACACAAAATAAAATTCATATATTCTATTGATTTATAAATATTTATAGATTTGCGATTATTTGCGATTTTCAGTATTATTTGCGCCTACCTGCAGCAGGCAGGTTCTACTCTTTTTCGGAGTGGACTCAATAGATATAGATATTAAATAGAATTAAGAACCAGAGCCGAATAATGTTTTTTTAAGTCTCAGAGAATCAATCAATAAGTTCACACAAATTAATTAAAGAATTATTTCCATAATAGTTTGCAATATCGAAATCAAAATACTAATTTTGTGAAACCTAAGAAAAATGGGTGTGAATTACGTAAGTTCCATAAAATCAATAATTTAAATTTACAACTACTAAATATTATAAACTAAAACAAAAATCTATGTGGTTAAATGATTCCTCTATTGGGAGAAAACTGATTATGAGTATCACGGGAGTTTTTCTCGTGTTATTCCTCCTGTTTCACAGTATCATGAATATCGTGGTGATTATCAATGCCGATGCGTATAACATGATTTGTGAATTTTTAGGTGCAAACTGGTATGCTCTTGTAGGCACTTCGGTACTAGCAGCCGGTTTTGTCATACATATTTTGTATGCATTGTACCTGACTTTTCTGAATATGCGTGCACGTGGTAATGTCCGTTATGCAGTAACTAAAACCCAAAAAAGTGTTGAGTGGTCATCACAAAACATGTTTGTATTGGGGTCAATTGTGTTAGGCTTTCTGGCTTTACACTTGTACAATTTTTGGTTTAAAATGCAGTTTGCGGAAATTACAGGTATTGAAACCGGAATTTTCAATCCTCAAAATGGGGCAGCCTATGTTGCTGATTTGTTTAGTAGCTGGATTTATTGTGTAATCTATATTGTTTGGTTAGTGGCTCTTTGGTTTCATTTAACTCATGGAATTTGGAGTGCATTACATTCTTTGGGTTTGAACAATAAAACATGGTTACCACGTTTTAAAGTAATTTCTAACATTATTTCCACAATAGTAATTTTAATGTTCATGTCCATTCCGGTATATTATTTACTGGGTTGCGGTTCATGCATTTAATAAGTTAATTGTAACCCCGAATATTATCGGGATAAAATGTAAATTTTATTATGGCAAAAAAACAAGAATCTACTACAGTAGATACAACTAAAATAGATGCTAGAATTCCGGAAGGACCATTAGCAGAAAAATGGAATAATTATAAAGCTCATCAGAAACTGGTAAATCCGTCAAACAAACGTCGCCTTGATGTTATTGTTATTGGAACGGGTTTGGCCGGGGCTTCGGCAGCCGCTTCAATGGCCGAAATGGGATTTAATGTATTGAACTTCTGTATTCAGGATTCTCCACGTCGTGCTCACTCTATTGCAGCTCAGGGAGGAATTAATGCAGCAAAAAATTATCCGAATGATGGTGACTCTGTTTACCGTCTTTTCTACGATACAATCAAAGGTGGTGATTATCGTGCCCGTGAAGCCAATGTGTATCGTTTGGCTGAAGTTTCGAATAGTATTATCGATCAATGTGTGGCTCAGGGAGTTCCTTTTGCCCGAGAATATGGCGGTTTGTTAGATAACCGTTCGTTTGGTGGTGCGCAGGTTTCGCGTACATTTTATGCTAAAGGTCAAACAGGACAACAACTATTATTGGGTGCTTATTCAGCATTAAGTCGTCAGATTGGTAAAGGTGCTGTAAAATTATATTCACGTTACGAAATGTTGGATATAGTGGTGATAGAAGGCCGCGCTCGTGGTATTATTGCCCGTAACTTGATAACTGGTAAAATTGAACGTTTCTTTGCTCATGCTGTAGTTGTAGGATCGGGTGGTTACGGAAATACATTCTTCCTTTCTACCAATGCAATGGGATCAAATGGATCGGCTGCTGTTCAGATGTATAAAAAAGGAGCTTATTTTGCAAATCCGGCTTATGCTCAAATTCACCCGACTTGTATTCCCGTTCATGGCGAATTTCAATCAAAACTGACTTTGATGTCAGAATCGCTTCGTAATGATGGTCGTATCTGGGTACCAAAGAAAAAAGAAGATGCTGAAGCAATCCGTGCCGGAAAGAAAAAAGCCACTGATTTGAGCGAAGACGAAAGGGATTATTATCTGGAACGTCGTTATCCTGCTTTCGGAAATCTTGTGCCACGTGATGTTGCTTCACGTGCAGCTAAAGAACGTTGCGATGCCGGTTTTGGTGTTGGTAATACAGGATTAGCAGTGTATCTTGATTTTTCTTCATCCATCGAAAGACTCGGCGAAGATACTATCCGTGCCCGTTACGGAAATCTTTTCCAGATGTACGAAAAAATTGTAGATGAAAACCCTTATAAAACTCCGATGATGATTTATCCGGCTATTCACTACACGATGGGTGGAATCTGGGTTGATTATGAATTACAGACTTCTGTAAAAGGACTTTTCTGTATTGGTGAAGCTAATTTTTCAGACCACGGAGCAAATCGTCTGGGTGCCTCTGCATTGATGCAGGGACTGGCTGATGGATATTTCGTATTACCATATACTATTCAAAATTATTTAGCTGATCAGATTCAGGTTCCTCGCTTGAGTACTGAACTTCCTGAATTCGAAGAAGCCGAAAAAGCAGTGAGTGATAAGATCAAGAAATTGATGAGTATTCAGGGTAAGAAATCGGTTGATTCTATTCACCGTGAACTTGGTTTGATTATGTGGGATTTCGTAGGTATGGGACGTAACAAAGCTGGATTGGAAACTGCTCTCGAAAAAATCAAAGCAGTTCGCAAAGAATTCTGGTCAAATGTTTACATACCCGGAAAAGAAAATGATTTGAACAATGAACTTGAAAAAGCATTACGTGTAGCCGATTTCATTGAAATTGGAGAATTAATGGCTCGCGATGCTTTGATGCGTGAAGAATCTTGTGGTGGTCATTTCCGTGAAGAATATCAGACTCCCGAAGGTGAAGCATTACGTAACGACGAAGAATTTTCATTTGCTTCGTGTTGGAAATTCAACAGTGAAGGTGAAGAACCTACCTTGTTGAAAGAAGTTCTTGATTATGAATTCATTCACCGTCAACAACGTAATTATAAATCGTAAAAGAAGTAGGCAAGTTAACCAGTATACTGGTACACAAGTTTGTGATAAATTCATACAGATAAATATTATGACAACACATAAAGATTTGAATGTTTGGAAAAATCAATGAATCTAGTTGTACTTACAGACAAATTAACTGGTTTATTCCCTAAAGAAGAGATATTTGGCTTATCATCTCAAATGCGTAGAGCATCTGTATCTATCCCTTCAAACAGAGCCGAAGGGCATGCAAGAAACTCGGAAAAAGAATTGATTCGTTTTTTATATATTTCTTTAGGTTCAGCATCGGAACTAGAAACACAACTTTTAATCTCAAAAAAGTTGGGCTTTTTGAATGAAGAAAGCTTTAATAAAATAAATGATATGAATAATGAAGTTGTAAAAATGCTTGTTTCATTGATCCGATCAAAGAATAAAGGTCAATCTGAAAAATAAATAAACAGATAATAATGATATTAATTAACAAATAATTGAGCAAACAATAAAGTTGAGAGAGTCAGTCTACTCGTTTATTTGTTTACTCGTTTACTTAGATATGATATGGAAAAAAGTATAAATGTAACGCTAAAAATTTGGCGTCAAGCCGGTCCGAAAGAAAAAGGCAAATTCGAGACCTACAAATTGGATAATGTTTCTATCGATAGTTCATTCCTAGAAATGATGGATGTACTTAATGAACAATTAATCAGTGAACGAAAAGAACCTATTGCATTCGATCATGATTGTCGTGAAGGTATATGTGGTATGTGTTCTATGTATATTAATGGTCACCCACATGGACCTGATGGAGAAATTACTACTTGCCAATTACACATGCGTAATTTCAAAGATGGTGAAACGATTACTATTGAGCCATGGCGTTCAGCTGCTTTTCCAGTAATAAAAGACTTAATGGTAGATCGCGGTGCTTTTGATAAAATCATTCAGGCCGGTGGTTATGTGTCAATAAATACTGGTGGAGTTCCTGATGGAAATGCCATTCCTATTGGAAAAGAAATTGCCGACGAAGCAATGGATGCAGCTTCATGTATTGGTTGTGGCGCTTGTGCTGCTACTTGCAAAAACGGTTCTGCCATGTTGTTTGTCGCAGCTAAAGTAAGTCAGTTGGCTTTACTTCCTCAGGGGAAAGTAGAAGCCGCAAAACGTGCTAAAGCAATGGTTTCAAAAATGGATGAATTAGGTTTTGGAAACTGTACAAATACAGGCGCTTGCGAGGCGGAATGTCCTAAAAATGTTTCAATTTCTCACATCGCTCGTTTGAACCGTGAGTTCTTAAGTGCTAAATTTAAAGACTAACTTTCCCCAGAGTTTTCAACTTAAGAAAAGTTTAATAATACAATCAGAGGCTGAATCAAATTTTATTTTGATTCAGCCTCTGTTTCTTTTAAATGCCGGGTCATTATAAAATGATTATGGAATATTTTGTCTCAGTTAATTGAAGTTGCAAAACAGAAGTTTCATTGTCAGAATGATATACTTCCCACATTTTGGTATCTGACGGAATCAAGAAACAAATCAATAATTCTTACTTTGTTATACTATACCTTGTTCTTTTATTGAGTAGTAAATTATTGGAGGAATATGATAATCCAATGCCTCTACAAATTATATCATTTTCGAAAAGCCACAACTGCTACAAAATGGTTCAACCGCTTTTCCTTCTTGAAATCCTTTTTTTATAGCTCTTGAACGTTCTTTTTCAAGAATATCACCTAATTCTTCGGTGAAAATATCTCCTAATTTTAAATTTGCATCAGCATCCAGACAACAGGGAACAACTTGTCCATCAGCTAAAATTGCTATGTGGTCACGTAGTGCATAACAAGTTTTTTTAGTTTCGCTGCTTTGATTCTTCTCATCAGGCCAATCGAAGCGTGGAGCCCGCTGTAGAAAAATATGATCGGATAGTTTTAGTCCATTCCCTTTTATTTCAGAACTAAGATATTCATTGTTAAGATTAAATGTTGAAGCAATTTTAGACAAACATACATCATTGAAAATTTCACTATCCTTGTTGGACGAGTTCCAAAGGCGTAGACTGATATAGGTCTTTTCAGCAACCAAAACACTAAAATCAAGAATTGAGTTTAAATAATTCTCCCAGTTTTCGGGTTTAATATTCTCCTCGGCATCATGAAGTGAGATATTTACTTGTCGAATCGAGTGTTTCAATAGCGTTTCTTTTTGCTTTTCAATTAAACCACCGTTGGTAGTGATATTCACATTCAAGTCTGCTTTTTTAGCAATGGTTAGAATCTCTTCAAATTGAGGATGTAATAAAGGCTCTCCTAGCACATGTAAGTAAATATAGTTAGTAAAAGGGCGGATTTTATCCACAATAATTTGAAATTCATCGAGTGACATGAATTTTCTTTTTCTTGCCGTTTTAAAACAAAAGCTGCAATTAAAATTACAACAATTGGTAATTTCTATGTAGATTTTTTTGAATCTCATTCTGTAAGCTGAATTGGTATTTTTTTGTAAAGATAAAACTTTGCTACTAGTCATACAAGTAATGACTCTAATTGAATCTAAAAAATAGGAAAGATAGAAGTAAGGAGAGAATTAGAATGTCGTTTTAATTGTATCATCTTACTTATTCTAGGTTTTGTGTAGTTTATATTTCAACAGCTTGCTCTGAATATCCATTAGAAATTTCGTATCTTTGCACGCTAATTCACGTCCAAGTTTTAATTTAAATTAATTATTTTATTTGAATTTATATTAATATGGTTTTAAACAAAGTTAAGCATTTTGTAAATTTAATCAATCTTCTTTCCGGTCTGTTTTTGGTTTGTGTTTTGATTACAGATGACTATAACATCCAAGTGGGAGCTTATTATATTTTTTTTTCAAGTTATATTGTGGAGTTCTTTTTGGATAAGAAATGGGAAACTATTAAGTTTAACAGGACGACTTTATATTTTCTTATTATTCTTTTTTTCTTCGCATTAGCTTTTTTGTATTACCCTTTTGAAGAATCACATAAGTACTTTAAGTTGTTGATGGAACGAAGATACCCTTTATTAGGATTTTCTGTAATTGGTATATTTGGTGTAAATAAGTTCTATAAATTGAGATACTTTATTGTTTCAATTTTAATAGCTACAATTTCCGTAATTATTTATCTACTATTTTTTAAGGTTGGTATAAGCAACTTTTTTAAAGATCAGAATCTATTTAATCTAGCCAGAGCAAAATATGTCAATACTCACATGATAGTGAATTTTTATTTCAATTCTGCTCTCTTAGGTGTTTGGTATTTGCTCTCAAGTTACTGGAATAGATTGTACTTTTCATACAAATCTCTATTGGTAATATGTATTTTCTTATTATTATACGCTTTATCTATTTCAGAAGGTCGATCGGGTTTTATATTTGGCTTAGTTATTACAATTTCTCTAATATTTATTGAGTTGTGGAAGAAGAAAAGGAAATACGGCATTTTGTTTGGTATTTTAATTCCATGGATTGCTGTGATGTTAATTTCGTCGCATCAAAGGATGGAATATAAATTAATAAAAACAGAGCCCCGTTATTTTTTGTGGGATGCTGGATTGTCTATCTTTAAAGAGAAACCAATATTGGGCTATGGAATAAGTACTGCACAAATTCAATTTGATGCAGCTCGTGAAATTTACCAAACACCTGAATATAAAGAATCCTGGAAACTAAGTAAACATTTGGATAGTCATAATCAATATATTCAAACTTCGATGGAATTTGGTGTTGTCGGATTATTTGTGCTGTTATTTATTTATTTAACTCCTTACTTTTTGGTTATAAAGAGGAGAAAAAAACTGACGATATTTTTTACATTATTAATCCTGTCTCAATCTTTTTTTGATATGTTTGCCACCGGATTTTTCTCTGCCATACTTTGTTTTTGGCTAATATTCTTGTTACGAACAGGGAATAATATTAAAGAAAAAATTCATGACAATAAAAATATTGTATTAAATAAATGGAAATGAAAAAGGTAGCCGCTATAACAATGGCTCGTAATGACGAGTTTTTTCTAAATCGTTGGATTGATTATTACGGGAATCAATTGGGTGAAGAAAATTTATTTATCTATTTGGATGGTGAAGATCAACCAATTCCACAACACGCACAAAAGTGTCATGTTATTCACCAAAAAAGGGTTGCAGAGCATGTGGTGAAAGCAGAAAAAAGACGATTGAGCTTTTTATCGACAGTTGCAGCTAAATTACTTGACGAATATGATATGGTAATAGGTGTTGATGCTGATGAATTTTTAGTAGTTGACCCTGCTTGTAACAAAACGTTAGCTGAATATTTGAGTACTGTTAAATGCAAATCATCTCTCTCTGGTTTAGGAATGGATGTAGGACAAAATTTGAATCTTGAGAAAACATTAGATCCAAATCAACTTTTCCTCTGTCAACGGGAATATGCTTACTTATCATCCCGATATACAAAGCCGTCGGTAATTTGTAAGCCATTGGTTTGGGGTTCTGGATTTCATCGAATTAAAGGTCACAATTTCAAAATTGACTCCAATTTATATCTTTTCCATTTTGGTTCTGTTGATTACGAAATGATTCAACAACGGTTTCAGGACAAAGACAGAATGGCGACTGGGAGAGAAAAACATATTCAGAAACGAGCGAAAACAATTAGTATGATTACTAAGAAGAAAGCCTTATCGGGTGATAGTTGGTTGACTTTTTCCCGTTTTATTCAAAGCTACATCAGGCCTGTTTATGCTTGGAATAAACCTTCAATGGGACCATGGAAGCTAGTCGTGAAAATTCCGGAAAGATTTAAAAAGGTGCTCTGATTTATGTGATTTTGTTTCATTCAAAAAATTTATTTTGAATGAAATAGCTTTTCAAAAAGAATTTTTAGTCGAATGAAATTCAGCTGTTTTTTTGCCGCTTGAGTATTTAGTAACTTTACGTAAGATTTTGCAGTCCTAATGATTTCATTTGTTTTAAAGCCTGTTTGAGACATCCGTCGTATAAGTTTCCCAAGCAATTTGGTTTCAGTTTTACCAATGTTTATTCTAACTTCTCCCGGAATGTCAGTATAGAATAATGGCAAATGTTCTTCCCATTTCTTATATATTTTTATAAGGTTTATGTAGTATTGAGAATTCATGTCTCCATCTGAAAAGTGCTCCAGTAAAATGTCAAAAACAACATAATTGCTGTAACAAGCCATTATTGACTGAACGCAGATGTCGTGGTCATATCCATGAAACCCTGTAAGCTCTTCGTCAAATTGAATGGTATTGAACAATTCACTGCGCATCGATAAAAAGACTCCATCCAGTAAAATAACCGGTTGCCGGGCATCCGATGAATTATGAAAATGTTCTGAGCGGGGTGTTTTTTTATTCTTATAATGTTGTATCAGATTTTTATATCCATACCCAACCGACCACCAATGAGCAGGTATCCTTGTCATGATTTTCCCTCCGGCTATACCAATAATTCCGGTTTCCTTGTCAGTTAAATGAGTTATCAGGTTTTTTCCCCAATCTATTGTTTTGAACAATACATCCTCGTGTACAAAGCATAGATAAGGAAATTTACTTTTGCTCCACCCTTTATTGTAAGCTGAAAAAATTGAATAATTGTTCATTGAATTATCAATTACAACAATTTCATAATCAACCCCGATAGTGTCTTTAATGTTTTCTTTCAACGAAGTTGAAATATCCGATTTTTTTGAACAAATGATGATTGATATCATAAAAGTATTGATTTTAAATCAATTAAGAATCGAACTAAGATCTGCGTCACTATTATTTATGTGAAATAATTTTACATTTCCAATATAAGCAGCCCAGAGAGTGAATGTACTAAATGGTCCAATTAAATAGTCGCAAGTTGACATAATATGCTGGTCGATATACCAATTTTCTTTTGAAATGAGGATGCGAGAAGATGCCTGAAAACTAAAGTTGTCGTTGGAAAATAAAATGAAAACGTGTTTTTCTTTTCCCTGTTTTAAAAGTTTTTCAGAGATATTATCCATGTACTTTAGGTAAACATCATCTTCGAAATAATAGGTTCCTCCTTTCCATTTTTTATAGTCACCTCTTCTGATATGTATTCCAATTAAGGTATAACCTTCTGATTTTAATTTAGTTGTTTCCTGTACCAATGAGTTATTCTCGTAAAAAGATTGTTTTAATGCATATTTCTTCGACATTTCAAGTTTGTATTTTTCAGCCAACACAGGCAATCTGAATTTCCACCCTCCAACATATACAATATTGTTTTTCTCAAATGCTTTTAAAAGTATAGTTTCATATTCATTAGCTTCTTTTTCTGTATCGAATCGAATAAAAATTAACAGACTTAATTTTGAGAATATCCATACAACTGAAAAAATTTTCTTGATAACTTTACTGTGATGAAACAGTTTACCAAGAAGGTCAATCTGTAGTATTTTAAAAAAGAGATTTGTTTTAACCGTACATGGTTCAGCATAATAACCTTCCATGTCGACAAGTGTAGGGTTCTGATATTCAATATTATACTCTTTGCAAAATGCTTCGAAATGTAAATTCTGCAACAGTCTATTACTGTGATTTCCACTCGGTTTTATAACTATCAGTTTTTTCTTTTGGCTTAATTCCATCTTTACATAAAAATTTCAAATCTTTTTATAACGCCATACTTTCCTTTAATAAACAATCGAAAAAATATTTTCTGTCTGAAATTCCACCTTTTAATAATTTCATTAAACGCCGAACTACCTTCATGATTTAGTAAAAGTTGTCTTGCTTGCTCAAGATATTTCAGCTCATTTAAACGAATAGGATTTCGAATTAAAAAACGATAAATTGCATATGATTCTTTTCGGTAAACCCACCACAATAAACGCTTGTCAATATTGGTGTCAAGGGCATATTTTTGAAAAATATGGGGAATAATAATTTCGCTTATATTAAAAAATAATGCCGGATTATAGCCATTTAAGGTTACACTTATTTTGGAGTAACGGTGACAAGCGACAATGTCGGTTATTTGAACAAAATTTTTTATTTTACTTACCACTTCAAATGTAAATAAGTTGTCTTCTCCTCCAGAACGTAATTCGTCAAGAAAGTGTATTTCATGTATTACTGACCTTTTAAATAAACACATCCACACATAGTACCAGTTTTTATTTTTGTGGCGAATATGTCTGTAATAATCAGTAAGCGGATTTTGATAAAAATGTTCTTTTTTATTTTGTATGTTATCTGTAGGGAGTTGTTGCAAGCTAAAATCTTCAGCGATCATCATCATTCTGCCACGTGACATATCTGCATTGTACTTTTGAGCAGCATTCAACAGTTTTTCTAAAGTATAATTTGGAATTAAATCATCATGATCCATCATGAAAATATATTCTCCTTTTGCGGCATCTAAACCAGTATTTCTTGCTGCACTCACGCCGCCGTTTTCTCTGTTTATTTTAAGAAACCGCTTATCATTTTTTACAAAATCATCAATAATTTCTTCCGACTGATCAACTGAACCATCATTTACACAGATACACTCAAAATTCTCAAATGTTTGTTGTTGAATAGAGTATAGAGCATCTCTTAAATATAATTCATCATTATAAATAGGGATGATTACGGATATTTTAACAGCTAGCATGTCCATTTCAAAAATCTATTTTTATTATGCCTTTAAGCCAATTAAAAAGTGTATTTCGATCATTTTTCGTTGCCAGATCTAACGAACCTATGCAACAAAATTTTAAATCTTTATTGTTTTCATACATCTGTAATTTCCTTTTTAGGTATTTCTCTCCTCGATTTACAGGTTTAATGTATAGTAAATTCTCAGAGGCAGGTTTAATAATGGCTTTGTTCGATTTCAACATTTTTAGATAGTATAATTCATGCGTGTTGAATTGATTGCCACTACGAAATTTATATGAAATATTGGATTGAAAAAGAGCTGGTTTTTTTGTAAAATAGTCTTCAATGACAGTTTTTTTAAGGGGATGTGGTAAGTGGTCAAGATGGAAATATCTCCATTTTTTCCCATATTTACGGGCTGCCATAATCATTCCATCCTTAAACCCAACAGGCTTATGACCATTTTTCATTGGTTTAATTAACCATAATAATTTATCTAAAATAAGATTCCGCCAATTTCCATAAGCTATTATTTTATCATCCACAAACCAATCTGTTTTTTTTAGGGGACGTATCAAAAAGAAATCATCGTTAAAATAGACATAGTTTTCACTCAATCCGGGGATTCTGTAAATACAAGTTTCAACAGCACGGCTGTTAAATACAGGTAAATGGTTTTCGTAACCTTTAAAAATGACTTTGTGATCTACGATTTCTATTGCTATTTTGTTTTCGGGGAAGTTTTTTTGAACAAAGTCGTCCAAATTTGGATTTTGTTCGTCAGTAACAATATAAATCTTGCGAATAAAGGTAGCAAAGCGAAGTATCGATGCCACACAATAAAATATTTCTCCTTCTGAGCCAAAGCGTGTTGGTCCGGCAATATCGTCAGACTTTTGAACTTGAGGGTTTAAATAGGGTTTTATCTTTTTTTTATGCATAGGATCGTTTCCATCTACCCATGCAATAACAACATCTATTTCGCTCGTTGTCAACTGATTTGTCATTTTTATTTATTGATTTGTGCTTTTATTTATACAGAGCCCAAAATAAGAAAAAAGACAAACCCATGAAAGTTTGTCTTTAGCTATTAGCCAATTATAAGAATTATTTTTCCGATGTATACACTCTTACCCAGTCAATATCGAGGCTTCCGGTACTCCCGCGTTGCTTCTCTGTAATAAAGGAATTGAATGCAAGATACATTGATTCCACAGGTATATTGCTGGCAGTACGATAAACCTCATAATCATTAATCATCCAGATAAGTTCTTTCTCCGACCAAACCAAGGTGTAAATATAGTATTTTAGAGGATTAATGCCTTTGATTTTAATACCATCAACCAAATTATGGTTTGCATTACCCAGCGTGATGTTTTTTCCTGTTGAATGAAAGATATTTATCATCGGAATTTTAGTGTCGGAACCCAACCAAAAAGCATGGTTTATATTCCCAGAACAGCGTAATTTTGCACGAAAAACACCGTATTTTTGACGGAATTTGTCGGCAGTTTGAAGAATATCTGACGTAAAATTGAATTCTTTTTCTATAAACCCTTTTTCAGTATGCCATGCTCTGGCGGTAGTTTTTTCGTGTTTAGTTGCAATGTGTAGAATTCCATTTTCAACTCCTATATTTTTACCTGAATTATTGGCTTGTTTTTCATTTGCAAATGAATGATTCCCAATCAATTCCTTGCTCTTGTAATGAAATCCAAAATTCCAGTGAGATTTATCCAATGTATTCCATTCAAATTCATCCTGAAAAGACAATTTTAAAGCCTTGTATTTTTTAAAACGTTCGGGTTTTTCGTTTTCAAAAAATACTATGTCAGGATTTTTCGCTAATTCATAAAACCGCTGTTCCTGAATGTATTCAGGAACGGTAAGCCAGCGTTTTGGATTTGCCCAAAATTCATTCTCTTTTTTAAATTCAGGGGTCGAAACTTTATCTTTTAGTTTTTCAAATTCTTTAATGATATAAGATTCGTGAAAGCGAACGTATGTTTTATATGCTTTTGAATGTTCAAATTGTTTTAATTTTTGAAGTTTTTCAGAGGCTTTAATCCGTTTTTTGTCACCCAGTTGTTCAAAATCAGATGATGATTTGAAACTAAGGTATTGTTTCAATTCTTCTGATTTCAGAACTTGAAAATAAAGTTGAATGGCTTGAGAAATTTCAAGTTTATTGAATTTTTTCGTATTTTGGTAGAATTCAGTGTCTTTGTATTTCCGATTTTGCAGTATTTTTTTATTTTCCTGAAAATCAGCAGATTTTACTATGTGAAATAGCTTTTTATATTCAACTAATTCTAATGAATTCAGCACTTCTTCGTATCGCTCCATAGCAATAATAAGATCCGCTTCGTCTTTCTCCAGTTTTGCAGTAGGAGTTATTTTCCCAAAGAATTGTTTCCAAAATAAATTCATAAGCGAAGTTATTGAGTTTTTATAAATTTAGTAACGCCAAACAATGTTCGAAATCTGTTGCTATCAGTGGTTTGTATTTTTCTTCAGCAGGAATAAAATGTTCGTTTCTCATTAAATCAATCTGCTGTAAGAAAAGATTGTAAAATCCATCCTGATTGACAATTATTAGTGGCTTTTTATGTTCGCCAACAACTCCGGAGGCTATAACATCTAGCATTTCATCTAATGTTCCGAAACTCCCAGGCAAAACAACAAATACATCCGTGAGCAGTTTCATTTTTGCCTTTCGTTCACTCATTGTTTCTACGGTAATTAATTCTGTAGGCAAGGAACTCTGACGGTTCATTTTAATGACAGCTTTTGGTATTACACCAATAATATTCCCATTTTTACTGTAGCTACCTTCTGAAACTGAGTCCATCAAGCCGCCGGTTGCGCCACCATAAACAAGTGTATGGCCATTTTCTGCAATCCATTGACCTAAACGATAAGCTTCGAGCTTATATTTTTCAGGGATTAAATGGCTGGAAGAACAGAAGACGGCTATATTCATTTTTTTAGTTGACAATTGATAGTTGATAATTGACAATTATTCATTGTCAATTATCAATTAAATTATGCATCAATTTTAGCGTAAGTAGCATTTTGTTCGATAAATGCACGACGAGGCGCTACATCATCTCCCATTAGCATAGAAAAGACATGATCGGCTGAAGCTGCATTTTCGATATCAATCTGACGTAAAGTCCGGTGTTCAGGATTCATGGTTGTATCCCATAATTGAGTTTCGTTCATCTCTCCAAGACCTTTGTATCGTTGTGTGTGAACAGCACCTTCAACACCACCACCGTATTTTTCGATAAATGCCTGACGTTGTAGATCAGACCAACAATATTCTTCTACTTTTCCTTTTTTTAACAAGTAAAGAGGAGGAGTGGCAATGTATAAATACCCTTGTTCAATTAATTCTTTCATGTGACGGAAAAAGAATGTCATAATCAAAGTAGCAATGTGACTACCGTCGACGTCGGCATCGGTCATGATTATAATTTTGTGATAGCGAAGTTTCTTTATGTTTAACGCTTTGCTGTCATCATCAGTACCTATAGTTACGCCTAAAGCTGTGTATATATTGCGTATTTCTTCACTTTCAAGCACTTTGTGAGGCATGGCTTTTTCAACGTTCAGGATTTTACCACGTAATGGTAAGATGGCCTGAAACTGGCGGCTACGTCCTTGTTTTGCAGTTCCACCAGCCGAATCCCCTTCGACAAGGAATAATTCGCATTTTTCAGGATCTTTGTCAGCACAATCTGCTAATTTCCCGGGTAAACCACCACCTGAAAGTGGAGATTTGCGTTGCACCATTTCACGGGCTTTGCGGGCGGCATGACGTGCAGTAGCTGCCAAAATAACTTTTTCTACGATTATGCGGGCTGATTTTGGATTCTCTTCCAGATAATTTCCTAAAGCTTCACCAACAGCCATGTCTACCGAACCCATAACTTCGTTGTTTCCGAGTTTGGTTTTTGTTTGTCCTTCAAATTGAGGCTCCTGAACTTTAATGGAAATTACAGCAGTCAATCCTTCGCGGAAGTCATCCCCACTGATTTCGATTTTAAGTTTATCGAGCATTTTGCTGTCTTCGGCATATTTCTTTAACGTACGGGTCAAGCCACGGCGAAAACCTGCCAAGTGAGTTCCACCTTCAATGGTATTGATATTGTTTACGTAAGAGTGAATATTCTCGTTGTACGAAGTATTGTATGTCATGGCAATCTCCACAGGAGTGCCGTTTTTTTCTGTAGAAATATGAATTACGTTCTCAATTAGTTTCTCGCGCGATTCATCTATGTACTCAACAAATTCTTTCAATCCTTCTTCGGAATGAAAAATTTCGGTACGATAAACGCCTTCTTCAATCTGTTGACGTCTGTCAGTTAATGTGAGGGTAATTCCTGCATTTAAAAATGCAAGTTCACGCAAACGAGCAGCTAATATATCGTACTTATAAACCGACTCAATGAAAATAGTGTTGTCAGGTAAAAACGTAACAGATGTTCCGTTTGTGGTTGAAGTCCCAATTTCTTTTACAGGGAATTTTGGAAAGCCACATTCATATTCCTGCATGTACAATTTGCCATTGCGCGAAACTTCAACATGTAATAAGGTAGATAGTGCATTTACACACGAAACGCCTACACCATGTAAACCTCCTGAAACTTTGTAACTACCTTTATCGAATTTACCACCGGCGTGAAGTACAGTCATTACCACTTCGAGAGCCGATTTACCTTCTTTCTCGTGCATATCCACGGGAATACCACGACCATTGTCGATAACGGTAATTGAATTATTTTCGTTAATTGTTACATCAATGGTGTTACAATATCCGGCCATTGCTTCATCAATGGAATTATCCACGACTTCGTAAACCAAATGATGTAATCCTTTAACGCCGATATCGCCGATATACATTGCAGGGCGTTTACGCACTGCTTCCAATCCTTCCAGCACCTGAATGCTGCTTGCTCCATAATTGGCGCTGGCAGCATCTCTTGCAATTTCTTCTTCGCTCATTTTTATTTTAAGTTGTTTGTTTTTAGCTATTTAATGTGTTTTTTCTAATCCTGCTTACAATTTAGATTGTTGTCCAAAAAAACACACAAATATAATATAATTTTTTGAGATAAATGCTATAAAACTAGGAGTATTTTAAAGAACAAAAAAGTACAATCATTGTGAAACATAGTGGTTTTTAGTTGATTTTTGAACGTCTTATGTTGTCCTTGAAAATTGTATACCAAAACCATTAGTATACTGATTCAGTATTAAAATCACCAAATAATTTCAACTTTGTTGTTTGATTTTAAATATTTGTTAGAAAGAGAAAAGTGATTATTTCCAATGAATCCACGATATGCAGATAGTGGAGATGGATGTACTGACTTTAATATCAGGTGTTTGTTTGGATCAATAAAGCTGCCTTTTTTTTGAGCATATGAACCCCAGAGCATGAATACAAGATGTTCTTTTTCTGTAGCTAATTTGTCAATCACAGTATCCGTAAAAGTTTCCCAACCAAGATTTTGATGTGAACCGGCTATATGAGCCTGAACAGTGAGTGTGGCATTCAACAATAATACACCCTGTTCGGCCCAGCGGGTAAGATTTCCATTTTTCGGCATTGGAATACCTAAATCCCGTTTAATTTCCTTGAAAATATTAAGTAGGGAAGGAGGAAGTGCTACACCTTTGTTCACCGAGAAGCACAATCCATGTGCCTGACCATCGCCGTGATAAGGATCTTGACCAAGAATAACTACCTTAACCTTGTCAAAAGGACATTGGTCGAAAGCATTGAAAATGTCTGAAGCAGGTGGAAATGTAAGTTTTGTTTTGTATTCGTTACGCACAAAATTAGTAAGCTTTACAAAATACTCTTTATCAAATTCGTCTTGCAAGACATGTTTCCACGAAGATTCGATTTTTACATCCATGGTTTTTGGGTAATTGGTTGATTAATTTATATATGTTGATTGTGTAGTGAAAGATGCTGTTTGCTGATTACCGTTTGCTGCTTACTGCTAACATTAGTTTGCCGCTTACCGCTGATTTCAGTTGCTTCAATGCTTTTTCGAGTACAGTTCTTGGACAAGCCACATTCAAACGCAAATGATATTCCCCTCCGGGACCAAAAACGGTTCCTTTGTTGAGACCAATTCCGGCTTCCAGTGAAAAGAATTTATGCAGTTCTTCTGTTTCCATTCCAAGACTTTTACAGTTAAGCCATACAAGGAATGATGCTTCGGGAATCATTGGGATGATTTGTGGAATATTTGTTTTCAAGTAATCTCGCAAAAATTCTATATTTCCTTGTACATATTCTAACATTTGCAGTCGCCAATTTTCACCCTGTTCGTAACAAGCAATGGTAGCTTCGTAGGAGAATATATTTCCTGTATTCATTTCTGAAGCTTCCAAAAAATCGGCGAATTTTTTTCTCAAATTGTCGTTAGGAATTATGTAGGATGAACTGATTAATCCCGGCATATTGAACACTTTGCTTGGCGCCATAAACGTTACGGTGTTTTCTTTTGCCCATTCCGAAACGCTTGCAAATGGTGTGTGAGGAGTTTTCCCGGGAAGCACCATATCCGCATGGATTTCGTCCGAAACGACAGTGATTTGATGCTTTTGGCAGATGTCGGCAAGTTTCGATAGTTCATCTTTTGTCCATACTCTTCCTCCCGGATTGTGTGGGTTGCAAAGAATAAAAAGTTTTGTTTTTGAAGTAATTTTATTTTCAAAATCTTCAAAATTGAATTTGAAAATGCCTTCGGATTCTAACAGTTGATTGTAAACTAATTTACGCTTGTTGTTCTCAATTACATGAAAAAATGGATAGTATACAGGCGGTTGAACAATAATTTCGTCTTCAATGTTGGTTAGGCTCTGAACAGCAAAAGAAAGTCCGGGAACAATTCCGGGTAAAAAACTCACCCATTCACGTTTGACTTCCCATTTGTGATGATCAAGAATCCAGTTTACTAATAACGGATAAAAATTTTGGGGTGTCATGCTATAGCCGAGAATCGGATGTTCAATACGTTTCTTTATTGCCTCTAAAATGAAATCCGGAGTCCGAAAATCCATATCAGCTACCCACATGGGAATTACATTCTCAGTTCCGAATAGAGCTTTACAGCGATCGACTTTTACAGCATTTGTGTTTTTTCTGTCAATTATTTCGTCGAAATTGTAAAGTTTCACAGCCCCCGAAAGTGGAGTAGAATTAGTTTCACTTTTCTCTGAATTATTCTTCATATTTTCAAAATTAATGTTTTAAAGGCTCTTATCCCTTTTTCTCCTTTCTCCCTCTGCTTTCGGATTTGCCTGAAGTCAGTCAGGTTATTTGAGGTCTGGACCAGAGGCTTTATTATTTTGTTATTTCTTCAATCGGTTTGCCAATATTTGCATTAGGCATTGGTAAATTTAATATTCTAGATAGAGTAGGAGCGATGTCGGTAGTTTGATATGACGCTTCAATTTTTTGTGGTTTAATTTTCCAACCGTAAAAATACAGCGGTGTGTAAGAGACAATTGCATTTGATTCTCCTACGGGATTATTTTTGTCATCAACTTCTATCCATCCGGGTAAAAGAGTAAGTATAACGTCACCCACGCTGTTTTTATGTGTAGAATTGCGGATACGCACCATTTCGGAGTGAGCATTTCCGCTCATATTTAGTATGTCAGATGCAGGAAATGCTGCCTGAATGCCTTCGAATTCTAACATGAAATTGGCAATATTCTGCTGCATTTCTTTGAAATTTATTTTCTTTTCCTCAATTTTCTTTTTGTTTAGAAAAATATTTTTTCCATAATAACCATCTATCCAACGCTCCTGACCGTAAACTGCCATTAAATATGTGCTTAACAAAGCTATTGACCGTCGGGCATTGAAGTAACCTGCCGGAATTTTATTTTCGCCCAACTCTTTTGGAGAATGTACACCTGTTTGATTAGCAAATAAGAAAATAAGCGTTTTGTCAAGCCCAACATTGACATCAATTTTCTGCAATAAATTTTGAATATTTTTGTCCAGTCTAAAATACATATCTTCTTTTTCGGCAGATTGTAAAGCAGATGTTTTCTCGTTTGGGGTACGAACTGTATATTGCAACATGAGCATGTCGGGATAAATGTCTTTCCCAAGTTGCTCTTCAGTAAGAATTTTTGATCCCAAATTCGTAACGAGGTCATTTGCTGTTGGAGTATTTTTAATTATTGAGATCGTAGAATTCTTTGCTTTTTTGCTCGCTGGGTCATAATGGAAGCCCGTTTTTTTGTCTTCTACTGTTGGTTTGTTGAAATAAGTATTTATATTAAACATCGGTACCCATGCTGTATTGGCAAGTTGTTGGAAACCCTTATTGATATTCATTTCGTCTGCCCAACGTGACAATCCATCTGTATAATATCCGGTGGTAATCCATTTGAGGTTTTCATCATCTATCCACACCACACTATTTGCCGTGTGTCCTCCCAGCATAATGGCTTCTTCGGCATTAATGGCAACAGCAAAACTTTTAGATTTCTCAGGATTTGCGAGCATTAATTCATCGTTAACAGTACTGGAAAGTAAATTGTGTGCTGAGTAATTCTTTTTTGTACCTATTCCCACCTGATTTTTGTCCTGAATTATTTCCTGAATTTCAGCTGTATTTCGGTTAAAAGTATTGTCACCGGCAACTCCATTGTAATAAGGAATAGAGCCAGTCATAACACAGGCAATATCAGATGCATTTCCTGCTGAAACAATATTGTATGATACATTTTCGCAATTAGCTCCTTTTTCAATAATGCTTTTTATACCGTTCGATTCCAGATAATTCCAAAGTACGTCGATGTGCTTTTGTTGCAACCCATCCACCATAATTCCGATAACCAAACGGGGAGGATCGGCTGTGAATGATTGAGCCGGGATAATTTGGCTAATAAAAAAACAACTGAAAAGAAGAAAAATATATCTACGAGAAAATCTCATGTTTTAAATAGTAAGTTTTAATTGAATAAATTGTAAATCAAAGTATTCCTTTGGTGCTGGGTAATTCAAATTGATAAATATCACGTTTTATGGCCATTTTGATTGACTTGGCCAATGCCTTGAAAATACCTTCAAGCTTGTGATGCTCGTTTACACCTTCTGCTTTAATATTCAGATTCATTTTAGCTGCATCACTGAACGATTTGAAAAAGTGCAAAATCATTTCGGTCGGTAAATCGCCTAGATATTCACGTTTAAATTCGGCATCGAAAACCAACCATGATCGTCCGCCAAAATCCAATGCAACAGAACACAAACAATCGTCCATTGGTAAATTAAAACCATACCGTTCAATTCCGCGTTTATTCCCCAGCGCTTTTCTAAATGCTTCACCCAGCGAGATAGCAGTGTCTTCGATGGTGTGATGTTCATCAACCTGTAAATCCCCTTTAACCTTAATTTTTAGGTCACAACCGGAATGTCTTCCAATTTGCTCGAGCATGTGGTCGAAAAAATTCAATCCCGTGGATATGTCGCATTTACCAGACCCATCAAGATTTAGTTCAATTAGAATATTTGTCTCTTTTGTAGTGCGTTTCACTTTAGCAATGCGTTCACCTGCAAACAGAAAATCAGTAATGTTATCCCAATTGGAAGTTTGCAGTGCACAGTATTTTTTTAGCCCATTTTCAATCAAAATATCTTTGTCATCACTAATAAAAATAGCTTTACATCCTAAATTTTTAGCCAATTCGACATCAGTTATTCTGTCGCCAATAACAAAAGAGCCTTCAAGATCGTAATTGTCTGAAAAGTATTCATTTAGCATGGCTATTCCCGGTTTGCGTGTTGGCAGATTGTCATCCGGAAAAGAGGTGTCGATAAAAATTTTATCGAATTTTATATCTTCATTTTCAAGTATTTGAATGAATTTATTTTGAACCGAATCGAAATTTTCTTGTGGATAAACTTCAGTCCCAAGTCCATCCTGATTGGTTACTAAAGCCCACTCGAAATCCAATTTTTGACGAATGAAATACAGGTTACGCAAAACACCCGGCAAAAATTCCATTTGTTCCAGATTGTCAACCTGAAATGTTACGGGTGGTTCAGCTATTATTGTACCATCTCTGTCGATAAATAGTACTTTCTTTTTTATTATGTTGTTTAGTTGTTTGCCTGACATAAGTTATTCGTAATAATGTAGTTGTAATTAACATCGAAAGATTGATTACAAAAGTAGTTTATTTTTATGTGATAAGAAAATAAAGAACCTGAAACTGTATCATGGTGTTTTATATAAATGTGAAACTGAATTAAAGAATTTTTTGAATGAAAAATGGAAGGATTACTTCGTCAGAAAGATATAAACAGAAATAGTGTGTTTTCAGACTTATCAATAGGGCTAAAATACAATCCTAAAGGTTTTGTATAGTTAAGCATTTTGAAAGATTCCCGATTGCTGTCGGTATTACTATAACTCAAAACATCTAAATTGAAGGCTAGAACGTGTCTACTGCAGTCAGGTCCTAATTATTTTGCTGACAAGCGTTTGCCGTATTTGTTATGTGTAAAATGATAATTGTTATTTATCATCTAAATAAGTAATTGAAAACAAATAATGTCGTATTTTGCATGAAAATATTTAAGAATAGAACGCTGATTTTCACTGATAGAGTGGATTTGAAAAAACGGATTTGAATTCCGATAAATCGGAATGATTTACAGATAGTTGCGTCTTTATCATCTTGCCGAAGGCAAGAAATATCCGTTTTGTTTTATCCTTCATTTTCCGATAAATCAGCGAAAATCAGCGTACTATTAATGTTCCTAAATGGTACATTAATTTGTTCCATTTACTTACTAGTTAGCCAGTTGTTTAAATTTTTTTTATAAAGAAATGTTGTAATGCGTATTTAATTAAATATCTCAACTTTCGCAAGCATTTAACTTATTGATAAATATTAATATATCTAAATTTATATATTGATAATGAACTGGTTATAAAATTCTATTTCATCGAATAAATATTGCATATAGTTTCTTGTGATCTTTTTACTATAAGTTAAAATACGTTTTATCGTATACCGATGTCGTTCTTGAATGCGCGACCTCGGCTGGTGAACCGAAAAACAAGTGAGGTAAGCGGTTAAAAATCGTCCTTGTTTGAGTTTCGACGTATTTCGTCGGAATGAGTTTGGACGATTTGAGCTTACCGAGCGTAAGTTTTTCGAGTGAAGCAGGCGTAGTCTTGACTTTTTTGCCTACTTTTTGCGTCAAGGCAAAAAGTAGGTCGGGGCTAGGGGTGGAAACCCCTATATGAGAACTTGCGAAAGTTAAGTTAAATATTATGTGACTACTCAGCACTTCAAAAAGTACTTCATTTAACGTTTTCAGGGAAATTGCAGAGTAAAAAAATGTAATTTTCACAAAAAAACAGCCAAATTAAAGCGCATAAATGATGAATGTCGCTCCAGAACTCCCCCTTTAGGGGGTTGGGGGGCTGAGTAGTTACAATATCATACTATCAAATCACTATTTTCAACTTTTCTAATAGTTGTGTGTTTAGTATATTGTGAGACAATTTAAATTTAATAGCGGTATGAAAACATTAAAGAAACTTGGAATAGGCATTTTAATCGTAATAGCTATTCCACTAATTGTGGCATTATTTGTCCCGAAAGATTTTACTTATGAAAAATCAATAAAAATAAATGCTCCCATTGATTCAGTTTGGATATACACCAGCAGTTTGTCCGGGTTGGACAAATGGAGCCCTTGGAATGATTACGATCCGGCAATGAAAAAAGTCTGGACGGGAGTAGACGGAACTGTTGGTGCCAAACAAAGTTGGGAAAGTGATGTCGAAAATGTAGGCGTTGGGAGTCAAACCATTGTAAGTATTCAAGCACCCAACTTGTTTGAAACCGATTTGCATTTTATTAAACCCTTTGAAAGTAAATCGAATGCTTATGTTAAACTGGTTGATGATAATGGCGTAACAGATGCTACATGGGGTTTTTCCGGCAGTATGCCTTATCCATTTAATTTGATGAATTTGTTTCTGGATATGGAGAAGGATATGGGAAAAGACTGGGATAATGGATTAGCAAAATTGAAAAAACTTGCTGAAGAATAGAATGTCCTGATAAGTTGATTGAAGTGCCTTGTTCTGACAGCTTTTGCAAATATTCTTTTGTTTAATAACAGGATTTACGATTGAACTAAGTTTGTCATTGATAATGTACTTATTGTCAGTAGACTGAGATTTTTAGGGTTGAGTGAAAATAAATTTCATTCAACCCTTTGTGTATTAAAAATAAAGTTGTATTTTTGCAGTCCGTTTCGGAAAAGGTACCCAAGAAGCAATGCCATAAGCAACTCACCTTCCCGATGTAATCAGAAAAGTCGTTAAAAAATGTACGCAATCGTAGAAATTTTGGGACAACAGTTCAAGGTGGAAGCCGGAAAAAGACTGTATATCCATCGCATGGAAGAGGCCGAAAGAGGTTCTCAGGTAGAATTTAACAAAGTGTTGTTACTAGACAATGAAGGTACTATTACCGTTGGTGCTCCAACTGTAGAAGGTTCAAAAATTGTTTGTGAAGTGTTATCACACGTTCGTGGCGAAAAGGTAATCGTTTTCCACAAAAAACGTCGTAAAGGATACCGCAAACGTAACGGTCACCGTCAGAACTTCACAGAATTATTAATTAAAGAAATTGTAGCTTAACCGATAAAATTAAAAGAAAATGGCACATAAAAAAGGGGCGGGTAGCTCAAAGAACGGTCGTGAATCGGAAAGTAAACGACTTGGCGTAAAAATTTACGGTGGTCAATTTGCAAAAGCAGGTAACATCATAGTTCGTCAACGCGGAACAGTTCACAACATTGGTGATAATATTGGTATGGGAAAAGACCACACTTTGTTTGCATTAATTGACGGAATTGTTGAATTCAGAAAAAAGAAAGACAATAAGTCATTTGTTTCTGTTAGACCAATCGAAGTAGCTGCAAATTAAGCTCAAGTAGATTATCAAAACACATAGATCTCCTGTTGTTTTACCGTAGTGTAAAATTGCGGGAGATTTTTTTATTTAGAACCCCTAACCCCTAAAGGGGGATTAGTGAAATAAATTAACTAGTTTTCAATTCTTTAAGTCCCCTTTAGGGGATTTAGGGGCTTATTTAATCACAATGCTTACACTCAGATATATCACCGAAAATACTAACGAGGTAATTACCCGTTTGGCAAAAAAGAATTTCGACGGGAATGCAATTATTACAGAAGTAGTGGAACTGGATAACCTTCGAAAATCTACACAGGTTAAAGTAGATAATGCTTCATCAGAACTGAATAATTTATCGAAAGAAATCGGACTGCTTTTCAAACAGGGCAAACAAGGCGAAGCTGCTCAGGCAAAGGAAAAGACGGTGGAATTAAAAGAAATTATCAAAACCTACGATGATCAGTTGACTGCTACTGAACAGAAATTGACCGATTTATTAGTTCAAATTCCAAATCTTCCACACGAAAGTGTCCCTCCCGGAAAACATGCTGAAGATAATCTGGTGGAACGCACTGGTGGTGTTATGCCAACTTTGTACGAAGGTGCTGTACCTCACTGGGATTTGGCAAAGAAATACGATTTGATAGATTTTGAATTGGGTGTGAAAATTTCGGGTGCAGGATTTCCTGTTTACAAAGGAAAAGGAGCTCGGTTACAACGTGCATTAATCAACTTCTTCCTCGATAATGCAACTGCAGCGGGTTATCTCGAAGTTCAGCCGCCTTATGTGGTAAATGCTGCGTCAGGATATGGAACTGGTCAATTACCCGATAAAGAAGGACAAATGTACCATTGCAATTTGGATGATTTGTATTTAATTCCTACGGCTGAAGTTCCGGTAACCAATATTTACAGGGATGTGATACTTAACGAAAATGAATTGCCCATCAAAAATACAGCTTATTCTGCTTGTTTTCGCCGTGAAGCGGGTTCTTACGGGAAAGATGTTCGGGGATTGAACCGTTTACATCAGTTCGATAAAGTGGAAATTGTACAAATACAACATCCGGATAAATCCTATGAAACGCTGGATCAAATGGTAGCCTATGTACAAACATTGGTTGAAAAATTAGAATTACCCTGGCGCATTCTTCGTCTTTGTGGTGGGGATATTAGTTTTACTTCGGCATTAACTTTCGATTTTGAAGTTTTTTCGGCAGCTCAAGAGCGTTGGTTGGAAGTAAGTTCGGTTTCGAATTTTGAAAGTTATCAGGCCAATCGGTTGAAATGTCGTTTTAAAGGAGCTGACAAAAAAATGCAACTCGTTCATACATTGAATGGTAGTGCTATGGCTTTGCCTCGCATTGTGGCTGCTTTATTAGAAAATAATCAAACTCCTGAAGGAATCAGAATACCGAAAGCATTGATCCCGTATACAGGATTTGAAATGATAGATTAATTAGTTCATTTGAAGTAATTATAAAAAAATAAAGGTTGAATTTCATTTTCTGAAATTCAACCTTTATTTTTTTTGTTCTGATTTTGTTATTCTTTAGTAAAAATTTGATTCTTTACCAATTTTTCTACATCATACGGTGCTGGGTCACCACCCAGATATTTGTGGAACCAGTCCAAATGTGCATCGTAGTACAATGGCATAGATTTTACATTATTTGGCCAGTGACCGTCATTTTTCAAGATTATAATTCGGGATGGAATACCTAAAGTTTGTAAAGTAGAAAAGTATTGCAAACTTTGTGTGTAGGAAACACGGAAATCCAGTTGTCCGGTGACAATTAATGTTGGCGTTGCAAAATTTTCGACATATTCCGATGGAGAAAATTTCTTATATAAATCGGAATTCCATGGTTGACCCTGCAAATCGAAGTTTGGAAACCAAAGTTCTTCGGTTGTTCCCCACATCGAGCGTAAATCGTACAATCCCATCATTGATGCCAAACATTTGAATCGTTTGGTTTTTGCCTGAAACCAATTCATCATATAACCACCGTACGACCAACCCATTGCGCCCATGCGGGTAGAATCAACATACGAAAGATTTGCCAACGCATCGGTCACTTTCATCAAATCTTCAAAGGGTTTACCACCCCAGTCACCTGAAATGGCACGAGTGTATTCCTGACCGTAACCGGTTGAACCATGCGGATTTGGGTAGGCTAACACATAACCGGCACCGGGATAAACCTGCCAATCACCACGAAAGGAATTCATCCACTGGCTTTGCGGTCCACCATGTACATTCATAACTAATGGGTACTTTTTAGAAGGATCGAAGTTATGTGGTTTCACTAAAAATACTTCCAGCTTTTTGCCATCAGATCCTGCCACCCACATGGTATCGGCAGGACGAATATCCACTGTATTCTCAAGTTCTTCATTGAAATTTGTCATTTGTTCTTCATTCCCAAGTGGCAATTTCATTTTGTACATGGCTGTGGGTTTGCCCGTTGTGCTGGCAGTGAAATATAGATTGTCTTTTTTGTCTATTTCAAAACTGGAAATCGTCTTTTCCCCACTCATTGGAGTGATTTTTTGTGTGGCAATATCAATTTTGTACAGAGGTTGACGACCGACTACCTCGCTCAAAAAATAGATAGATTTAGCATCGTTACTCCATTTATAATCATTTACCCAATTATCAAACTTTTCAGATATCATGGTGCTTTTCCCAGTTTGTCGATCATAAATGGTGAGTCGGAAAAGGTCTGATTCGTAACCCGGAATTAACTGTTTGCGATATGCAATATATTTTCCATCAGGAGAATAAGTTGGCGAACCATCCCATGCTTTATTATCGGAAGTAATATTTACAGCTTCACCCCCAGTCACAGAAACCAGAAATAAATCGGAATTGGTTGAGGCTTCGGGATGTTCATCGTGGTTCGAAATATAGCACAGCTCTTTGCTGTCAGGCGAAAAGTTATAACCGATTCCGCCTCCCAACATAAATATAGGAGAAGCATAATTGCCAGGAGTCATATCGGTGTAAGATTGGTTTTCGATGTCGTAAAGAATAATGTGTGAACATTTTCCGGCGGCATAATCAGTCCAGTGACGAAACAATAATTTGTCTGCCATATATGCTTGTGTAGGACCGTTGGTTGCCAGTGAATCAGTCAAAGCATTGGCTTTGCTGTCTGCGCCACATTCAGGATATACTTCGGCCGAAAAGGCAATCAGTTTATTATCAGGTGAGAGTACCGGATCATTTACTCCCATCGAAAAGTCGGTAATTTTTTTCGTCGATTTATCAGCAATATTATATAAATAAACTTGTGAAGTTTCATCTTCTGTTGATGAATAATACAATGATTTACCATTTTTTGCCCAAATGGGATTATAACAACTTTTGTCACCGACTATAATCTCTACCTGATTTTTTGCATTTGCATCCATCAACCAAATGGACGTTAGTGATTTCCCTTTTTCAAGCGTATATCTAGTTAATGTAAAGGCTATTTGCGAGCCATCGGGCGATAAAACAGGCGATCCTACATTTTGAATTTTATATAGATCCTCAATACTAAATGCTTTCTTTTCAGCATAAACCTGAACAAATGCTATAGATAGTAATAGCATTATTTTTAAATATAAAGTTTTTCTCATTGTTTGTTAATTGATTTGTAATGGGCGTAAATTTACATATTTATTATGTTTTTGAACGAAAATAATGAAATAGTTAGGACTTTTTAAAGAATGTGCTAATTCAAATCGCCTTAATCATTATGATAAAACAATTGTTATAAATAAAAAAGTTATATTTGTCGTTAATAAATGAAGATTTCAGAAAATATAAAAGTAATATAATATGAAAAAGAAAATTTTACGAATATTCGTTGTCGTTTTATTGTTGGGAGTCGCAGGAGGACTTTGTTATGTTAATACGCTTACACCTATTATTACCGGTTATGCGGCTAAGAATCTGGCATCGGGGATTTTTGTAGGAAACCGTACACAGGAGAGTTTGGAAAATATGGATTTGAATTTTTCGTTTATAAAATTCACATCCAATACGGTTGATACAGTTAAGAAAGAAGTGACCAGTCGTTTTCTTTGGGCAAGTTCAAAAGCAATTTATATCGAAGGTTTTGGGTGTACATTGGTACGTGAAGTGGACGAAGCGACCATCAGAAACAGACCATTTACAATTGTTGCACTTCCTGATGTGAATCCAGACACAATTGCCTGGCCGGCTGGCGATAAAGTGTCGGATACTATTCCTGCGGATATAGATCAAATAAAGTTGAACAATGCCATAGTAAATGCTTTTAAAGATTCGATAGGAACAAAAGGAACTTTTGCGGTTGCCATTGCATATAAAAATCAGTTGATTGCCGAAAAATACAGGGATGGATTTTCAAATAAAAACCGTTTTCTGAGTTGGTCAATGGCGAAAAGTTTTACACATGCATTGCTAGGAATTATGGTGAAAAAAGGACTGATGGATGTAAATAAACCTGCTGACATTGACGAATGGAAAAATGATAAACGTGCTAACATAAGTATTGCTAATTTGATGCATATGAATTCAGGGCTGGAATGGAATGAAGATTATGGAAATGCATCCGATGTTAATGTGATGCTGCATCAAAAGGCTGATATGGCTAAATATGCGTATAACAAACCATTGGACGTAAGTCCAGATTCATTGTGGCATTACAGCTCAGGTTCTACAAATATTGTTAGCTATTTGATACGGAAAAAGCTGAATAACGATGCAGAATATTTTGCTTTTCCCCGGAAAGAATTATTTAATCCGATAGGTATGCGAAGTGCCGTTTTTGAAGTTGATCCTTCGGGAACTTTTCTTGGTTCATCTTATATTTATGCTTCTATGCGTGATTATGTCCGTTTTGGATTATTGTATATGAACAAAGGAAACTGGCTAGGAAATCAGATTTTGCCTGAAGGTTGGACGGATTACGCCATGCAACCGGCAAATGGCTCGAAAGGCGAATATGGCTCGTATTTCTGGCTCAATCAATCAAATGATTATTCGGATGTTCCTGCCGATTTATTTATGTGTCGCGGTCATGACGGACAATATATTTATATTATTCCATCTATTCAATTGGTAGTGGTACGAACGGGATTTTCAAAGAAAGAAGATTTCAATTATCAAAAATTCCTGACAGCAATTGTAGCTTCAATTAAGACAAACCCTAACTTTAGGTAGGGTTAGATGTTTTAGGCTTTTTTACTTTACTTTCGTTTTTAGAAATATAGTCTTTCCAGCCGGTGTATGCTTTCTCGGAAGTAGGTTTGCCTAGTTGTAGAAAATGGCAATAAGCTGCTGCCAAACCATCCGTTGCATCGAGTTGAGGAAGCATGCTTTCTGTTGGAATGTTCAGATATCGACGAAGCATATCTGCCACTTGTTCTTTTGAAGCACTTCCACTGCCGGTAATGGCCATTTTTATTTTCAGCGGAGCATATTCTGTAATGGGAATGTCGCGATAAAGTGCAGCCGACATGGCAACTCCCTGCGCTCTACCCAGTTTAAGCATCGATTGTACATTTTTTCCGAAAAAAGGAGCTTCAATGGCCAAATGATCGGGATGAAATTCATCTATCAGCGATAAAGTACGGGCAAAAATTCGCTGCAATTTTAGGTAATGATCGCTGTACTTTTTCAGTTCAAGCACACCCATAGCCAGCATCTCTGTTTTGTTTCCGGTTACTTTCAGAATCCCGTAGCCCATAACAGTTGTTCCCGGGTCAATGCCTAATATGATGTGTTCTTTTATCATTTTATTGTATAATTTCTAAAATGCTAGCAAAGAAAACTACTTCCGTTCCAAATTTTTCGGCGAATTGTTTCTCAAATGTTTTGGTATTTTCGATGTGCCAGTTTTCAAGCGTAAGCAAATCGGCAACATGAAATTGTAGTGAGTAGGAAGTGCCTTCCTGATCTTCCTGCGTGTACACTTTTGCCAGTTGAGGTTTGCTAAAAGTTTTCGATGCAAGCATAAAAGGAATGTGTTCTTCACGAATCCATTTTATCCATTGACCGTAAACATGATCGGAAACAAGAAAGGTGGTGTTGAATATTAACATGGGAAGATATAATTTAGAAACCGAAAATACAGTAAAAATACTAAACAAAAGTAGTCATAATTTCCAAAACTTCCTTATCTTTGCAGCGCAATTTAAAATCATATTGGGGGTTTAGCTCATCTGGCTAGAGCGCGACACTGGCAGTGTCGAGGTGACCGGTTCGAGTCCGGTAATCTCCACAATATAGATTGAATTTCAATGACTTACATTAGAAAGGGACTAAAAGAGGGACGAAAAACCGTTTTAGTCCCTTGTTTTTAACTATTATTTATTAC
>JAQUWU010000028.1 GCA_028692715.1 Paludibacter sp. | reverse complement strand
TTCTTTTGAAAGTGATCCTGCTTTTATTGCAATGACAGCTTCACGTTCACCACCTGAGGCATTCGCAGTTACTGCAATAGCAAGCTGATGGGTACCGGCTTCACCTGACGATGGGCTTACGGTACACCAAGTCTCGGAACTGGTAGCAGTCCAGCTAAGATTAGATTTGATAGCCAGTGTATTATTACTTGCAATTAATGCAAAGTTGATTGAATCTTTGGCCAAAGTAATCTCAGGGGTTATGACAGGATCTACCGGATTACAAGAAGATAACATTGTAGAGAGCAGGAAGGTAAAGGAAAATAAATAGTTTTTGAGATTCTTCATTTTTTGAGAGTTGCAAAATTTTACAATGATTTGAGAAAAGAGATAGTTGTATATTCAAACGAGTTGTTTATCGTAAATATCAGAACTTTGTTATTCATCTCAATGACAGAGTTCTTGAAATTTCTTTTTTTCAATCGGGTTCAGATTTAATTTCTTAAGACTTTGCTGATATTCCCGCACTTTGTCAGCCCTTGCCAGTACCCTTTTCATAAATACACCATCTTTTGAGAGTCCGGGATTTTCTTTAATTTGAGTAGTAAATTCTTTTAATTTTTTGAGTGAGACTTCGAATTCCAGTAATAATTTTTCATTCTCATTCATAATGGATGTCTGTTTAGACATTTCAATTTTTACTTTCTGCATTTGATCCGCATATTCTTTGGATTTAGCAAATTCCTGATTGTCTTCTGCTTTCTGCTGAAGTTCTTCAGAGGTATATAAAGCGTTTTTATATTCTGTTTTTGTCTGTTCTTCCTGAGTTTGTTTGGTTTTATTACAGGATATTATCAGAAGACATAGTATTATAAATAGATATTTTGCAATGAATCTCATAAAATGAGTTTTAAAAGGAGATTGTCCCTTTATACAAGACAATCTCCTTAAATATTTAATTAATTAGCTAATACAAAATGGAATAATAATGTTTCATCTTTTGCGTCGCCTCCTGCAATACTGTTAGAAACACATCCCAACCAGAATCCATCGGTATCAATACTGGTAAGTGTATTACCACCATGTGATACAAAGTACCAATCGTTTACACTTCCTGTAATGCTTTTGGTATTTGTAGTGTTTAACCATGAACCCGGAGTACCCGCATAATCTACCATAGGAATACTAATGTTCAATATCGATTTCACCGGATCAACTTTTACCACACCATTGGCACTAAAATCAACACCGTTTAATTTCTGTGTAAGTACCAGATCGAAATTATCACCATTTTGAGTAAACTTAAGAGTAGCACTTTCAGCCACAGTTCTTACGTCGGCTGTCCAGACCCAACTATTAGTGCTATAGTCAGTTCCAAAAGTTGTACTTGAAGTCCAACCACCGGCAAAATCAGGTGGGAATCCGGCCCAATCTATAAACCAGTTTACATCCGGTTTAAATGTTTTGCCTGCAAAAGCTTTTTTCCATGCTTTTAAAGGATCAACAGTTGCAGAAGCAGCCTGAGGAATTAAATGATAAACCATATATTCAGGTTTTACTGCATCTCTTACTCCTACCCACATTCCTGTAACACTTCCGGCAGCATCTTTCTCAATTTTAGTGATTCGCCATTGATTTATATCCGACGTTTTAAGAGTTACCCATCCACCGCTGATTACGAAGTTTGGAGTGATCCCGGAAAAAGTGTAGATACCTTTACTATCAAGTGTAAATGCACCCTTTGTACTTGTTCCGTCAGGAGCAACATAAGTTGCTGTATTATCATCCGAATTCAAAGTTAATGAGAAATTAGCAAACGTTGCAGCAACACTGGCATCATATCCGGTCCAACTATCGTAAGTACTGGCTGAAATCCATCCTGCGTTCATTAGTGAACCATCCAAATTTGCCCAGTTAAAAGGAGTTTCTGGTGAAAGTACCCACTTTACAGATTTGTTTACAGTTTGTGAAATATCTGTTTGCCATCCATCAGGTAAGGTTGGTTCCGGTTCAACTACTACACCCGGTACCCATGCATCTTTATACTCTTTAGATATATAGTTGTAAACTGTTCCGGAAGGATCATCAATAATTTGCATTGCATCTTTGGTCAGTGATAGAACACGTAATTCAGTTGCAGATTTTATTTCTGCATCACGACTGGCATTATGCAGCGGATAGGCACCTGTGAATTTAATGGAATGCTTTTTAGTATCCAACATATAAGTACCTGTATTTTTACCCAAACCGTATGCTTCCTGATCCGAGCTAAAGTTAGCACCTCCTTTAAGATTGAAAGTCATTGTTCCATAGTCTGCTTTTTCGCACATCCAGCTATTTCCGGCATAATCAGCTTCCCAATACCATGTAGCTGCTCCATCGGTCAGATTCGGAGTAATTGCTTTCGTTGCATCCCAGGTAAAATCTTTATTCGTGTATCCATCAATATATGATTCACCTGTTGAATAATGAAGATTATCCCAGGTATAATTACCTGTAAAGAAATAAATTGGTGCTTTAAAGTAACGGGATGTTCCTTCCGCATCAAGATCCAGGTACCAGGTTTTTTCCTCATTGGCACCCCCGGAAATTAACGTCCACATTTCATCACTGATGAAACCTGCGTATAAATTATCAACCTTAAAAGTAACTGTGTCACCATAGACTGCACCACCTCTGGTTTCTACACCAAACTGTACCTGATATGTTCCTGCAAAAGGAATTTCCAGTGTTACCTTTTGTTCCTGACTGTGTCCTTGCGGATGATTCCATAACGGAGTATAATTACTTCCCATTAAACTCGTCAGATAGACGATGTTCGGGTTAGTGGCATCGTGCTCAATCTTGAATGCAATGCCTTCTACCAAGTCTTCAGATTTTACATCTTTTGTCCCCAAAGTAAAATCTTCAGGCGAACAAGCTGCAAACATCATTGTCACTATGGACAATATAGAAAAATATTTAAATATTTTATTCATAATAGTATCGTTTTAAAGTTTATTACCAACCTGTATTTTGTACCAACACATTATTGGACAACGTAATCTGAGTATTCGGAATCTGCATGAATCCCCTTGTTTTAGTGATATTTGCAGCACTGATAACAACTACATCATTTGCTTTACCACTCAATACATTTTGAGTTTGAGCAATGGTAGAAGCTGCAGTACTGAGTCCCTGACGAAGTAGATCCCAATAGCGGATTCCTTCAAATGCAAATTCAAAACGGCGTTCATCTTGAATATCGGCTAATGTAACAGAACCTTTGGCAGTAAAACCAGCACGTACATGTACTTGATTATAATAATCCAATGCGTTGGCAGAACCTAGTTCGGCAGCCATCAATAGTACATCGGCATAGCGGATTACAACGAAATCCTGATCCTGTGAAGTTTGAAAGTCCTTAGTACCACCAGTATCGGATGTGCCATCAGGTAAACATGTAGGTGTGTATTTTTTCACTGTATAACCAGTGTACTCACGTTGATCTTTCATATCAAAAATACTTGCAATACTTTCACCTGCTATATCAATTATTGAAGCTGATTTACGAGTATCTCCAGCAGCAAAGTCACTTACTAATTTAGGGTTGACGGTACAAGCACCCCAACCTTTTCCATAAGGAGAAAAGTTTGTGTTTCGCATACCCATCATTACTAACCAACGATTACCATCTACCATGCCATTATAATCAGAAGTATTATTAAACTTCTGAGCAAATACAGTTTCTTTGTTTCCTTTTCCGGCAAAACCGGTTTTGTCTAAAGTATTGTCAGCGGCATTTGCAATATAACTTGCAGCAGGCCATAGTGATTTGAAATCGGTAACCAATCCAAATTTTTTATCGGTAATAATGTCTTCCAAACCAGCCAACACTTCCGCTTTGGTCACACCTAAATCATCCTTGCCGTAATATCCGGTGTAGAACATATAAACACGAGCCAACATGGCTTTTGCAGCATAACTGGTAACACGACCATCGTTAGTTACAGCGTTAGCTTTAGGATATGCTGTAACTGGAATATTGGCTGCTGCAAACTTTAAGTCTTCGACAATAAGTTTATACGTTTCAATTGGTTCCGATTGTGCAACATTATCTGTTGTTGGTACTGTTATTAACGGTACTTTCTCAAAAAGACGAACCAAGTCGAAATACTCAATAGCGCGCAAGAAACGAGTTTCCCCTTCAATTTGATTTCTTGTTACAGTATTTACAGAATCATTTGTTGATGCCCATGAGGCGACGTCCGGCAGTTTTTGTAACAATGTATTGCAGCGGAAAATACCTGCATAATAATCGGTCCATGTTCCGTTAAATATATTATTGTCTGATGGCGATTGTGTAATATCAAAGCGGTCTAATGCCTGATAACCACGACCATCAGTATTTCCGGTTCCACCAAAACAATTGTCTGAAAGGATTTCAGAAGTAATATAAAATGATTGACTACCATTTGAAGTTGTACGTTGGTATCCATCGTAACAGCCTACCAATGCCATTTCGGCATCAGCTTCTGTTTTATAAAAATTCTGATCGAGTATAGATGTCATCGGTTGAACATCCAATACACTTTCGGAGCAAGAAAAGAATGTCAGCGTTAATGCTCCGAACGCCAGTATATTTAATTTGAATTTATTCATAATGTTTATCGTTTTTAAAAATTAGAACTTAAGATTTAAACCAACCAAAAAGGTCCTTGGACGTGGATAGTAACCCAGGTCGATGCCTGAAACCCATTTGTCAGTACCATAACCAATTTCAGGATCCATTCCATCGTATTTGGTAAATGTGAATGCATTCTGAACTGAAGCATAGAATCGACATTGACTTATATATTTGGTTTTAAATAATTTCGCAAAATCGTAACCAAGCGTAATGTTGCTGATTCGAAGGAAATCACCATTTTGCAAATAAAGGTCAGAGAACTGCCAGTTGATATTGGTTTCAGTTACACGAGGTGTGCTGTTTGAAGTTCCCTCTCCAGTCCAACGACCAAGAATTGCAGTTGTATAGTTTGCTTGTTTGTTAGCATGGTTACGATAAGATTGTACAATTTTGTTACCCATTACTCCATTTGCATTAACCGCAAAGTCAAAGCCTTTGTAGTCGAATCCGAAGTTCAAACCAAAAGTCAATGAAGGCATTCCATTTCCTAAATCAGTTTTATCATCGGCATTTATAACACCATCTTTATTTATGTCTACGTATTTAACATCACCAGGTTGTACATTGGCTTGTAAGATACCATTTCCAGCGGCTTTCCAGTCAGCTATTTCTTGCACGTTTTGGAAAATACCGGCTGTTTTGTATCCCCAGAAATATCCGATAGGATGTCCATTTTCCGCACGATAAAATTCTTCAGAGTTATCATAAAGCATATTGGTTGATCCGTGAATAATACCATCTACGGTAGGAATATTTCCAACCTCATTTTTGTTAAAAGCTCCATTAGCACCAAAGTTATAGTTGAATTTACCAACATGGTTATTCCAGTTTAAAGCCAATTCAACACCTGTATTTTTTACATCTCCACCATTAATGAAAGGTGCACCAGCACCTGCTGTTGCTAGAATAGGAGCTTGTACTAACCAATCTTTTGTTGCTTTCACATAAAAGTCTGCGTTAACAGCCAGGCGACCTTTCAAAAAGCGGGCATCGACTCCCATGTCTGTTTGTTCTGAAGTTTCCCATTTAACGTTTAAATTTGATAACCGGTTAGGGTAAGCTCCGGCAACATTAGTACCTGCTGTCCCAAAATTATAGAATGCGGCAGGATTACTACCACTGTAGCCGGTAGAGGTATTGATTGGAGAAGCATATTGGAACGCATCTATATCCTGATTACCTACCTGACCCCAACTTGCACGTAGTTTTAAGAAATCCAACCAATTATCAGAAGATTTTAAGAAATCTTCGTTTGTCATAACCCAACCGCCAGAAACTGAAGGAAAATAGCCCCAACGATTACCAGCTGCAAACTTAGAAGAACCATCGGCACGCAAGGTAGCATTCAGCATATATTTTTCCCTGTAGTTATATGCGATACGTCCAAAGTAAGAGACACGACTGTATACTGTTTCGGGTTTCCCGTTTACAGATCTGGTTTCAACTACTTTACCATCATTGTCTAAATGCGCTTGTCCTGTTGTATTATCAAGATAAGCATGTGAGAAATCGTTGAATTGCGACAATAGATTCCAGTTAGAAGCAGACAAGTAGGTTCCTTGATAATGAACAGCTTCCATACCAACCAATGCATTAAATGCATGATCCTCGTTGATTTTAAAATCATATCCGGCTGTATTTGTCCATGTAGAGGTATAGCCTTTGCTCATGTTTTGAGAAGTAGTTGTATGGTCGTTCTGGTAGGAGTATATTGACAACTGATAAAGCGGGCTGAAGCTACGATACTCTGAGGCATAGTAGTTAATGCCCAAAGTAGACTTGAGTTTTAAATTTTTAATCGGTTCTAATTCGGCATAAATGTCAGCCATCAGTTTTTGGTTGTCAGCTTTGTTATTCGTATTCGTCATCATTGATCCATAAGGGTTACCATCTCCCTTATACCATGTCGAGTTACTTGTGTCGTTGTACGGACTGTCATAAGTATTATTATCGCTGTACACAGGTGAAAGTGGAGAAGTTCCAAAAGCACCACGGATTGTGTTATTATATTGATTACCTACATTAACACCTGTATTTTTTATATAATTAAAATTTATGTGTTCGCCTATTTTCAATACATTTTTATATAGTTTATGTTCTGTATTTACACGGAAACCATATCGCTCATAATTTGAAACCGAAGAACCGCCTACAATACCTTCCTGAGAAGTGTAGTTTAATGAAAGAGAATAAACAGATGCATTAGTTCCACCATTTACATTAAATGAATAGTTCTCGGTTTTTGCATTTTTTACAAACATTTGACTTACCCAATCGGTATTTGCCAAATCACCTAATGATGCCCAGTTAAAACCGGTAGAACCTGAGTTAAGTGCTTGCTCGTCCATGATTGTTTTATACTGATCGGCATTTAGCATTTTAACTGTGCGGGCTGCATTCTGAACTCCAAAATAAGCATCAAAAGATACTTGTTCTTTTCCAGCTTGTCCTTGCTTTGTCGTTACCAATATACGCCATTTGCTGCCTGGGCACCATAGATTGCTGCCGAAGCTGCATCCTTTAATATGTCTATCGACTGAATGTCGGATGCGTTTAATATGGAAATGTCACCTTCAATTCCGTCAATAATATAAAGTGGACCAGAGTTACCCACTGTACCTAAACCACGGATAGTAACTTTCATATCTGATCCAGGTTGTCCGGAGGTAGAGGAGATGTTTACACCTGGAGTTTTTCCTTGCATAGCTTGTAGTGGACTGGTTGTATTCATTTTTGCCAATTCTTCACCTTTAACCTGAATAGTTGCTCCAGTATTCAGTTTTTTCTTTTGGACACCATAACCAATAACGACAAGCTCATCTAAAGCCTGTTCGTCTTCTTTTAACCGGATATTGATTTTGGCTCCTGTAACAGTCACTTCCTGAGCTAAATAGCCTACGTACGAAAACTTAATTGTTTCACCTGTTTTTGCATTCAGTGTAAATACACCATTGAAATTGGTAATGGTTCCTACATCAGTTCCTTTTACCATAACGCTAACACCAATAAGTGGCTGACCATCTCTGTCGGACAATACCGTTCCGGAAATTTTCCCATCGGTTTTCTGTGCTGAGACCAGTCCAAACGAACATAGCATCATCGCGAGGATTACGTACTTGTTCAGTAGGTCATGTATAACCCGTCGAACTGTTTGGATCATCTGTTTTTCATTCATAATTCTTGTTAATTTAAAGTTAGTTATTTTGTTAATTGTATGTATTTAAAGTTTAAAAAATTACCCCAGACTTTATTTATTGTCGATAAGCTAAATTAATTTAGCTTTATGTTAGTATTGACACCTGTGTATTTTACAGACTTAAAATCTTTTGAAGTTGCATCGACTCCAAAAGGATGATTTGAGTCTACAAGTATAATGTTGAATTTACGTTCTTTAATCATTCCGTTGAAACTCCCTTTCCTGTCGCCGATATTCAAGGTTCTAGTTTTATCATTGTATGAAAATTCAATAGTTGAATAAGCACCTTTTTCGTAATTGTAATTCAGATTTTCATCTTCATACAAACTGAATGATCCGTTTTTACCACCATAAACATAAATTGTCAGATTAGTTTGAGGTTGAGAAGTGTTCTGAATCAAAGCTCCCATTGGTAGAATACTTCCGGCTGCAACATAAATTGGCATACGATTGTATGGAGCTTCAACTGTTAGCTTCTTACCGCCTTCAATGAATTTCCCATCGTATAAATTATACCAACCCGTATCTTCGGGGAAATACACTTCCCGGTTTCTAGCTTTGTATTTATAAACCGGACAAATCATTAAGTTACTACCAAACATATATTGATCTCCAATATTTAAAACGTTTTTATCATTTTCAAAATCCATCATCAATGGACGCATGATGGTGAAATCGTTGAAATAACATTCTCCTGCTAAAGAATAGATATAAGGCATTAATCTGTAGCGAAGTTGCGTGTAATACAACATGGATTTGTAAGCAGGATGAGTTTCAGGAGCAATATTCCAAAGTTCGCGGTAAGGTGGTTGTCCGTGTGAGCGAAACAAGGGTACAAAGGCTCCAAATTGATTCCAACGAACATTTAATTCCTGCCATTCGTGCAGGTCTTCCGATCCTTCTTTCGCTTTTTCGTATCGTTTTTCTACGCAGAATCCACCATCATCCATCGTCCAATAAGGATTTCCGGAAATAGAAAAGTTCAATCCTGCCGAAATCTGTGCTTTCATATCTTCCCAACGTGTTCCGATATCTCCACTCCAAATAGCAGCTCCATATTTTTGAGAACCTGCAAAGCCCGAACGGGTTAATATGAAAACCCGGTCATTCGGATTTGTTTTTCGTTGACCTTCATAAATTCCTTTGGCATTCATTAATCCATAGGCATTGAAAAATTCGGTAGAAGAACCCAATGCAGTTGGATTCATTAGTTCTTTACGATAAGCCATGCTGGAATTCGAGTTAATGTCAGGTTCGGAAGCATCCATCCACCACGCATCAAAATGTTTACTATAAAGCTTTTCGTTCATTTGTTTCCAGAATAAATCACGTGCTCCCTGACTATATGCATCGTAAAATGAACCGATATAACCATTGCCAATCCAATCTTTAATACTGTCATCGACAGCTTGCTTATACATCCAACCCTTGTCTGCAAATTCTTTAAAATGTTTTGTGTTAATGTAAAACTTTGGCCACACAGAAATCATAATACGTGCTGAAGAATCATGAACTTCTTTTACCATGGCTTCAGGGTTTGGGAAACGCGAGGATTCAAATTCATGGCTTCCCCAGCTATCTTGTTTCCAATAGGACCAATCCTGAACGATATTATCAATTGGAATCTGACGACGACGGAATTCGCGTAAGGTCGAAAGTAATTCTTCCTGAGTCTTATAACGTTCCCGGCTCTGCCAGAAACCCATGGCCCACTTAGGCATTACCTGTGCTTTGCCGGTAACTGTACGATAACCGCTTATTACTTCGTCCGGATTATTCCCGCGGATAAAATAATAATCCATTTGTTTGCCCATTTCGGACCAGAAAGAAAGTTTGGATTGTTCTGCAGGAGAAACGGGGCTGAGTGCTTTTAATCCGATATAAGAAACACCACCATCGGGCAACCATTCCACACGGAGTTTGTGCTTCTTTTCTGCTTGCAGATTAGCCGTAAATTTATAGCTGTTTGGATTCCATGCGGTACGCCAGCGTTCGGCTACCACTAAACTATCGTCGAGAAATACTTTGGTGTATCCGGCATAGTAAAGAATAAAGTGAAAAAGTCCGCTTTCGTGTGGTTGAATTTCGCCTTCCCAACTAATGGCGGCGTTATTGAAAGGGAAATCCTTGGGAAAGTTTACTACTGTTTCATTGTTTTCGTAATCAATTGTTTTTTCAGTTCTTTCCACAAAGATATTTTTAGGATCTTTGTTGATCATATAAGTGGCGGTTAATCCCCCTTCTTTACCGGTTTTATCAAATAAACTAAATTGATCGAGATTGGAATATTCCCGTGGATCGCCAAAACGTGTGAGTGAATAATTGTCCCACAGAATCCCGTAATTTTTATTGGAAACAATAAATGGAACCGAAACTTTCGTATTATATTGGTATAAGACCTCATTTTTTCCTTTGTAATTAAATTCGTCGGATTGATGTTGACCTAAGCCGTAAAAGGCTTCATCGGCCGGAGATTCGAAAATTTGTCGGAAAGTATAACCTGAATGACCATCAACTTCAATCGGACTAAAGGTTTTTCCTCCACCTTTTTGTTCTTGCAGTATGATTTTCCCTTTAAGGTCTGTAAATTGTATTTCGCCTGTTTTTGTTGAAACAAAGACTTTAGTGGTGGCAGTACTGAGTATAATGGTATCACCTTGTTGAACGACATTCCAACCGTCTTTTTGTGTGTCTGTATAAGCTGCAATTAAACTTGATTCGCTTGAAAGTATAGCGATTGGAGAAGCGATAACGTGAATTATATCATCGTTAATGACTTGTATCCGGATAGATCTTACAGACTCGGGAGAAGCTTGTTTCAATGAAATAAGAATTCCATCAGAAGTTTTTTGATAAGCAGCCATGTTACATCCCACAAAAGATGCTCCACAGATTAACAACACAATCAATTTTAATCTCATAATAATTTTTTGGCAATAGTATATTGTAGATATTAAATTTATCATTTAAGATTTAGCAAATATACTGACATATATCTGTATGAATTGGGAAGGATGTTATTATCGGTGGTTGTATTTGATAACCGATGGGGGTGAAATGTTTTCTGAATGGGAGCTGTTTGATAACAAGGTCTATTATCTTATTTTATAACGCAATTATTTCATACATTTGTGCTACGAATGTAATGTAAATCAACTTTATGAAAAATTACTTATTGGCTTTTGTGCTTTGCTTATCTATAGGAGCATTTGCCGAGACTTATAATTTTGCCCGTTTGGATAATACAAACGGTTTGTCCAATAATCAGATTGAGTGTACATACAAAGATAGTCGGGGGTTTATGTGGTTTGGGACTAATTTTGGTCTGAATCGTTATGATGGGTATAATGTAAAAGTGTATAAATCAATAAAAAATGACAGTACAAGTTTGATTTATAATGCTATTTCACGAATTCAGGAGGATGTAAACGGGAATCTCTGGATTGCAGGAAATCCGGGATATGTGGTTTATGATGTCCATACTGAAAAATTTAACCGGAATATAAGTTCTTTCCTATCGCCCCTGGGCATCCGTTTTATTCCTGCCCTTGTTGAAATTGACAAACAAAAGAATTATTATTTCTATCGTGTCAACGATGGAATCTATAAGTTTGATGTTTCTTCAAAAAAAATACTCCGTTTTCAACAATCAACCGATGCAAATACATTTAGTCAGGGAGTAATTATCAATATTAAATCCGATCATGGTTTTTTGTGGGTACTTTTCCAATCAGGCTTATTGGAGCGCTTGAATGAAAAGACAAATACGGTTGATTTCAGGAATTATTATGTGCAAAAAAAACAGCCGGGTGCAACAATACTGAAAAATCTTTTTATTGATTCATCTGGATCTCCGTGGGTATATCCCGGAATTGGAGACAAGGGGATTTTGTCTTTTGATATAAATAAATCCGAATGGGTTTTCTTTGGTGATGACAAAAAGGAATTTCGAAGTCCTTCGGATATGCTTATTGCATCGAACTTTGTACGGGATATTACAGAAGATGGAAAAGGTCGGATTTGGATCGCAACTGATCATGGAGGTGTGAATATTTTTGATAAAACAACGAATAAAATTACGGTTTTACGTAATGATCCGATGAACCCGAACTCGCTGAGTCAGAATTCAGCCATCAGTTTGTATTACGATAATACCGGTATCATGTGGGTTGGAACGTATAAAAACGGCTTATCTTATTATCACCCCGGTTTATTTAAATTTGATAAATCGCCTTTGTTTTTTTATCATAATCCTGATCTTGAAAACAAAGATTGTAACACACTTTATGAAGACAGGAAAGGAAATCTGTGGATTGGAACCAACGGAAGCGGAGTTTTAAAATGGAATTATAAGACTCAAAAATTTCAATTGTTTCGGAATCGGAAAGGGGACCCTTCAAGTATTTCGTCGGATATTATTATTTCAATGGTGGAAGATAGAGCCGGAACCATGTGGTTTGGTACTTTTCTGGGAGGATTGAATCAGTTGGTTGGAGACAAGTTCAAGCAATTCCAATCCAATGTTAATAATCCCAATTCCTTGTCCAACAAAAGTATTTACGGGTTAGTGGAGGACCGCAATCAAAATCTTTGGATTGGTACACTTGGAGGAGGCGTTGATGAACTGGATGTAACACGGTCAAAATTTCGTCGTCATGATATCGGAAATATAAAGGGCATGACTTCAAATTATATTCTATCCTTGTACAGCAAAGATTCAGCGATAGTGTATTTAAGTACTTCAGCCGGAATTGATAAATTGAATACTTTCACCAATACAATAACGCCCATTTTCAAAGGAGTGTCTCAACAAAATAAACTTTCCGATTTAATTGTTTATAATACATTAATTGATAAACGGAATCTTCTTTGGATAGCAACAGACAATGGTATCAATATTTATAATCTGGAGAATAAGTCCATTGATTATATTAATAAATCAAACGGTTTAATTAGTGATCAGGTAGTGTCATTGATAGAAGATGTTAATGGCAATATTTGGGCAGGAACACGTAACGGCTTGGCATGTATATACTGTAATATTAATCCAACAACTAAAAAGCTAGAATACAATGTAGTTACTTTTGATGAAAACGATGGTTTAGTGAGTTCAATATTCAATCAGAATGCTGTATTTAAGAACAAACAGGGTAAGATTTATATAGGTTGTACCAATGGTTATACCGTTTTTGATCCTCAAACTATTCATTTTAATGAAATTGTTCCAAAACCATATTTTACCAGTTTTTTTATTGCTAATGATGAGTTAGAGCCTGGACAAAAAATTAAAGGACGGGTTATTCTTAACTCTTCCATTGTAAACAAAAATAAAATTGAATTGAAATACAATGAAAAGAACTTTACCATCAACTTCTCTGCCTTAAGTTATATTCATCCTGAAAAAAATCGATACCGTTATAAACTCAAAGGATTTGACGAAGATTGGATTGAATCAAAAACCGGATCGGCCAGTTACAACAATTTGAATCAGGGTACCTACCAATTAATTGTTTATGCTAGCAACAACGATAATGTGTGGTGTGAGCAACCTTTAACCCTTGAAATTATTATTCGTCCTCCGTTTTGGTTTACCTGGTGGGCATTTGTCCTTTATTTTTTAATGGCTATGCTTTTACTTTGGTATATCGTTAATTTTAATTTACGGAAACAAAAACGAGAATTTGAAAGTACTCAACGCATACGCGAAGCCAAACAATTGCACGAAATTGATGAAATGAAGTTTCGGTTTTTTACCAATATCAGTCATGAATTCAGGACTCCTTTGACATTAATAATTAGTCCAGTTGAAAAACTTCTGGGAGAAACGAAATCGGAAGAAGAAAAATCATTACTTGCAATAATTCACCGCAATGCAAACGGCTTGCTGGAGTTGGTTAATCAGTTACTCGATTTCAGAAAACTTGATGTACAAAAAGATAGCTTGAATATTTCAGTAGGCGATGTGGTCGCATTCATTAAAGATATATGTTATTCATTTACCGAATTGGCGAACAAGAAAACTATCAGCTTTTCTTTTTCAACTTCTATATCAGAACTTCGAATGGAGTTTGATTCCGAAAAAATGAAAAAAATTGTTGTTAATCTGCTTTCAAATGCTTTTAAATTTACACCTAACAGAGGTAAAATTGATGTAAATCTTAGCTTGATTCAGCAACTTAACGATGATAAGAAATTATTGAAAATTTCGATTTCAGATAATGGAATCGGGATTCCGGCAAAAGATTTGGATCGCATTTTTGAACGTTTTTATAGGGTGGAAAGCAGAGAAAATGGCCATCAAACCGGCACCGGTGTAGGACTTCATATTGTAAGTGAATATGTAAAACTACATCAGGGAGATATAGGTGTTGAAAGCGTTGAAGGAAAAGGATCAACATTTACTGTTATGATTCCTGCAAAATTACAGATTTATGAAGAAATGATTGCTGAACATTTGCAATACGAAGAAATTAAAGATGTTCTCAGTCCCGACGAAGAATTAATTGAAGAGGAATACCGTAATAAATTACCTCTCATGTTAGTGGTCGATGATAATGAAGACTTCCGGAATTTTATTTCGGCCTTGTTTTCTGAAACATACAGAATCCTGAAAGCTGGAGATGGTGAAGAAGCTCTCAAAATAATTCTTGACAAAATGCCCGATTTAATCATCTGCGATGTCATGATGCCTAAAATGGATGGTTTTGAATTGTGTCGTTTAGTAAAACAGGATATTCGGATTTCTCATATTCCGATTATTCTGCTTACCGCAAAAGCCGGAGATGAGAACAAATATAAAGGGCTCGAAGCCGGCGCAGAAGATTATATCGCAAAACCATTTAATATGGAAATGCTTTCTCTGAAAGTTTCCCGCATTATTGAACGTCAAAAGAAAACCCGTGACCAGTTTAAGCACAAGGTTGACATTACGACCAGTGAAGTTCAAATAACGTCTATGGATGAGAAATTTGTAAAAAAAGCAGTTGCACTGGTTGAAGCAAATATCTCTAGTAGCGATTTTTTAGTGGAGGACTTATGCAGGGAGATGGGTATGAGTCGTGTTTATTTCTATAAAAAAATTCTTTCACTTACCGATAAAACACCATCGGAGTTTATTCGTTTTATCCGACTGAAACGGGCTGCCGATTTGCTGGAGAAAAGCCAGATGTTTGTCAATGAGGTGGCTTTTCAGGTTGGGTTTAACGATCCAAAGTATTTCCGGAAGTATTTTAAAACAGAATTTGGAGTTAGTCCAAACGACTATAAGAAGAAATTTTTGAACTAAAATTAACCTCAATGAATTAGTCAGTTCATTGAGGTTTTTTTATATATTACATTTCACCCCTATATTAGAAACATTTCGAACGAGAAAAGTCGAAATTGTACCTGAATACGATACATATCAATTGGTTTCCTATTTAAAATATACGTATTTTTGTCTGGTTAACCAACGTATATTGACACATGAAAACATATGCATTCCATTTAAGTTTGCTGCTACTCCTATCCACAGGTTTTTTATCAGGACAAACTACTTTTCCATTTCAAAATATTAACTTATCAGACAATGCACGCCTTGACAATCTGCTTTCATTGATGACTTTGGATGAAAAAGTTGAAGCAATGTCCACCAATTTGGGTGTCCCGCGTTTAGGAATCCGAAATACAGGTCACTCCGAAGGCTTGCATGGCATGGCTTTAGGCGGCCCGGCTAATTGGGGCGATTTCAGAAACAAAGAGAATCCAAAAACTTATCCTACTACTATTTTTCCTCAAGCTTACGGACTTGGGGAAACTTGGGATCCTGAATTAATCAAAAAAGCGGCCGATATTGAAGCAACTGATATACGGTTTTATACTCAAAATCCAAATTTACAAAAAGGTGGTTTGGTGATGCGTGCTCCCAATGCCGATCTTGCGCGCGATCCAAGATGGGGAAGGACTGAAGAAAGTTATGGTGAGGATGCTTTTCTCGGTTCACAAATGACAGTAGCTTTTGTAAAAGGCCTGCAGGGAAACAATCCGAAATATTGGAAGTCGGCTTCTTTAATGAAACATTTCCTTGCCAATAGCAACGAAGATGGGCGAGATTCAACTTCATCTAACTTTGGGGAACGTCTTTTTCGGGAATATTATTCTTTCCCATTTTATAAAGGTATTACTGATGGGGGTTCTCGTGCATTTATGGCTTCATATAATTCATGGAACGGAATTCCGATGACAATAAATCCTGTTCTCAAAAAAGTGACACGCGATGAATGGGGAAATAATGGAATTATTTGCACTGACGGTGGCGCGTTGAAATTACTGATTAATGCGCATCATGCTTTTCCAACGTTGACCGAAGGAGCTGCAGCGGTCGTAAAAGCTTCGGTGGGTCAATTTCTCGATACTTTCAAACCCTATGTTTATGATGCTTTGAATAAAGGTTTGCTGACTGAAAAAGACATTGACTCTGCCATTCGTGGAAATTTTTACGTGGCTTTACGACTGGGTTTACTGGATGCCGACCAAACAAAAGTTCCCTATGCAAATATTGGCGTTACCGATACTGTTCAGCCTTGGACGAAATTCGAAACAAAGGCTTTTGCGCGTGAAGTGACGGCAAAATCGGTCGTTTTATTGAAAAACTCAAACAATCTGTTACCAATAAATAAATCAAAACTCAAATCCATTGCAGTTATCGGACCTCGTGCCGACGAAGTGCTGTTCGATTGGTACAGTGGTACTCCGGCTTATGCTGTAACCATTTTGCAGGGAATAAAAAATGCAGTGGGAAAGGATGTGGAAGTATTTTATGCTCCTTCAGACGAAATGGATAAAGCTACCATTGCTGCCCGCAAAGCCGATGTGGCAATTGTTTGTGTTGGAAATCATCCTTACGGAACTGATGCACGCTGGATGGTTTCACCGGTGCCAAGTGATGGTCGAGAAGGAGTTGACCGCAAAGCGATAACATTGGAACAGGAAGATCTGGTGAAACTGGTGTTGCAGGCAAACCCAAAAACGGTTATGGTTTTGGTGAGCAATTTCCCGCATGCTATCAACTGGTCGCAGGAAAATGTGCCTGCAATTTTGCATGTTACCAACAGCAGTCAGGAATTGGGCAACGGTTTGGCCGATGTCATTTTTGGTGATGTAAATCCTGCCGGCCGTACTACCCAAACTTGGGTAAAACGCATTACTGACTTGCCCCCAATGATGGATTATGATATTCGTCACGGTAGAACCTATCAATACTTCAAGGGGAAACCGCTTTATCCTTTTGGATTTGGATTGAGCTATACTACTTTTGAGTATTCAGGTTTGAAAACATCAAAACCAACACTTTCCGATTCCATTCTTGTTTCTATTGATGTGAAAAATACAGGCAAAAGGGATGGAGATGAAGTGGTTCAGCTTTATGTTTCTTTTCCTGATTCCAAAGTTGAACGTCCACTTAAACAATTGAAGGGATTTAAACGCGTGTTTATCCCTGCAGGAGAATCAAAGACTGTGGGAATCCCCTTAAAAGCAATGGATTTGGCATATTGGAATGTTGAAAAACATGCATTTACTGTAGAGAAAGGAAAAGTGAAGTTGATGATTGGTGGTTCATCGGAAAGACCCCTAACCCCTAAAGGGGAAAAAATGAAATACTTTATTCTTAAAGTAATACAACAATAATTTCTCTATAATTATTCATAACCAGCCTCATTGTTCCCCTTTAGGGGTTAGGGGTTCTTTAATTTATAACCATGAAAAAACACTTTATTCCCACAATGCTATTATTAGCTTGCACTTGCCTGCAAGCACTTTCGGCACAACAACAAAATCGACTCCTCGGCGACCCTGTCGATATGAGTCTTGATTTCAAAGATTTTCATAATACTTTTTTCTTTGCCGATAAGTTGGCAAGTTTTGATCCGGTAACAGTTAAAGGTAAAATCAGTTGGAAACGTGTGTCGCTTTATACCCGTCAGGCTTTTGATGTAAATACGATCTTACCTCAGGATTTGAAAATGCTCGACTTTCCGGGCGAAGCGTACCAACAAAATCCGGAACTGAGTTTTTCGGTCGATTTCATAACGCCAAGAACATTGAGAATTCGAATGCTCACAACACCGGTAGAACCGAAACCTTTCGATTCGCCTATGTTAGTAAAAGAACCGGGAAAGGATACTTCCTGGAAATATAGCAAAACAAAAACTGGTTACGAGTATCAAAGTGAATTCGGTAAATTATTGATTGAAGAAAATCCTTTCCGAATCATTTTGATGGATGCAAATGGCAAAATGCTCACAGATACCAGACGTTGGGTGGATAACGATACTACTCAGGTGAAAGTGATACCTTTCAATTTTATCAAAAAAGGAATCGATAACAGTCGCGAAATAAATCCTGTGTTTTCACTTTCTCCCAACGAAAAGATTTTCGGTTGTGGTGAGTCATTTACTAAACTTGATAAACGCGGGCAAATAGTCAACTTGTTTGTTACCGATCCGCAAGGTCCGGAAACATCTGCCATGTACAAACCCATTCCTTTTTTTATGAGCAGCCGTGGTTACGGAATGTTTATGCATACTTCCGCACCTGTTACCTGCGATTTTGGAAATACATACGTTGGTGCCAATAAACTTTTTATGGGCGATGAAGCGTTGGATTTATTCGTTTTTATAGGCGAACCAAAAGATATTTTGAATGAATATACCGATATTACCGGCAAAGCATCCATGCCACCGCTTTGGTCGTTCGGTACCTGGATGAGCAGGATTACTTATTTCTCGCAAAAAGAAGGATATGAAGTGGCTGCCAAATTGCGTGAAAATAAAATTCCATCGGATGTTATTCATTTCGATACCGGTTGGTTCGAGAATGACTGGCAATGTGATTATAAATTCTCTCCTTCCCGTTTCTCCGATCCTCAAAAGATGATTAATGATTTGAAGAAAGAAGGTTTTCATATTTCACTTTGGCAATTGCCTTATTTTACACCCCAAAATAAATTTTTTACTGAGATTATTGATAAAAATTTAATTGTAAAAAACAGCAAAGGTGAAATGCCGTACGAAGATGCTGTGCTGGATTTTTCCAATCCAAACACGGTAAAATGGTATCAGGATAAACTTGCCGGATTGTTGAAGATGGGTGTTGGAGCCATCAAAGTCGACTTTGGCGAGGCTGCACCGTTGGAAGGAATCTACGCTTCGGGCCGTGGCGGTTGGTACGAACACAATCTATATCCTTTACGCTATAACAAAGCCGTGGCTGATATAACCAAACAAACTACAGGTGACAATATTATCTGGGCACGGAGTGCCTGGGCTGGTAGTCAGCGTTATCCACTACATTGGGGTGGCGATGCTGCCAATACCAACATTGGCATGGAAGCAGATTTGCGTGGCGGTTTGTCATTCGGACTCAGCGGATTTTCTTTCTGGAGTCACGATATTGGAGGTTTTGTGGTTTCATCTCCGGAACAATTATATCGTCGCTGGTTACCTTTTGGCTTTCTGAGTTCACACAGTCGTGCACATGGAGCATCTCCCACTGAACCCTGGCTATATAACGAGAGTTTCGTAAAAGCATTCCGTGAATCCGCTGAAATGAAATATAAATTGATGCCTTATGTTTACGCACAGGCAAAAGAATGTACCGAAAAAGGTTTGCCCATGGTACGTGCGCTTTTTGTTGAATTTCCAAACGATCCCGGTGCATGGACGGTAGACGATGCCTACCTTTTTGGTTCGGATATTTATGTAGCGCCATTGATGGAAAACACCAAAGGCCGTCAGGTGTATTTACCGGGAGGTAAATGGATTGATTATCAAACCGGAAAAACCTATGATCGTGGTTGGAATGACATCGAGGCAGGAGAAATACCTTGTATCATTTTGGTTCGTGATGGAGCAGTTATTCCTCATGCTAAACTGGCACAATCTACTGATAAAATCGATTGGACAAATATTGAATTGAAAGTTTATGGTGATAAATCCATTGCCAAAGGTTTGGTCTGTTTGCCTTCGAATAATATTTTAGTAACTTTGGTTTTGAATAAAAAAGGGAATGAATATCAGGTTGAAAAAGGGAAAATAGATGGAGTGAAATATCAGGTGAAATAATTTAAAATTTTCAACACAAAGATGCAAAGTTTCTAGGTCGCTAATGGAACAATCCGAGAACCGGATGAAAAACTTTTAAGTTTTTCTCTTTGCGTTCTTAATTTCTTGATGGTTACTGATGTAAAAAGTAAGTGTCAAAACATTTTGTAGAATAATTTTCTTTGCGAACTTAGCGACTTTGCGTGAATTATATACTAAACTCAACTTTAATTAATAATAAGTAAAAATGAAACCCAAATATCTAATTCTTACCTTACTTGGCTTTTCGTTTATTAATGCGATTAATTCACAAACAACTTCTAAAACAAGAAACATCAGTGCCGATTTCAACGAAGTGAAAGGACCGCTGAATACCATGTTCAAGGAATGCATCGGTGCAGGTCGTGCAAACGAAGGATTGCGAGCCGATTGGCAGCAGCAATTGGCTTATGTGAAGAAAGCATGTGATTTCAAATACATTCGTATGCATGGATTGCTGACTGACGACATGGGAGTTTACAAGGAAGATAGAAATGGGGATCCGGAATATAATTACCAATACATCGATGTTTTGTATGATTATTTATTGAGTATTGAAATGAAACCATTTGTAGAATTGGGATTTATGCCATCGGCTCTGGCAAGCGATTCCAAAACCATTTTTTGGTGGAGAGGAAATGTAACACCTCCAAAAGATTATAATAAATGGGCTGATTTAATTCGGAACCTGACGCAACATTTTACTGACCGCTATGGAGCGAAAGAAGTGAAAACATGGTATTTCGAGGTTTGGAACGAACCTAATTTATCGCCGGGTTTTTGGAGTGGAACGCAAGAGGAATACTTCAAGTTGTACAAGTATTCAGTGAATGCCATTAAAAGTGTAAACAAAGATTACCGCGTGGGTGGTCCAGCTACTGCAGGAGCTGCTTGGGTGCCTGAGATGATTGAATTCTGTAGTAAAAATTCCCTTCTACTCGATTTTATCAGTACGCACACGTATGGAGTGAATCAAGGTTATCTCGATGAATATGGAAATTCAGGAACTGTTCTGAATAAAGATCCAATGGCAGTAAGTGGTGATATTCTGAATTCGCGGAAACAAATCAGTAATTCGTCTATGCCAAATCTAGAACTTCATTATACCGAATGGAGTTCATCGTACACGCCTTCCGATCCTATTCACGACAGCTATCATCAGGCTGCTTATATTTTGCAAAAGATCAAACAGGTTGGCAATGCCGCCAATTCAATGTCGTATTGGGTCTTCACCGATATTTTTGAAGAAGCAGGACCACGTTTTACTCCATTTCACGGAGGCTTCGGGCTTTTAAATACACAAGGCATTAATAAACCGGCATTTTATTCCTATAAGTTTATGAATGAACTTGGTGGAACGGAATTGATAGATACTGATTCGACTTCCTGGGTTTGTAAAGATGCAAAAGGGAATGTACAGATCCTGCTTTGGGACTTCACCAACACACTTCCCAAAGATTCCATCAACAATCAGGCATATTACATCAAGGATTTACCAGCAAAATCCAAGGGAATAATCCGTATCAACTTATCTGGCATACCCCAAGGAAAATATCAACTGGGAATTTACAAAGTTGGATATAAATCGAATGATGCATATGCAACTTATCTGGCTATGGGCAGACCAAATCAGTTGACAAAACAGCAAGTGGAGCAAATAAAAAAACAAAATGATGGTTCGCCAACTACTACTGAAACGATAACTGTAAAATCAAATGAACCCTTTGTAAAGGAACTTGAACTTCGGGAGAATGATGTCTTCTTTTTGAATCTTATTAAGCAATAAAGAAAATTATCTTATAAATGAAAAGATCTATAATTATTACTTTGCTCATTCAATTGAGCTTTTTAGCAAATGCACAGTATCAAACTAATACGAATAATAAAGGTGATGGGTATTTTTTGAATCCGATTTTTGCAGGTGATTACCCGGATCCAAGTATATTGCGTGATGGCAAAGATTACTATATAGTTCATTCCTCATTCGAATATTATCCCGGTTTACTTATCTGGCATTCGAAAGATTTGATTAACTGGACACCTGTAACAAATGCATTGCACAAATATGTAGGTTCGGTTTGGGCTCCCGATCTGGTAAAATACAGGCACAAATTTTATATCTATTTTCCGGCAAATAATAAAAACTACGTCATAACTGCCGATTCAATGAATGGTACATGGAGTGATCCGGTAGATTTGAAAATTGGTAATATTGATCCCGGTCATTTTACAGATCCAGAAGGAAAAAGGTATTTATATTTTAGTAACGGTGATTATGTTCCTTTGTCAGAAGATGGACTATCCATTATTGGTGAACCGAAACATGTTTACGATGGATGGGCAATTCCCTGCGACTGGACAATAGAATGTTTTTGTATGGAAGGGCCGAAGCTTGTTAAACATGGTGATTATTATTATCTGACAACTGCCGAAGGTGGAACTGCCGGTCCTGCAACAAGTCACATGGTTATTTCTGCACGTTCAAAATCTCCTTTCGGTCCATGGGAAAATTCACCTTACAATCCAATTATCAGAACAAAATACAGTTCTGAAAAATGGTGGTCAAAAGGGCATAGTACGATTTTCGAAGACGCAAAAGGAAATTGGTGGACAGTTTTTCATGGTTATGAAAACGGACACTATAATATGGGTCGTCAAACCTTGCTTCAACCCATTGAATGGACAAATGACGGTTGGTTTAAAACCCCTGACAGTATTAAAACAGATGAGCCGATCAAAAGGCCAATGGGAATAGTTTCATCTGTTTCATTCAATTTAAATGATAATTTTGACGGTAATGACTTAAAACCTCAATGGAAATTTTTTGGGGAATATGACACCACCCGGTTTCATATTGATGAAAGTGGTTTGACAATAGAGGCCAAAGGCAATTCAGTAGGGAATTGTTCTCCTTTGCTTTGCATTCCGTCGAACCATTCGTACATAGCACAGGTAGAGATGTTTATCAAAGGCGATGCAACGGGTGGATTGGTGCTTTTCTATAACAAAGTTGCACATTCTGGTATATTGGTTGACAAGGAAAATATTTTAGCTGATCTTCGTGGCTGGCAGTTCATAACGGAGAAAGAAAAAATTAAAAACCATGTATTTCTCCGCCTAAAAGACATCAATAATACAGTAGATATGTATTACAGCATCGATGGAGTGAAGTGGAATAAAATAGAAAATTCAGTTGAAGTTTCTTCTTATAATCATAATGTACTGAGTGGCTTTTTAAGTTTACGACTTGGACTTTGCTCTATGGGAAATGGGATCGTAAAATTTAAGAATTTCGAGTATAAACCGATAAAATAAACCGACAGAATAATGAATTACATATGAATAATTTCAAAACCCTTTTTCACTTCGAATCTGAAATTTTTTCGCTTATCGAAATAAAACGGTTGCTTCCGAATGAAACAGAAAAATCAAAGCTTTATTTTTGGTTGTTGTTTGATAAAGCTGTATTAAAACTTCAAAAGCTCGTTTTTGTGTCGATGAGTTCGGACGGAGAACTTGAATTTCGTGTCTTTGAAAACTTACGTTTATCTTTCGATAAACAAAAAGCCCTTTTGGTTTCAAATAATATCGAATTCCAATTGAAAGCCGTTCCGACTGATGTGAATTTGACCGGTAATCTTCAATTAGCTATTGGTGAATTTATGGATAAGATGTGTTAAGCTCTACTATATAAAACCTTTGAAGTGTTATGTATAAAAATAAAATCATGCAAAAAAAAACATACATGTTTCTTCTTCTGTCCATTCTTCTGTTGGGCGGTTGTTCCGATAAAATCCTTCGGGTAGCTTGTGTTGGTGATAGTATCACCGAAGGTTACGGTCTGAAAGTGCAAAGTAAAACCGCATATCCTGTCATGCTCGACAGTATCCTTGGACCGGAATATGCTGTTTTAAACAGCGGAAGAAGTGCAACAACCTTGCAAAAGAAAGGTGATTTTCCGTATTGGATTTGCAAAGAGTTTTCAAATACTTTCGTGTACAAGCCCAATATTATTGTCATTAAATTAGGAACAAACGATACCAAACCCCAAAACTGGCATGCCGATAAGTACGAAAAAGACTATCAGGCATTGATTGATACCTTCCAAACGATTTTAACCCATCCGAAGATTTATTTATGTCTGCCGGTTCCTGTCTTTAAAACCAAATGGGGAATCAATGATTCTACTGTCGTGCATGGTGTTATTCCGATTGTAGAAAGCCTGGCGCAAAAGAATAAGCTGCCGGTGATTGATTTATATCATGGTATGAGTGGGCAGGGAGCTGATTTCCCAGACAGCATTCACCCCAACGAAAGAGCCGTGAAAGTGATGGCGGGAATTATTGCAAGGAAAATTACAAGAAAATAGACTTATGAAACTCAAATTATATAACCTATTATTTCTTACTCTGAGTATTGCTGCTTCGGCCCAGGTGTCCATGCCCAAAGTCTTCAGTAGTCACATGGTTTTACAACGTGATATGGAAATCCCTGTTTGGGGAAATGCAGCGGCTGGGACGGAAATCACAGCACAGTTTGCTAACACAGTAAATAAAGGAGTCACCGCTGAAAACGGAAAATGGATGCTTCATTTCCCGAAATTTAAAGCAGGCGGCCCGTATAAACTTGTGGTTTATCAATCAGAGAAACCGGAACAAAAAATTGAATTTGTTGATGTTTTGGTAGGCGATGTTTGGCTGGCATCCGGTCAATCGAATATGGAATTGCAGGTTCAGCAAGCGAAAGACGCAAAGAAAGAAATTAAACAAGCCGATTATCCCAATATCCGGTTCTTTTTTGTTACACATAATAAAAGCGTAAAACCTGAAGAGGACATTTTAGGAGGTTCATGGAAAGTGTGTGATTCTACTTCAATAAAAACAGCTTCGGCAGTTGCATATTATTTCGCTAGGAAAATTCATACGGATGAAAATGTACCGATTGGTATTTTACAAGCTACGTGGGGTGGAACTCCTGTTGAAGCATGGACAAGTAAAGAAATGTTGTTGTCATCAACTATTACAAAGGATAAAGTCATTGCGAACGATTCTGTAACCTCTAATGACTTTGTAAAAGACAGCCTGGATTTAATCCGGTTTTGGGATATTGTTTATCATCCGAAAAACGAAATGGATAAAGCTATTCCCAAGTCTTCTTATGATGATTCAAAGTGGATGGAAGTCAATATGCCTTCCATTTTGAAGACTTCGGATATTCCATATTATGAAGGAATGATCTGGTTGCGAAAATTAATTGAGATTCCTGATAATTTTTCGACAAAGAACGTGAAGGTGAATTTGGGTCATCCGGAGATGAATTATTCGGTTTATCTGAATGGAAACGAGATTTGCAAAACGGCTTGGAATGCAAATCCAACCCATATTTATACAATCCCTGCAAAATTTATTCATAAAGGGAAGAACTTACTTTCTGTCCGCATGGCTTATCTGTGGGGTGGTGGAGGCTTCAATCCGCCTGCTGAAGAAATGTATATTTCGGATGGAAATACAAAAATAAGTATTGCCGGCAAATGGAAATTTAAGAAAGATTTAGAACCATCAATTCCCAAAATTCGAAATTACCAGTACTATCCAACCTTCTTGTACAACGCCATGATTTATCCGATATTACCTTATGGGCTGAAAGGAATTTTATGGTATCAGGGTGAAGCAAACGATACATTGGCGTACAATTACCGGACATTATTCCCATTAATGATAACCGACTGGAGAATTCGTTGGAAACAGGGTTATTTGCCGTTTTTATATGTTCAGTTACCAAATTATAAAAAGAGACAAGTCGAACGCATGGAAAGTGAATGGGCCGAATTACGCGAAGCTCAGGCAATGGCTTTAGTACAACCAAACACCGGCATGGTTTGTACCATCGATTTAGGCGAAGCTGAAAGTATTCATCCCAAAGACAAACAGGATGTTGGATATAGATTGGCTTTACAAGCTGAAAAAATGGTTTATGGAAAACCGGGTACGGTTTCCGGACCCATGTTCAGCAGTTTCAAAATTGAAGGAAACTCTATCAGAATAAGTTTTTCGGATATTGGTTCGGGGCTTAAAACTACAGACCAATTATCACCACGTGAATTTACAATCGCCGGTGCGGATCATAAATTCTATAATGCTACGGCACTAATCCAAAAGAATGAAATAATTGTAAGTTCCGTTAATGTGTCCAATTCGGTTGCCGTGCGATATGCATGGAGCGATAATCCTGATTGTAACCTGATAAATGTAGAAGGTTTTCCTGCTGTACCTTTCCGTATGGATAGCTGGAAAGGAATTACAGAAAAATAAACTGTGATTTAAAACATCTTTCTGTTGGGTAAATTAACACAAAACAAGTAGCTTTATGAGATTTAAAAAGGATAATTTGATATTGAAATTCCTGACAATTGGAGTCTTTGGGTTTGTATGCTTAGGTTTCAACGTGCCAAAAAATAGGAACATAATTGACTCTAACAAATTGGCTTCGCAGTATTTTAATGAAGATGCACAATGGTATATCGAGAATATCCCTTTTTTTGAATGTTCTGATAAAAAGATTCAAGAAGTTTATTATTATCGGTGGAAGCTATATAAAGCGCATATTCGAAACGTTGGAGAAAGTAGATATGTGATTACCGAGTTTCTCGACAATGTGACTTGGGATAAAGATCCCTATAGTTCACTAAACGATGCTACTGGGTTTCATATATACGAAGGTCGTTGGCTAAAAAACAGTAAATTTATAAATGGTTATATCGACTATATGTTTAGAGGGGGCGGCAACGACCTCCATTTTAGCGAGGCAATTACTTATGCTTCTTTTGCCAACTATCTTGTAAATGCCGATTCTGCTTTCATTACCAATCAGTTGGGCATTATGCAGCATATCTATAACTTATGGTTAGATCATTATGACCTGAACAAAAATCTATATTATATTGAGCCACTGGCTGATGCAACTGAATATACCATTTCCTCCATTGATGCTTCTGGAGGCATGGATGGATTTACAGGAGGCGATTCCTTTAGACCAACCATTAATAGTTATATGTATGGAAATGCATTAGCCATTTCCCAAATAGCTATAATGAAAGGAGACACTACTCTGAGCCGGTTATATTTAAACAGAGCAGCCGATATAAAAGCAAATGTACAACACAGTTTATGGAACGATTCGTTGCAACATTTTATCGACAGGTATAAAGTGAATAATAAATTTGTTCATTATTGGGATTTTATCAGAGGCAGAGAATTAGCAGGATTTGTTCCATGGTGTTATAATTTGCCTGAAAACACATCGAAATATAGTGCTGCCTGGAGTCATTTAATGGATTCGACTGAATTGTTAGGAAAATATGGATTACGTACTGTTGAACCCACATATCAGTATTATATGAAGCAATATCGCTACGAGGGGGTTCATCCTGAATGTCAATGGAATGGACCCAATTGGCCTTTCCAAACCACCCAAGCCTTTGTTGGCATGGCCAATCTGCTTAATAATTATTCTCAAAACATAGTCAAGACATCGGATTATTTAAAAATATTGAGACTATACACAAAGCAGCATTATACTGCAAATGGTCAGCTAGATCTTCAGGAAGATTATAATCCGGATACCGGAAAACCAATTGTAGGTTTATCAAGAAGCCATCATTACAACCATTCAGGCTATAATGATTTAATAATAACAGGTCTTTGCGGAATTCGACCATCCGAAGGAAATACGCTTATTATAAATCCTTTAGTGGACAATTCAATTCAATATTTTTGTTTAGAGGATATTATTTACCATGGACATAAAATGACAGTAGTTTATGATAAAGATGGAAGCAAATACAAGCTTGGAAAAGGATTAACTGTATTTATTGATGGAGAAAAAGCTTTTGTAAAAAAAGATAATAATAAATATGAGGTTGAAATAGGTAAACCGATAATAAATAAATCAAAACCCTCAATAAATTTTGCTTTGAATATTTTCAGGAAAGGTTATCCGGCTCCATCTGCATCTGTAAACTCAATCCCCGATTCACTTTATCAGGCAATTGATGGACGTTGCTGGTATTTTCAGGAGATTAAGAACAGATGGACAACGTATGGCTCTACGTCTATAAACGATTGGTATGCAGTTGATTTTGGGTGTATTCGTTCTGTTTCAACTGTCAAGATTTACATTTATGCAGATAACGTGACTTATAAAAAACCGGATAATTACAATATCGAATATTGGAGCGGTGGAAAATGGTTGCCTGTAAACAATGTAATTAAAACACCCTCTTTGACAATAGAAAATACAGTTAATACCGTGTCCTTCGATAAGATTGCAACTACTCAACTCCGGATTAATTTAAAACAAGAAGCGCAGAAATCCGTCATTGCTTTATCTGAAATTGAGATGTATTGATATAAGTTGTCCGTAAATTTTGTCAAGAATAAAAAGATAGCCTCTGAAAAGTCTTTAAATTAAAATATCGAATGAATTTAAAAAAACAGTTTTGTTTACTTGTAGTAACAATCATATTTGCTAGTTCTCAAGCCGCCGATTGGACGTATTATTTTAATTCTCCGGCAACGATCTGGGAAGAAACTTTACCTTTGGGTAACGGTCGCATTGGAATGATGCCCTGGGGTGGAGTGAATCATGAACAGGTTGTGCTGAACGAAATAAGTTTATGGTCGGGACAAAAGCAAGATGCTGATAATCCTGAAGCACGCCAATATTTAGCAGAAATTCGCCGGTTATTGTTCGCCGGAAAAAATGTCGAAGCGCAGGCATTGATGTATAAAACCTTTACCTGTAAAGGCGCAGGCTCAGCAGGAGCTGCATACGGAAATTATCAGGTATTTGGAAATTTATTTCTTGATTTCCAATATCCGGATTCTACAGCTAAAGTTACAAATTACAGGCGTGAGTTGGATCTTAGCAAGGCGCTGGCTACAACATCCTTTCAAAAAGGAAATGTCAATTATAAAAGGGAATATTTCAGTTCATTTAACAATGATGTTGGCGTTATCAAACTTACAGCGGATAAAAAGTCAGCGATAAGTTTTGTACTTTCATTGCAGCGTGACGAAAAATACAAAGTGGAATTGGATGGTAAAACACTTGTTATTCATGGACAGCTTTCGGGCGATGGTATTTCGGATAATGGAATGAAATATTACGGGGCTGTAAAAGTGCAATTAAAAGGTGGTAATGTTCAATATAAAAACAATCGGATAGTAGTTGAAAAAGCCGACGAAGCAGAGGTTTTAGTAAGCATGGCAACAAATTATTTTCAACCCGATCCTGAAAATGTTGCGCTGGACTTACTCGCGAAAGCTGAAAAAATCAGATACGCGGAACTGAAAAAAAATCATATCAATGCGTTTGGAAGACTCTTCAATCGGGTTAATCTATCGTTACCTAAGAATGCCAATTCCGGGTTGCCCATCAATAAACGGCTGAAAGCATTTGTGTCTGATTCTACCGATGCCGATCTGGCTGCTTTGTATCTTCAAAACGGACGTTATCTCTTGATTTCGTCAACTCGCAAGGGTTCTTTGCCTCCAAATCTTCAGGGACTTTGGGCGAATCAAATTCGCACGCCGTGGAATGGAGATTATCATTTGAATATCAATTTGCAAATGAACCTTTGGCCGGCGGAAGTCGGAAATTTATCCGAATTACAACTGCCCCTGGTCGATTATGTAAAAAGGCTGGTGAAACCGGGAGAAAATACGGCAAAAGTGTATTATAACAGTCGTGGTTGGGTAGTTCATATGATCTCGAATGTGTGGGGCTTTACTTCGCCTTCCGAAGATCCCTCGTGGGGAGCAACCAATACTTCGGGCGCATGGCTTTGTCAGCACTTGTGGGAGCATTATGAATTTACGTTGGATAAAAGCTATCTGGCGTCTGTTTACCCTGTTCTGAAAGGTGCATCGGAATTTTTTTCCGATATGTTGGTTGAAGATCCGCGCAATGGATATTTGGTTACAGCTCCGACAACTTCACCGGAAAATGCTTATTGGTATGAAGGTAAAAAACTAAATATTTGTGCCGGCTCCACTATGGACAATCAAATTGTCCGTGAATTGTTTAGCAATACCATTGCAGCTGCGAAATTATTGAGAAAAGACAAAGAATTGATTCGGGAACTTATAGCAAAACGGAATAAGCTTGCACCGGACAGTATTGGAAAAGAGGGACAAATAATGGAATGGATGGAAGATTATAAAGAAGTTGATGTCCATCACCGACATGTATCCCAGCTTTATGGTTTGTACCCGGCCAATGAAATGACTTTCGAAAAGACTCCCAAACTAATGGAAGCCGCCAAAACCACTTTGGAACGACGGGGTGATGAATCAACGGGTTGGTCAATGGCCTGGAAAATTAGTTTTTGGGCGCGATTGAAAGATGGAAATCATGCATACAAACTGCTAAAAGATTTATTAGAACCTGTGAGTGAAAAAAACGGTCATCGGGGAACATATCCGAATTTGTTCAGTTCCTGTCCACCGCTGCAAATTGATGCAAACTTTGGTGGATCAGCAGGTATTGCCGAAATGCTGGTTCAAAGTCATGCCGGATATATTGAATTGCTCCCTGCTTTGCCTGATGCATGGAAAACTGGACATTTTGAAGGGTTGAAAGTTCGTGGAGGTGGTGAGGTTTCATCCCAATGGGAACGAGGAGTTTTAAAGGCCATAGTATTGAAAGCATCAGTTCCCAATACATTCAGAATAAAAATTCCCGCAAACTGGGATAAAAACAAGTTGAAACAGAAATTTAGTAACTTTGATCTCGAAAACAATCTATTGATAATCTCTTTAAAAGCGAATCAAAAAGTTGTGATTAATATTCCCGAATAAAATAAATGAAACAACCATTAGCTATTCAGTAGTCACATTTTATTCGTTTCTATGTATTCTACTTAAATCAAATCCCTGTTAACACTAAAGAGAAGACATGTTGCTGTATTTTGAAAAATTATGAATAAAGAATTGAAATATTAAATTATTAGTTTCTATTTGTGAATAATTTAATAGACTTTGAATAGTTGTAATTGATACTTCCCCAAATCTAATTCATTTTCTGAGTTCAGAAAATTAATATATCTAACAGTTAGCCAGTTGTGTAATTCTATTAATCAATTGATTTATTCAGGTCAATGACTTAATGCCGATGCAGCTATTGTAGCAATACAAATAGTCTTAAACAACTATCCGAAAAATAACTTTTAATTTGCAAACAAAATTTATTAACAGGAAAAGAAAATTCATTAAAATTTCACTTATATTAATTGCGAGTGTGTTATTCCAGTTTACAGATTATTAAAAAGAAGTATCAGAGCCGGCAATTGTTACTACTCAACAAACTGTTACAAAAATTAAAACAACCAGCGCACTGAGTGGAGGTGATGTCACAGATTATGGTGGTCCGGATATTATTATGAAAGGTGTCTGTTAGAGTAAAAAAGCAGAACCAACAATAGCGGACAGTATAACAAAGAATGGCTCCGGGGCTGGAAGTTATACCAGTCTTCTAAGAAATTTAACTCCAAATACTAGCTGTTATATACGTGCTTATGGCACAAATTCGGTTGGTACTGCATACGGTCTATCTGAGATGTCATCCATTGATGGATATTATAGAAGTATGAATTATTTAAATTCGAACCTTATGTCTTCTACTTTTGATAAACGAACAGGATATTCTGTACGATGTGTTAAGGATTAGTTTTTAAAAAAAGAGACAAGTGCTCTCTCACTTTTTAATAACAGCCAAAAGTTTTATAGCTTTCGTCTGTTATTTTTTCTTTCATAAACCAATTGACCCCTTATTTAAAACATTTAATCCGCTAAAAAACCATATGGCTCCTATAATAGACACATATTGTCTCAAATATCTAAATAATAATCAATAAATTTGCATTATGGATAAATGATAGTACACTTTTGTCGACAAAAGTTCAAATCAGTTCCAACTACATGTTAATCAAAAATGAAAAAATTTTAATCTTCATCTCAAAATGAAAAAAATTAAAACAGCCCTGTTTTTTATACTCTTGGGAGCGGTACTTCAGGCAAATGCGCAAAAAATGAATCCTATTTATTTAGATAACACACAAACTATAGAAGCGCGTGTAAAAGATGCTCTTTCAAGAATGACATTGGAAGAAAAAGTAAAAATATGTACAGCACAATCTAAATTCAGCACACACGGTGTTCCTCGTTTGGGAATTCCTGAGTTGTGGATGAGCGATGGACCTCATGGTGTACGAATGGAAATTCTTTGGGATAGCTGGGGACATGCCGAATGGACGAACGATTCATGTACCGCTTTTCCGGCTTTGACTTGTTTGGCAGCAACCTGGAATCCCCAAATGTCGCACATCTACGGTAAAGCAATTGGAGAAGAAGCCCGATACCGTCGTAAAGATGTATTGCTTGCGCCGGGCGTCAACATTTATCGTACACCCCTGAATGGTCGTAATTTTGAGTATTTCGGTGAAGATCCTTACTTGGCTTCAAAAATGGTTGTTCCCTATATTCATGGAATTCAGGAAAATGGAGTTTCCGCCTGTGTAAAACATTATGTGCTGAATAATCAGGAAAAATGGCGCGGACACATCAATGTAGAATTAAGCGACCGGGCATTGTACGAAATTTATCTTCCGGCCTTTAAAGCTGCCGTTACCGAAGGAAAAGTATGGTCTATTATGGGCTCGTACAATAAAATACGTGGGACTTATGCCTGTGAAAATGATTTAACATTAAATAAAATCCTGAAAGGAGAATGGAAATTTGATGGCTGTGTCATTACCGATTGGGGTGGAGCGCATAATACCAAAGAAGCCGCTTTAAATGGTTTAGACATCGAAATGGGAACCGGAACCGATGGGTTTACTTCCAATTCAAAAAATGCTTATGATAATTATTATTTGGCCAATCCTTATCTTCAATTGTTAACATCTGGTGAAATTCCCGTTTCCAACATTGATGAAAAAGCCACTAGAATTCTTCGTCTTATTTTCCGTACTGCCATGAATACCAATAAACCTTTCGGCTCATTGGCTACTGAAGAACATGCCGCGGTGGGACGAACTGTATCTGAACAGGGAGCAGTGCTTTTAAAAAATACGGCTCATCTCCTACCAATTGATGCCTCTAACTATAAATCCATTGCCGTAATTGGCGAAAATGCAACCCGTATTCTTACCGAAGGCGGTGGCTCATCCGAACTAAAACCTAAACATGAAATTTCTCCTTTACAGGGGCTGAAAGAAAAATTCGGGGCTGACAAGATAACGTACGCCATGGGTTATGCTTCGGGGAAAGTGGAATATGACAAAGTGAATAAATCGCCTTACGAGGCAGCAAAACTTAGAAAAGAAGCGGTGGAACTTGCTGCAAAATCCGATTTAGTGATTTATGTGGGTGGTCTGAATAAAAACTCACAACAGGACAGCGAAGGCGACGATAGAATATCGTATAGCCTGCCTTTTGAACAAAATGAATTGATTACCGAACTTCAAAAAGCGAATAAAAAGATTGTATTGGTTATGTTGAGTGGTAACGCCTACGAAATGCCTTGGTTAAACAATGCTACAACGCTTTTTCAGGCATGGTACGGTGGTTCCGAGGCAGGACACGCTATTGCTAACGTTCTTTCGGGAGAAGTGAGTCCAAGCGGGAAATTGCCGTTTAGCTTTGGTGCCAAACTCTCCGATTACGGCTCTCATTCTTATGGCAGCATTGCATATCCCGGGGACAGTATTAATGAAATTTACAAAGAAGATATCCTTGTGGGGTACCGTTGGTTCGATACAAAGAAAATCAAGCCTTTGTTTCCTTTTGGCTTTGGATTATCTTATACAAGTTTCCAATACGGAAAAATTGCAACGGATAAAAAAATCTATTCGTCCGATGAAAGTATAAAAATTTCATTTACTGTAAAAAATACCGGAAAAGTGGATGGTGCAGAAGCCGTTCAGGTATATGCATCTCAACCGAAAGCATCGGTTCTGCGTCCTGAAAAAGAACTGAAAGCCTTCAAAAAAGTATTTCTGAAAGCCGGCGAAACCCAAACTCTTGAGTTGGAAATAAAAGTAAAAGATCTCGCTTTTTTCGATAACACAACTCACAGTTGGAAAGTTGAAGTGGGAGAATTTGTTCTCTGCAATGCTGCTTCTTCAGCAGATGTAAAAAGCAAAGTCGCAATTCAGGTGAAATAGTTTCTTTTTATTCGAGGTCTGACTTCAGGTAATAATCTGAATAGAATTAAAAAAGGAAGGAGAAGTTCAAGCGAACGACTCCTTCCTTTTTTTAATAATACCTGAATTACTTTGTCAGTTTAAATCTTAAGTAGACTTCCTTTCCTTGTATTTTACAAATATAATTTCCTTTACTCAAGAATTCAGTATTGATTTCAAACTCGTTTTTACCTGCTGTTATGGTTTCCTTCAGGTTGAAAATCATTCTCCCGGTCATATCATAAAACTGAATAGTCAGCGCATCATTCGATGAAGCATCAAGTGAAATGATTGCTTTTTCGTTGACCGGATTGGGATATATTTTTAAACTTCCATTTGAAAAAGTCGGTTGAATGGCGTTCGTGATAGAATACTCAAATGCACCCAGATCGGGTGCGACACCTAAGAATGGGAATCCTACATTTGTTCCTTTATCTATCATTCCACTGGTTGATGTTAAGTGTAAAAGCGTTATTTCAGGTAACGAACCATCACTTTTACGGTCATTCAGCATTTGAGCTTTGTCTAAACTGACAAAGTCAGCAGTGACACATGAAAATCCTGAATTCCATGTATTAAAAGCCTGTGTAACCGATTTACAATTGAAGGAGTTTGATTTAGCTGTTGTCAACGATGCACTATTTTTGATAATCAGCGTGCCGTAGGTGTTATTCGTAAATCCGTAATTATATCCGTTATTGTAACTGCTACAGTTATATATGGTCATAATACCATTGTTATTATTCTGATCAAATCCCTTCACCGGATTGCCAACCGAAACGCAATTGTTTAATGTTGCATTATTGGCAGTCTAATTCCCACCCAATTTGAATCCGTTGCCGTTACCATAATTTTTTATCACATAATTTGTACTTTTAAACTGATAAAACCAAGATGCACTATCGGTTCTAAAACGGATATTGTTACTCATGTCAAAGCTAGCAGGCGTCATGTTGTAACACCAGCAACTGTCGTAAGCCGTGTTACCTATTTTTTCATAACTATCCCAGCCCCGTCATCACCGTTTCTCCATGAACGACATCCTTTGTAGGTATTTGTGCCGCTATTTGTATATTGTTTATCCGCAAAACCATCCGCGTTTCCACCGTAGTCTGGGGAAGTGATACCTCCTGATTTATAATCAAAATTTTCGTACGAATCACAATTCAGGATTAAATTATTACTTCCTGTTTTCATTTGCAAACCTGAATCACAGTTCCAACGCATAGTACAATTCTCAATTTTATTATAACTTCCAGTAACTTGTAAACCGTTATCACCGGCTCCCTGAATGATCATTCCTTTCAAATGAACATAACTACCTGATATTTTCACACCCTGATTACTGCTGCTATAGGCTTCATGCCGAAAATCAAGAATTGGTGTTTCGCCCGGATAATTGACAAAATGGATAAAATTTGTTGAATTTCCTGACTTAGAATATTGTTGTATACTGCTAAAACTATACATGCCGCCCCTGACAATCAATGAATCACCCCCTGTCAGAGCTTTGCCAATAGCAGTTGAAAAACTTAAAGGATCTGAAAAAGTTCCGTTGGATGTAAATGTACCCGTGGGGGCAACATAATAAGTAGTTGCCGAAATTTTTTAAGTAATTGTTGTACAACTCATAACGATCAGAACGAATATGGGTAAGAGTTTTTTCATGATTTTTATTTTAATAATTCATTTAATCTTAAAAATGAACTCCGAATTCAATCGGATCTCTTTTTTTTATAAAAAAAGTATTATGGCAAATCTGGTCTTTGAAAGTTAATGACAATACGGATAAATAAAAGTTTACATGTAGTTGTAAATTATAATCAAAAGAATGATTTCAAATTTCTGCAGTTAAAGAAAGAGCCAATTAATTTTTATTTTTGACTCCGGTATTCTCTTGGAGTCTGATGATATTTTCTGGCAAATTCGCGGTAAAAATAGGCTTTAAATAGAAAAAAAGCAGAGCCACCAAACGGTAACTCTGCTTTTTGTTTCAATGTGACAAGCAGACCTAAAGCCACTGGTAACTATTCAATTGAAAATTTATACACACACCATTCATCGTATTTCCCTTCCGGACGAAGTAATGAACTTGGAAAATGTGCTACGTTAGGTGAATTTGGAAAACCTTGTGTCTCCAGACAAATGGCATCTTGACGGTCGTATTTTTTACCTTCTTTACCAATGACATTTTCTACCCAGTTTCCTGTATAAATTTGGACACCCGGTTGTGTGGTCAATACTTCCATTTTACGTCCGCTTGTTGGCTCGTAAATGTATCCCGCTAAGGCCAAATCGCCTTGTTGGTCTTTACGGATACACCAGTTATTATCAATTCCCCAACCCGGGACATACACTTCATCGTCAACGCGCTCTTCAACCTTTGTTGCCTTGCGGAAATCGAATGGAGTCCCATCCACCGGACGAATTTCGCCTGTTAATGCAAATGATTCATCCAAAACCGTGTAAAAATCAGCATTTATTTGTAGTTGATGATCTTTAATCGTTCCGTTTCCGGCTCCTTTTAAGTTGAAATAGGAGTGATTTGTCAACCCAATAACTGTTGCTTTATCAGTAGTGGCTTCGTAATGAATTTTGACTTCATTTTCATCGCTCAAACTGTAAGTACAAGTAATGTTTAAATTGCCAGGATATCCTTCTTCACCATCGGCAGAGAAAAGTTCCAATACCAGTTCCTGTTGTGCAACTGATTTTATTGTCCACACTTTTTCGTTATAGCCATGAATTCCTCCATGTAAAGAGTTGGTTCCGTTATTTATCGGTAATGTATATTCTACACCATCGATACTGAATTTGCCATCTTTAATACGATTGGCAAAACGACCGCATACAGCACCGAAGTAAATTTCTTTCTCCATCACTTCTTCCAATGTGTCGAAAGACATTACCACATCGTCAAATTTTCCATTTTTGTCAGGAACCATTAAACGAATAATTTTAGCACCGTAATTGGTTATGTCAACTGACATACCATTTTTGTTGAACAAGGTATAAAGTGAAACTACTTTACCGTTCAATTCTATTTCTAAATCTTTTACTGTTTTCATATGACCCCCAACCCCCTAAAGGGGGCTTTGTGTTAGTGAGATTAATAAACTGTTTTATATATTAGCGTCCCGGAACCCCCTTTAGGGGGCAGGGGGTTTAATCAATTTTACATGCTCCATCGCCAATTTCGGCAATGTAAAATTCAGGTTTGATACCAATTTTTGCTTCGTAAGCAGCACCTACTTCTTTGATGAAAGTGTCAATGGCTTCGTCTTTTACCAACGAAACGGTACAGCCGCCAAAACCACCACCGGTCATACGTGAACCGATAACACCATCAATTTTCCATGCTTCGGAAGCCATGCAATCTAATTCAGGACCAGTAACTTCATAATCGTCGCGCAATGATACGTGAGAAGCATTCATTAATTGACCGAATAAAACCAAGTCACCCGCTTTCAATGCTTTTACAGCATCAGAAGTGCGTTGCACTTCACCTACTACATGTCGGGCGCGTTTATGAGCTACAGGATCAGTAATAGCCGACTCAATTGATTTGAATTCTGCCTCGGTTAATTCAGCTAAATATTTCAATGGATGAACAGTATTTAGTTGTTTAACAGCTAACTGGCATTCAGCCACACGTTGATTGTAAGCACCTGAATCTAATTTATGAGGACTGTGAGTATTTGAAATTAAAATTTTTACACCTTCCAGTTTTACAGGCACCAATTCGAATTCCAAGGTGTCGCAATTCAAGTGAATGGCATGGTCTTTAGCTCCGTTAGCAGAAGCAAACTGATCCATAATTCCGCAATTTACCAAGGCAAATTCGTGTTCTGATTTTTGACCGATTTGAGCTAAAACAGTACGGTTGAATCCTGTTCCCAATTGATCGTTGAAAGCAAAAGCAGTTACTACTTCTAATGCAGCTGAAGAAGAAAGTCCAGCACCATTAGGTACGTTTCCCCAAATCAACATGTCGTAGCCCTGAGTAATAGCAACACCACGTTTTACAAACTGTGCAATTACACCCAGTGGATAATTTACCCACGATTTATCAAGCGGAGTTGTTAGTTGGTCAAAACCAAGTGTAACGACTTCAGGTTGATTCAATGATTTGAAATTCATAACCTTTTTGTCGTTTTTGGCCATCAATAAATTAGTCCCAAAACTCAATGCACATGGAAATACTGAACCACCATTGTAGTCGGTGTGTTCGCCAATAAGATTAACACGTCCCGGAGAGAAATACACTGCCTCGGCTGCTTTGCCATAAGCTGTTTCGAAAGCTGATTTTAATTCTTTAACTGTCATAATAGATTTATTTTTAATTGTATTTTGAATATTTACATTTTTAGGTATACAAAAATAACTCAAATTGATGCGAAAAACGAATGAATGATTCATGTTTTATAGCATAATTTTGTTTTATTAATTATTGGAGGAATATAATTACAATAACAAACTAATAATATATCTTATCGAAATGTTTGTTAACAATCAGAAGATCAATGTTATGTACGATAAAAGTGAAAAGAGATAATTTTTAAAATTCTGAATGTTTTGAAACAATTATATAAAAATATAAGCTAAAATTTTGTTTTTGCGTTTATTTTACTCAATAATGAATTTAATTCATCCTTAAAAATTTTGTAAAAAATCAGCAAGGTTAATAAGTAAATGGAACAAATAAATGTACCAATTAGAAACATTAATAGAACGCTGATTTTCGCTGATTTATCGGAAAATGAAGGATAAAACAAAACGGATTTTTCTTGCCTTCGGCAAGATGATTAAGACGCAACTATCTGTAAATCATTCCGATTTATCGGAATTCAAATCCGTTTTTTCAAATCCACTCTATCAGTGAAAATCAGCGTTCTATTCTTAAATTTTTTCATGAAAATACGACATTATTTGTTTTCAATTACTTATCTCTATCCAGTTCCATCTTTTTTCGTAATCGATAACGACTCATTTCCACACTTCGATAGTACATATTTAAAAGAGGAGCAATGTCTTTCGATGAAAGATTCATTTTAAGGTAAGCACACAATTTTTTATCACTATTGGTTAATATAGGGTAGTTTTCACTCAATCTCTTCAAATAATTTTCATAAACCAAATCGAAATTATCCTGAAATTTTTTCCAGTTATGATCATGCTCAACATTATTTTTGATCTCATCTTGCATTTTTCTTATTTTCCAAACAATTGAAATTGTTTCATTTTTTTCTCCTAACTCACTTCCAATTTTATCAAGATTTTGTGATATCTCGAGTAAAATTTCATTCTTACGAATCAGATTCATAGTTGAGCTGGCTAAATCCTGCGATTTATGGCGTAATTCGTACTGTAGTTTCTGATTTTTCAGAGCTATAATCTCTTTTTCTTTTGCCTCCAATTTAAAACGTTTTTCCTGTTCCTTTATCTCCACTTCTTTAAGTGCCTCCATTTCACGGGCTCCTTTTTCTAAATGTTTTTTGAATTTTTGTACAAGAAAATAAAGTGTCAATAACACTATAAAAAGATATATAGCAAAAGCTAAATTACTTTGATACCAAGGTGGTAATATGGTAAATCGATAGGATATTTCTGCCGTTTCGGAGCTGAAAATGTTTTTTGCTCTTACTTTAAAAATATAATCTCCTTTTGGCAAATTTGTATATTCTTTGTTGTTTACCGTTGAATACTGAGACCAATCGTTGTTATAATTTTCTAACATAAAGCTATAAACAACGCAATTTTCAACCTGATATTCAGTACCTACAAATTCGAAACGGATAGAGTTATTTTTCCAAATGAAGGTTTTATACTTGTCAGAATCTTTCTGTGAAACAAAACCACACATAAGCGAATCTCCTTCGTTTGTAGTATATATACCACTGATTGACAACTTAAACCTATTGTGTTCACTATTTATTAAATGAATGTTGATCCATGAAAAACCATCTTCTGTACCAACAATATAGCTTGAATCGTTTATGTATGACATTTGCTCGAAGCCAGATATGAGTTTATTTTTCAAACCGCTAAATGATATTGAATCGATGCTATATGTATTGTTTCCTTTTTTTAAGGCATATATCATTGAAGAAAGTGAATAACACCAAATGTTTCCCTTTGGAGTTTCGAGCAGCTTTTTTGAAAAAAAAGGTGTTCCAAAAAGCTTTGTCAGAAGCTGTGACTTCTGTATTTTATTTTCCTTAGCATTGTAATTGTAAAATCCATTCCCAGTTGAAAAGACAATTTGTTGGTTAATTTTGAAGATTTTATTGTTTTGAAGAGAATGAAACCCTTTTGATTCATCAAAATGTTCAATTTTTACAATACTATCGTAAGAAGCATTACATGTAAGCCGATAAACCATTGTTCCCATTCGGTTTCGGTTTATCATACAGCCGTTTTGAATACTCAAAAGTAAATTTATCATCAACCCAACTCAATAAAAACGGGAAAATAACTGCAGAATGCAGCATAATAAATACAGGTAGATACGATGCTAAAGAAGCAGTACAACTTTATGTGCGGGATTTGGTAGCAACTTTGGCTCGTCCGGTACGCGAACTAAAAGCTTTTCAGAAAATCGACCTTAAAGTAGGCGAAACTAAAAAGCTGCAATTTGAAATTAGTCCCGATCAACTTGGCTTTTGGCACAACGATAATACGTATTACGCTGAACTCGGCGAATTCGAAGTCTGGATATCGAAAGACAGCCAAAGTGGAGAAAGTGTGAAGTTTGAATTGGAACGATTAACGAAGTTAAAGTATTGGCTGAAAAATGATTATCCGAAATTAATCTAACTTGCTATTTTATAGCAACAAGTTTATTGTTTCTGCTGAGTTTCTTGAAAATTTCTATATTGTTTAAGATAACAAAAGTAACATCTAACTGTGTTTTCACAGGAATACCAGTTGTTCCGTTTAATCTGTGTGCTGATTTGTAATCTTAAATTGTATATTTAAAATTTTTATAGTTGTTATTCAGTTGTTTGCGAACTATTTGACACACATTATTGTTAACATTAGTAACCGTTTAATATATATAGGGCAATTCAATTTGTACAAACAAATAATATCACTTGTACTTATAAAATAGTCCAAAGCTATTTTATAAGTCTACTGTAGTTAATGTCGATGCATAGAAATAAATAGAACAATGAGACATTGTCGAAATTGAACTATATTATTTCTGCAATCGGTATAAATTGTACCTAAGTCAATCGACAGAAACAAATAATCTAAGTCTCTCCTCATTTGAAAATATTCGTGTGTTTGTAGAAAGTGCAACTGAATCACATGAAATACAACTAATTTGTCAGTTGTATATCCAAATCCATATAACAATACTTTTAGGCTTGTATTAAGCAAGTCAAATGAAATTAGTATTTTTCGTAGTGTAGATATTTTAGTCAAAATGATTTATAATAACTTGGTGCGTAAATATAAAATTCAAATTATTTTGGCTGGATTTAAATCAGGTTAATATATTCTATTTGTATATAATAAAACTGAAACAAAAATATTTAAGTTGATTAAAAAAATAATGGTTCTTATTGTCAATGACTGATTTGATATAATTACATAAAATCTATAATATTGCTGTTAATTTAATTTGTGATTTAGCTCGTGAAATATGTTACAAAACATAGAAATTTGTAACATGCAGTATATCAATTAAATATAATTATTATTGTTGTAATTCTGTGTACTTACTTTGAGTTCAAATTGAAATAATGTGAGGTTGAAAGTTTTTAATTTGAGCAATATCAATCTATATTTGCAATATACAAAATCAACGAATTTTTATTGATTTAGAAAATCCTTCACATATTTAATATTATGAATTATTTAAAAAACATGAAAAAAACAATTTTACTCTTATCAATGGTAATTGTTGCTCAATTAATTTGGGCACAAGCATGGCAAGTCTCGGGAGTTGTAACAGCCAAAGAGGATGGATATCCTTTACCTGGAGTTAATATTATAGTAAAAGGGCTAACAGGTGTTGGTGTTGTTACTGATTTAGATGGAAAGTATAGTATTAAAGTGCCAAAAGGTAATTCGTTATCATATTCTTTTATAGGTTATAAAGAAGTGATAAAAACTATTAGTGCTAATACTGTTATTAATGTTGTGCTAGAATCTGACACTAAACTCTTAGATGAGGTTGTTGCAATCGGTTATGGTACAATGAAAAAAAGCGATTTAACTGGATCTGTAACTTCTATTAAATCCGATGCTTTACAAAAAACTCCTGCTTCAGGTCTTGATCAAGCTTTACAAGGTCGCGCAGCAGGCGTGACTGTAAACGCTAATAGTGGTCAACCTGGTGCAGCTGCTTCAATTCGTATTCGTGGTATTGGCTCAGTTATGGGTGGTAGCGATCCAATTTATGTGGTAGATGGAATGATTACGACAAATATATCCTTCTTAAATCCAAACGATATTGAAGCTACTGAAGTATTGAAAGATGCTTCTGCTACTGCTATTTATGGTTCACGTGGTGCCAATGGAGTTATTCTGGTAACAACTAAAAAAGGAAAAGAAGGCAAAACAAATATTTCATTTAATGCTTATACAGGTGTTCAGAATCGTTGGAATAAACTAGACCTGATGCAACGCGATGAGATGGCCCAAACAATTGTTTCTTTAAACAATTTAGCTTCTGAAAAGAATTACTATAAAAATAATGGTTTCAATAAATGGTTATCTCTATATCGTTTAGGTAGATCTCCTTATTATCCAACTGTTTTATCAGATTCAAATCCTACAGGTTTCGATTATTCTTCGGTGGAAACTGATTGGCAAGATGAAGTATTCAACGAAAATGCACTTATACAGAATTATTATATCTCCTTTGATGGAGGAACAAAAAAAGATCAATATACAGTATCGGCTGGTTATTTCTCTCAAGATGGAACAGTCATTGGTTCTAATTACGAAAAACTGACTTTCCGTTTGAACAGTGCACACGAAATGAATAAATGGTTGAAAATTGGACAGAACCTTTCATTCAATACTTCTTCAGGTCGAAATGCAATGAATAATAGTTCAAGTCCAGGAGCTTCTGTTCTTTCAGCTGCTTTGGCTATGGCGCCATGGGATCCGACACATTATTCCGATGGTTCAGTAAATATAAATGGTGTGGATTTAAGCGGCCAAATTGCAGCCTCTTCAAATTTCAAGAATGTGACTAATCCTTATTCTATGGTTGAAATGTCACATCCATTAAGTAGAACAGAACGTTGGGTGGGTGATGTGTATGTTGAGCTTACTCCAGTAAAGAATTTTATATGGCGCTCTTCCGTTAATTTTGATCACTCTTATGTTCGCAGTCAATTATTTAAAGAAGCTTATGAGTATTCATCATACGATCAATCTGCTAAAAACTATTTTCAAAGCAGTATTACACGTTATAATACAATGATATATGAAAATACCTTGAGTTTTAATAAGTCGATTGGTAAACACTCTTTTTCTGCTATGGTTGGACAAACAACTGAGGAGTATAATTATAATACATTGGGAGGATCGGGTGCGTCAATATTAAATCCTGTAGAAAGTAACTGGTATTTAAAGTCGACAACTGAAGATAAATCTTATGCTGGAGATGATGTAGATCGTAGTAGGTTATTCTCTTTATTGGGTCGTGTGCATTATTCTTTTGGTAGTAAATATATGGTTACCTTAAATTTCCGTGGAGATGCTTCTAGTAGATTCTCGTCTAAGCCGTGGGGATATTTTCCTTCTACAGCACTGGCGTGGAGACTTACCGAAGAAAGCTGGATGCCAAGGATTGAAAATCTTGATTTCATAAAACTTCGATTAGGATGGGGACGAATTGGTAATGCAAATGTGCCTACAGATGCATTTAATTCAGTAATGTTTTCGGCTGGACCAACTTTTGTAAGTTACGTGTTAGGTGAGACTCAAACATTGGCAAATGGATCTACTATGCTTACAATACCAAATGCAGGTGGAACCTGGGAAACTGCAGAACAACTTAATGGAGGTATTGATTTTGGTTTGTTTGGTGGAAAATTAAATGGTAATCTTGATTTATTTAGTCGGAATACCTTGGATGCATTACTTTATGTAAAAGCACCTGCTCAAGTTGGTAACCGTTATGACCCTATTTCAAATGTAGGTAATATCAACAACAAGGGTATAGAGTTATCATTAGATCATCAAAATAAAATAGGAAAAGTAAATTATACTGTAAGTGGAAATGTGTCATTTATCAAAAATGAATTGACAACCCTTAATGGTGGAGATGTGATTTACGGTGATAAAGTAAAATCTGATGAAGGATATGCTTTATTTACTCTATGGGGATACCAATATGAAGGTATTTATAAAACAGATGCTGAAGCAACTGATTATTTGTCTGGTTACGCCGCTGATAAAATTCCTTATCATGCTGGTGATGCTAAATTCAAAGATATAAGTGGTGATGGCATAATTGATGATAACGATAAAACAGATCTTGGTAATGCATTCCCTTGGATTTCTTATGGATTAAATTTAGGAGCAGATTATAAAGGATTTGATGTGCAGCTATTCTTTCAAGGAGTTGCCGGAAATGAAATTTATAATGCTGTTCGCATGCGAACTGAAGGTAAAGGAGAAGAGGCTACACTAAGTACAAGCATGCGTGATGTGTGGACGACTTCGAATGTAGATGGTACAATTCCAAATCCTTATGGAACATCGCTTAATATGGCAACTTCAAGTCGTTTTGTGGAAAGTGGATCATATTTAAGGTTAAAAAACTTACAGATTGGTTATACTCTTCCTAGTGAAATTACTAAAAAAGTGAGTATCAATAGAGCTCGTATTTATTTTACAGGAAGTAATTTGTTGACTTTTACTCAGTATACAGGATATGATCCAGAAGTAGGTAGTAGTGTAGATTATGGTAATTATCCACAATCTAGAACAATTATGTTGGGTGTGAATCTTGATTTCTAATCGATATAAAAATTTAATGTAATAACTTCTCTTTTCCCCTTTAGGGGCTAGGGGTAAATATAAAATCCAATGAAAAAACTAATTTATATATTATTCGCTACCGGAACAATATTTCTTACTTCTTGTAACGATTGGTTACTTGAACCAACTCCCGGCGTAACACTTGTCGATGATTATTTCTCAGTAGGTCAAACTGCTATTGAAGTAACTAATGGAGCATATGTTCCATTAATGTGGGAATACAATGATACTTATTTTCCTGAATGGTTTATTGGCGATGTAGCTTCTGATGATGCGCTAAAAGGAGGCCAATCAATTGGTGATATGGCTGATGTATACGACTTTGAAAATTTCAAAACAAATTCTAATAACTCTTTCTTGCTTGATTTTTATCGTACGCAATACATTGGAATTGGAAGATGTAATTTGGCCTTGGAGCAAATTCCATTAATGACTCTTGACTCTACTATGACTCTTAGTGTGCAGAATAGACTCATTGGCGAATTGAAATTTTTGAGAGCTATGTACTATTTCAGATTAGTGCGCATTTTTGGTGGTACACCATTAACTACGGCGCCTATCACTTCAACTACAGACTGGAAGCAACCACGAGCTACTAAAGATGCCATTTACACACAAATCATTTCTGATTTGGAATCTGCAAACAGTACACTTTGGCTAAAGAGTGATTATGCTTCAACGGATTTAGGACGTGCTACTAAAGGTGCAGCACAAGCTATGTTGTTGAAAGCAAATCTATATAATCATAATTATCCAGATGCTAAGCGTTGGGGCGATTCTATCATGTTATCAAATCAATATTCTTTAGTTTCCAATTATGCCGATAATTTCACCTTGGCAGGTGAAAATGGTCCTGAATCTGTATTTGAAATTCAGTATATGGAAGATCCAACAAGTGACTATGGCGATGGTGAGGGTTTCACTCGTGGTACGTTCACAGTTATTTTGACAAGGTCGCGTTCTACATTGCTTGGTGGTGGATGGGGATTTAATAAACCCACTCAAAATTTATATGATGAATATGAAACAAATGATCCGCGAAGAGATGCAACTATTCTTAATCCTACCGATGCTCAAATTGAAACTCCATCGCAGGAAATATATCTGGGCTGTCGTTATCTAAATCGCAAATATGCACTTATGAATGATGATGGAACATTTCCAAAATTAGCTCACGCAACTCGTGGTGCAATTAATAATAAAGTGATTCGCTATGCCGATGTATTATTGATGTATGCTGAAGCTAGTGTGGAAACTAATGATTTGGTTGGTGCGAAAAAAGCATTGGAAGAAGTTCGTTTAAGAGCAAGAGGAGGTCAAGCAATATTACCTGAATTTCCTTACGGAACTTATGCTGATAATCAAGATGATTTACGAAAAGCTATTCGTCACGAACGCCGTGTTGAACTAGCCATGGAAGGACACCGTTGGTTTGATATCTGTCGTTGGGGTGTTGCAAAAGAAACTATGGATGCATATAAGGCTACAGAAACTGCTGAAGCTCAAGCAGAAATGTCTCTTTTTGTTGCCGGGCAACATGAACTATTCCCTATCCCAAGTCAAGAGATAGAATTAAATCCAATGGGTCAAAATCCATTATATTAAATAAAACTAATAATAATAATAATAATAATAATAATAAATAACAAACAATTAAATTTTAAAATCATGAAAATCAAAAAATTCTTATTCTTATCGTTGAGCATGGCTCTTGTTTTGTTCAGCTCATGTAAAACCGATGAAGTCACAATGACGGGTATTACTTTAGATGAAACCACATGGTCATTAGGTGTAGGGGATACTACTCTTCTTGTGGCTACTATCCAACCTGCAGGTGTAACCGAAACTATTACTTGGGCAAGTGCAGATCCTACTATTGCTACTGTTACTGGTGGACGCGTTCTTGGTGTGAATATGGGTTCAACTAATATTACAGCTACTGCAGGTTCATTTACTGCTACTTGTATGATTACTGTAACAGAACGTACCGATTTCTCTCCATCTTTAACTGGTTCAGAGTATTATCCTATTATTTTGGATGCTGTTACTGCTGAAAAAATAGGCAGTAAAATTGTAGCCGATTTTCGTGTAGATGATGCAACAAGATTTTTATATGTATGGGATGACACATATACTGCAGGGACTGCTACTGGTCCTAATTTCTACAAAGAAGTTGAAGGTTGGGTTAGTTTAACAGTTGCTTCTGTTGGCTGGTCAGGTGCAGGCATTAGCGTTGATATTCCTAGTAATACAGATGCTCTTGCAAGTTTAAAAGCAATTACTGATAATCCTGAAGGTTATTATTTACACATTGGTATTAAAAGTAGAGATAATGCTTCACATGCAATAATTTTAGGCGGTCAAACTGATATTAAATTTACAATCGGTGCCTCTGGTTTTGTTGATAATGGTGTTACTTTTCCTGCACTTGCTGATTTTACTCGCGATGGCGAATGGCACGAAATTGAAATTCCTATGACAACTCTTAAAACTATGGGATTAACTTACAGTAATTATGCAGCTAATAATTTATTTGCATTTTTAAGTGGTGGTGTTGCTGGTACTACACTTGATCTTGATGCTGTATTTATTTACAAAAAATAATTGCTATCAAATAAAATAATGTGCAGTGGGTTTGAATGTATCCACTGCACTACCAATAGCTAACTGAATAGCATTTTCAAACGCTGTCAATTTGCTTTTATAAGATTCTAATCTCAACCATTTTTTTAAAGTATTATAATATGAAATTAACTCCCCATATACTTCCACTAGTGTTATTTGTTTTAGTATTGTTTACAGCTTGTAAAACAGATGAGCCTATTGTTAGTGCCCAAAGTGTAACGCTAAATAAATCAGAAGATGTATTGGCTGTTGGTGATTCTGTTGCTCTGATTGCCACTCTTTTGCCCGATAAAGCTCAAGGTACTGTGGTTTGGACATCTTCTAACGAGAAAGTAGCAATTGTAACAGAAGGTCTTGTTAAAGGTCTTGCAAGAGGAAGTGCTACTATTAAAGTTACTGTTGATAGTTTGTTATATTCAACTTGTGTTTTTACAGTTACTGCTGACGATTTACCCTACGAACTTGTTTGGTCTGAAGAGTTTGATGGTGACACCCTCGATTTAACTAAATGGAATTATGAAATAGGGGGTTATGGTTGGGGAAATAGTGAGAAACAGTATTACACTGACCGTACTGACAATGTCCGCTTGGAAGATGGGAGCTTGATTATTGAAGCAAAAAAAGAAACCTATAAAGAATATACTAATAAATACACTTCTGCTCGTATAACTACTAAAGCAAAAGCTGTATTTGCTTATGGAAAGATGGAAGCACGTATCAGTTTGCCTGCAGGAAAAGGTACTTGGCCTGCTTTCTGGATGTTAGGTGCGACTTCTGGATGGCCTTATTGTGGTGAAATTGATATTATGGAGCATATCGGTTCTGATCCAACTATGATTTCGCATGCAACCCATACTAGTGAGAAGAATGGTTCGAGAGGTAATAATTGGTCTAACCGTCAGTATATTGATGGAGTCGAAGGTAATTATCATACTTATGCTATTGAGTGGGAAAAAGCTTATAGCGATGGCGATGACAATATTAGTTTCTATATTGACGGTGTGAAATCTACAACGGCGTGGCAAAAACACGTGGGCTCTACGCTTACAGATTGGCCATTCAACAAAGATTTCTATTTTATTTTAAATCTAGCTATAGGTGGCACTATGGGAGGCACTGTAGATGATTCAATATTTGATGTTCCTGTTATAATGAAAGTGGACTACGTTAGAGTCTATCAACGAAAATAAAGTATATATATCTTTTTTAAGGTTGTTGTGTTATAAGTTCAATCACTTGTTGAGATTTCAAAAAAAGGCTTTTCAGTGATTGAACTTTTGCGTTTAAAAATAGAATATGATTTGTTGACTTGCTGAAAACGGATGCTGAAAATAGCTAGATAACAGAAATCATTAATTTACCCGCAAGTAAAAAGAATCATACATTGAGAATAAAAAATTTGTATGGCGGAACTACCTTAAACTGGATTAAAATAACTAAATAAACAATACAAAGAATGAATAACATTTTTATTAAAACAATTTCGCTGGCAGTATTTATAGTGATTTTCAATGCCAGTTGTACTTCACAAGTAAACCCTCCTGTTGAAGAGACAGCTCAGGTTATAGTTGATGCAGATGGTTACAGCCTTGTTTGGCAGGATTTGTTCGATGGAACAACTTTAAATTCAGTTAACTGGACACCTGAAGTAAACGGAAATGGTGGTGGAAACAGCGAATTACAATATTATCGAAGTGAGAATATCTCTGTTGGAACAGAACCTGTAAGCGGAGAAAATTGCTTGATAATTACTGCAAAAAAAGAAAGTTATTCAGGAAAAACCTGTACTTCAGGTCGTTTGACAACAAGCAATAAAATGTCGTTTAAACACGGAAAGATTGTGGCTCGAATTAAATTACCTCATACGGCTAATGGTTTATGGCCAGCATTTTGGGCAATGGGACAGGATTATTCTTCAGTGGGCTGGCCTAAATGTGGTGAAATTGATATTTTGGAAATGGGCAACTCAAAAGGAATTAGTAATGGTACACAAGAAAAATACTTTAATTCGTGGTTTCATTGGGGCGAAAGCTGGAACGGTGGCTCTTACCCAAACTGGGGTAAAGATTACACTCATACTACAGGTATTCAAGATGATTTTTATCTGTTTACATTGATTTGGGATGATACTTCATTGAAAACCTATTTTGGAACAGATGATGATCCTCTCAAAGTGAACATAGTAACAATGGCAATTGATGGAGATGATGTGGCTGGGAATGCTGCGCATTATTTCCATAAAGAATTCTTTGTAATTTTCAATTTAGCTATTGGAGGTAACTTCACACAAATTTGGAATATAAATAGTATTACTGCTCTAAATGAGGCTAACAATTACGAAGCAAAAATGTATGTTGATTATGTAAAGGTTTATCAAAAAGGAACTTCTGATGAAGAGTACACTGGTCCGGCAATAACTCCTAATGCGATTAATGTATTAAAAGCAAGTCGTCAATACGAAATTTATCCTAACCCTGTTGTGAATAATATTACTGTTGTTGGAGATGATTCTCCATCATGTATTAGTGTTTTATCCTTATCAGGGACAGAATTGTTAAGAGTTGTGGATTCGAAACAAATAAATACCGAAAATTTATCTTCTGGCAACTATTTATTAAAAATTACAAATAGTAAAGGTGTTATTGAAACTCATAAAATTGTGAAAAAATAGAGATTTAGATGCATTAACTAAATATTTGAAATAAATTACTAATATTTTTTATTATGGCACATGATAATTGTTTTGTAATTAAACAATTGAAAATAAGATTGATAAATCGGTTTGTTTTGACGGCCAAATCTGTCAAGAGGAATGAATAAGCAGTTTTAATAGGAAATAATTTTCAACTGATATACTTTAATTATATTTTGAACGTTCTTTATATGTATAATTGTACAGAATACTTTTCAACCTTTAAAAATTGTGCATATAAAAATAAATACTTTATGAAAAAGAGAAAATTGGAATTGAAAGATGTAGTTTTTCTTGCAGCTATTATTGTACCATTTGTTATTCTGATTTTATTAGCACCTTAAACATATCTTCAATGAAATGCGTATAAAAAAACGATTTATGAATTTTTCATAAATCGTTTTTTTTGCTTTCTAGAATCGCTGTAAAAATTCTCCAAGGTTAGTATCCCTCTCGAGTTCCAATTTCTTTCTCAATCTATAACGGTTCATTTCCACACTTCTGAGGGTCATATTCATTAACTGGGCAATATCTTTCGATGTAAGATCCATTTTCAGATACGCACAAAGTTTTTTGTCGCTCACACTTAATGCCGGAAACGCTTCGCTCAATCGTTTCAGGTAATTTTCATACACCAAATCAAAATTTTCTTCAAACCGTTTCCAATTATCATCGTGTCCTATATTTTGCTTAATGGTTCTTTCCATCTTGTTCAGTTTTTTTAAAACCGTATCTGTCTCTGAATTCGATTTTAGATCATCACCAACTTTCGAAATATTATTCATTATTTCCTGTAGCATTTCATTTTTTCGGATTAAATTCATAGTGGAACTAGCCAATTCCTGCGATTTATGGCGAAGTTCATATTGCAACTGTTGATTTTTCAACTCTTTAATTTCGCGTTTTTTCTCCGATGTCTCTGCGTCAAAATGCTTCTTTTGTTCGTTCAGTTCTATTTCTTTTTGTTTCTCCATATCACGGGCTCCTTTTTTTGTCTGGTCGTTAATCCAAATAATTAAGACAATAATTAAAATCAATATTAAAATTGAATAAATAATATATGCCAATCGGCTTTCGTACCAGGCAGGTAAAATGGTAAATGTATAGGAGTAGGTGGCATCTTCTGATTCTAATAAATCATGTGCTCTGACTTTAAAAGTATAATCTCCTTTTGGTAACTGAGTATATTCTTTTATATTTGTTTTGCTGAACTCTGACCATGAATTGTCATAATTTTCAAGCTTATAGCTATAACGAACCAACCCTTCGTTTCTATATTCAGGGGCAATAAATTCAAATCGTAATGAATTCTGACGATGAGGAAATTCATTCCCCTGTTCATTTTCTGTTGAATTATTTCTCACAGTAATTAATGAACCTTTTTCGCTTGTAATTACCACTTTATGAAGATAAACGTTGAAAGTTTTATTCGTCAATAATTTTTTGTTTAAATCTATCCAGCAAAATCCATCTTCAGTATTTAAAATCAAATTTGTTTTATCAATAAAATTAAAATGTTCAAATCCGATGACAATTTTTGGTTGAAGAATATGGTAGGTTAAAGAGTCCATCTTATATGAATTATTTTTTCCTTTTTTGGCTAAGCCTACAAACTGACCGGAAATACACCATACATCACCATTTTCACTTTCGTGCAGGCGGATGTAACTCGGTGGAGCTGAAAAAAGGTGATTCCATTTTTCATAAACTTCCATGCTGTCTGTTTTTTTATCATATTTATAAAATCCTCTTTCCGATGAAAAAATCAGTTCATTCCCAATCCTAAACATGGTATTATTCTTGAAACCAGGCAAACCTTTAGATGTATCGTACAAATCTACTTTAATTATGCTGTCCATTTTGGCGTTTAAGTGAAGTCTGAATAATCCTTTCTGCCAGTGACTAAACCAAATTGAACCATCTTCAGATTCTTCAAACATTGGGCTTGATTCAGAAAATTTACCCTTAATAAAATGTGAAAATTTCCAGTTATTGTTTAACTTCTTTAAAATAAAAAGCCCCTGATAGGAACAACCTAAAATTAAATCAGGATGCATTCTTAATTGTTTGAATTTCCATGTACCCTGTAATTCTGTTATTTTCTCAACTTTTTGGTTTGATATTATAAATGCACCACGGTCGGTGCCACAAAAAAGCGTATTGTCAATATCATCTAAGCTCCAAACTTGTCCTTCCATTCCATTCATAAGTTTGAGTTGAACTGGTGAAGGACCATTGTGCAAAGGATACGAAGTGGTATAAAGACCCTGATTAGTCCCAAAATACAGAATGTTATTTTTAAGAATTGATGTATAACCGGCACCGTATAAATTGTTTGTTCCGAATATATTCTGTATTGGGCTGTTCAATAAAATATAATCGATGCCCTTATCAAGTCCCAGCCAAAGATTCTGCTTATTATCGAATGCTACGCTAAGCACCGTATTGTTCTGAAGACCGGAGAAGGTGTTTACATAAATTACAGACTTGTCGGAAATATTTTGAATGGCAACTCCCCGCTGTACAGTTCCGTATACCAGTTGAATGCCATTGGTCGTAGCACAGAAAACCTGATTAGATTTTAAAAACTCATCAATTCCGGTTACATAGGGTTGAATTGTATTTCCATCGTATATAAACACGCCATCGAAACTACTTACAAATAATACTTTATTATTTCCGAATGGTAAAATGGCACAAATATTCTTGTTTTGTAAAATTTCAGAGCCGGATATTCGAATGAATAAATTCCCTGTTAACATAAAGGCTCCACTCTGTGTACTAGTTACAAATAATACATTATGTACAAAAGCAGAGACATTAATTTTCCCAGGAAAAGGATAACTCAACACTTTCCCGGCATTATATTCTAAAACCATTTTTTCTGATTGAAAATAAATCTTATTTATTCCCTGATGAATAGAATACAATCCATTTGAATTAATCATCTTTTTCCCCAGCTTTTCATTGAGTGATTGATATACAAGTTCCCCGTTATTTTGACGGGTGTAATATCCGAATTCGTTAAAGGAAGAAGCATAATATCGACCATCTTTTCCATATAATACTGAGCGAACATTCGTTCCATTATTTATTGGGTAGGTAGTCCAGTTTTTTCCATCAAATTCCAATAATCCAAAGTTATTGGCAAAAAACATGGTATTGGCTTCATCTTGTGCTATACCCCAGTTTTGAGTCCCCGAATTATAATCATCTCTGCTAAAGTTTCGTACCATTGGCTGAGTTGAGTAAGAAGTTGTGTAGATAAATATGAAAATTACAGATAAGAATAGCTTTTTCATAATCATGGATTTTTACTTTTTTGAAATATTTTCTATTAAATCATTCAATGATAGCGAAAATTTTAGAGATGAAATGGCTTGTGAAATATGTTTCATAACATATAATTTTATAAAGCGCACATATACAGTACTATAAATAATTATATGTTGTAATAATGTGTAGTGTAAATTCCTTGTTTTTGAATATTTGTGTGGTTAATATTTAGTTATTGGATTTTAATAGATTTATATTTGCAATGTATGAAAATGTAATCTCTGATAAATTCATAACAATAATTTTTCGCTCTAAGAATTTAAAAATACTTATCAACGATATCTAACTATTCTCAATATGAATAAATCATTAACAATTACAATCCTTTTTTCTTTAGTGTTTTTGTCACAAAATCTCTTTAGTCAAATTCAAAAATCTTCCTTGGATAATTATAAATTAATCTGGCAGGATAATTTTGATTCAAAGAAATTGGATGTAAAGAATAAGTGGACTGTTGTTGTAGATGGCGATGGTGGTGGGAATAGAGAACTGCAATATTATAGCCGAAAAAATATATCAGTTGGAAAAGAACCTCTAAGTGGCGAGTCTTGCATGATTATCAAAGCAAAGAAATCAAATTATAAATCAAAACCGGCAACATCAGGTCGTATTACTACTCAAAATAAAATGACGTTTCAATACGGAAAGGTTGAAGCACGAATAAAAATGCCAAAGACTGCCAATGGTTTATGGCCGGCATTTTGGTTGTTGGGTAGCGACAATAACGTAAATGTATGGCCAAAATGTGGCGAAATTGATATTGTAGAAATGGGTCATAAAACAGGCATTGATAAAAATATACAGGATAGGTATTTTAACGGAGCATGTCACTGGGGCGAAAGTTGGAATGGAGGTTCGTATCCAAATAAAGGAATGGCCAAAACAAATGAATATAGTTTACAGGATGATTTTCATTTATATACATTAATATGGAACGTGGATTCAATTAAAATGTATTTGGATACTGATAAGTTCCCAAATAACGAACCTTATTTCGTGATGCCAATAAATACAAAAGATGAACCAAACTGCACGGGTCGGTATTTTCACAAACCTTATTTTATCCTGTTTAATTTAGCTGTAGGGGGAACTTTCTCTGAAATTTATAATATAAACGAAATTACTGCTCTTAAATCAGGATCTGGTATTATGTATGTTGATTACATAAAAGTATATCAAAAAGGAATTGATAAAGAAGAATTTCATACTTATTAATTTCGCCAAAAGAAATATAGAATAATATAATTCACAATCTAAATAAAAAAAATGAAAAATCTAAATTTACTATTTCTTATCCTTAGTTTGGCTATTGCCGGTAACACTTTGGCTGTTGATTATCCAAAGTATGTTATTGTTGCCGCTGAACATGACAATATAGCTACAAATCCTGACTATTTGGATATTCGCCCAAATGATGCAGACCGACATATGTATTTGTGGGAAAATACGGTGACAGGATCAACTCAGACTGACACACCTTATGAAGGAGCAAATTATACAAAATTGGTTGTTAACAGTGGCTGGTTTGGTATTGGGTTTATTAGTGACAACGCAATTGATTTCAGCACTTTTGCTAAAAATAACTTTATTCTACACTTTGCAATTAAAACAACAGCAAATTGTCCACTTTTCGTAAAACTTGAATCGGGCGGTTATCCCGGAAATGGAAAAGTCAATCTTTCAGGTAAATACAATGTTAGCAGAGACGGTCAATGGCATGTTGTAGAAATCCCAATGTCTGCATTTTTTGCACAGGGTTTAATATGGAATGGAAATGTAACATCAAAAAACTATTTCACCTTGATAAGTGAACAATCAACTCCTGGTCAGGTCGTTAATTTAGATTATGTCTATTTCTATGCCGGGACACGAGAAGATGGAACGGTTTATACTGAATCGATAGGCGAAGTAAGTCCCTCAAATCCCACATGGTTTTTAGTGGCATCTGAACACACCGATATCGCTTCAAATACTGAATATGTTGATTTACGTCCTAATGGTTCTGACATTAATATGTATGTATGGGAAAATACAGCTGCGGCTGCTGCGGCCACCGGAACTGCTTTTGAAGGTGCGCAATATGCTAATCTGAATGTTTTAGCTCCAGGAGGATGGTTTGGATTTGGATTTACAAACTCAGTGGCAAGAGATTTTTCAGCTTTCGCTAAACAAAAATACACACTTCAATTTGCCGTTAAAACTACCTCGTTAATGCCATTATTTATAAAACTAGAAGGATTAAATAGTACATCTGCTGTTTGTTACTTGATGGGTGATTACGATTTTGCACGTGATGGAGAATGGCATCAAATTCAAATTCCAATGTCTGCATTCTTTGGTCAAGGTTTAGATTGGAACGGAAACATGTCAAACAAAGTTTTTTTCAGTTTAGTTTCTGAAAAAGCGGATAAAAATGTTGAGCTAGGCTTTGATGCCGTTTGGTTTAAAGCGGGTGATCCAACAGATACTGACCCGATTATTGATCCAATTGATCTAACAACTTTGCCTGATACAGTCTTGGTTGCAACAGAACATACAAACATTACAAATAATACTCATTACTTAGATTTACGTCCCAATGGTGTGGATATCAATCTAAATGTTTGGGAAAATACGGCTACAGGAATTGATCAGATTGGTACTGCTTACGAAGGTGCTCAATTCAGTAATTTGAAAATTAATTCAAACTGGTTTGGTTTTGGATTTGTAAACACCACTAACAGAGACTTTACTTGTTTCGCGTATAAAAATTTCATTCTACACTTTGCATTAAAAACTACTTCTACAATGCCGCTATTTGTGAAATTAGAAGGTAGAGGGGAAGCAACTGTAAATTTAACCGGAAACTATTCACTAGCTCGTGATGGACAATGGCATGTAATTGAAATACCTATGAGTGATTTCTTCAGTCAGGGATTGATTTGGGATGCACCAATGGCGAACAAAAATTTCTTTACACTTATTTCTGAAACTGCAGAAATTAATGCAACAATAGGATTTGACGATGTGTATTTTTTTGCTGATACACAAAGTGCAGTAAATTCTGTAGAACAAAATAAATTACAGTTTTATCAGAGTGGATCAAGCATATATGTGTTAAATGCAGAAAATCAGGAAATTAATATCTATAATTTGCAAGGTGTAAAAGTATTTAGTGGAGTCTCAAACATAATTTCCACAAGCCGTTTTTCAAAAGGAATCTACATTTTAAAAGTGGGTTCGTCAACATCTAAATTTATTCTTAATTAATATCAACCATTTTTAATAAACAATTTAAAAATTACTATCATGAAAAAAACTACAAAATTCTTCCTTTTAATTGCTGCTCTTGTGGCTTGGGGAAGCACGGCTTACGCTGTAAATACTGAATGTGCCGGGACATCAACCGAAGCTGTTGCAGGAACTTTTGATTTAGGTTACAATTATAGTTTCACAACATCGGGGACTGATGTTACAATTACTTTTAAGGTATTAGATATTAAAGAAGGTTTAGTGGCACAAATTGTTACTCCTTCAAATGCTTTTACAGGTATGAGCTCTATAAGTGGCGAAACACAAGCTTATACAGTTACATTAACAGGACAAACAATTGGTTCTACAATTACATATGCTGGTTATTTTCCATATGCTGGAGGAGCATTAAGAACAGCAAATCTTACTTATACAGTAGGTAATACTTGTGGCCCTGTAGTTGTTGATGAAGAGAAGCCGACAATGGGTGATGCATCAGTGGTAGGTTCACCTACCTTCAATTCGATAGATCTCCTTTTGGCTGCAACTGACGATATAACTACGCCAGTAACTAGTTTTGTCGCAAATGATGCAACAAATAGCATTACAAATAAAGCTATTACAGCTGATGCTTCGGGAAATGCAACCGTAACTGGACTTGCTGCTTCTACTTCTTATAATTTAGTAATTACAGCAAAAGATGCTGCAGGTAATATCTCTGATAATTCAGCTACAGTTGTTTTTACTACACCTGCTGAACCTGCTCTTTCTACCATCGATTTCGAAACTGTAGGACAAGATTGGACATGGACTGTTTCTGAAAATGGAACTAATCCAGCACTTGAGTTTGTTGATAATCCATCAGCTGCTGGAATAAACACCTCAACTAAAGCTGCAAAATTTACTGCAATCGCTGATGCTAATGCTTGGGCATTGACATATTCAGATAATCGCACTTTTACTATTTCGAATAACAATAAAACTGTTAAAGTTATGGTTTACAAAGATCGTATCAGTGATTTTGCTGTAAAATATGAAGGTCCGGGTTATGCCAGAGAATTAAAAGTAGCCAATACTCTCGTTAATCAATGGGAAGAACTTACATTTAGTTTTGGTGATGATATCGGAAAAACTGTTACCAAAATTGTCATTATTCCTGATTTCTTAGCGCGTACTGCTAATACCATAAACTATTTCGATAATATCTCTTTTTCAGCTGGCTCTGATATCACTCCTCCAGTTATGGGAGCTGTATCGGTAGTAGGTTCACCTGCATTTAATTCAGTAAATATTCTTTTAGCTGCAACTGACAATGTAACTTCACCAGTAACTAGTTTTATTGCAAATGATGCAACAAATAGCATTACTGATAAAGCTATTACTGCAGATGCTTCTGGTAATGCAATCATTAGCGGACTTAATGCTTCTACATCCTATAATTTAGTGATAAAAGCTAAAGATGCTACAGGTAATACTTCTACTAATTCAACTACAGTTAGTTTTACTACTCCTGCTCCTCCAGCTGTTACTACCATTAATTTCGAAACAGTAGGACAAGATTGGACATGGACAGTTGGTGAAAATGGAACTAATCCAGCACTTGAGTTTGTGGATAATCCTTCATCCACTGGAATAAATACCTCAACAAAAGCTGCTAAATTTACTGCAACCGCTGCAGGCAATGCTTGGGCATTGGTATTTTCTAGTAGTCGTCCTTATTTAATTTCGAATGATAATAAAATAATTAAAGTGATGGTTTACAAAGATCGCATTAGCAATTTTGGTTTGAAACTAGAAACTACAGACGGTGCTTTGGAACTAACAGTACCCAATACTTTAATTAATACATGGGAAGAACTTACATTTGATTTTAGTTCTAAAGTAGGAACTACTGTTAATAACTTTGTTATAATTCCTGACTTCTTAGCCCGTACTGATGCAACTATAAACTATTTTGATAATATTTCTTTTAGCAATGGCATGGTTTCTTCATTGGGTGCAAATAAATCTGATAACTTAGTTCGTTGTTATCCAAATCCAATGAATAATACTATTAATGTTAGTGCATCTTCTGAAATCAGTCAGGTAATTGTACGCAACATTTTAGGACAAACGGTTAAAACAATTACTGTAAACCAGCTCGAAAAATCATTAGATTTAAGTGCTGTTTCTGCTGGAAATTATTTTGTGACAGTAAAAATGACTAATGGTCAAATTTCAACTCAAAAAGTTGTAAAATTATAATCTATAAGGTTCGTGGCGAGCTTTCTCCACGAACCTTATTCTCTTTTAATTATAAATCTATAAAAAACAATTTCTTATGAAAAAAACTACACAATCAATTCTTCTTACAGTAGCTTTTATAGCACTGGGAAGTTTATCAGCATTTGCACAGCCAACTGCTTCGGCTCCAACACCAACTGTTGCAGCTTCAAGCGTTATCTCCATTTTCAGTAATGCGTATACTAATGTTGCAGGTACAAACTTTTTTCCGGGTTGGGGACAAGTAACGACGTATGATGCCATTACTGTTGGAACTACCGATAATGTGATTAAATATGCTAATATGAATTATCAGGGTGTTCAATTTGGAAGTACTCAGGATGTTTCCAGTATGAAGTATTTACATATTGATGTTTGGTCAAACGATGATAATGCAACCACTTTTCCCATAACTTTAATTTGGGGTGCTGAAAAAACAATTACTAAAACAATTGCTACAAATGGAACATGGACATCCCTTGATATTCCGCTTACCGAATTTACAGGTGCAAATTTAGCTACTGCTATACAGTTCAAATTTCAATCGAATGAGTGGTTTGTTTTAGGTGCAGCAAGTAGTACCGCAAAATACACAACCATTTATTTGGATAATCTCTATTTTTGGACAGATGTAGCTCCTACACTTACTGTTTCGACTAGCACTTTAACCATAGATCAACCTGTAAATAGTACAAAGACCTTTGATATCACTTCAGCCAATAGTTGGACAGTTGCCAGCGACCAAACTTGGTTGACAGCAAGTAATACTAGCGGTACTGGAAATGCAACTGTTACTTTAACAGCTCAGGCAAACACTACATACATAGCCAGAACAGCGAATATTACGGTTGCAGGAAGCAGTACAACAAAAACAATTGTTGTAAAACAGACTCAGTTAATACCGGCAGCAGCACCAACTCCAACTAACGTCGCTGCAAAGGTAAAATCGGTTTATAGTGATTCGTACACACCAGCTGTTACTGTTACTGCATTTGACAATTGGTGGGATATGAGTATTTCTGATTGCACCTATTCTGCAGGTAATAGTGGAAAAGTAATTACAACAACTGCTTCAGGTAATTGTGGAAGTCCAACTTTTGTGGCTACTCCTTTAGATGTTACTGATATGGCTCAAATTCATGTAGATGTTTTCCCTGCATCAACAATTGATGTAGGCCTTAAACTTGTTACGGTTGCTAATGGAGAATCAGCAGGTTGGGTATCTTTGGGAACGCTAACTCCAAATCAATGGAATAGTGTGAATGTGCCATTAAGTAGTTTTGTAATGTCAGCAAAGACGGATATTAAACAAGTTGGATTTGTAACTACAAATAGTTTTGGTACTTTCTATATCGACAATCTTTACTTTCACGATGGAACAACTTCTGTAAACAATATTAATGCGGATAAATCTATTTCAGTTTATCCAACAACAATATCAGATAAGTTAAATATTAAATCTGAAAAAGAAATAAACGAAGTAGTTATTCGTAATTTACTAGGTCAAACACTACAAATTGTTTCAGTAAACGGATTTGAGAAATCTATCAATTTAAATAGTTTGAGTTCAGGGAATTACTTTGTTACTGTTAAATTGTCTAATGGTCAACTTTCAACTCAAAAATTTGTAAAATTATAATCTTTCAAATATAACGTCCGTAATATTGACTGTTGCGGACGTTATCTTTTTCTTTTTTTCCTTCCTCTAAAATCAATAAAATGAGAAATTTAATAGCTACACTTTCGTTTCTGGTTTTCTTCACTTCGCTTTCTTTAGCACAGTTTGTTACTGTCGGTAGTGGTAGCTATAGAACTACTCATCCGGGATACGATGCAGCAGGACGCAACCAATTTCCATCGGGAACGCCTTATTTAAGTGGAAATGCTGTTGGAAAACCTGTTCCCACAAGCGATTGGTGGTCAGCTCTGGTAAAAAATGGCACAGCCTCTAATCTTTTCAACTATCCATACACCATGAAAACTTCAACCTCAGGTTTAGTGGTGAGTTATATTCCTTGGGGTGTAATTGATGATTTAACGCCTTTTTCGGTGGGTGTTTCTGGGTTGAATGTAGCTAAAACTTATGTTTCAGATTATTCCGACTGGACAGTAACAATGGACTGGAACGACGGTACACATCAATTTCAGGCAACAGCTGGAATCGCTATGCCTTTTATTTATTTTACAAAAAAAACTGCTGACATTGCTCAGATTACAATAAATTCAGGTACAGTTGAAATTAGCAACGAAATGTTGATTTGTACCAACGTAAAAAACGGTGCCGATTTTGCCGTTTATGCTCCAACAGGAAGTACATGGACGCAGAATGGAGCTGTTTATACTTCTACCTTAAACGGAAAAAATTACTGGTCGATGGCATTTATTCCATTGACAGCAACCAACGTTACTACTGTTGCCAACGAATATAAAAAATACGCGTATGTTTTTCCTGTAAAAACTACTGCAAATTATAGCTATAACGAATCAACTTCTAAAGTACGTACCGATTTTACGGTTCAAACCGAAGTAAAAGAAGGAACAGAAACGAATATGTTATTGGGTTTACTTCCACATCAATGGGCGCATTTGTCAGCCGATTCTCCAGTTCCAAACAAATACAGTTATGCGGTTATTCGTGGTGAAATGAAAACCATGGCCGGAAACAGTTTCAGTGTTGAAAACACTTTTCATGGCGTATTACCTACGCTTCCTTATATAGATAATTACAGCAACGGATTTTCGCCTTCTAAGTTGAATGAAAAAATTGCTGAATTAGAAAATAGCACCTTGGCTACCTGGACCGATTCGTACAACGAAGGTCAGGTGTTTCATCAGTTAATGCAAACGGCACGAATTGCCAACGAAATGGGAAATATTGCATCCCGCGACAAGATATTAAGCACGCTAAAAACCCGCCTCGAAAACTGGTTCAAAGCAGAAAATGGAGAAGTTGCATTTCTATTTTATTACAATTCTACCTGGAGTTCAGCCATTGGTTATCCTGCCGGATATGGTCAGGATAGTGGCTTGAACGACAAACAATTCCATTGGGGATATTTTATTCAACTTGCAGCTTTTATCGAACAATTCACTCCGGGATGGGCAGCTCAATGGGGCGAAATGGTAAATATTTTGGTGCGTGATGCAGCTGCTTACGACAGGAATGATACCATGTTCCCGTATTTAAGAAATTTCAGTCCGTATGCCGGACATAGTTGGGTAGATGGTTTTGCCAACAATCCTGGTGGAAATAATCAGGAATCCAGTTCTGAAAGTATGTTGTTCAATGCTTCTTTAATTGAATGGGGGCAAGTAACCAATAACAAAGCCATTCGCGATTTGGGAATTTACCTATACACCACCGAGCAAACCGGCATCGAAGAATATTATTTGGATACGCACGATCGCAATTTCCCCGCTTCACAACAATACAGTTTGGTTTCACGCATTTGGGGAAACAGTTTTGATAATCAAACTTTCTGGACTGCTGATATTGCAGCCTCTTATGGCATCGAAATGTATCCGATTCATGGCGGTTCGCTATATTTAGGACAAGATACGGTGTATGCAAAGAAACTCTGGAGTGAAATGGTAGCCAATACGGGAATCGCCAGTAATCAGGCAAATCCGAATCTGTGGCACGACATTTATTGGGAATTTCTCGCTTATACCGATCCCGCAAAAGCCATTGAAATGTACAATTCCAATCCTAATCGTGAATTGAAATTCGGTATTTCGGATGCACAAACCTACCATTTTTTACATGCAATGAACGCATTGGGACGTATTGATGCAGGAATTACAGCAAATTATCCGATTGCGGCAGCATTCCGTATGGGAAATCAGATAAATTATGTGGCTCAAAATTACGGCACTTCTCCACTTACAGTCACTTTCTCAAATGGTTATCAGTTAGTTGTTCCTGCCGGAAAATTGGCAACGAGCAGAGATGCAAGTTTTACAGGAGTCATTAGTTCATCGTTCAATCAGGCTTTCGTGGGCGGAAGTGTGAAACTGAATGTTGTGGTTTCGGGTGGCACACCTGCAAAAGTTGAATTTATGGATGGATCGACCGTATTGGGAACAGTAACAACAGCACCATTCAACTTTACTGCAACAAATTTACAATTAGGTAGTCGTAATTTCTATGCAAAAATATACGAAGGCGAAAAGTTCAGCGTAACAAATACAACACAAGTTTTGGTAGGAAATCAAATTCCTTATGGCGGTACTGCATGGGCAATTCCGGGAACCATTGAAGCAGGAAAATATGATGTATTTGAAGGTGGAAAAGGACAAAATATTTGTTATATGGACGTAACTTCAGCAAATGTTGGCGATTTCCGTTTGGACGAATCGGTAGATGCTTCAACTGATGCTACCGAAGGAGCAACGATCAATAATATTGCTGCCGGAGAATGGTTGGAATATACGGTAAATGTAGCTCAATCGGGATTGTATTCATTTGCATTCCGATATGCTTCGGGTAATTCAGCAGGTGGTGGACCATTCCGCTTAGAACTTGATGGACAAAGTATTTCTGAAAATATTACTGTTTCGTCCACTTCTACAACTGTTTGGACAATTTGGGCAACTAAAACTGTTACTGATATTCCACTTACAGCTGGAAATCATATTTTGAAAATAGCTTTTTCGTCGGGTGAATTTAATCTGGCAAAAATGACATTTGCACGCACAAGTGATTTGACTTACAGTTATCCTACAGCAAATGCAGGGACTGATATAAAAGTAGTTTTACCCGCAACATCTACAACTTTAAATGGCTCTGCAAGTACTGAGTCAGTTTCAAAGGAATTGACCTATCGATGGAAACAGATGTATGGTCCAACTGTAGCTGTAATCTCAGATTCTACTATAGCAAATCCTGGGATTTCAGGACTTGCTGAAGGAATGTACAGTTTTAAATTAACGGTAAAAAACACAGATTTACGCATTTCTACCGATGAAGTATTGGTAATGCTAACAAGTACACAAAATGTGTCTCCAACAGTTTCGCTGACTACTCCCGCAAATAACTCTACTTTTACTGAAGGAAAACCCGTTACAATTTCGGCTAATGCCAGCGATTTTGATGGAACAATTTCGAACGTGGAATTCTACGAAGGAACAACTTTGATTCAAAGTATAACATCTGCACCATACACAACTACATGGAATCCTTTTGCAGGAAATTATGAAATTACTGCAAAAGCGACTGATAATGGTGGGGCTGTTTCAACATCTCAAATTGCCAATGTGACGATTGCTCCATTAATGTCATGTACTACCACTTCAACTGAAGCTTCAGAAGGTTCATTCAGTGTGGGTTATAAATGTACTTACGAAACAGTGGGAACGGATGTAACCATCACTTTTGAATTGTTAGATGATAAAGCAGGAGTTGTTGCTTATTTATTTAAACAAACTCCTTTTGCTGAATCGGCAATGACAAATGTAAGTGGAAAGATTTTCAGTACAACATTGGGTGGACAAACACCCGGAAGTACAATTACTTATGCTTGTAAATTTGCTTTTGCAGGAGGTCTGTCGGTTACAAAATACATTCCCTATGTTGTTGGGACAAATTGTGGAAGCACAACCAACGACACCCAAGCTCCAACTAATTTTACTGCAACACTTGGTGCAATTACCGAAAACTCAGTAGAATTAGTAATGAATGCAAGCGATAATTCAGGAACTATTGTGTATAATGTGACTTACGGAAGCAATAACGAATCACTTTCAACTGCTTCCGGGACACCAAAGTCAATACTGATTACTGCATTAACACCAAATACATTGTATAACTTTACGGTTACTGCCACCGATTTAGCCGGAAATCCAGCAGCTAATAACCCAATTCAACTTTCAGCAACTACTTCTGCAAATACCAATACCGATTGTGGCGGAACAGCTTCGGCAGCATCTCAGGGCTCGTTCAGTGTTGGATATAATTATGGATTTACAACTACAGGAACAGATGTGAAAGTCGATTTCGAATTATTAGATGATAAAGCCGGTGTTGTAGCTTATACTTGGAATACAACTGTTGGTTTTGTTGAAACGTCGATGACGAATGTAGGCGGTAAAAAGTTTAGTACAACCCTTACTGGACAGACAAACGGTTCGGTTCTAAAAATAGCTTGTAAATTTGCATTTGCCGGAGGTATGTCAGTTACTAAAGTGTTTGAATATACAGTTGGGAATGATTGTTCGGGAACAGGCGTAGAAAACATAGATTTTCAGCATATAGTTTTGTACCCAAATCCTGTTCAGGATAATCTAATAATTCAATCAGAAAAAATTATTGAGCAACTCGTAGTCACAAATTTAGTAGGTCAAACAGTAAAAGTGTTCAATGTAAACAACAATGAAACAACACTTGATCTTAGTCAGCTTTCAGCCGGGAATTATTTTGTTACTTTGAAGTTGAATGACGGTAGATTGACTACGAAAAAAATAGTAAAATCATAAATTACAAAGAGATAGATTCTTTTTCTAAACATAGAAAACACTTTAAAACGCTATGGCACATATAAAAACAGCTCTCAAAGATATTGTTCCTTTTGGGCAAAAAATTGCTTTCGGCTCAGGACATTTAGCCAATCAATTGTTCCCGGCAGCATTGGGAGTCTTTATGGTAGTGTTGGTCATGTCGTTGGGCATGAACCCCATACTTGCAGGTTTATTGGGTGCCATTCCACGACTTATCGATGCATTGACTGACCCAATTATGGGATTTATTTCCGATAATACACGTTCGAAATGGGGCAGGAGAAAACCTTATATTTTGTTAGGAGCTGTGATTTCAGGTTTGGCCTTTATGATTATGTGGCAATTGAATCCTGAAAACTCGGAATTGTTTAATTTTTTCTATTTTCTGGTAGTTTCCATTTTCTTTTACATTGGCTACACCATTTTTGCAACACCACTTATTGGATTGGGCTACGAAATGACCCAAGATTATAATGAAAGAACCAGACTAATGGCCGTTTCACAATTTATGGGACAAATAGCGTGGATGATTGCTCCTTGGTTTTGGGTGATCATTTACAATCCGAATATTTACGATTCAGCTCCCGAAGGAGCGAGAAATCTTTCTATTTGGGTGGGCGCTTTATGTATGATTCTGGGAATTATGCCGGCATTGTTCAACAAAGAAAATATTAAACCCGATAAAAGTAAAATGGCCAACTTAACCATGAAAGATTTGGCTGTTAATACAAAAGAATTTATTAGAGGTATAACACTGACGCTTAAAAACAAACCTTTTGTAAAGCTTTGTGGAGCAACTTTCCTTGTTTTTAATGGATTTCAAACCATTGCTCAGTTTGCTTTTTTTATTATTGTGTATTATCTATTTCAGGGAAATACAGCTGCTGCTGGACAATGGCCTGCTTGGTTTGGTACAGTAAGTTCATTTGCCACTGCGTTTCTTGTAATTCCTGTAGTAACTTTTATTTCGGAAAGAGTAGGTAAGAAAAATGCTTTTATCATTGCTACTTTACTTTCAATGATAGGCTATGGACTTAAATGGTGGGGATTTAATCCGGCGAATCCATGGTTAATGTTTATGCCTATTCCGTTCCTTTCGTTCGGTATTGGTGGCTTATTCACCTTGATGATGTCGATGACTGCCGATGTGTGCGATTTAGATGAACTGAATACAGGCGAACGTCGCGAAGGCATGTTTGGGGCTGTGTACTGGTGGATGGTAAAATTGGGAACTGCTATGGCCATGTTGACAAGTGGAGTCGTTTTACACTTAATCGGCTTTAACGAAGGTGTTCAGGTGCAAACCATGGAAACGCTTACAAATCTGAGGATTGCAGACATTTTGATTCCTTTTTTTACAGGGATTTTAGCCATTATTATTATTTGGAAATACGACATCACCGAAACAAGAGCAAATGAAATAAGAGATGAATTAACCTTGCGACGAGAAAAGGAAAATTCTTAGTAACTCAACTTTCGCAAGCATTTAACTTATTGATAAATATCAATATATCTAAATTTATATATTGATAATGAACTGGTTATAAAAATTCTATTTCATCGAATAAATATTGCATATAGTTTCTTGTGAT
>JAQUWU010000115.1 GCA_028692715.1 Paludibacter sp. | reverse complement strand
GCTTCTTTTCCTCAAATGTTTTGAGAGTGCGGTACAACGTGACTTTATCTGATTTATGAAACTTTTGTTCCAAATCAGATAAGCTAATTGCCATTTTTTGTTCAGTTAGGATGTCCAAAACCAATTCCCGCATGGCAGTTGGTTTTATATTTCTACTTGTCAGTTTGTCGTCTGTATCTTTCATCGGTTTGGTTATTTTTGGTTTAGAATCCAATAAATACAACAGCAAATCAGTTTTATATTGCGTACAAAATTAATCAAAATCTTTCAATTCTATTGATATTACATATTTAGATAATTTCAGCAACTAATAACTGTATCTTATTTCAAGACTATTAACCGACTAAAACAAAAAGCCGGTTAATAGTGGTTGTGAATATCAATAGTTCGTTAGAAATATATTAACATTAAGTGGCGATAGTGCCGTATAATAATAGCTCTTTGACATTCTGGTTATTTTTGAGTATGTTTGGTTTAATAGCAAACATTACAATAAATCTATCAAGCAGTAACGCATTGTGATTGATGGTTTTAATGTCAGACATCGAAAAATTTTTTCTTTGTTCTATCGGTATTGAAAACCAATGAATGACCTTTGCCACATTAACGGCTGTTAGAGACATATTGAAATGAAAGTTCATTTTTTCTTTATCTCTGGCTTGACAAGTTGTAAGTGCTGTAAACTGCTTAGCATCCCTGTAAAGAAACTCAATTTGAAAACGAGTTTGATAAATGTCCAATATCTCCATAGCCTCTAATGAGGTTTTTGTTGAAAAATAGATTTTTGATGCTTTTACCTTTCCATTGTCCATGTATTGTACAAAGATTACCTTGACAATACGCTTAAGTGCTATTGCTTTGACAATGGCTGTGTAAATCAATACATTTTTGCATTCTTGTTCTACAAGACTAAAATGTTTCATATCTAAGTTTTCCAAGTCAACCGCACCTTCGTATTCTTTAGGTCTACCGCGTTTTCCTGTCATTACTTTGGGAATAATGTATTGTAATCTCACATCGTCACGGAACCGAGAAACCACATGCAAACCAACATCCCAAAGTTTGGTGACGAATGGTTCCTTAGAAAAATAAGCATCACATACAACTGTATCTGAAAGTTTCAAAAGTTCTTTTGCTCTATCCGTTAATAGTTTTGCATAGTAATCAATTAGTGTGATTTGTTTGTCAGGTATAGTTTGAATAGCTTCCAAATGAATGGCAGTGTGATTATCTAAATCAATAGCTGCGATTCCGCTAATTTCCATGCCCCATTTGACGCTACCGGCACAACCTGACCAAAAACGTCCTACACCAGGTGTTTCTTTCCCTGATTTGGGAATGTAACTCGGATCAAAGGCAATGACTTTTCGCTCGCTACAATACTGCTTAACCATAGCGGTATTGAACTTCATGAATTCAAAGGATTCTTCAAACTGTTGCCGATACCGTTGTTCACAATAGCTACCATATCTACCTAACTGAGAGAAGTTAATGCGACCATAAATACTCAAAAAAAGCCAAAGAACGTCTTTGATAAAATCTTTTCGCCATTTGTTTAATGGCTGTACCGTTAAGAAACATTGCTCGCAGAGCAAATTATATGATAATTGAGTCTTGGAAATCATATCTAAATAGAAGGTGATGTGTCTATAAAGATACTGATTTCCAATGACTTATCCAAATAAAAATCAAACTATTTTGCTGATTATCAGCATTTTATTTAAAAGAATAACGAACTATTGAATATAGAATGATGGATTAAATCAATGGTTAAAACTTTATCCCGCCGACTTTTTTATGTTTATCAGATTCCCATTACCAAACTTTTCCTTCAAAATTTTCATATCATCGCTAACCTTCAAATCAAGAATTTTGGCATAATGTTGAGTTGTTTTGAGATTTTTATGTCCGAGCATTTTAGAGACACTTTCGATCGGGACACCGTTTGAAAGTGTGACCGTGGTAGCAAAGGTATGCCGGGCAATGTGGAATGTCAGTTCTTTGTTTATCTCGCAAACGTCGGCAATCTCCTTCAGGTAGGAGTTCATTTTCTGATTGCTCAGGATAGGTAAAAGTTTGTCCTGATTGACTACCTGAGGATGATCTTTGTATTTTTCCAACAGAAATGAAGCTATTGGAAGAATGGGTATGTTGGACCGGGTATCTGTTTTGGTACGATTGATGTAAATCCAACGTTCGCCATCTACACCTATAGCAATATTTCTTCGTGATAACTTCTTTACATCTGCATATGCCAAGCCAGTAAAGCAACTAAAAAGGAAAATGTCTTTCACCTGATTTAGCCGGTCGGAAACAAATACTTTATTGAGCATTGTCTCAATTTCTTCCATAGATAAGAATGCGCGTTCAACTTCAACCATCTTGCTTTTGTAGTTGATAAACGGATTTTTTTGAATCCAACCATTGGCTAGGCAAATCCGGATGATTTTTCCAAAGTTTTTGATATACTTTGATGTTGTGTTCTGACAACAATTACAAACGCTTTTCAAATAAAATTCGTAGCTTGTGATGAACTCATGATCGATTTTCCTAATATCAATATCGGAAGCTTTGTATTTCCATTTGATAAAATCGACAGTGTGTTTTAGTGAGGTTTCATATCGAACAAGAGTTGCTGCTGCATAATCTTTCCCAATTAAGGCTTTGATTTCATCATTATGCTGTTGAAAAATACCAACAATCATGTGACTTCGTTTTTCAACCCCCAGAATTTTGTTTCGCATGTTTTCAGCATTGACAAGTTCATCTTCCCGGATAAGCTGCTGTTGATAATCGTAAACTTTAGATTTTAGAGTGTCCAAATAAGAATTGGTGGCTCTTGCCTCTGCACTAGTACCTTTCATGCGATTGCCTTCAGCTGACCATTTGTCAGAAGGAGTGAAGCGTTTTGTACTAAATTCGATACGTTCGCCGTTGACTGTAACGCGAATAAAGATGGGCAAAAGTCCATCAATGTTTGTTTTTGTTCTCTTTACGAAAAAGAGAATGGAAAGTTTTGTGTTCATTGTGGTAACCTTTAAAAGTTTTCAAAAATACTTACTTTTAAATTCCCAATCAAGATGTTCAAATCTTGAACATCTTGATTATAAACACTTTTAGTTTAAATTCGGTGGAGGTAATGTCTCTGTTTTTCAAGTCCACCGAATTCAGCACCTACAGATTGATAGATATTGAATAATTTGCGAACTACAAAAAACATAAAAGCCTGTAAATCATAGATTTTACAGGCTTTTGTTGGTTATTGAAATTCATTTTGCGGAGAGAGAGGTTTATGAACCTCTCTACATATCCTATTGTAATTCAGTTATTTACCTGTCTGTATGCCCCTATGGGGTACGAATTAGGAAATATACTAAAAAGAGCGTCTTTTGACTGTCA
>JAQUWU010000114.1 GCA_028692715.1 Paludibacter sp. | reverse complement strand
GTCGAACAAAATTTGTCGCTACAAATTTGTCTGTAAAAATCTTAAAAGCGGACAATTCTCCAAAAATTTTTCAACCCGCAAGTCTGTCTTTTCATTTTTTTACTATGCCGCATAACGACCGAGGCTATGGGCATTTGGCGGTTTGCGGGAGCATTCGCTGTCGTGGAACGACAAAGTGAATGCGGGAGCAAAACTGCCGAAATGCACGTCGCCCGCCACTGCCAATAGGCGTGTGTTATGCACATGGCGATTCGTTTTGTCTAATTTGTTTTTCTTGTCTTTAAATCACTTATGGTGTCTAATATCTTTACAATATCACCTTAAAGGTTTTACTTTCAGTTTTTATTACATAAACAGCTTTTTGTTGCGTTGCTATAATTATGCGTTCACCTTCTGATTTAACGGTTTCTATTTGTTTTCCATTAATAGTATAGAGAGTAACTATCTCATCTTTTTTTGTACCTTCAATAATAATTTTGGAAGAAGTAGTGTAGACTTTAACTTTGCTATTGATTGACTCAGCTACTTCGTTTGCAATATTTGTTTTTATAATATCTCCGGGAAATTTACTATACCAAGCCGTATTTGCTTTATATGTATTAACTGCTATATCAGTTGGCACATATACATCGGTAATGGAACTTACATTGTTGAAACAATAATTTCCTATGGAAGGGGGTATTGAGTTTAAACAATAAATGGTATTTAAGTTTATACAATCAGAAAATGAGAAATCCCCTATATTTGTTAGACTAGCAGGGAGAGTTAAAATTGTAAGACCAGAACAACCAGAAAATGCAGAACTTTCTATTGAAGTTAGAGATGTGGAAAAGTTGATGCTATTAATAGCAGAACAATTCAAGAATGCAAAATTTCCGATAGTTGAAACAGTATTTGGAACAATATAAGCACCTTGTTTTCCAGCTGGACATTGAATTAACCTAGTTTGATTCTTATTAAATATTATACCATTTAATGAGGATAAAAATTGATTAGCCTCTGGAATTATAAGTTCAGTAATACCATAGCAGTCAATGAAAGCCAAATTTTCAATAGTTGTTACAGAGTTAGGAATATTATAAGTGCCTTGTCTTCCAGCTGGACATTGAATTAATCTAGTTTGATCTTTATTAAATAACACACCATCTAATGAGGAATATAATTGATTAGTTTCAGGAACAATAAATTCAGTAAAATTTGAGCAAGCAGAGAAAGCTGAACTCCCTATAGAGGAAAGTGAGCTTGAAATAGTGAGAGTACTAATATCCGAACAACCAGAAAAAGCATAGGGTCCGATATTGATAACGGAGTTTGGCAAGATATAATTACCAAGTTTTCCAGCAGGATACTGAATTAAGGTTGTTTGATTTTTGTCAAATAGAACTCCATTTAAAGATGAATAATTCTGAATTGTTTCTGGGATAATAAATTCAGTAAGAGAAGAACAATTGGAAAAAGCATAATTTCCAATGCTTGTTAGAGAAATGGGAAAGGTAAATGAACTAATATTAGAACAGAGTTCAAAGGCCGACAATCCAATGCTAACCACAGAGTTTGGAAAGGTCACATTGCCACTAATACTCGAGCATTTTAAAAATGCACCAAGTCCAATGCTATTAAGACTTGTAGGAAGTATGAGACTAGTAATACCTGAACATGAAAAGAAAGCAGCATCTCCTATATTTGTAATGCCATTTGGAAGTGTCAATGTCCCAGTAATTCCAGAGCAATAAATAAATGCGTAATTTGCGATGCTTGTCAAAGAACTGGGAAGAGTAACTGTGCTAAGTGAGGTTTTACCTTTGCCTGTATAGGGGTCGCAAAATGAAAAGCTAGGCATTTCATTTGCTTTATAGGTCGTTGAGTTCGGGTCTGTTCCATCTCCTGAATATTCCTTTATGTTTGAGCCACTGAGATCCAAAACAGCAAGTAACGACATTTCATCACGCATTGTTTTTATATCGCTAGCGTCAATGTTGCCTGTAATTGTAAGGTTCGTTACTGTGTTCAGATAAGCACTAGTTAATGTATGTAAAGTGCCAGGAGTGTTTACATGCACGGTTTGAGAAAGTTGTGCAGATGCCATAAGCGCTACCAATGTGAAAACCAAGAGAGACAATTTTTTCTTCATTCTTTTAATTTGATTCGGATAAACAAGATTTTTATATAAACTTTCGGAGTTACTTCTTTTTTTTCTTTTTTTTCGCTTGTGCATAACGACCGAGGCTATGCGCATCCTGCGGTTTGCGGGAGCTTTCACTTTCGCAAAGCGAAAAAGTGAATGCGGGAGCAAATACTCCTAAGTGCATGTCAGCCAGCAGGTGAGCATAGGCGTGTGTTAGGCACAGTAGTTTTCAGTTATTTATCTCATTATCTGTCTTTTCAATCAGTCTGTCAAGTTTGTCGCCAAATACTATTTTCGCATTTTCGTATGTTTGATTTTTGAAAAATTCCAGAAATTTATCTTTTCCAAAATTGTCGATAAGTTCTTTTGTAAATACGCATGCCAAAGGATAAAGAATTTCTTCACTATATTTTTCTCCGTTTAACCAACAATCTTTTATTCCGATTTGCGTGTTGTTTTTGGCTTTCCAGTCTTTTACTTGCTTTAGTCTATCTTGATTCGATTGGTCAAAATATACTGAGGTTCCTTCATTAATGAATCTGGTTTTATTTGAAATTTCTGCTGTGTAATTTGAAATCACATGAGTCATTTCATGTCCTACTGTTTGTCGAGAGTATGAATGTACAACACAAAATTCAGGTTTTGCAAATCCTAGATTTGCTTTTAAAATTTCTTTTGCATCATCTCGGGAGTCCCAAACAAAGAAATCAATCTTTTTCGGTAAGCGACTATTAAAGAATTTGTTTATGTCTTGAAAAGCTTTTTCTCGAATGGATATGTAGTTTTTTATTTCAGAATCACTCATGTTTTGAAAGTGAAATCTAAAATTTTCCGAATCAACAATTTTCCAGTTTTTATAGAAGTCATCAAAACCAAATAATAGAAGACGACTATATGCGTAATTTGTTGCATTCTTTGTTACGTTTAAATCAATACATTCTTTTGTCGCTTTACTTGAATTTTCATAATCTTGTTGCATAAAGTAGCATGTTCCTAGATATGCAGAAGCCCAGACTTTTCTCCATGAATTGTTAGGTTCGTTTTTTATTGTGTATTCAAGATACGGAATCGCTTTTGAATAGTTTTTCTTGTCTGTGTATGTTCTTCCTAATAATAAATTCAAATCTGCTTTTAAAGAGTCAGTGTCGAGAAATGGTTTAGCATTCTCAATAACTTTATCATAATTTTCAGATTGATACTGATTCCATAAATCTTTTATGTTTTTACTTTTCTAAAACGTAAATAAAATTCACGTTTTTTATTTTACGCAGCAATA
>JAQUWU010000027.1 GCA_028692715.1 Paludibacter sp. | reverse complement strand
CATCAGATAAACATTAGTACCAAGAGGTTTATCAGTTTCGACGAACTTCATACTGCTGTGATAAGTTATAACATCAGAAGTCTGAATTTCGAAGGACGCATTTCGTTGATGCCGGTGCTCAATGGCGATGTGACGAATGATTACACCAAACTCAATCAGCTGCGATGGAATGTGCTTCAAACGCGCACTCAGCGCGATGTGGCGCATATCTGGACACAGGTTCGCCTTCACGATTTTCATACCTGTCCGGCAATGTCGTATTCATTTTTTAAAAATAATGAAGAGATAAAAAGTATTGCGGCCAAAATTGAAAAGGAAAAGGTAGCCGGATATTCGGTTGGAGCCGATGTGCGTAGCGGCGACCGGTTGACATTATATAAATATGTAGCTTTGCTGAATTCTTCTGAATTTCCACGCAATACACTTGCCGAGCGTGCCTGTGAGCTTTCGCTGTTTGCACGGCAGAGTGGCTGGAATTCTTTGTTCGATGCACATTTACATGCATGGAATAATATATGCAAGGCAATAACTGAAAAATCGCAACTATCAACCGAAAAGGAAAATGAGATGTTGTTGCACTTATTGAACCAATATTGTAAGTATTAATGTTTTGAATATGAATAGAAGATATTTTATTATTACAGTTTTTTTGTTGAACTTTTTTGTTTTATCGTTTGGGGTAAATGCCAACACAAAGACATGGGTGAGCCGTCTGGAGCCAACGAATTGGTGGACGGGTATGCAGCACAATGAATTACAGTTGATGTTGTTCGGCCCGAAAATAAGCGATGCCATTGTTACAGTGGATTATGAAGGCGTTACGCTGAAACGTAAAGTGCTGACCGATAATCCCGATTATGCATTTTTGTATCTTGCGATAAATGAAAATGCAAAACCCGGCACAATGAATATTGTACTTAGTCGTGGCAAGAAGAAACAAACTATTGCTTACGAACTTAAGGCGCGCCGCGAGGGTTCGGCATTGCGCAAAAGTTTCTCTGAAGCTGATGCGGTGTATCTGCTTATGCCTGATCGTTTTGTGAACGGAAATCCTGCAAATGATTCGATAAAAGGATATCATCAGGGAGTGAACCGTGCGGATTTGAGTAAGCGTCATGGTGGTGATATTGAAGGTGTTATTTCAAAAATACCTTATCTGGCCGATTTGGGCATAACTGCTTTGTGGACTACTCCTTTTTTTGATAATAATGACACACAATATTCCTATCATCATTACGGAGTGTCCGATTATTACAAAATAGACCCCCGAATGGGCTCAAACGAGGATTTTGTGCGTATGACCAAAATTTGCCATGACAATGGCATTAAATATATTCTCGATGTGGTTCCCAATCATTGTGGCGGTTCGCACAGGTGGATGCAAAGTAAACCATCGGCCGACTGGTTCAATGAGTGGCCTGCATTTACTTCGTCGAACTATCGCATGACAGCCTGGACCGATCCGCATCGGTCGGAAGCTGATCTTAAGCGACTTACAAAGGGCTGGTTTGCACCCAATATGCCCGATTTTAATCTGAACAATCCTCTAGTGTTCGATTATCTGCGTCAGGCTTATGTATTCTGGATTGAGCGGTCGTATGTGGCCGGACTTCGGGTGGATACATATCCATATAATGATATTAAATTGGCTGCCAGGTTTATACAATCCATTCGCGACGAATATCCGAATATGAATGTAGTGGGAGAGTGCTGGGTGAAAACGCCTGCGGAAACTGCTTATTACCAATCGGGAAACAATAATAAGGATGGATTTGATTCCCGTTTACCAAGTGTAATGGATTTTCTGCTGAAAGACGTATTTCACGAAGCCATTAATCAATCTGAAGGATGGGAAAGCGGCATGGCGCGCTATTATGCTCATTATGCGCAGGATTTTGTGTATGCCAATACCAATTTGTTGATGAATTTTCTGGATAATCATGATATCGATCGCTTTTCGACTGCTGTAAAAGGCGATGTGCGTAAATATAAAATGGGTTTGGCCATGTTGATGACTACGCGTGGATATCCGCAGATTTATTATGGCACCGAAATAATGCTCGAAGGCATAGCCGGCACTTACGAAGGTCACCGTTTCGATTTCCCCGGTGGCTGGAAAGAAGACACGCGCAATGCTTTTACACGAGCCGGTCGCACAGATGCTGAAAACGAAGTGTTCGACTATTTGAAAAAACTTTTGCATTATCGTAAAAACAATACTGTGTTGCAAAGTGGTCGTATGAAACAGTTTATTCCTCAGGATGGCATTTATGTATATTTCCGTTACAACGATGAGAAGACTGTAATGGTAATGACGAACAATAATGAAGAAGAAAAAAAGGTGGAAATGACTCGCTTTGCTGAAATGCTGGGTGGTAAAACAAAAGCTACAGAAATTACGTCAGGAAAAGTTATTGACCTGAATAATGTAATGATTCCGGCTAAAACAGTGTGGGTGATGGAGATTTGAAATTTTTTTGAGCAAAGAGTTAAGATAATTGACAATGGATAATTGACAGTTGAGAATAAAGAACAAAGACAAATTTTGAAACACGGAGACACGGAGAGCAAGGTTTTAAGAATAAAAGGCCAGGTGATGAGTTCTGAGAATTAAGAAATGTGAATGAAATCTGTTACTCGTGTAATTAATTGAGAGTTATTTCTAAAACCAGAAATTTTCAAATTTTCAAACTCTCAAATTTTCAAATCTCAAACGCAGAACGCAAAATAAAAATTAAACCAATGATCCACAACTTCCGACATAGTCTGGAATACGAAAGAAGCATGGCTGCCCGGGCTGATGCTTTTTATCGGGATGTGTTGGGTGCAAAAATCATCAGGCGTTTCGACAGGGACACGGATGAAGATATGGAAATGCAGCGCGAGGATGTGGATGTAATTATTGAGCGCAAGGGTGTTGAATACCGGATATCAGAGAAATTCAGGGAACACGATTATGAGGATTTATACATTGAAATTTACAGCAAATATCCTGACACCCCGGGTTGGGTAATTACCGGAACGCCCAATGCAATACTTTATTTCTTTCCTTCGTCGGTTTACTGGGTGACGCATAAGTCGCTGTATGAGTTTTGTGTGAATAAATTGTTTCCTGCTATTCCCAGAGCAGACATCGAAGAGATTTTCGAAACACACAAAACTTATCTGTCCAAATCAATAGTGCTAGATAACAGCACAGTCGCTATTAAGCTTGTACAGGCTCACAACCACGATGGTGCCGACTGGGAGACTATAGGTGTTTGCGTTTCGTTTGATGTGCTTGCAAAATATGGTGTGCAGTTTAGTAAAAAACTAATAATGTCTCACTAAAAAGCATGAACCCGACTCACTATCACGAAGCCGGGTTCATTTTTTTGTAAACGTAGTTTTTCAGGTTTAGTGATCTTTGTCGGAATCTATTGTTTTTGAATCTTCTTTACAATAATTCTTTCATCTGTGGTAATTCTGATCGAATAAACCCCATTGTTAACATCAGATAAATCCATACTTGTCTTGTTGCCTGACGCTTTCATATTTTTGATAAATTGCCCCTGCAAATTATAAAGTTCGATTTTGGCTTCTGAAATTCCTTCAATTACGATGTTGTCTTTGGCCGGATTAGGGTAGATTTTTATATCCATATCCGAAACTTTGTTTATAGCTGTAGTAGTAACTGTATAAATATCAGACATAGTCATACATTCATTTCCATTAGAAACACCCACCTGATATGAACCTGAAGCAGTTGTAGTATAGGTTTGTGATGTTGCTCCGGAAATAGGGTTCCCATTCAGGTACCATTGATTATTTACTGCGGAACTTGACGTTAATACAGCTCCGTTTTGTGTGATACTTGGCTTGTATGAATTTGTGAAAACCTGTATTTCATACCATGCTACCCACGAGGTTGATTGTGTAGTGTTAATCATTACGCCCCGAACGTTTGTTAATGCAGGTTCAAAAGTAACATCGAGAATCTGGTTTTGAGTTGTGCTACCAGAAAAAGTTTTTACAAGTGTCCAGTTTGTCATATCTTCAGAAACTTTTATTTCATGGACTGTTGAACCTGTTATAGCCTGACTTACATATAATTTCATTCTGTTGACGGTAAACTTGTCCTGTAAATTTACCTTAATCCAACCAGTACTTGCAGGTGCGCACCAGTTAGTTGTCATATTGCCATCAAATGCCAAATTTGTAGGTTCTGAATCGGTTGATCCACTTGCAGTTGCAGGCTTATTAAATGCAATATTAGAGCATGATTCCTGCGCATATGTACTGAAGCAACAACTAATAATGGCTGATAGAATGACAAAGCTGTAGATTTTTTTCATTTTCTGTGTTTTTTGTGATTTGACCTAAATAATATCTATGAAATTGCATCTCATGTGAGCTTTGCAAATATAAAAATAATCCTAACCTGGGATGTGTCATATTTACAAAACTGCTATGTCATATTTACAAATTTATTATTTTTGTACCCTGAATCATGCTTTTGAGAGCCGTTTTGACGTGAATTTTTGTCAAAATTTTATTTCAGAAAAAGTGAATTAATTCCTTTGGAATTTGTAAATTTGCGAATTGGATTTTTGGTGAAAATTTCACATGACAATGCACCCGGGTGTTTTTAAATCTGATACCGTGTATTCGTATTTCTGATTCATTTAATTTAAATAATGCACAATATATATATAGCAACAGTTTTTGCAGGAGCACTGGTTTTCCTTATAATGTCGGTGTTACTCATTCTTCGTTATAAGTCGGGAGAACGTTCGCGGATTTTTTTATCCATCATCGTCTTTTTTTCCGTAATCAATTATTTTCTCCGGTTTATTGATCTTCTGAACGGAAATGAACCCGAATTTGTCGTGTCACCAAAATTATTGCTGGTGGCAATTTTTATGCTTTTCTCTTATATTCTGTATCCTGTGGAAGTTGTTTCCCCCGGTTGGCTTAATTTACGCCGAATAATAAAATTATATTCTTTATGGATATTTCTGATCATAGTTTATTTTATCAGCTTGTGGTCAGGTGTGGAATATACTACCTACAGTTCGCTGATTGAAATGTTGCCGGATGCAGGCAGATTCGACGTTTGGTTCCGGCTTTTACTTGCTCTTATAATGTTCAGTCCGATACTTTTGGTTTTATATATTCATAGGACGAAACTTTATCATAATTCGGACCGTATATGGATAAAGAAATATACTTTTTCCTTTTTATTGAATGTTTTTGCCTATGTACTGGTATTGATGTTCAATGATGATATTCTTCATACACTCTATTATTATGTAAGTGTGGGATGTAGTCTTTATATAGTTTATCTGGAACTCTTCGACCGTCTGATAATTAAATCAACAGTGACTGCCACCTCCGGCAACTTAACACCGGAACCACCTTCTGCTAAAGTTCCTGATGTGGATATTCCTGTGCTAAATGAGAAAAGCGGAACCCAGCAAAGAAATGCAGTTCTGATAGAACGTCTGGATACTTATATGAAAAAAAACAACGCGTGGCGGGATCCTGATTTGTCTCTCAATATGCTCGCAGCAGAGCTTTTCACTAATCGCACGACACTTGCACAGGCTTTGCGCGATAATGGATATGAAAATTATACCAACTACATTAAAAAGTTACGTATTGATGATTTTTTGAATCAGATTGACTCGGGACAATCGACAAATTTTCAGGAAGCGTTCTTTTCTGTGGGTTTTCGTTCGCGTTCTACCGCCCTGCGTAACTTTCAACAGCTTACAGGTATGACTCCGTCTGAATATTTCCAGAATAAAAATGATTTAACGGAAGAGTCATTGTTGCAGAAGAACTGATCAGATGAGCCTGGTGATTCTTATAGGGCTTTATAATCAAATGAGTGAAACATTTTTGGATGTAATATACTTTTGTAAGAGGCATGACGTAAATATAACTTCGCAGGTCAGTGTGACCTGCGAAGTTTTTTTTGTGCGTCGATCATGGCGACTATAATTGAAGGTTTAAGTCCGTTATGGGGGCTATCAGTTGCGAACCATTAGCTAAAGGCAAGGATGTCTTCGTGAGGTGGAAGACAAAGGAAACTCCTGATACAAAATAACGGCAAACAAAAAGGACTTTCCACTCTAAAAAGTGAAAAGTCCTCGACAGTAGCCTTACCTGATGAAATATCTAACTTTGAATTCTTGAATGACTTTGCAAAAGTGGTAGCGCTGATTGATAAGTTTGAGAAGGAACTATTTGTGATTTAAACTGATTGATTTATATCCTAAACTTTATTTTTCTTATATGATTGAATATTTAAAAGTGCAGTTTGTTTTACCTGTATTTATGGATATTCATCAATATCTTACTCTAAATCACAAATCCATCAAAAACATCAATTGGGTTATATATTATACGATAAATAAGAATAATGGCATTTACGGAAATCTTAATGGCTTCTATATAAACTCTTTTATATATTTTCTTATAAATAATACAGTGATATTCATATGATTTTAGATTACTTGCTGTTAAATTTAATACTATTACATTATGGGAGGTAAAAGAACGTACAGATGTACAAATTGTGGATGCGAGTTTGAATACAACGGGTCATCGACGCCATGTGATGGCATTGCTGGAACACATTTTTGCAGTGTTAGATGTCAGAGAGAGTGGAAAAACAACCGCTAAAAACATTCAAGTGCACTTATATTTATAAAGTGCACTTTTTTTATGAATACAGCAGACTTTAAATATAAATTAACAGGAAAATATGTTCACGTTGAAAAATGTGATTTTCCTCTTATAGACTTGAATGAGTATTTCACAACCGATGATCTAACTTTTATTTTTGGAGAAAACTTTGATAAAGACAACTATCTGATTGGAATTGAAAAGTCAAAATGGTATACTCACTTGATATTCCGGTTAAATTCAAGTTTCAGGATTGTAGGCTATTTAGAACTCATAAAGGTGAGAGATGAAGTGGAACTGCATGGTGGTGGAACTAATAATTCTTTTATTGAAAAATTAGCAAGAACTGAAGCATGGTATCTTATCATTAAATACTGTTTTGATGAGTTTAAAATAAATTGGATTTTCACAACGTGTAGAATTGATAATGTAAAAGCTTACAATTTAATAACAGGCACAGGATTTAAAGAAATAGGTAAAAACGAAAAGGGAGACTGCTTTAAGTTTAAACTTTCACATGACGATTTTCTATCAAATAGGATATTTAGAATGTTGTCTCTGAATACAAAAATCACCCCTTCTAATTGTTAAATATCAATCTCATTTGAGATTTATTTAATTCATACGTGTTTGCAGGTTATCTTATTGTTTTACAATTATTTTACGATAACAAATCTATTTTTTTTGAACCTTCAAATTTTTTTTTCATCTGTCTTTAATTTCATTATATCAGTAGAATTATATATCAGTAGAGATTAGAGGTTGATTGATCAATTCTACCTTGTTTTTATTTAGATATGATACGCTCAGTAAACGTTTAAAAGAAATTCTATTCTGTTTAGAAGTTTATATTGTGTGTTTATGAAAAGTGCAAAAATAAAGATATGATTAGTAGTATTTTTGTGTGAGCTGATTGAAAAACCGGATTAATTTTATTGGCAAATCTTTAGATTATACCGGTAAAACGAAAATGCTCTGTTACATTTGTATGTGTTTTGGGTATTGTTGAAACGTTTGATTTCAGAGTGAGTTTGTCAGAATAGTAATTTTACTATCTGTTGTTTACGCAATTAGAATCCGGGAAACAACCAATTGTTGTTTTTCGGATTTTTATTTTTTAATGAGTTGATTATTTTCTAAAAATTATTATATCTTTATCACTTCAAAATTATTATAAATATGTTATTAGCAGTTATAATTGACGATGAAAAAAATTCGTCAGAGTACCTGAAGAATATTATTGAACGGTATTTCAATTCACATATTCATATCACCGGAATTGCCGATAATATTGCTGAAGGTGTAAGCCTGATCAGAAACACAAATCCTGATATTGTTTTCCTGGATATAGAAATGCCTAATGAAAATGGGTTTAAATTGTTTGACTATTTCAATGGCGATGCAAAATTCGAAGTGGTTTTTACTACGGCACACGAGGAATTTGCTATTAAAGCAATCAAAAACAATGCATTTGATTATTTGCTAAAACCGGTAGATAAAATAGACATTTTATCGCTCTTAAAGAAATACGAACTCAGAAAAGCAGAAAAACAAAAAAATGCAATCAATCTTTTTAATATACGAAAAGGAGATTCCCGGAAAATTACATTGACAACTCAATATGGGTCAGTATTTATCGAAGAATGTATTTTTCTGTACGCGAAAGCCGCAGGTTCATATTGCGAAATCAATACTATTGATGGACGAAGCATTGTCATTTCAAAACCTTTGGGCGATTTTGAAGAAATGACCAAAGAATTTAATTTTTTCAGAACTCACAAATCATACATCATTAACCTCGATCATATTAGTGAATTAATAAAGAAAGATGAGTATATGATTGTGCTGAAGAATGGATTAAGAATACCACTCTCGGTCAGAAAAAGAGATGAATTTATCGGGAAGATATCATAAATATTATCTTTTACTTGTGTTTATAGGGCTGTTTTTAAATGCAGCTGCCTATAATACGGTGAACTACAATGCTAAAAATGGCATTGCAAGTAATGGTGTACGCAAAATTTTCATTGATCACATACATCGTGTCTGGCTGGGAACCGACAATGGCGTAAGCTGTATTACAGGAAATGGAATAAAGAATTACCTGTATTCCAATGGTCTTGATTACAGTAAAATATGGGAAATTGAACAATGTCCCGACAGTTCGCTGTGGTTTGGGTCATTTGGCAATGGATTGTATGAATACAGGAACAACAAATTCTACAATTATCAATTGCCACGTTCACGTGCCAACAATTCGATCCGAAAGTTGAAATCTTTTGGAAAATATCTTTTTATAGGTACTGAAGCCGGACTCAATGTTTTCGATTATCAAAAACGTGAATTCGTTCCTTTTAAAAATCTGAGCGAAAGAGATTCCTTTCAAATTCTCGATTTTTTTGAATACAAAAGTAAATTGTATTTCCAGTCGTTTTTTTATGGCACTTTTGAGATAAATCCGGAACAAAAGACTTTCAGGAACATTCGTTTTAAACAGTTTGAAAACAAATGGAATTATTCGGCTTATCAGCACAATGGCACTTTATTCCTTTCCCGTACCCGTTTCAACGAATCTGATCATCATAATCTTTTATTCTGGAAAGCAGACCGGTATTTGTCGGGAGCAAAACCCGACTCAATTGCCATTAATACTGTTATCTGGGAGTTTGCCAATACATCAGACAAAGAAATGTTTGCAGCCTGTTGGGGAGTGAGAGATAATAGTGGTGGACTGTATAAGCTTCGTGGAAAAAACATGCAAAGAATGAATGAAGCTATGGGCATAAACAGTAATCAGCTTCTGGATGTTGAGTACGATAAGCTGCTGAATAAATTATATGTAGCATCGATTGATAAGGGTTTGTATGTGATTGATTTGAATGAAATTGTTGTAAAATTGCCCTTCGAAGAAAAATCCGATATTCTAGATATGAAAATGTCTGATGGGAGGATGTTTGTTTTGAAGAATGACACATTACAACTATACAGGGAGCGCCGATTGATAAAGTCGGTCACTATGACTGATGTCACAAAATTTATGGATCGGTACAAACCGGTTCGTACTTTCGACGATGTTGTTTTAAATGCAGAAAAGAGATTTCGCGATTTAAGTATTTCTGCCGACTATCTGGTGATTAACTCGAACTTTGCCGAAATACGGCTCGACTACGACCTGAATATTCTGGATTATATATTTTCCGGCTCCGATGGGAGGTTGTGCTTCCTGAGCAAAAATGATGTGCTGGTTTTTCGTGATTATGGAAATTCTGAATTTTGTGGGGACTTCGGTAAAGGAAAGCACTTTGTTTTTAAACATTGGATAAAGGGAAAGACGAACCCCAGGGATGTAAGCGGGCATTGCAGGTTGAATGATACCACATACCTGCTTGCAAGCGAAAACCAACGAATGTATCTGTATATACAAAACGACACCTTGTATAAGTGTTTCGAAAAACTTGGAAATGTACATCTGCCCACACACAACGATAGATTGGGAGAGAATAGTTTTGTGTCGGTCGATCAGTCAAATGTTTTGTACAAAGGTATTTATGTAAAAGATTCTTTGTTGATGACAAAGCTAATTGATCTGAGACAGTTTGGTGTGATAGAGAGTTATTTTGTCCGTGCCGGAAACGGGTTGATAATTGTGGCCACAAACAAAGGTGGATTTGTGCTCGACCGGGATAATGTGTATCTGATTGATCATACTTATGGTTTACCCAGCGATCTTATTGTCAGGACGGCCACAGTGCTTAACGACAAAATTTACGCAGCTACAACTGCCGGTATATATCTGGTTGATGTAAAAAAACTCCGCAATTTAAAATTGAACTGGAAACTTTCGGCCCTTACAGTTTCTACAGATAGTATCAGCCGGAACTTTTCGAAGGCAGGTAAAATTAAATTTGATCAAAAGCCTGCTGAAATAGTTGTAAGCTGGGAAATAAACAATCATCCGTATCCCGAAAATTTACAATACTCATACCGCATAGGTAGCGATAATTCATGGTCGGCTGTAGCCTCTCCGGGAAGTATAAAAATCACCAGTCCTCAGTACGGCATAACTGATTTATATCTCAGGATTACGGATGATACAAATGGCAAAAAGACAATTGTACATTTGTTAAGTTTCAATATTCCAAAACCATTTTATTTGCAAATGTGGTTTTATATCGTTTTAGCGATTGTATTTAGTGGATTCGGATTTTATTTTACATACAGGATTCGGGTGAGGAAACTAAAGGAGAAGGCTGCTAAATCACAAATGGAGGCCACCGAATTGCAGTTAAGATTAGACACCTTACAGTTACTCTTAAAGCCACATTTTATATTCAATGCCCTGAGTTCGATTCAGAATCTGATACTGAAAAACGACACTGATAAAACGCTGGAATATACCGGATATTTTGCAAAGTTTCTGCGGGCAATTATGCAAAATTCAGGTGAAAGACTCATACCGTTAAAAGATGAGATTGACAATACCCTGCGTTATATTGAGCTTGAAAAGCTCCGGTTCAACGAAAATGTAGAGATAGTGTTGGATGTTGATCAGCAATTGAACATAAGCGAAATACTTATTATCCCATTTCTGTTTCAGCCTTTTGTGGAGAATATATTTAAACATGCTTTTACAAAAGAAATAACGAATCCACGTATTGACTTTAGCATTGCAGCGACTGAAGACAGTATTATTTACAGTATTTCCGACAACGGTAAAGGGCTGAGTGGCCAAACGTACCACGATGTGATATCTAAATCCACTTCCAAGGGTCTAAAAATCACCCTTGCACAACTTGCAAAATACTTCCCCGACAAGCATGCACTTACTGTTTCCGAAAATGACAAAGGCGGTGTAAGCTGGGTCGTTACTGTACAGTGCTGAAATCCATATTGTCTCCCGGGTGTATGACTGTTGGTTTAGAGTTTCAGGGTTTCATGTTTCGTGTTTGGCGTTTCGTGTTTGGCGTTTTTGAATTTCAGAAGTGATTCTCAATTAATCAAACGTGTTACAGGTTTAATTCTCAGTGCTTAATTCTCAAATCTCAGAACTCAGAACTCAAATCTCATAACTCATCACCTTGTCTCTCCGCCACGACTAATTTTATACGATAAAGAGCTAATCATTGTCGTTCCGAAAGCCAATTCAATGCTTTATAAAGTTACTGAATCATTTATGTTTTATTTGCATAATTTTAGGGAAAATTAGTGTGTGCGGAGGCCGAAAAGCAGAGAGAGTAGGCGAAAGTTATGAATGTGATATTATGGACTTACGAACTATTTTTAAAGATGAGCCACCTTTCGATATTATTTATCTGAATGATCTGGCAGAAGCGATTAAATGTGTATTATTTATTATGAAGGGAAAAGCCTGTTTTGTTTTGTTGTTTATAGTAATGGGCTATTTTGATATATTTGCCCAAAATTCACTTGCTATTTCTTCTGTTGTTGGTTCTCCTGATTCAGAACAGACTGTATCTGTAGATCTGTCAAACCCTTCGAATGTTGTGGCTTTGCAATTGATGATACCCCTGCCACCTCAATTAAAATATATAGAAAATTCATGCGAGTTAAATATCAACAGGTCAAACAACCATTCGTTAGTTGCAAAACTTGTCAATGATACATTAAAAGTATTTGTTTTTTCACTTAATCAGACCACTTTGTTGGGAAATAATGGAGTGGTATTGACATTTAAAATAAAACTTAAAAATTTACCAGGAGATTATACTTTGAATGCTGTAAATTATGTAGTTTCAGATGAGAATGGCAATAAAATAACTACTAATGTTCAATCCGGTTCAATCACCATTCAAAGTCCATTATTAGTTCTAAATGATTATTTGATTGATTTTGGAAGAGTACCTATCCGAAGCGCACATACACAATATCTGAACATTTCAAATTCAGGAAATAAAGATTTAGTAATTAGTAGCTTGGTGTCTTCTAAATCTGAAATTACTGCAAATGTAACTCTACCTTTGACAATTAAACCCAGATACAATTTTAATGTGCCCTTAATTCTTAACACCCAAACATTTGGTAGTTTTGAATCCAACCTGACGATCATATCTAATTCTTCAGATAATATAGTACAAAAAGTTACTGTAAAGGGAAATCCGTATTCCGTAAACGAAATTTACATCGCAAATGCAATGGGAAATTGTGGTGATTCAGTCACTATAAATATGAATATGAAAAATATGGAAAATATTTGTGGGTGGCAAGTTGAAGTTCCCGTTGATTCGAATGCGTTCGAATATGTTAAGGGTAGTTTTGTCCTTTCAACAAGGAAAACAAACCATATCTGTTCAGCTTCATATAATCAGGGGAAATTAACCTTGCTTGCTTTTTCGTCACAAAATGATGCTTTCACAGGGAATGAAGGAAATTTGGCGAGTTTTCGTCTGAAACTGAAAGGTCAGTATGGAAATTATACGCTCAATCCTGTCAATACAGTTTTATCCAATACCTCTGGTATAAACATGTGTTCAGATGTGTATGCCGGAACTGTTGAAATAAAAAGTCCTAATATCTATTGTCCACAGTATTCACTTGATATGGGAAGCAGTCCGGTGAATCAGGAAGACACATCTTATCAGACGATATATAATTATGGAAATGCCAATCTCGTAATTAACAGCTTAGTTTATACCAATCCTGATTTTATAAATAAACTAACATTGCCATTGACTATTAAACCTTGGCAGAGTTATCGTATACCGGTGTATTATAATGGAAATCAGGAAGGTCAATATACAGGTAAATTAAAAATTTATTCTAACAGCCCAACCAATAAAATGGTTGAAATTAGCCTGACAACCAACAGGTATGAACCCAATATCCTGGAAATACCTGATCAGATAGTAACAAAAACAGCTTATACGAAAATCCCCGTTTACCTGAATAATTACTCCAATATTACTGCAGTTCAGTTTGATTTGACATATCCAACCGAAGCATTTGAAATAGCAAAGGACAGTATTTCATTAGGAACAAGAACAGACGGACATACATTGGTTACATCTGTAATAAACAGTAATTGCATGCGGATACTTGTATTTTCATTGCAAAATAAAGAACTTATTGGAAATACAGGAACGTTAATTAATATACCAATGAGAGTAAAAGTAAATGCAATGCCTGGCAGTTATTCAATTCAGTTAGGAACAATTGTTTTAAGTGCCAATGATGGAAATAATAAGGCATCAGCAACTACAGTAAATAAAATAATTAAGATTTCAGATGTAAATACCAGTGATTTGATTGTAAGAGGTCAGAATGAGCTTTATCCAAATCCGGTTGTAGACAAATTGTTGTTTCCAAATCAGGATTATAAAAACAGTAAGATTAAAATATATTCAGTAGATGGAAGATTGATGAAGGAATTTATTCTCAACACCGGGCTGAATGAATTGGATGTCAGTTGCATTCCTTCCGGTATTTATTATGCAATTACTGAGAACTCTGTTATGAAGAAAGTATATAAAATTATCAAAAAATAAATCAATATGAAAAGAATTATTATTTACCTGGTTCTTTTATCAATAATTGTTTTTGTTGAAGCACAGGACAGAAACAATCAGGATGGAGTAATTAAAGTTGATCAGCAATCAAGCCGTTACAATTGCGTACAGAATGAATTGCTGGTGAAATTCAAAAGCGGTACAGTGGCAACTATGGTTAAGTCAGGTCCGAGTAAAATTATTTCTGGTATTAGTACTGTCGACAGGGTGTTAGGACAATACGACCTGCAGGAAGTAGAACAATTGTTACCCAACGATAATCCAAACCGGGTTATGCGAAAAGCCAAAGCATATTCAGGTGAAACGGTAACTGAAACAAGTTTGAACCAGCTTTATCGGGTAAAAGTAAGCACCACTTCTGTTAAAACAAATTTTGAATTGATAGAGGAATTGAAAGCATTACCAGAAGTAGAATTTGCAGAACCAAATTATATTGTGTCAGTTTTAGGTGAACCGGTACAGGATATAAAGACGATTGTTAAACAAAAAACTATAAAAGACGAAAATCCTTCTGTTTACACTTCAGAACCCATGTATACAATGCAATGGGGTATACCAACGGTAAAATTAGATGCCCTTTGGCAAAGGCCTGTAACAGTAACAAAACGCCCGGTTATAGCTATTATTGACACCGGAGTTGATACGGAACATCCCGATTTAAAAGATAATATATGGACAAATCCGGGTGAGTCCAGTGGAAGTGAAGGTGTTGACGATGATGGGAATGGTTTTAAAGATGATGTTCATGGTTGGGACTTTGTGAACCAGACAGCCAATGTAAAAGACTTTAACTCGCATGGAACACACTGTGCCGGTATTGCAGCAGCTGTTAGTAATAATGAATTGGGAATTACAGGAGCAGACCCTAATGCGCTGATTATGGCCATATCAGTAATGCAGAGTAATGGATCGGGTGATGTGGCAACACTTATTAAAGGGATAAATTATGCTGCACACAATGGTGCTGATATAATCAGCATGAGTATTGGTACATATGGTTATTCAATTGCTCTGGAGCAGGCATTAGCACAGGCTTATCAATCAGCTGTTCTGGTAGCAGCAGCAGGAAATGATGGGGTGGGTATATATGATCCCTGTAGACGTGATTTTAAAAAAGGAGGTCCATTATACCCCGGAGCTTTTACATTCGTTTTAGGAGTGCAGGCTTCTCAACAGGATATTTCACAAACTACAGGTAGCCATTTAAGTGCTTGGTCGAATTATGATTGTGATGGGCCTGTTTATTCCGGTTATAGTGAAGAGAAGCTTTATAATTATGAGCTATTAGCTCCAGGTGCTAATATCATTAGTACAGTCCCAGGTGGACAATATCGTACGTTTAATGGAACCTCTATGGCTACTCCTTTGGTGGCTGGAGGTATATCTGCTTTGATGGAAAGAAAAGAATTTGTTTCACAGGAATTACTCTGGAGTACCCTTTTGCAATCGGCCAACGAAAATGTGGATTTTGATGCGGCATATACACTAATACCCAAACCGGAATTAAATATAGTTGCTATGGAAACAAACGATACATTATCAGGTGATAAAGATATGCGACCGGATGCAGGTGAGTATATGGATATTTATCCTACTATACGTAACTCAGGGGGTAATGTGGATTCGGTTTATTTTCAACTTACATTTGATGAATTTGAAGATACTACAACTGTAAAAATATTGAACGATTCTGTCTCTTTAGGATATTCTTTAACTTCTTATGCTAAAATGAAGTCGAAGTCGCCGATACGTATTAAAATCAATCCGAATGTTGTGGATGGACGAAATATTAAACTGGTGTTGAAAGCCTGGTATGGAAATCATGAAGGAGAAGTTTCTCAGAAATTATTACTGAATGTGGAGAATGGGGTAGAACTGAAGGGAATGCTGACAGAAGATATGACATTAACACCAGATAAAAATTATATTGTAACTAGTTCCTTGGCCATTCCTTCTGGTGTGACTTTAACAATTCGACCTGGGGTAATTATTAAGTTTAGAGAAAAAACATCTATATCAAGTAAAGGGGTAGTCATTGCGATAGGTAAACCTGACAGTTTAATTTCCTTTACCAAATCAGACCTATCAAGTTCATGGGACGGAATAACTTTAACAAGTTGGAATGATAAGATTAGGTATTGCTTATTTGAATATTGTAGTAAATCTTTAGATATGGGTCTTGTAAATATTGAACATTGTATTTTTAAAAATAATTTTTCTTCAATTATTGGTTCAGGGTACAAATTATACTCTAACCTAACAAATAATGTGTTATCACCTCTAAATGCAGGATCTTCATTTTACTCAAATGTAATAAATAATCAGGTTTATGGTACTTATCTAGGTTTGTACAGTGATGTTCCGGGATGGAACTCTGGAGCAAATAATTCAAATGTTTTCTCAAATTATAGTGAAGCATATTTAGCAAATTGTAGTTATTATTCTCAATATAAAACCCCTACTCTTATTTCTCATTTGAAAAATTACTGGGGTGCATCGAAAGAGAAAATTATTAGGAAATCAATTATAGATTTCGCATCATCTCCTTTAACTACATTTGGTATGGTTGATCTTTCTGTGAAAGCCGTAAATCCATATTCTGAAGCCCATGGCATTGTATGGAAGGTGTTGGTCAATGGCTTCGATGCCCAGGATGCTTTTGATTCTATACCTCCTCTGGGAGTAGGGCGTCATAAATTTGTGGTTTATTTTAATCGTCCTATGAATAAAAATTTTCCACCAATGATTGCAATGGGTGTTCGTCCTCCATATACACAAAGTGTTATTGGTGAAGATGGAAGTTGGAACGAAGGAGGTAATATATACACAGCTTATTACACAGTAAAAGCAGTCGGAACAGGTGAAGGATTGAACAGAATATATGTGGCTAATGCCAAAGACGATGAAAATTTTGAAATTCCATTCGAAAATCAGAGGTTTAATGTAATTGTTCAGGCAGCAGGCTCTATGAGTAATGGTTTTGAAGCAACTGCCGGTTTGGGAAAAGTAGAATTGAAATGGGAAAGGCCGGAAGGTTATTTTGATGACCTGTTGGGTTATAATATGTATCGTTATACTTATGTAAATGATAGTGTATGTTCTGATACAACACTGGTTAATCCAGCTTTGATAACGGACACTGTATATACAGATTATAATGTTGTTCCGGGTAAAACATACAATTATATGTATAAAGTTTTGCGTACAAATCTAACTGAGAATGAATACTCTAAGGTAGTTTCCTCTAAGGCGCTAACAGCTTCGAAAGGAGATGCCAATGGAAGTTTGGCGGTTGATGTTGCCGATGTCGTAACAACAGTCAATTATGTAACAAATCAAAATCCGCAACCCTTTATTTTTGATGCAGCAGATGTGAATACTGATAAGTATATAGATGTTCTGGACATTGTTGGAATAATAAATATTATCTTAAATCCAAAATCACCCGCTCCTGATGCAAGGATAAGTTCTTCGGCAATATATTCGATTGAAAATGGTATTTTGTATGTAGAATCACCTGTAGCATTAGGCGGAGTTCAGTTTAAAATTCATGCCAATAAAGATTCAGTTAATATACAGACATTGGAGGCATTGAATGGTTTTGAACAAGCCTCACAATGGTTAAACGATAGCACTTATTTATTACTGGCTTATAGTTTAAGCGCAAAGGAAATATCCAATGGAAAAAATGCATTGTTGAGATTAGGTGAAGGAACTTCGTTAATGGAAATTGTGCTTTCGGATACAAATGGATCAAATATTATTGCTGTAAATAATAATACAACAAATCTTATTAAAACTGAGGGTAATCAGCTTTTAAAGGTATATCCAAATCCATTTACAAACACTATCAATATATCATACTCAATAAGCAATAATAATTATACAGATGTAGAAGTGTTTGTAACTGACATATCAGGTAGAATTATAAGTGTTCTGAATAAAAATTCAGTGAATAATGGATGTTATACTTTTAGCTGGTCACCTGTAAACATCCTGAGCTCTGGTATTTATTTTTGTAGCTTTAGGGTTAATGGTAAAATAATTCAAACTGAGAAACTGATATATTTGAAAGAATAAGTTGATACTCACAACAAAAAAGGACTAACTACTAATTGAAGTAATAAGTCCTTTTTTTATAGTCTTTCCTGACGAAATATCTTACTTCTCTTTCCTACGAGACTTTGCCAAAGTGATTGATTTGGTGGAAAGATTAGAAAGAGAAGATTTTATAATTTAATACCGAATAACTTTATGAAATCCACCAACCCCAATTACAAAGAACTATTTCGGGCTGCATGCTATATAATCACAAAAGAACAATGTTGCAGCAAGTCCCAAGTAGACAACGGTCCTGAGTTCATAAGCAGGAAACTTGATTTCTGGTGTCACCAGAATAAAATATTATTGGCATTTATTCAGCCTGGTGAACCAACTCAAAATGCCTATATTGAAAGGTTTAATGGATCACTCAGAAGAGAACTGTTGAATGCGTATATTTTTAAAACACTCGAGGAAGTCAAAGAAAAAACATATTATTGGATGATGGATTACAACCAAAACAGACCACATAAAGCGTTAAATTATAAAGTGCCTATCGAGGTATAAAAAACTATCTGAAATTGCACAAAACTCTAATTTTGAATGGTCTGGAAGTAGGGGAAGCCTACATGTACTTAGCGTGTTATCTGTTAGTTTCAGGTCATCAATATAACAATTGAAGTAAACGGCATTGTCATTTTTTGTAAATACAAGGTAACAGCTAGACTGAAATACACTACGAGTATTATATATTTTTTAGTGAATGGGTTCTTTAGTTTTTAATAATTTTCCAATTAAAAGGAGATAACCATCCGGGCAGAGGGAAATGAATTTGACATACATCATTAAAATGTTTATCAAAGACAAATTGACCTATCGGTTTACCCCTCCCCCATTTTATGGATGATTATTTCTGCAAAACAAAAGAAAATAAATAGTAATATAAAACAAACAACGTTAGCTAATTATACCTTAATTTACTAATATACTACAATCTTATGGCTATCTATAATATAAACCCCTTTTGGCAATAATATAAACTCATTATCTTCTTGAATTTGTATGGTTTTTACCTTTTGGCCTGATATTGAATAGATATTTATCACATGTTTTGTATCATCTAATCTTTGAATGAAAACACCTGAGTTTACACAATATATTTTATAACTCTTTTCCGCTTTTATATCAGAATTCGAATTAACAGACCCTATGGTTTCCAATCTAAAGTCGTCTATTTGAAACCAGCCCGCAGAAGTACCTGTTCCAGTTGATGCTGCACCAACACGCACAGTGCCATAGGCATCATCAACGGTAAATTCTACATTCAGAATTTGCCAATACGGACTTGTAGTATAGATGAGTGTAGGTGACTTAACTGGTTCAGAACTTCCCACTTTAGCAAAAATATGCTGAGAGGTTACTTCAACCTGACTTCCTGTACGCATGACTGCAGTAAGTCGATAACTACCTTTTTTAAGTTCAATATCCTGATATAAATTTATATTGGTTACAGAACTTGCCCATACATTATATTTATATTGGCCATGGTTGGGTGTGGCAGTACTTAGCTTTACATCAGCACCTGAAATTGTACAATCAAGTTTCCATGAAACAGGCACATTATAACCACCTACATTAGCGGTTCCGTTTTCAAAACTCGGATTTTGTATTCCCAAATCAGATTCACCCGGAACTAATTTTACAAGAACTGCTGATGTAGCTACTGGCATATTTACTGTATAATTTGAGATTGTCAAATCACTTGTTTTCACCCATATATTGTTCTTATCAATATATCCTCTTGAAACAGCTGCAATATTATATTCTGATGGCAAAACAAATGTTCCGGCGGTCGTTGAAAGTAGAATCAATTCAGTTTTATTTCTTCTAATCGCTATTGCTTGTGCATTTACACTAGCTGGTGTAAAACTAATACCATCCAATCCTGTTTCAGTAGCAGTTGAGTTTCCTGCATAATTAAATATGTACAAACTTTGACCATGCGCTTTCAGTGCAATATCCTGATTTGCTAAACTAATCATTTTATTCCGTTGGCGTACTAGCCCAATATGTCCGCGTTCGACTAATTGGGTACCGCTATTAGTATATAGATCGTTACCATCAACAAAACCCATATTATAATAATTAAAACCCTTGCCCCCTGCAATAGCAGCTATTTGATATAAAGGAGAGCTAGAGTCTTTGGCATCAATTTCCATAATCATTGAGTAATTCTTTCCAGTATGAGGCAGTTGTCCATTCATATTTCCACGAATACTGGATGCATTTGTTCCATAAATATCAATTCCGACAAAATCGATATTTGTTCCTCCACTGTTACGTTTAGCTTCATTAGCGCTGATGGTTCCGGGAGTCATCCAACTTACACAATTCAGGCGTGTCCAAATTACATATTTAGAGTTTTTTACAGCAGAACCTACATTGTGATAATAGTCAATTATTTCCGAATATGAAGCTGTGTTATCTCCTGAACCTTGAGCCTCATTTCCTAATTGAATTCCAATTACAGTCTGAGGATTTCCATTATTTGCATCCCAAAGTGCCACCTGATCCATAATCTTACTCAGAACATAGGTTTCTCTGTCGCGTAATTTTGTATCTCTCCAGTCAAGGGTGTACTCCCAAGTTTTTCTAAGCATATTAAATTCACTTTTCCCATCTAGTGAACATACATAATCAGGTGTACGAGTATTATAAACGCCACCATAATTCATTAAGAACTGAACACGCCCACCACTACTCCAACTAAACCAAAGCAATTCCATTTTTATATCATACTTTTTACACCAGCCTAAGTATTTTTCAAGAATAGTCCAATCAAATTCATCTTTCACCGGTTCTACTTCACGCCAATGAATCGGAATTGAAACTGTCGAAAAACCATCATCTGCAGCTCGTTTTATAACTGCTTCGAGCGCAGTATCCGACCAGCCATGATATCCATATAACTTATCAAGTCGAACCTGTATGTTTGACATATAAGTAGGTACTCCATCCACTCTTAATACAAATTTTTCTGAACCATTCAGAGATGTATCTACCCATGATACAACTTTACGGGTTGGCTGAATTGTATATTGTGAATTATAATATGTAGTTTTAGCAATTCTGAGATTTTTTATTGTGAATGCTAAATCCTTGCCTACAGGCTGATCGATTACAGCCTGAGCTGTTGCAATTTGCTGTGCATAAATAGTTGCACCGCTGAACTGTGTCAGATTCAGATAGTTTTGAGCATCAGCAATTGTGCTTTTCAACTCCTCATATCTCTTCAAAACCATCTCTTTAGCCACAAGATTCGATATAGTAGTTGCAATTACACTACGCATATCTGAGCTACTTGAAAAAATAGCCTTTGCGTTGGCAATTTCTGTCTGAAACTCAGTCAAAACAGGATAGTATGATACAGAAACAGTATTTTCAAGTTGCTTTATTGCTATGTCCAAAGGTTTATATGCTGCAAGGATTCCTTCGTATTCTACAATGGCGTCATTAAGAGCATTTAGAATCTGAATAAGCGTTTGGGCGTCATCATTTACTCTTTCTTCTGCTAATCGTAATGCATCCCTATACTGTTGAAGATTATTATATCCCGGTAATGAGCTAGAGGCAGAAACTATGGCTAACGTGTCTGATTTTGCTCTTTGGATTTTCGAATCAAGTAACAATAGGTAGCCTTCAGCATCAATACCTGTGTAAAACAATCTGAAATCATCTATATCGAGAGTAGGACTACCAGTGGTTTGAATATCTAATCCCAATTCCAGTTGTCCATCAAAAACATATCCAACCACCTGATATACTTTGTTACTTCCTGAAACAATATTAGTAGTACCCTGATTTGCAAATAATTTTACAGAACCTGAAAAACCCGGTACAGCAGTAGCTTGAAGCAAGTATTTTCCATTAGGTAAAGCGGTTACTTTTTGCGAAAGATAACCGGTAATACCACCACTTCCAACCCAAAATTGTAAATGATTCTGATTTGCAGGAATCAAACCACCGGCTTTTTCGGAGGTACTAATTTTACCGCCCGGTGCAGTAACATTCCAACCGTTTAATGCATTCTCAAATCCGGGACTTACTAATTTTCCCGTCATGTCAATAAAATCACCATTTTCGAACTGCAAATTTTCAGGCGCATATGCATATCCCGGAAGATAAACCGCAGAATTCACTCCACTAATTCCTTTTGCTTCAGGGATTAATCTGAAAAGTTTGAAATTATCAAGCCAATCTACTTTACTTTCATTGCGACGGATAACAAACCAAATGTCCTGAGGTAAAGTTGAATTTGCCTGAAATATTGTTGAAAACGAACCTTTGGCAATCCCTGTCACATCAGTTGTATGTGCAACAAAAGATTGAAAATCACCGGTAATCTGACTATTTCTCAGCACTACCTGATAGGTGGAACCTCCATTACCAGCACCGGAGGAGGTCCAGTAATCATAACTTAGCAGATAGTGATCACCGCCTGTCAATGCATTTTTAGATAAGACCTGTAAAAGTTCACGAGTTTCACTGTGCATAATAATTGATTTCAAGCCCTCAGAGCGATAATTTGCATCCTCACGAACATTAGTTTTACCAACATCTCCTCCCCATGTGGGCATTCCTCCATTCCAAGTATCCCATATAGTGGGCTTCCATCGCCCTGCCGCCAGCTGGACAGACTCAACCTCTTCAAATCCAGGATTTTGAATTAGATTATCACCTTCTACCGAGTATTTGGGATTGACGTCTAACACAACCTTAAAAGTTCCATCTTCAAATACATACATTTTATTATTTTTCTGAACAAAACGTATTTTTGTATTGGAAATAGGTGTGTATTCAATGCCCGAAAAAGCAATTCGGATGGTAGATTGGGCAACACCCTGAACTTCTAGGCTATAATCACTGGTAGTTGGGACAAAACCTGTCAAATCCGAAACAATTACACCTTCAGACATTGTTTTCAATGGCATAAAAGGAATTTCTTGTTGCGAGAAGATCTTTATGCTGAATAGCAATAAAAAAAGCATGCAAAATCTAGTTGTCTTCATTGTATAGTTGATTTATTTTTTAAAATTTTCCCAATTTACGATATAAACGTCTAGCTTTAAATTCAAAATATCAGGATTACCAAAACCCAAACACTCTCCGTCGACACCAAACATTTTTTTGATTATGTACAAAAATACCCTGAACACATTAAACCAATGAGTAAAATACTCTCAAAAATGAGTAAGCAACTAATATGAATTTGAATTGCTTTGTACTTGATTTTTGATATATTAATATGCCTATAATAATGATATTAATTTGGCGAAGAATATAAATCTTCAATTTTGTCTTGAAAATTTACAGTTATTAAATTAACAATTATATTATCAAAATACTTTTTGAATGCGTAATGAGGTAATTAAGTATAAATATAATCAGTTGAAAACGTGACAGACTCCATCATCTAATTCTGTGATGTAGAATTCAGGAGCTATTCCGAATAGATCTTTATATATTATGCCAATTGTAGTTTTAAAATTGTCTATGTATTCACATCTTACAATTGAAACAGAACACCCATCTAATCCATCTCCAATCATTCTGGATCCGATAACTCCCGGTAATTTCCATGATTCATTCACTAAGATATTTAGTTCATTACCAATTACCTCAAAGTCTTCATATAATGATAAATGAGATGCAATCATTAGTTCGCCAAATAAATTAATATCTTTTCTTTTTATTGCCTGAATTGCTACTCTCGATCGTTGTTCTTCGCTAACTATATGTCGGGCTCTTTTTAAGGCTACAGGGTCGGTAATGGCATATTCTAATCCAATAAATTCATCTATTGACAGTTTAGTCAACGATGAAACCGGGAATACGGTTTGCAACTGCTTTATTGCCAGCTGGCACTCTGAAACCCGCTTATTATAAATCAGTTTATTGAAATTAACAGGACTAGCACAATAAATAATAATAATTTTCATTTCATCGAGTTGAGGTGAAGCTAATTCATAATTTAAAGTTTTACTATTTAAACTTATCATATGATCTTTTATTCCATGTACGCATAAGAACTGATCAATTCCACCACAATCTAATACGGTAAGTCCGTTATCATACATACGGCTAATTTCAACCAGAGAAATTTTACTGAATTTCACATCAAATAATGTATTTAATGCAAATTTCATCACGGATTCTATTGACTCTGACATTGACAAACCCACAACTTTGGGTAGATTTTCCCAAAATAAAAAATCATATCCTTTTTTGAGATTAAAGCCTTTTTCTGAAAACTGAGATATAATACTCAAAGGCTTATTGACCCAAGAGTTTTGTCTCGTTTGTATTTCTTGCTTAAGATTCAGGGTAAGCTCTTCTTTTGGCTGATTTAATAATTTCAATCTTATATTCGATTCATTGTTTTCCGCAATTAAAAGATATGTTCCAAATTTCAGGAAAACCGGGATAATAGTGTCTGCATTATAATCAACTTGTTCGCCAATAAGATTGACGCGACTGGGCGAAAAAAAAGCAATTTCAGCAGGTTTGTGATATCTAGTTTCAAAAGCAGATTTTAATTTTTGTATTTTCATTAAATAATCAATTATATTTTGTTGATTACGGAATTTCTATGAACTATTGAAATATTGCGTTCTGCGTGAACGTTTAATTTCATATAACAGACTAAAATGATTGCTATATTTAATTGCAAAAATAATCAGCTCTCACATCACACGAAGAATATAATAATCTCAATTAAGAGTAGTGATTGTTTTTTTACTCATAGTAATAACTTGGCTGTTGTATTCTTTACAAAAAAAAGACGGTTTCAATTAAAATAATTGAAACCGTTTGATCAAATATGACGATATATTACAAAAAAAATTATATCAGTTATTCCTTTTGTTTATTGGATTTATTTGTAAGATACTCGCGTGGAGTTATTCCAAATTCAACTTTAAAACATTTAGAAAAATATTTCGGATCATTATAACCTACTGCATAAGCGACCTCTGATATATTTCCCACATTACTATCAAACATCTGAATGGCATGTTTCATCCTTATATTTCTTATAAATTCGCCTGGAGCAAGTCCAGTCAGGCTGGTTATTTTTCGGTGTAGAGTTGCTTTTGATGTACACATTTCAAGGGCAAACCGTTCAAAATCGAAATCACTATCTTCAATAAACTCTTCAACTTTTGTGATGGCAGATTTTAAGAATGTTTCATCAATAGAACTATATTCCATTGAAGAAATATTTATTTCGTGATTTTGCTGAAAACTTTCGTTTTTTTGTCGTTTTCTTACAATAAGATTGTGAACACGTGCATACAACACAGACATTTCAAAAGGTTTGGAAATATACGCATCAGCACCAGCATTATAACAGTCAATTCTATCTTCAGTAGAGTTTTTTGCAGTTAACATCAAGAAGTTTATATGACTAGTATTCAGATCATTTTTCACTACTTTACAAAGTGTCAATCCATCCATTAGCGGCATCATTACATCACTAATGATTAAATCTATATCAGTTTCCTTCAAAATAACTAACGCCTCAACTCCATTAAAGGCTCGATGTACTGAATACGTATCACTAAACCTATTAACTATCATTTCATTTAAGTCTGGATTATCTTCAACTACCAATAATGATAATTTATTTGTATCTTCAACTATAACTTCAGATGAAAATGAGCTAAAATCATCAAGGACCGCATCATCGAATGAATTTGTTGATTCTTCAGAAATATCAGCCGGATCATATGATTCTTCTGATAAAGGTATTTCTATAGTAAAAACGGTTCCTTCATTTACAGTACTTTTTACTTGAATAAATCCTTTGTGAAGGGACACTAATTCTTTCGTCAAAGACAGTCCAATACCATGGCTTTGGGATTGATCTGCTGAATTACTTATATAAAATCTGTCGAATATGTATGGTAAATCTTCTTCGGCAATACCACTTCCATTGTCTGCTATAGATAATCTCATAAACACTTGACTGTTACGGGGAATAAAAGTCATTTTTAATGCAATAATACCATTCTGTTTTGTGTATTTGAATGCATTTGAAAGTAAATTGTAAATTATTTTATCCAACTTATCCGGATCAAAATAGGCCAAATATTGATCGTGTTCAGTATCAATTCTAAAGTCTATTTGCTTTTCCCGTATAAGAGGTTGGAAACTAGAGTTACAGATATTTTTTACAAAATCTACAATATCACTTTTAACCACGCATAATTTCAGACTGCCTGAGTCAGTTTTTCTGAACACTAATATTTGTTTTATTAATCGCTTGAGTCTGATTACATTTTCTTTTATAGTTTCAAAAATTGCATTTTCATTATTAATTTTGGCATGAAGACTTTCAATTTGCAACATGATGATTGTTAGCGGTGTAAGAAGTTCGTGAGATATATTAGTGAAATAACGCAATTTAACCTGATTGAACTCCTCAGCTTTTTCCTTTTCAATTAATGATATTTTAAGTTCATTTTTCAATTTGATACGATTAGATATTATTCTGAAGATGGCTACACCAAGAACACAGAGTATAGAAAAATAAATAAGATACGCCCACCAACTTCTGTAGAGAGGTGGTAAAATCTCAATTTCAATCTTAGTGTTATCGTCACTCCAAAGTCCGTTTTCATCACTGGCTTTAATCGTAAAAGTATATTTACCATCAGGTAAATTTGTATAGTTTACACTTCTATTGTCATTGCCGGTATAAATCCATTCTTTATTAATCGAAGATAATTTATAGGCATATTGTATTTTACTGGATATTGTGTAGTTGAGTGTCGAAAACTCAATACGAATATTATTATTTTTATATTTCGCCGTTATTCTTTTTTGACTAGGATTGTATTCGGCCAACCGCTCTGGATTGAATAAAGATTTATTCTGAATAAAAATATCTGTGATAAATACATGATTTGGTTTTGCTTTCAGGGTATGCTTGAGTTGCTTAATATCTATAGTGCAAATACCGCTATTTCCACCAATTAAAAGATATCCGGATGTTGTAAGAGACTGATTACCTTTATAAAGAGTTGTCATTTCAATACCATCTGCATTCGTAAAGTAAATTGATGTATGATTTTGAGGATTATACCGAATGACTTTTTTGGATGTAACAATCCATAGAAAACCGAAGTTGTCCTCACAAAAACTCTGTATATTCTCCTCAGTTATACCATAGACTCCACTAATCTCTGAAAGCTGTCCCTGCATGTTAACAACAAAAATACACCCTTCTTTTGTACCTGCATAAACTTTACCATCACTACTGCAAAAAACATTCCGCACATTGACACTCTCGTAACTATTCAACAATAGTGGAACTTTTACACATTTTAAAGTTGTATTGTTTTTATTGACTTTATATGTCAATTTAAAAAATCCATCATTATCGGTTCCAACCCAAACGTTATTGTTCTTATCTTCAGCAAACGAATTTACTGATTTCAGATTTTGAGGCACCTTTGTTATAGAGCCATTTTTATTGTAAATAAAAAGACCTTCGTAAGTTCCAATCCATATATTAAAGTGACTATCCTGGAAAAGTTTAATAATGGTGTTCTCTTTATTTTTACTTATACCATCTAATGATATTTTACGAATAAAACTCAGATATCCATCTGCATCACTCCTGTAGACTCGGATGAAATTCTCACCTTCACATGTTATCCAGGTTTCATTATTTCCAATGGGGTTTAATATGGTAAATACATTCTTCAGATTTTCGGAGGAATTTCTAAATGCCGAAAAAGATTTGCCTGTGACTAGATCAAGATTGAATACACCTAAATTATTGATAAAAATTTGAAGCGTGTGATTCTTTGCTTCTGAAGTGATTGTGACATTTGATTGTTTCGTTTTTGTTGTATTAACATCTAACAAGGGATAGTATCTGATTGGGCTGGTTTTAAATTGTAAGCTATAAGCACCTTCGCTAATTGAGCCTAACCAAAGATTTCCTCTTTTATCTTTATAGATATCATGAAAGAGAATAGATTCTGCCGTTGGTAGAAAATTTTCTTTATTCACAATCTGATATTGACCATCAGCCGATTTTTGCAATATACTTATTCCCTCTTGACTGAGTAACCATATGTAGCCAAACTGATCATCTTGCGTTATACTATATACAATATTGCTGATAGATTTTTGAGAAGATGACAATGTTATTTTTATAGGGCTTATTACTATTGAATTACTATCTACAGACATATTAAATACACCATCGCCCCAGCTACAAACCAAATACGCACCATTTTTTTCCTGATAGACTCGAAAAGGATTGTTATTAATACCAATTGAGGGCGCATAAGTGACTTTATCTCTGTTTTTAGAAATAAATCCAAGCCCATTTCTCCATGAAGAAAACCAAATTCTACCTTCACGGTCTTCATAAAGATTAATAATAGAATTACTTTTTATAGCTAATTTGGATGACTTATCAGTTGAGTATCTTTCATATTCTAATGTTTTTGGATTTACCCGGAGAATGCCATTAGAAGATGTGGCAATCCAAACATTGCCTTCATAGTCCGTTAACATACTATTAATACGGTCCTTATTGACAAATTTATTATTGAACTCCTTAGTTTGATAGTTCTCTTTATCAATAATGTTTACACCTTCGTGCAACCCGACCCAAATATGCTTGAACCGATCTTCTGTCATACACTGGATTTCATTATTTTTTAAAATTCCCAGAGTTTGGGAACTTGAACGGAAAATTTTCAAATCATATCCATCAAATCGACATAACCCGTCTGTGGTGCCAAGCCAAATATATCCATCTGAATCATCGAAGATTCGAAAAACTGACCCGGATGGTAACTTATGATTAAGAAAAAACTTTTCAAATTTATAAACATCTTCTGTTCCCCATGAAAAAAAAGGATTAAGGAAGCAAAGAAGCAAAATGATAGTGTGCCTTGTGTTTAACATAGTAATGAGTAATTTATATAGTCAACTAATGCAAATATACAGCCTTTTAGTAATTCTATCCTAATTATAAGACTAATTTATTATTGAACAATTTAAGATTTTTGAGTTAATAATCAATCACTTTAGCCCACAATATTAACACATCCCCATTCACCTTTAAACAAAAGATTAGTTGAAAAGCGAGTTTATTATATGATTGTTATTTTGAATTATTTATTTGAGATTAAGTGTATTTGCATATTTTTATTATGCAAATTATCATGAAAACAGTCAGATTGATTAATTGATTTATAAGCTTCTGTGAGAAGTTTGAAAAAACCATTTTTATTCGATAATACATTTACTCTTATTTGAGATGAATTTACTCATTACAATTTTCGTTATACAATACTTTTGTTGAATTGAATAATCTAATAATATAAATTTTTTACTGTTATGAAAAAACACTTACTAATTAGTATGTTGTTAGTACTTGCTAACATAATTCATACATCGGCTCAGACAAATCTAGCTTCAACTGTTTCTGTAAAAACTGCTTCTTACACTCCAACATGGAATAGTGTGAATGGGTTAAATGATAATTCATTGGCCACAGCAGCTAATTATTGGGGTTGTTGGCAAAACACAAGGACCGCAACAAATTGGGTTGGTTACCAGTGGGCATCAGCTCAAGACATTAACAAGGTAACTGTTTACTTCAATCCTGACAATTTGAGTACAACTGGGTGGGGTGACAATGTTCCTGTACCAGAGAGTTGGAAAGTTCAATACTCAAACGATGGAACAAACTGGGTAGATGTAACTTTACTATCTGGGCAGAGCTACACAAAAAATTTTGTAGCGAGCAATGCAAATATTTTTACAAATGCGTTTCCAAACACTGTACAATTTGAAGCCATTTCGACACCATACTTAAGATTGTATATGGATATGCAATCAAACGGTACTACTTATGCAGCTACCTGCATCGGAGAATGGCAGGTATTTGGTGGAACTAATGATGCTAGATTGTCTTCATTAAAAATAAATGGATTAAATATTGGAGGTTTTTCTCCTGAAAGTACAACCTATAATTACAATGTTCCAGCAGGAGTTTCACTTTCAGATCTACAGATTACTGCCACTACCAATGACGTCAACGCCACAAAAATAATTACACAAGCTGAAGCTTTCCCGGGTTCAGCAACTATAGATGTAACAGCTCCCGATGGCACTACTACCAAAACATACACAGTTAACTTCTCTGCTCAATCAACAAACTACCTCAATGGTTGGGATGGAGGTGGTGTAGGTTATAAAATACCTGCAAATGCATCTGGTTGGGGAGTAGCCGGCAAAACACCTGCCTGGCAAGGAGTAGTACCATCTTCTACTACTGACAATTACAGAGACTTTACAACAGCTCCTGTTACAGGTGCCCCAACAGGACGTAGTTTATATGCATTAGGAGGCTCTTCAAATATTTATTTCTCTTATCCGGTAAAATTACAAGCCGGCAAGTATTACAATTTTTCATGTACCAATTGGAGTCGTAATGCTACTGCCAATAATGTTACATATTCAATATATAGTAACGCTTCAGGAACAGGTGGAACAACCTTCGGTTCACAAACTCATAATTTCACCGGAAATACTGTAAAAGCATACAGTTTTAATTTCGCTATTCCATACGATGCAACCTATTATTTATTGCGTAATTCGACTCAAAGTGGCATAATTGATGGCACATTTGGAATGAATATGACATTAATAGGCGATGCCTGCACAGTTACTTTCAATACTGATGGAGGCAGTTCTGTTGATACTCAATATTTCGTACCTGGAACTTCCTATACAGTTAATCAACCGATTAACCCTACTAAAACTAATTATGCATTTTCCGGTTGGTACACAGATGAAACGTATGCAACGGCTTTTAATTTTACAACTCCTGTAACTGACAATACAATTGTTTACGCAAAATTTACACAGGATCCTGTTTTGCAAACTTCTATTTCTTCAAAAGCCTTTACTACTTTCGATCCGAAAAAAACATTCACAATCTCTGGAGTTTTTTTGGTAGCTGACCTGACTATAACAACTCCAGCAGGAATTACTATCAGAGGAATCAACGTAACAGGAACGGCTCCAAATTACAAAATTGCTTTGGCCGATGCCAATACTACCAATACAATAACTGCCACATGGGATGGAATTACACCAGTCAGTGAACAGAATATAACATTTGCATCAATGGGAGCAACAACTCAGAATGTAGAACTTACATCAGATAATACAGCTCAGTTTGCACCAACTGACGGACAAAGTTATTACCTGATCCAGGGTCCAACTTCCCTTGTGGCTAACGCTAATAAAGTGATTGGTAAAAATAGTGTACCAGCATTGGTGAGTGCACTAAATGATAAAACTCAACAATTCACATTCGAAGCCGTACCTTCTGCTATCAATCAATATTATATCCGCAATGGTGCCGGTGAATACCTGAACTCCACTTCGGAAACTACAGTCGATTTTGAAACTCTGAATGGAGACTATTCAATCTGGTTTATAAAGGGAACAACCGCCACAGGTTTACGTTTAATCAATAAGCAAGCATACTCTTATCTTCACTCATTGGATGTAACTGCCGGATCTGTATTGACTTTGGGTGGTGCAGGCGATGCAACCAATGGAACATATACGCTTGTGGCTTCAAATGTTCTGTGCCAGAACTACATGATTGATGGTGGGTTTGAGTATTCAACAAACGATGGGGCACCATTGGGTGAATGGGTCAGCGCACCTTCACAACCGCTTGGAGCAGCTTCGTGTTCACGCATTCGCACAGGTGCTCAGTATGCTTCATCTGGCTCTTCAGCCTTCATGCTCAGGTTTATTCAAAATAGCAACGATTACAACCGGATAAGTAATACACTGACCGGATTGACTCCGGGGCATACCTACACACTTAATTTTAAATACAAAATTGCTCATACGAATGAAAACTCGATACCCGTTGACGGCTCAATCATAAATATATATGCAAGTAACACACAGAATGGTGACCTGACAACTGCATTAGGGGGTGGTGAAAATTATGTGTCAACCACCAGCCCAACTTCTAATATTGCGTCTCAGACAGCAAGTGGTTATGCTGCACCCACGTTGACCTTCACAGCCGACCAACCCAACACTTACCTTGTTTTTGCAAAAAATGATAACAGTATCTATTTTTTGGCCTACGTAGATGAAGTTGCGTTGACGGATGTCACTATAGCCACATATAGTAAAACGACTTCAAGCAAAATCAAATTATACAAACATGGAGGTAATTTAAATATATGTGGGTTAGTCGTTGGTGATAATGTAGAAGTTTATAACATAAGTGGCCAGCCTATCAGATCAACCCATGCTACTTCTGAAAACCTAAGTATTGCCTTATCACGTGGAGTATATTTGATTAAAGTAAATACAACAGTAATGAAAATCGTCTTGTAATATTTCTTTCATAAATGAACTCAGCCGATATAATTGTGCTTAGGTTCATCCATCTATAACGTAAAAAATAGGTTTATTGTAAAGAACCCGTAGTGCATTTAGCTCAAAATGCATGTAGAGCATATTGGAATATATTTTTACGGTGTTTTATTTAAATAATACTTTTATGTCTCTCGATTTTTCTATTAAAGTCAGACAATTTTGGCAATATCAACTTAAATTGATTTTCAGAAAGATAAAACATAAAAATTGCAAATTATATAACATACCAATTTTCAGCAAAAAGTATCCTACAGCACTTACACCCCAAATGCACTATGGGTTAAAACATATTTTTTTAAAAATAATATCTATCAATAAAATCAACATGTTTAAATCAAACTCAACTAGGGAGTCACTAAAAAAACTGAAATGGCATCATGCCATGGTTCGTATAGTGGGAGTAACTTTTTTACTACTTCTTTCTTTTCAAATTTTTGCTGTTACATCAAATTCTGTTAGCATTGTTCCTACACCAGGCACAGGATATTTTGCCTTGGTTGAATCCGGAATTGCAGCCAATCTGATAGTAGACCCCAAAGATGCAGAAGTAGTTACCATAGCTGCCACAGCATTCAGCGATGATATAAAACTTGTAACTGGTATTAAACCGACAGTAACAAACAGTCTTATCACCGGAAATAATCCAGTTATTATCGGAACATTGGGCAAGTCAGCCCTGATTGACACACTTGCAGCCCATGGTAAAATTTTAGCTGATAGTGTACGGGGTAAATGGGAGACATTTTGTATTTCAGTTGTGCAGAATCCATTGAATGGGGTGGACAATGCGGTAGTCATTTTTGGTAGTGACCCTCGGGGAACAGCCTTCGGAGTTTTTGAACTGTCACGTATTATGGGCGTATCACCCTGGATATGGTGGGCTGATGTGACACCCGTATCCAGACCAGCACTTTATGCAACACCAGGTCAAAGTATCTTTGGACCACCGAGTGTTAAATTTAGGGGTATATTCTTGAATGATGAAGATTGGGGTTTAAGACCATGGGCTGCAACAAAATTAGATAAAAACGTGCAAAATATTGGCCCCAGAACTTATGAAAAAATTTTCGAACTGATGCTTCGCTTGAAAGCCAATTATATTTGGCCTGCTATGCATGAAGGTACAAAAGCATTTTGGTATTATCCTGAGAATCCTCAATTAGCAAGAAGATATTCCATAGTACTCGGTTCTAGCCATGCTGAACCTATGCTGAGAAACAATGTGGATGAATGGATAAATAATTTAGCATATCCATATGCAAATTGGAACTGGGCAACAAAAAGTACTTTAGTTGCAGATTACTGGCGTACCAGAGCTGGTGAGTCGCGCAATAACGATGCTGTTTATACTGTAGGTATGAGAGGTATTCATGATAGTGCTATGCCTGGTTATTCGGATTTAAATTCCAAGGTAAATGCGTTAAAAGAAGTGATTAGTGTCCAGCGACTTATACTTAAAGACAGTTTAAAACGGGATCCAGCAATTGTTCCTCAAATTTTCTGTCCCTATAAGGAAACACTCGAATTATATAATTTAGGACTTAATCTCGCAGATGATATAACCCTTGCCTGGGCAGATGACAATCATGGTTATATTAGACAACTTTCTAATCAAACTGAGCAGTTAAGAAAAGGTGGTGCTGGTGTGTATTACCACCTTTCGTATTGGGGCGCACCAGAAGATTATTTGTGGCTTTCAAGTATTTCACCAGCACAAATATCTTACGAAATGTCTAAGGCATTTGCATTAAACACCAAAAATCTATGGGTTTTTAACGTCGGTGATATCAAACCAGCTGAGATGGAATTACAGTTTGCCATGGATATGGCATGGAATACATCACGCTGGACTCCCGATAAAGCTTATTTATATGCAAAGGAGTGGGCTAAAGAAACTTTTGGTGCTCAATATGCAGATGAAATATTTAATATCAAACAGGAGTATTACAGACTTGCGGCAGCAGGTAAACCCGAACATATTTCAATAGTAACTTATACAAGTCAGGAAATGGACAAGCGCCTGTCAGATTATAGTAGTTTGGTTGCATTATCGAAACAAGTAGAGGCAACCATACCTACCCGATTGAAAGATGCTTATTTTGAATTAATAGGTTATCCGGTAGAAGCAGCAGCTAATATGAACCAAAAAATTTTCTATGCTAAAAAAAGTCTTAAACTAGCTTCGGAAGGAAATAACGATGCTTTGACATACTCAAACCTGGCAAACACAGCATTTTATAATTTAGTATCGTTGACAAATAAATATAACACACAGATTGCCAATGGAAAGTGGAACGGAATGATGAGTTACAATCCTCGTGGACGATCACAATTCAACGCCCCGACAGTTGCAACTTCTACTTCAGTTAACAAAAACGGGATACCCTCAATTGTAGAAGATAGCATTATAATCATTCCAGCTCAGAATTTTGTAGCACAGTCTGGAGCTGGATATACTATCAAGACACTAAGCGGGTTAGGCGAGAACGGTTGTTCAGTTGCTGTATGGCCATTGAATACCACTACATACAGTGCCACAAATATAACTTCTGCACCGTATGTGGAATATAATGTTCCTGTGGTTAAAGGGGTGAATAAAATAAGGGTTAAATGTCTTCCTAATTTTCCGTTGTATGGTGGCATGCAATTGCGAGTAGCTCTTTCAATTGCTGGTGCAACACCTGTATTTTCTAATATAGCAACCACAGCTGAAGCCACTACATGGTCAAAAAACGTTTTGTGTGGCTATGCCAGTAGTGACAACATCTACACCAGTGATACAGATAAATTCATTAAAATACGTGTTTATTTCTCCGATCCCGGGCTAGTTCTGAGCTCAATAACTGTATTAAAAACAGCGCCAGAAAGCCCATACACTAGTTGGATGAAAAATCCAGATTTCGAGTATTCTGCTGCAGGCGTTTTGAACACTGGCTTTCCTACAAGGGGTTTACCTTATGGCTGGAAGCAAACCGGAACCGTGGCGGGTAACTCTTATGGATTACACAATGATGCTACTAATTTTAATGGTAACACAATGTGTTGGTACAATGTGAATTCCTCGCCGTATGTCATGCCAGCTAAGTTCGAATTGTATCAGACTGTGAAGGGGCTGCCGGCTGGTAAATATATAGTCAGGTGTCGTTTGGCAGCCATGTCAGGATATATCACGAATGTACGGTTATTTGCAAACAAAAATGTGCAATATTATGCAGCTTCGCCAAATTATGTTTCCAATCTAACCACGGGTGAAATAAACAGTTTTGCGTCGAACACCCCTGTATCGGGTATGACTAAAGCGTTTCTTAGTGAGATGGCTGTAGTCGTAATCCTTAATGCAGGTGATTCTCTTAATCTAGGGATCCGCTCTAGCAACCTGTTAAGTGATGGAACTTCAGCTACAAGTACAAGTAGTTCAAACGTTCCTGGAGGATTTAAAGTTGATTATTTCCGTTTGGAGAAAGTGTCCGATATGCAGTCAACCGAAATTGAAAACATAAATAATCCAGGTGTACAAGTTTTTACAGTTCAGGATAAAATATGTATTAAAACAAACCATGATTACAATATCGGAAAGGTTCAGGTCTTTTCTGTTTTGGGTTTTAAATTATATGAAACTAAAATTGAAGGAGATATGAATTATATAAATCACCCATTAACAGATATTTTCATTGTCAGAATTGAACTAGATAACGAAGTAATATCTCAGAAGATTATATCAAAACAAAATTAACCATATAGCAAAATTGTACCAATGCAGATAAGAATAAATTTCATTTTTTATTTACGATCTTATACAAGTATTTAAGTTTTATACTGAGTTTGTAACAAAAAAAGCATTATTAAATCATCACTTTATGAGCAAATCTTTACTGCTAATATCCCGTTTGGGTTTATTCAGCAGACTTATACAACAAAAGTGATTGTAGAATAAACGTATAGTATTTTAAACTTCAGGCTGCAGAAAAATAGCTGTGACCTGAAGTTTTAATTGACATTCTATTTGTTTGAATAACACAATATGAATTAATTGATTAAAAAGCATTTTTCGACAAGTTCAGCCCCATATATAATTCAGAAAGAAAGATAAAATGTATATCATATATTGCTTATTGAAAAGCTGAAATATCATAAGAGGTACTCTCGCAAAATATATATAGTTTCATCATCTATGTATAAAACTTAGCAATTGAATACTTGTGTTTAACTCAAACTACACATCCATTTACCAAGCACTTATTGTAAATAATTTTAATTCCCGAAAATACCAAATAAACTTTGTTCTGAAGTAACGATAATGAGCTTTATTGCCACTATTTTGATAGCATTTTATCCGTTGAACATATTTTACCAATGTATTTTTGCAAATGAAGTTGCAGGGAATGAGATTATGAGGGCTTGAGTTTAAACAGGTTACAAATTATTTAGGTTATTACATATTTTTATCTGCTTCTGAATTTGAATATTAAAATATATTATCAAAAACACTAAAAAATTATTTAAATTATGGTAAAATTACAATCTATCAAACAAAAATGCCGTTTGCTGATCTTGGGATTCTTGGCAGTATTTGGCTTCAAAAATGCAAGTGCCGAAAACATTGCACCTTATGTAAGCAATATCAACGCCTCCTACACTGCAGCGTGGAACAAATTATCTGCAATCAATAACGGTGTTATTGGTTATGCACCCATTGCAGGGGGAACAATAGGTAATGATCAGACCTGGGGTTCATGGAGTGAATCACGTCCTGAATCGCAATGGCTTGAATATGAATGGTCGAGTTCCTTCACTATAAACCAGGTAACTGTTTATTATTGGGTAGATAAAATTGAACTCAGCGGAACCGGTAGCAATGTAGCTGTGCCGGCAAGCTGGATTATTCAGTACGATAATGCAGGTACCTGGACTGACGTTACCTTGCTTGATGGCGAATCGTACTCTTGTAATAACACAGCGCCCAACACTGTAAAATTCAATGATGTAACCACCAGCAAGTTGCGACTTTTTATGAATGCACAGAGTAATGGCACTACTTATGCGGCACTAGGGGTTATAGAATGGCAGGTAGAAAGTAATGGTTCACTAGCTGAATTGCAAACACAGACCGATGAGCTTGCCATTGGATATGCCGATGGAGAAAATGCTGATGGAGTTACATCAAAACTCACTTTACCGGTGCAGGTGGGCACAAAAGGTGTTAAGGTAAGGTGGGAATCTGACAAACCAACATTGGTAGATACACTCGGAAATGTAAACAGACCGGCGACATACGATAAAAAGGTTACCCTTACAGCCAATTTATCTCTAGATGTGAATGGAACTATTTATACAAATAAAAAAGTGTTTGTTCTGAAAGTGCTTGGTATTACCGGCACTCCACTTGAAATCGCACAGTGGAATTTTAACAGTGACAACATAAGCGTGAGTAATGATACAGTTTATGTAACCGACAATAAAAGTGGATTCAAAGGAAAACTAATGAATGAAGCTAAACTGAGAACAATTGGAAAACCCGATGGACAACAGTTTAAAGTTTTGGATTTAGGCAATAATACAGGCTATTTTGACATGGGGCAGGAAATTGGAAAAGCTATTTATGTATTGTCTGATCATACAATTATGGGTTATTTCCGTGTGAATGAAATGAATACTGACCTGGGGAACAATGGAAACTACTATTGGAACTTTAGTAACTCTGAAAGTATTAATACAAATCCTATAGGTTTTATGTATGGAAGATTAAATGCACAAGCTGCAGGCCTTTCGGCTGCTGGTTCACCTAGTATAGCAACAAGCGCAGGTTTTGCAGCAACAAAAGGTGGATGGCATCATTTTGCTTACACATTAAATGGAACTACAGGAACTGTATATATCGATGGAATAGAAATGGGACAAAACTCCAACATGTTGATACCTTCGGCAACACTTCCTAAACAACATCTGGATGGAACACCCTATAACTGGTTGGGACGTTCAAGTTGGACAACTGACACTTACCTGAAGCAAACACTGCTTTATGATTTTCGCATAATGAGTGTTCCTCTTTCTGCAGACGATTTAAATGCAGGATTTGAAGGTTTTGATGGGGTTACTACTACTTTGGATAATTTGAATATTGCCTATGCAAATGACTCGGATTATATAAGTCCTGCTTTGGTTGCAGAACAAGAAAACCTGTCATTGGGAGATTTAAGTGCTGTCACTTCTGATGTAACACTTCCTACTGCCGGTACATTAAATCCGAATATCAGTATTAGCTGGAGCTCATCCTTACCACAAATATTGAGTTCTACAGGTGTTGTCAACAGACCAAGCTATTTCAACACCAATGTAACGCTCACTGCTATCATGAAGTTGGAAAACGAATTTCTTACAAAAACATTCCCTGCAACAGTATTGGTAGCACCGGGAACCGAATTCACATCAGATCTTCTTGCTAAATTTGACTTCTCAACCGTAAGTGGAGCAACTGTCACAGATGTAGCTGAAAAACAGTTCCAAGGCACGTTGAAAAACGATGCAACAATAAAGACTATGGGTAACAATAGCACAGGTATATACAATGTGCTAAGTCTGGGTGATAGCATTGGATACTTCGATATGGGTGAAGAAATTGGTAAAGTCATGTATCATCTTGATGACTACACTATCGGAGCATTCTATCGTGTGGATACAGCTTATGCTAATATTGCTGATGCGGGAAACTTTTTGTGGAATTTCTCTAATTCAGCAGATGCTGGTACCGACAGGAACGGTTATGTTATTGGTTCACTGTCAAACCAAAGTCATTCAATTTCAACAAATTATTTTGGAACTGGTAATCAGTCGGTGACAATGGCAAGTACAGCTCTTAAAGGAGAATGGCACCATTTAGCTTACAGCCAAAATGGCACAATCGGAACTCTGTATGTGGATGGTATCATGGTGAATTCTGGGGTAGTATCTAATCTGCCATCCAACTCACTGCCAAGAAATGGAAAGTTAGGAACTATCTTCAATTGGATTGGGCGCTCGTGTTATACCGCTGATGCATATTTACGTAAAACACTTGTATACGACTTCAGACTTTACAAAACGGCCCTGAGCGACTCTGATATTTATGATGAAGGTAAAATGAATGTCGCTGCTACAATTGCAGCTTTGAACAATGCTTATTCGGCTGGAATTTCAGGAGTGAAGAAAATAAGCAACAGCCCCTATAAGATTACCGTAAATTCAGGAACAATACAGATCAATGGATTAAATGGTTCTGAAATAGTTAGCATTTATGATATTTCAGGACGTAAACTAAAAAATGCACACAACATGAATGAATACCAGGTTGGCCAAGGAATATATATTATACGAATTAACGGATATGCAACAAAAGTGATTGTAAAATAAACGTATGGTATTTCAGACTTCAGGTTGCAGTGAAAACGCTGTGACCTGAAGTTTTAATTTACCTAATGTATATTAAGTTCAAATTAAAAACTGAAAAGGGTCACAACACATATTACAAAAAAAACTAATTCTACACACTAATACATTATCATGTCATTTGTCAGATTAAAGAATCTTTTTTTTTGGCGAATAAAAGTAATTTAAATAAAATACCAAATCAAAAGTATTTTTAGAGATACACAACTAACTCGTCTTTGCTCTTTCAATATAACAGTTAAAACAATCTACATTTACAAATTATATCTGCATTTTCTTTTAGCTTCTAATTTACAATAACTCTGTCATTGGGTACGAGATAATTACCAATAGTGCCGAGCATTATGGAAAACTATAACTGCTTTTGGTGATCTGACCGTAACTACCTTACCCTCAAATTCAAATTCAGATTACATAATTATTACTAATCCGATTATTCAGCGAAACATGAGTACTAACACATTTGAGATAATTATTCATGAAGTTATTTGGGTACTTCCACAGGAATAGAGATAAATTCGAACAGAGGTACTTTCCAAAAAATTGTCAGTTTTACAACGGTTGGCATATCCAACGAAAAACTTATTGGCCGAAAAACAGGACAAAAGACTGAACTGTAGCCCAAAAGTGAGACAAAAAATTCTTATGTATTTTTATAAAAAATAAAGCGAAAAAAATCTGAAGCATGTTTATTCAGATGAAATTAATGTTGTAGAAAGCGGGAGTATCATCATTAAGCTTTACAGTCTAGACGAGAAACTGCAATATACATTGAATGTGGAAAGAAGTTACTTGAGTTACGTGAGCTATATAAAAAATTGATGCAAAAGAGATACCTTCAGTATTTTACATTATAACATTAAAACACGGGAAATCATTAAAGTCAACTAAACTATTTGTAAATTTAAAAAAACTTATAGCAATAAAAACATCAACAGATTTAATTGACAGCACTAAGTGTTTGGTTAAATGACATATATTCAATAATATTACTCCATTTTGAAATATATTTACTCATTATACAAATCACGTATATATATTTTTACGGTGGAAAAAGTATCCCAGTCAGGGAGTTAATTCAGAATAAAAAAATAATTATACAAATGGGAAAAATTAAAATTTTATTTTTATTACTTATCATTAATCTGAGTTTGCATGCTCAGTGGAATAACATTAAAAATGGTGCATTATGGAAAGATACAAATGGTAATCCGGTACAGGCACATGGAGCCGGTTTTCTACAGGTAGGCACCAAATGGTATATGGTAGGTGAAGACCGTACTTATTGGAATGCAGGGGTCAACTTATATTCAACCACCGATTTTGTAAATTGGAAATTTGAAAAGAAAATTATTCCAACTTCAGCTTACAGGAGCGATAGGTTTATAGAACGTCCAAAATTAATGAAATGTCCAAGTACCGGAAAATTCGTAGTTTGGTGTCATTACGAACAAGGCAACTACGGTGCTTCTGAAGCTGCATCATTTGTATGCGACTCGGTTAATGGCCTGTACCAACTCAGTTTCAGTGGTCGTCCACTAAATATCAAATCGCGTGATTGTAATGTATTCGTCGATAATGATGGTAAAGGATACTTCGTATCTACTACCGATGAAAATCAACATTTGACTTTATTTGAGCTCTCTGATGATTATTTAACTCCTGTTAAAAGCACCAGACTATCAAGATTTGATTGGCAACAACGCGAAGCACCTGCTATTGTAAGGATTGGTGACACTTATTTTCTGATATCATCTAGATGTACTGGTTGGGATCCGAACCAAGCAACTATTTCATATTCCACTTCGTTGACAAGTGGATGGTCCCCAATGACTAATATTGGTAACAATACAACTTTTGATACTCAGGCAGCATCTATCCTGACAGTGAAAGGCACGTCAGGTACTTCTTACCTTTATGTAGGTGACAGATGGCAGGATCCTGGACTTTTTGAGTCAAAAACTATCATATTTCCTATAACATTCAGTGGCACCTCCTGTAATTTCGGATACAGACAACAGTTTGATGTCGATTTCACTACCGGGCAATGGCGAGACACACCTATAGCTAGCACCAACCGTATACCACGTACAGGCTGGAAAATAAGGTCAGTTAGTAGTCAAGAAACCTCGGGAGAAAACGGTTCTGCAGCAAATGTTTTTGATGGTAATTCAACAACTAACTGGCATACGCAGTACAGTGGAACCGTTGCAGCAGCCCCTCATTATATAGAGGTGGATATGGGTGCAAATTATACTGTATCAGGATTTCATTCGGCTCCAAGATTAGATCATGCAAATAATGGGGTAATCCGAGACTTCATTCTGACTATGAGTGCAGATGGAACTAATTGGACAACAGTTGCCGGTGGTAGTTGGATGCCTTACAATTCCGAAATTTACTTCCAACCTATTCAGGCACGTTATTTCCGTTTAACAGCTTTATCGGGTACATATACTGTTGTTTCGGAAATAAATATGTTACAGAACACACCAGCTTATACACCATTATCTGTAACTCCAACCTATCAGATAGGTACTGGCAGTTGGCTTCAATCAAATAATATTAATGTTAACCAGGGTAGTAGTCTCAATTTCGCACCTCCTGGATTAGGTTCAGGTACCTGGGCATGGTCTTTGCCAAACAATAAGTTTTATAACGCTCGTACCTACAACATTCCGAACGTAACTTTTGCAGATTCAGGTTCCTATACCTCATGCTTCATCGATATGTATAACAGAATAAGCAAGGTAGACATACAAGTTAATGTAAATGCAGATATTGCCATTTACCGGAGAAAACTTTCATACGCCATTAAACGCGCACAAGCAGTCTATTCAGCAGACCTAGTTGGAGCTGTCGATTTAAATACTATGATTACTGAATCTCAAAATATGTCTTTTGCTAATTACGGAGCAAGTAAAGAGCAACTAGAAGCTCAGGTGGTGATACTCGAAAATCAGATAAAAAAATACATACAGGATAATATCAGTGTCGGAGTTGATAAAACAGATATGATTACAAATTCAGGAAATTTTTCTGTAACAAATCCATCTGGTTGGTCCGATACTTTTACCAATGTCGGTAATGGTTGTGGAGAGTTTTACAACGATTCATCATTTGTATTTTCGCAGACCGTAAACAACCTGCCAAATGGGAAGTATCTTATTGGTTTAAAAGCATTTTACCGTGGTGGTAGTAATGATGCCGGGATAAGTTATGAAAATGCCAATGAGAAACAGATAGCTTTGTTTTATGCAAGTTATAAATCTATCTATGTTTCTTCGCTTTATAGTACACCTTATACGGGTAGTAATTCGCTAAATGGTTACTGTAATAATATTGCAACTGCAAGTAGCCTATTCAATTCTTCGAATGAATATTACGACAATTGGTTATTTGCAAACGTCACTGACAATAAATTAACCATCAAGCTGTCTAAGTTAACTTATCAGGCAAATGATTGGCTTGTAGTTGGAAATTTTAAACTATACAATGTAAGTCAGTATACAGACATCAATGATGTAAAGCTCGATGTAAATATTGGAAATGGTGCCGTTTATAGTCTCGATGGTCGATATTTTGGAAGTGGACCAATTGAGTCTCTGAAATTAAAACCCGGACTTTATATTATAAATGGGCATAAATATGCGATTATGAAATAATTATAAAATCAAATTTTTACCAATACAATTGAACATATTTTTTTATATCCCACAAACTGTTCTACTATTAAAGAAATACAGTAGAACTACTTAATACGATAGCCACTTAAGGTCTTATCAAAAAATAATGATTTATGATTAAAAAAACAATTGAGAAAGCTGACGTTACTAGAGTGGAACATAAAATGGAATAAAATTGAATCTAAAAAACATAAGAATATAGAAGTGTAATTAAACTTTCATACCTAAAAAAAACTTCTTGCTTCAACCTTAAATTAACAAACTTGCGTGCTTTAAACGATGCAACTAATTAAAAAAACTATGATAACTAGATAAGTGCCTTTGTAATTTGTAGATTATAAAAAATCGATGAAAAGATTTCTCATTTTGGCTAACTACTTTTTTATTAAAAGGTATTTCAATTGACATTCTATTTTACAATCAACTTAAATCAGTTTATATTTAGTTAAAACAACATATTTTCTAAGGAACATAATGTTTACTGTTGAATTTTAAGGATTATTAGGTCATAATAATTTGAAATCACAACTTTCAATTAGAAAGTTGTGATTTCAAATTATACTTCTTTAGTTAGTATTTCCTCTTCCAATTCTTGAAACGTTGAATTTCTTTAATTCAATAAATCATCTAAATAATCAACTAAAACAATTTGATTGATTAAATTTCGATGTAGGTTTCATTCTTCCAGGACACCTCGTTTAACATTAAACATGCTCGTAACAAAAATGTTAATTTCAAAATCACACGATAAATCATCTGTCAAATAGAATTGAATCATGCGAGATTAAATAAGTTTCTAGTGAATGTAATGTACTATCTTATATTTAATTTCATTCTACCTGTCAACTTTTTCATTTTCTTACTCTATAATATTTTACTTCCGATTGTGGAAGATAAAAATTAAAAGAAAGGATTATGAAAAGAAAAATTAAGTACAAGTGGGATGACATAGAATTTGTATATAATTCAATACACAACCTCATGAAGTCTCCAAACAATGATCAATTATTAGAAATGTTTGACACTCAAATGAACCGGATTGACTCCGAAGTATATTATGTAGTGTTGGATTTTTTGGTTGATAACGAATATTATTTATTAGCGGACAGATTCTTTGAAAACTGTGTCATTCAGAACGTTGATATTGAAAGTGAGTTTGAAAGCGAATCCATGTTAAGTTGCTTCATGACATATTTTGAAGCAAAAGAATACACCAAAGTCAATTACTATCTGGATAAAGGATTTGATATCAGCGTACATCAACCCTGGTTGTTGAAGTTTCTGACTGATGAAGAATATAGTGACGTGATGGATTATATAACACTCTATGAAAGGACAACCTAGATTATTAGTATTAAGCAAGAATTCGGGATTAAAACGAATCATTAATTACTTGCGATTAAAACTGAAACCCCAAAATTCAACCAGAATCTTGGGGTTTTTAGTTTCCAATAAGGAAGTACACTCAATTAAATGGAATTAGACTGATATCATGGACTAAATTTGTATCTTATTTCTATTTCTAATTTTTTCAATCTGTTGTTTTCTCAAGTATAACTTTAGAATATTGCTCTTTCTGTAATATTCATTTATATCTTCAACCTCATAATCATTATTTAACTCAATATCCTTTAAGAAAAAGTCAATAAAGTCAATATATTCGGGTAGAATAATCACATTATTTTTTAGAAAAAGATCAAACACAGGGGTAACTCTATGTATTACTGAATTATACAATAACAGACTGAGTTTTCTATGATTTTTCATTGAAGCATTTTTTAACAAATAATTTACAATAGATAGTTCCAGGTCTTGGTCTTCAAAGTTGTATTCGCATAATAGATCACAAATTAAATAAACGATTTCCCTGTCATTAAAACCTGCTTTATCGAAATTGCTCATAAAATAATCGAAAACGACATTATCTATTTTGCATCCTGATTGCGCTATAGCTTTAAGCTCTTTCTTAATAGTCATTCTTGTTTTAGTGTTCATAATATTATTCTTTTTTAATATTATAGTTCATGTTGAGGTAAAAGTTGATTATGTAATCAATTTTATTTTGAAATATTGATCAAAAAACATGAGAAATAAGGATTGACAATACTCTCTTTATTAAATAGTAGATCTGAATATATATATATATATATATATATATAGAACTTATATATCACATAACTAATTACTTAAATAAATCAGAAAGAAAGCAAAGGAAAATGCCGCAACATATATATGATATAGCATAATAATAAAAAATAAACTTCTTCTGAATTTTTAACCAAACACACACAACAACCCACTTATATATTTAACATACAATCAAATACAAAAACGACGCAACATATATATGATATAGTATAATAATAAATAATAAAACTTCTTCTGTGTTTAAATTAATTACACCTAATGATATACTTATATGTCTAATAAACAACCAAATACAAAAACGACGCAACATATATATGATATACCAATTTTAAAATAAATAAACTTCTTCTGTGTTTTGGGATATATAAATGAAAAGAATAAAGAAGAATGAATATATTGAAGTTTAATTTCAAAGCAACAGTTTTCTCTATAAAGGGGAAGGATTATAAAATAAAACCCACTTATATTGATTTAATACTGTCATTTATAGTAGATAGAATTATTTATTCAGAGGAAGTGCTGAATGGATATGTCGAGATACCTGCTTTTACTTTAAAGAAGTTATATGACAATTACTGGATTTACATTGCATATTTAATAAAAAGTGGTGTAATCGAAAGGAAACCTTATTCTGTATCCAATCATATTTGTTATAGTTATCGGTTTTGCTATCAGTTTATTCGAAACCTGCAAATCACCGAAGTCGAATTAAATAACCCATCTGAAACAAATACTGATTATAAAGAAATCCCACTTGAAGACCAAGCATTAATTGATTATAGAATAATTCAACGACTAAAATCTGATTTTCAATCTGTGGAAATAGATACATCCAATATTGATAAAGTCAGGATTGAAAATAGTGCATATGTTGATACTAAGAAGTATTTCTATAATGTCATTCAACTATTTAAATTTAAATCAGGGGGTGAACACCTCTTTTTCAATTGGAAATCTAACCGGTTATATACGAATTTCACTTTTCTATCTTCCCATTACAGACTATCGAATGTGAGATTGAATAATGAACCAATTGTAGAATTTGACATCAGTTCATCCTTTGCGATCATGCTTGCAGTTTATTGTATCAAAGTAAGACCGGAGATTGTGAATGACTATGATTTTAGGGAGTATTGTACATCAATCAAACAAAAATCCTTTTACAGTGACTTGACTAAGATATTAAATCAGACAAAAGACTGTGATGCAAAGAAGGTGAGAACAGATGGAAATGGAAATGAAATAACTCACAGGGTATTTACAAAAGAGGTTGTGAAAAAGTTATTTCAGATTTTTATAAACGGTGATTCATGCAGAACACCTTTTATTGAAGGGTATTCGAACTCTTTTATTCGGGAGCAATTCCAATTAAAATACCCATGTGTATTTGAAATAATTGAAGAGGTGAAATCAAATAATGAACAGCTGTATTATAAGCTATCTAAAATTGAGTCCGAATTTATATTTGAAATTGTTAGGGATTTGTATACTCAGTATCCTCAAACAAAGATTTTAACATGTCATGACGCAATTTCCATTCCATTTTCATACAAAAAGGTATCAGAAATGATCTGGAACACGCATATGGATTCTCTTCTAAATAACCTACCTGATAATATTGAAAAATTCAATTTCGATTCTACAGTATTAAATGGTGTTGAAATTTATGAAGAAGAGGACTATTATAATCCGACAGAAAGAAATTTAAATCATTGCATCGACTTTGATTTTGAGGATGACATTGAGGAAGAAGACTGGTTTTAGCTCCTTTATTTGAAGATATGTCTTAGAATAGTTAATAAACTCGTTTTAAGGAGCTATCTTTTCATTCAATAGAAATAGTTAATTTTCGAATTAAATCTCATTAGAGGAGAATTAAATACGTTTCTGGTGAGATTATTTTACTGTTATATAAAAATATTTTAATGCAATCATCAACTTTTTTCAACTTCCGGGATATAATAATCATTATTAATTCTCAAAATAATTTGATTATGAAAAAAGTACTACAAAATTTATTAGAAATTACCCGCAAAAGGGTTGTGAATGAAAGCGATTTAATCTATTTCGAAGAGCATGTTGACGATTTTCCAGAGGCATGGGGAAATCTATATCTATGGTCGATTCAAAGCAGAAATTATCAACTATCTGATTTTTTATTGGAATTAGGTTTGGAATTGAATTGCAACGATGAAATTAGGAGGGATGTGATGGGATCATATACCCAATATGGATTGTATTCCGAAAAAATTATCTGGGATGGGTTTCAAATTACAGATAATATCTATCATTCAATAATCAATGCTTATTCAAACGACCAATATTTCGATAAAGATAGATTGGATAAGGAATACAATAATTCCGTAGTATTAAGTCGTATAAGGAAAATAACAAGGTTGAAACATAACATACACAAAAAACGTTGTCGTATAGCTATTTAATAAATCGAATTGTGAAATTTGAAATCCCAACTTTCAGATTGTAGGTTGGGATTTCTCTACATACTTCTCATATGCTAATGTGGTTTTGAAATCAAAAGCTAACTCTTTACTATTAGCTAACCAGAAACAATCCACTCTATACCTTCCGAATTGTGATAAATACCGATTCAATACATCGATATATGCAAATACATTATCCGGGATTTTACACCTTAATATCAGTTTTCCGTCTTTGGTATCTTCATAAGTATACAATATATTATATAGCATAGTATTTTATGTTATTTTATATCAGGTCTGATTTCTATCATTCCACAAAAATCAGGATTCAGTTCTTTAAAAATACTGTACGGAAAATCAGTAATGATATCCATATCCTTATCTACGCATTCATGATATTCGATTATTGAATATGATAAGACGGAGTAATCACTCAATTCTAGTTGAAGGATATATTGTTGTATGGTGTATAAATAATCAAATAATTCATCTTCATTGTAATTACTTATCGAGAAGATGCAGCAACCGTCCAAATCCCTTACATTCCATTCTGAGTATTTCATAGTTTTTCCTGATTATTTTTTGAGAAGAAATCTTTAAAATCTTCTATCACCAATTCAAAATCAGCAGGAGAGCATATTTTATATATGAAATTATTAAACTCCACATACCCTGTAATTGTAGCATCTTCCTTTTTAAATAGTTCTGAAACAGGTAATCCTACTTGTTTTGCTATTTTATTTAAGACAGTAATCGTAGTATTGGTATTACTGAGGTAGTTATATATATTTGTTCTACTCAACCCAATTTCCTGAGCTAACTGCTCCTTACTCATATTTAATTCTCTCAAAATTTCATCTATCCTGAATAGTTCCATATTTAATAGTTTTTTTACTATTATATATTAAATAATGAAAGTCCAAAATTGACAGAAATCGTGATTTTGTCAGAAATTTTTGTGAGAATTCACTCACAAATGTGAGAAAGATCTAAATCTTTCATTATCATGATGATAAATTGAAATAATATTTGCAAAAGGGGTGTTTAGAGTTGTATATTTGTCTTCATATGAAAAACAAGTTAATTCAATCAACCACAAATTTCTTCAGAAAAGCTATCCTTCACTTATTTAAACGTACTGCTTTAAACGCTCCTGCAAACAAGCATTACGACCAAAATGGTATTGACCATGACCATGGGGTGATCAATAATTATATTCATAACTCTGACCGCAATTTCATGTCGAATATATTGAAACTGAATCGTGACTTATTCAGGGGAGATCAAATAAAAACTGCTGTTTATCTTGCAGCAGGAAATGATTCTGTCGAAGGGTTATTAAATCGGTATTCAAATATAAAAGGTATAAACAACCTTATTCTTATTGATTACCGTATTAGCGAATATAATTGTATAATAGTAAATGATACGTTCCGTATTTTCACTATACCTTCCGAAGTGGTGAGGAGTTCAAGAATCCTTGACAGGTGTAATGTGAAGATTGATATCTTAATTGATATAAATTGCGGAATCAATTTGGGGAATGGTTATTTCTCAACGAATGCAGTTTTAGTTCAATCATTATTTGAACCAATGTGTAATAAAGAAGGATTTATTTTTATTGGTTCGTATTTGTATCAGAAATCCAATGGACAATATAAACCTGCACGTGATTATTTACACTGCTTTCAATACGAAACAAAAAAGCAAATCACATCAAATGATTTACAAGGATTAGGTTACGAAATTGACCTTCCCAACCTGACTACCTATCCCTGGAGTTCAAAGGAAATTGATATTACTTTATTTAATAACAAGGTTCATTATCCCGAACTCACCATTAAAAAGGGAGATATTACACTACATTTCATAAAGGGTAATATATTCAGCATGAAAAACGAATTGGATATCATGCTCCTCTATTACCGCAATCTGTTCATGTATAGTCAGTTTAACGGATCTATTATCAATGCACTTGATTTCCGGGGTGTTTATAGAAAACGTGTATCCGCAGAAGATATATCAGCTTGGGATTCAGTAGAAGAATATAATTTTATGCAATCCGAGGATTTGGTGCAATTCTCCAATACTTATCATGTGAATAAAGTTGGATTTTTACCCCTCAAGGATTTTGATTATGCATCATACATAAATAATATATGTAGTTTGCAGTCAGAAATCACTGACCTTTATTTTTATTATTTTGACCCAAAAGATTTGAATAAAATCTATCAGATTGATAAGATAATGGAGTAATAGTATATACAATATACTATAGTAGCAACTTTTTGATATAAAAATAACAATTATGAACGACAATAATATAACACAACACAGATCAATCGAATCAGTGTTCAATCGAATTCGGTTCAGAATAGACAGATATCCCAAAACGGTGATATTTGACTATAACCCCGAAGGTTTATACAAACTACAAGTTGATACAATTAAACTGGAAGAAGGTGAGTATCCTCTATTCGAAAGTTACAACCGTAATGGATATACATTAATCACAACACACCATCTGTATAGTATAATATTAAATGACAAGGAATCACCCTTGTTACAAAGAAACCAGATTTTCAAAGTTTCAATAGACAATATAGTATATTATAAAACTGTATCAGAAATTATTGTTGAGAAGGAAAAGCGAAAAGATTACACCGAAACTGTGTTGAAGTTTATTCCTTGCTCAGAAGAAATCGGTGGGGTGTTATTATACCTGAATACTGGGAATGAGGAGTATTTATTTCATGAGGTGCTACGTCAATTAGTGTGCATGAATAATCAAGCAAAGATTTTATTTAAAAACGAAAACGTGTAAATGGTTCAAATCACAAATCATAAAATAACTATTGAATACCTGAAATTACTTTTCGTGAAGTCGAGGAGTTCTAAATTGGAATTTGATGCAGATAAGGAGGTGGATAATGCATTCAGGTATCTGTCTAAATTATTTAATTTGACGCATATACAATGTGCAATACTTTCTGTAATATTCAATTATTCAATTGACGATGATCTTGAGAGGGTGAAAACAGATCGATTGCTCTCATTTTTCGGGTTAGAACTTGAGGTATTTTTTGATATTAAAGGAGACATCGAAGTGTTGATTAACAAAGGATTTATAAAACAAAAGAAAGAGGACAGATCCGATAATTTATTTGACAGTTCTTTTAAAGCGAATCAAAAACTATTGGATATGCTTTTCAGAAATGAAGAAATTCAATTTGAAAAGCTATATGGTAACGGGTATAACTTTGTTCAATTCAGTGGTCAGATATGTAGATTAAACTCTTTGAGACTGGTTAATCATATGTCCAGGGAAGATGTGTTGAATGAAGTTATCGAGCAAGAGAATAAGAATGAAAATCTGACACAAATTAAGACAATGAAGTCCCTTGGATTGGATGTGATGGATCGAATGGTAATGTATTATATGATTCACAAGTATAATGAAAATGAGAAAGCAATAAATTCCTATACAGTTGGATTTGATTTATTGGGAGCGAGTAAGGTTTTATCATTCACAAAGAAATTTAAAGAAAAGACAACTCAAATGCAGGTTCAGGGATTGGTGGAGCTTTCAAATGACACAACCTTACAGTTGACTGATAAAGCAAAAGAACTATTTCTGAATGATGCTACAGATACAATTGATGAAGAAAGTCAATCTGAGATTTCAACGACTCATTATTATATTAAGCATGACGCAATCCCAGAGAAGAAATTATATTTCAATTCGGATTTACAGAGGGAATTAAATATCCTTCAGACCCTATTGCAGAAAGATAATTTTGCTGAATATCAAAATGAAATGAAGAAAAGGGGGAATAAAGCAGAGGGAATCTCGGTTTTAATTTATGGACCAAGTGGAACTGGGAAAAGTAGTGTTGTAGATCAACTTGCGAAACACACCCACCGTGACGTTTATATGGTGGATTTGTCAGAAGTAAGGTCAAAATGGTGGGGTGAAAGTGAGAAAAATATTAAACAGATTTTTGAAGAATATTCTGAAATATGCAGTAAAGCGGATAATATCCCTATTTTGCTATTCAATGAATGCGATGCATTGTTAGGGAAAAGAAACAATTCCGGTGAAGACAGACATGACTTTACTGAAGCAAGTATGACCAATATTTTGTTAGAATTTTTTGAGAAAAACCAAGGGATTATTGTTGGAATCACAAACCTGGAATCAAATCTTGATGCTGCTTTTATGAGACGTTTTCTCCTAAAACTCCATATTGGACATCCTGACAAAAGATCTGCAAAATCTATTCTGAAAAACAAGTTAGATTTCTTGGATGAAAGGGATATTGAACGAATTGCAGATAATTATCTACTTACCGGTGGTCAAATTGAAAACGTATCAAATAAATGTGTGATAAGCAGAATTATCACTAAATCACACCCGACTGTTTCGGAAGTGATGGATATGTGTGAGGAAGAAAAAATCAAGTCAAATAAATGGTTGTCTGCATAAAAAAAATATGAATGAAAACAATAATATAGAAATTGCAGAGGAAGATGTAAAACTTGCTGACTACATCTATTCGATTTTGAAATTCCAACCAACGATTTTATTAAGTTGGGGAATCCAGCGACCGGTTGTAATTAAATTGGGTCTGAGGTTTCGTGTAAATGGTTTTTCGCATAAAGGTATAGTTGAAATCCTATATAATGAAGGAGCTGATTTGTTTGATGTCTATTTAATAAATGAAGATGGAACTTTGAAGGAGTTAATAGAGGGTGTATATTTTGATGAGTTAGTTGATGTGATTGATCAGCATGTCGAATGGACAGAAAACTATAATGAGCGTGTGAACAAGGAATACAATATTACAAATTATGAAGAAGAGAGTATTTGACATGGACGCAATTGAATTTATTCGAAACTATCCGGATTATATAAAAGAACTTGAAGAAGTCGTAAAACCGGAACTGATTAATGTTGTGGATGAACTGAAAAACACGGACCCACATGATTTGATTTCACCTGACGTTTGGTTCGTAAGTGAGACGCAAGCAAGAGGTTATGTATGGAGTTTGTTCTTGCTGAAATGTAAGGAGATATGAAAATTAAGAAGGAGTTGTTGCTCCTTTTTATTTTACCCTCTCACTCACAATAATAGGGTAGAGGGGAAATTATGGATCACTCAAGTTAGGATTAAGTTCTATAATCTATTGATTTAAAATAAAAACTCACGATCTTAGGATTAATATGTAATAATGATAATAATATGAAGAAAGTAGCACTATATGTAAGATAAGTTCAACTGATGGGAGACAAACGGTAGAGAATCAGAAATTAATACTTATTGATCATGCAAAACGAAATGGTCTTGAATATGATATTTTTGAAGAAGAAGAAAGCACTCGCAAGACTCGTCCAGTAAAACAAGATCTGCTTGCGAAGCTTCGGAATTTTGAATATGAATCTGTCATTATTTACAAGTTGGATCGTTGGGCTCGTTCATCTACTGAATTAATCCTTGACACAAAAGAGTTGGTCGATAAAGGAATTGGTTTTATTTCTTTGACAGATAACCTGGACTTTAGTTCTGCTGCTGGTAGATTACAATTTCAAATATTGAGTGCTTTTGCTGAATTTGAACGTTCTTTAATTTCGCAACGTACCCGTGATGGACTAGCAAGAGTAAAAGCAAAAAATCCGGAAAAGAAGTTAGGTCGACCTGTTGGTGCAAAAGATGGGAAGACCAGAAAGAAATCGGGTTATATCTTGCGAGAAGCAAAAAAAAGGAAACTGATCGACGAAAGTAATGGAAATTTCAAATCAATCGACAGTTATTTGGACTGAACCAAATAATCCTCCCCCAAATAACTTGGGGGATTTTTTTTGCCCAAAAACACCGTCAACCTCCCCTGTTTTTCGATACCCAAATAAACGGACGATTATTTGGTATGCTAAATCTGTTCAGTAAAATAATCTTCAATGTCCATAAAAGAACATTTATAGTTTCCTAAAAGCACAGTCAACAAGTTTTATGTAAATCAGATTGGAAATTCACATAAACATGTTCTCAAACACTAATATTTAGAGTGATAATCTTAAAAAAAATCCGTTAATTTGTAAAGTATTCGAATAGAGATTTATAATTATACGATCACCTGTTTAAAATTAGGAACAGATTCTTTTAAATCAATAGCAATATTATTGATAAGTATCTTTCGGAATATTGTTTTTCGTTTGCAATTCATTTTAGGATAAATCTTATAGAACTTTAAATAGCAATTTCTGTCTGCACAATCAGTATTAATTATACCAAATAAAATAAATTCTTGATTAATAAAACAATAATATGTCTCAAAAACTACAATCCCTATATACGAAATACAGTAGCACATAATGAAATTTTGATGCATATATTGTAGTGTTATGCCCCATTCTAAAAAAAATGAAGACGAACTAAAGATAACAACTGATAATTAAATAAGACAATAATTTTCAGGTAATTAATATTGAAGAATAATGAGTAGTCCTGACAACATATTAAGTATAAAAGACAAGGGTGATGACATACAGAATCGATTTCGTTATCAGAACGCTTGTGCATGTTTCATTTCCTTGAATCTATTGTCTGATGACAAACAATTCTGTGAGTTATATTGTGAACATCACGAAGATATTCTATTAAAGCTAAATAATGGGAAATTTGCTGGTGTGCAAATCAAAACTAAAAATCTTGACCTTGGACCTTTTGATTTGAATGATGAGGCTGTTTATAAATCATACAAGCGATTTGTAGAACATGACATTAAATTCAAAAATCAGTTTGATTATTATGTTTTTGCTACTAATGTAGGCCTGTTGAAGTCAGAATCAAAGGGACTTATAGAATATAGAGAATGGCTTAAATCTACAGATATTGCAGAAATAAAAAGAAGTAGAAAAGACTTTGGAAAATGGACTAAAGCTTTAGCAAAAGACTTAAACGTTGAAATTGAAATTATTATTGAAGCGTTGAAAAAAGTCCGATTCAAGGAAGCATTACCTCATGACGGAGATATCATTGATAAAATATCTGCAAGTGTTGGAAACACAGATGAATGCAAGAATAGCTATTTTAGCATTATTACAAGTATTGTAAATAAACTCATTAAACTTCACGACGATGCAAGTTCATTGAAGATTAATTCTGATTACATTTATTTGACTGAAGATCCAGAAGAAGAGTTAGTTAAAGAAAAAATTGAAAAGAAAAGAATAACAAAGGAAAAGCTTCTAGAAGTGTTTACAGAAGAACTTTCAATGCAAACCGATTCATTAATAAGAGTTCGCAATAATTCAATAATTCAATCTATTCCAAAAACTGTGAAGATTTTAGAGAAGAAAATGGATGTGGGAAATATAACAATTGATAATATCAACTTAATCAAAGATCAGAAGTTTGCATTTGAGGCCTTAATCACCGAGAGATTTTATAAAGATAAATCACAAACAGAACAAGATTATAATCATTTAAGGCAAATAATATTGAGTGAGAGCCAAATTTCTTATGATGAAAGTTATGAGGATATTAATGCTTTTGGGATGAAAATGCTAAAAGATGTTAGACAAAGAATTCATAAAAGATATTTAGTTGATAAAGATAGTTTTCGTGGTTGTCAAGTAGAGCATCTATTTGGGTTAATTGCTATTTTAACTGAAGAGTGCAAGGTTTGGTGGAGTAAAAAATTTGATATAGATAATTATGGAAGTATATGAAATTTTAAAAATAGTCGAGGGCGATTTAAATACTCAATTAGCTAGAATAATGATTTTAATAGATGATTTATGTGGAGTGCAACACAATAAAAAAATCGATGGAGTAAATAAATTGGCAAAACTTGATTTTTTATTGAAATCACCTTCTTACCTTAAAATAGGGTTGACTAAATTAAAAACAAATATTACAATTAATATCGAATCATTTGAATTAGATAGTATTGAAAGTAAAACAAATTTATACAGGTATATTCCTTGGGATGAAAATTACAGAAAGTTGTTGAATATCATTATAGCAAGAAGTCTTGTAAACATATCATTTGAAAAGGATGATTATTTTATTCAAATTTCTCAAAAGGGTATCGAAATTACAGAAAATCTAAAACAAGATCGATATTTTAAAGAGTTTGTCAATAGATCAAAAATTATTAGTACGCACTTTGGATCTTATTCTGAAGGATATCTAAATAACTTTTTTGAAAAACATTTTCCTGAAATAGGATCATTTAAAATTTCATACAATGAAGATTTATTTTGAGAAATTATTAGTAGTCTGTAAAAAGAAAATCGAAGAAATAGATTTATCACATCAAGTATGTTTCTTCCATGGCAAAATTGGATCTGGAAAATCAACTATTGCAAGATTGATAGATTTTTGTTTTAGTGGTGATTTAGAAAACACAGCTGCAATAAATAGCGAGTTCATATCTGCAAAACTTTTTTTAGCTATTGAAAATTATAGTGTAATTTTAGAACGTGTTTATAAAGAAAATACAATTTTAGTAGTATGGAAACACAACGAAGAGATATACAGATTAAAAGCTCCTATAACAGGTAGTGATATTTCAATTTTTGGAAAAGACATTTATTCTTTTAGTGATTTAATATTCTATCTGTTAGATATGTCACCACTAAAGATAGCTAAAAATAAGAATTCAAATTCTCCGATGGAACGATTGTCTATAAGAAATTTCTTTTGGTATGCATACCTTAAACAAGAAAAATTAGACAGTACTTTTTTTCGATTTGAAGAACCTTTCCACGCAAAAAACAGTAAAGAAGTTTTAAAATTTATTCTAGGATATTTTACTGAAAAGTTAAATGACTATGAAATAGAATTATCAAAAATTAGAGATGAAAAAAGAATAAAACAATCAATGTTAAATGAATTAAATTCATTTCTAAACAAATTTGATTATTCTTTAGAAAGCATTGAATCGCAATTAGATCTTACAAAGAAAGATTTATTGAAATATGAGCAACAAAAAGTTGAATATCAGAATAAATATCAAGAAGAGACACATACATCAGACCGTACACGAATTAAGCTTATAAAAATTACTGATCGAATAAACTCTTTAAATGTACAACTTGAAGAATTAAATAAAAAGATTGGATTGCAAAAATCATTAAAATCAGAGTTAATCTCATCTGCATTTAAATTGGATAGAGCAAGTTCTGCAAATAAAATATTTACAGGTCTAACTTTTGATATTTGTCCTTGTTGTGGTGAAGAGGTAGAAATAAATACAAATAATGCTTCTTGTATGGTCTGCAAAAAGCCTATTAAAGAAAATGAATTTAATGAGGTTGAAAAATTTCAAATGATTAAAATTGATGTAGATTCAAGAATAAATGATATTGAGAATTCAATTTATATCCATGAACAAGAACTAAAAAATGCCAGAAAAGAGATTGAAAAAGCAATTCTTCAGAAAAATGATTTAAATAAAACTCTTGGCGAAGAACTGAGAGTGTATGAATCAGCATATTTATCAAATACAAGAGAAATTGAAAATAATATCTCTCGATTAAGAGAGAGAATTAAAAATCTATTAAAGCAATCTGCATTACCAAAAGAAATAGATAAAATTCAAATTGAAATAAATTCTCTTTCATCTAAAGAATCAATCTTAAACGAAAGAATATTAAAAGAAAGGGAAAAGTTAAACTCTTCAGATCATCATTTATCTGAATTAGAGGATGTATTTGCAGAGACTTTAAATCAAGTTGGTATGCCCGGATTTGACATTGAGACAGACACGATAAATATAAACAGGCGAAATTGGTCAGTAAAAATCATTTCAAAAGATAAAAACATTGATTGGGAATGGGGTTTCGATGACGCTGGAAGTGGAGGTAAAAAAACATTGTTTAATGTGTGTTTTTTATTAGCTATACATATTGTTGCAGAAACAAATAATTTACCTCTTCCAACATTTATGATTATTGATACACCAATGAAAAATATTGATCAAAAAGTCAACCAGGAACTATTTGAAAACTTCTACAGATACTTATATACTTTAATGAATTCTACTCTTTCAAATACAAAAGTAATTATTATTGACAATGCAATAATAAAACCAACAGAGGAGGAAAATATTGATTTCTCATCTAGATATTTAACACCAAACGAGGATGAAAATCCTCCATTGATTTCGTATTATAGAGGAGCATAAATTATTCTTGTATCAATTATCATAGCTAATTTATGAAAAGAAGTCGGATTAAAAAACAAATTGTAGAAATTCAAATTTTAGATGCCCCAAAGTATCCCGAGAGTATTTATAAGTATAGAATATGGAATGATGATTATCAAAAAACAATACTGACAGAGAGGAAAGTGTTTTTGGCTCCACCTACAAGTTTTGAAGATAAAAAAGATTGTAAACTTTTTGTCAGATATGATTTAATGACAAATTCAGATATCTATAGAAAATACCTCGAAATGTCTAAAAAAGATAATCCACGTTGGACAAAGGAAAAGCACAAAAAACATGCTTTGAAATGGACAACAAACAGTCCACTCAAAGACAAAAAACATGTCAAAAAGATACAAGAAGAACATTTTCGTGAATTTGATGAAAGATTTGGTGTTTTATCTTTAACTGCAAAAAATTCAAATCTTGCAATGTGGAATAAATACAGTAATGACGGTACCGGTTTTTGTGTAGGATTCGATTCGAAAATTTTATTTGATAATTTAGGCGGAGGTGGTGAAGTCAATTATTATTCAAAATTACCAGATATTTATTATGACGATACGTTTATTATTGAGCATTCTAAGCAAGTCTTTTCAAAGGAAGAAAAATGGTCTTTTGAAGAAGAATACAGAACTCATAAATTTTACGAGAAATCTGCTAGTGTTTCAGATAGACAAATAATTATACCCGTTGAAGCTTATCGTGAAATTATTTTTGGTTGGAATACTACAGAAAAAGACAAAGATGAAATTATACAGACTTGCAAATTACAAGGTTTAAACGTTGAATTTAAAAAAGGTTCTTTACAAAACAACGAAGTTATTATAGAAGCTATTTGACAGAAAAAAAAGAACGAGGGCATAACACACGCCTATGTGTTTTGGCTGGTTGACGTGCTTTTAGCAGTCTTTGCGCCCGCATTTCCTTTGTCGTTCCACGACAGGAAATCGCCCGCAGACCGCCAAAAACCCATAGCCTCAGTCGTTATGCGGCATGGTAAAAAAAAGGGTACGACTCAAAAATAATTGAAATGTTGGTGTAGTATTATTTGAATTAAGATAACAGTAATCTAATCAAGCAGAATACGGGAGAAGCTGATAACCCAATAACAGTAGGCGAAAATTTTAAAATAATTATTATGGCACAATTTAGTGTAAAACTCAAAAACACGTTCAATCACAAAGGAACTCGTTTTGAAAAAGGAATTCAAGTTGAAATTTTGTCTAAACAAACAAGTGCACCGAACTTATTGAGTGCAGGAAAACAAGAGATTGCTGATGCATTTTTAAGGAAATACGGAGTAAGTATAGACAATGTATATATTTCAAACAATTATTTAGAAGTTACAAAACTCTAGTATTTACTTGGGCAGAGGAATAATCTTCTGCCCTTTAGTGCTTGTAAAAAAACAAATCAATGAAATCATTAGATACATTAAAAAACAATTGCAATATAATTACTGAACAAATTGAGAAAATCGGATTGGATAACGATAGTCATTATGTCATTGACGGTATAATTGATCTCGAAAAATATCTTAATGCAAAATATCGCATATTATGGGTATTGAAAGAAGCAAACTCAGAAACAGACTCTTGGAGTTACCTCGAAAAATTCAAAGATAAAGAATGGCTGTATCGGTGTGGGAAAAGTATTCCTACTTTGAAAAGAATTATTTATACAACTTACGGAATTTTGAGAGATTGTGAATGGCATGAAATTCCAGATGCAAATAACGAAAAATCTTTTGTGCCATTACAAGAAATTGCAATAGTCAATATCAAAAAAATCCCAGGAGGCAGCATTTCTGAAAACAATGAAATACAACAGGCCTATTACGACAATCAAGAATTGCTAAAACAACAAATTGAAACATATAATCCCAATGTTGTAATTTTTGGAAACACATTGCAGTATTTTTATAAATCTGATTTTGACGGATTAGAAACAGCCGAAAAACAAAATACGGAATATGGAAATGCTTTTTACGATACAGGCGACAAATTATACATTCATACTTGGCACCCAGCCGTTCGAGGAGCAGGATTTAGTGACAAAGAATATGTTATGGATATTGTGAATATTGTTCGAAATTGGAAAAGTAAGTAAAACTATAGTTTGAGAGAGTCTTTAAATTCAATCAATTGAAAAGGAATCAACTTATCTAATAAAAATACAATAATGAATAATGAGATAGAATGGCTTTACGAAAAAAAGACACTGAACATTTTTGTTATTGGTGTTGGTAAAGGTGGAATAGAATCTGTAAACATGATGCATGAGAAAGGTATCGCACATGCTAAATATCTAATTTGTGATACAGATGATACTCTTTTAAGAGAATCTCGGGCAAATCACCAAATACATATTAAAAACACACACTCACTCTCTGAAGACAACAAAATTGAACTAAAAGAATACACTCAATTAGCAACTATACTATTTGTGTTTGCCGGAATGGGTGGCGATATTGGTGAAAATTTATTGCATGAAATTATAGAAACGATAAATAAGCAGAATATCTTTACTATTTGTATCTTAACTATTCCTTATACTTTTGAAGGTGTTGCTAAAATTGAAAAAGCAAAAAAAGGTATAGAACAAATCAAGTGTTTGAATAATGCTGTTATTGAGCTCAATAGTCAATTAATACTACAACAATATCCAGAAACGAAGCCATTTGATGCATACGATAAATTGAATAATATTCAGTTTGATTTGCTGACGGACATTGAAAAATCATTGCCATGGCATAGTTATATTAGTACTGATTTTAGTGATTTCTTTACTAATCTTAAATATCTGAGACAGTTAGTTATAGGTAGTGGAATTTCAGAAGGAGAAAATAGAATTAAACAGGCAATTGACATTGCCTGTAAATTCCCTTTATTTGACAAAATAGATTTGGCAACTATAGATAACTTTTATATCATGATACATTGTTCTCAAGACTATCAACTTAGAATGGAAGAAATTGAACAAATACATTTATTTGTAGATAGTTTAAGACCCAATATCATATTAACTTGGAGTGCTTGTTTTGATAACAATTTAGACGAGAAAGTAGAGGTTGTCGTAATTGCGGGAGCGAAACAATAACATAAATAAAATGAGCAATTTAGCATTGTGACTTTTTTACTATTAATTTGCGACAGTTTTTGTGCGGTTCGACTTTAAGACAAGAAATTGATTTTAGCTTTTCGACAGTTCTACTCGTTTTCAAGCTGAAAATGTATTTTGAGAGTTGAGACAGTGGTTTGCGAAATCATTTACATTTAAACGGCTGAAAATTAAACAATAAAACGACAAAACTACGACCGCATAACACACGCCTATGGTCACAGGCTGGCTGACGTGCACTTTGCGGGTTTTGCGCCCGCATTCACTTTGTCGCTGTGCGACAGCGAATACGCCCGCAAACCGCCCGTGCCCATAGCCTCGGTCGTCACCCTCAATCCGGAAAAAGGAAAAAATCCCTTAAAGTTACGAAGATAACGACCAAAAAGTGATTACTGGGAATCAAAGACTTATGTTGTCGTTAGTCAGAAGCCAAAAAACAAAAAGAAACAACGTAAATAGAATTTTAATTTGACAATATAAATAAGACATTAATGATTATAATGTAGATGTACGAAAACGGCAACCTAAGTATTTAGTGAATAAACAGAAAAAACAATAAACAAATGGACAAAATTACTTTAACAACGAAACTAAGCTTTAACGACTTCATTAAAGTTAGCTATCATCTAACATATAGAAAGTTATCTGTGAAATTAATGACAGTTTTTGGACTCATGATATTATTACTTGTTCCCTTTTCAAATAATTACGAGACAGAATTCCCATTGTTCTTATTATTCTTCGGATTTTTTATTTCTGTTGGACAGCCTATTATACTTTATTTTATTACGAAAAAAAATTATATGTCAAATGGTCGAATCAGCGAGACAATAATCTATGAATTTGACTATGAAAGCATTCTAGTGACTGGAGAATCATTCAATTCAAGATTGACATGGGACAAAATTTATAGTGTGACTGAAAATAAAGACTGGGTATTGATTTGGCAAAACCGACAAAGTGCTAATGTTCTTCCAAAGCGAGACTTTAAGAACGAAGAACTTCAATTATTTAAGGATATTGTGAATTCTCACAGCGAACTTAAAAACAAATTGAAAAAATGATGTATACAAAATGTCCAGCCCCTAACACACGCCTATGTGCTTTGGGCGGCTAATGAGCTTCTGGCAGTCTTTGCGCCCGCATTTCCTTTGTCGCCATAGCGACAGGAAATTCGCCCGCAGGCCGCCCAAGCCCATAGCCTTGGTCGTTGGGTGCAATCCGTAAAAAAAAGAAAAAACCGTATCTTTGAGGAGACAAATCTGAATTTATAACAGCAACATATGACAACTTCCCAATATCTCGACAACATAAACCAACGTTACAAACTTGGAAACGCAACTGAGCATACTTTTCGCGGAGACTTACAACAACTTATCGAATCATTAGTCCCGACAATCCGCGCAACCAACGAACCAAAACGACAAACCTGCGGCGCTCCCGACTACATTCTCACTAAGAAAGACATTCCCGTGGGCTATATCGAAGCGAAAGATATTGGTGACCGTGACCTTGAAGGCGCAAAGAAAACAGGAAACAAAGAACAGTTCGACCGTTACAAAGCTTCGCTCGACAACCTCATATTTACTGATTATCTCAACTTTTATCTTTATCGTTACGGAGAGTTTGTGACTAAAATCTCCATTGGCGAAATCACCGACAAAGGCATTAAACCTTTACCCGAAAACTTTGAAACTTTCGAGAACTTTATAAAAGACTTCTGCACCTACATTGGGCAGACGATAAAGAGTTCGAAGAAATTAGCTGAAATGATGGCAGGAAAAGCCCGCAATCTTTCAGGCGTTATCGAAAAAGCGTTGACAAACGACGAAGAAAATCAGGAAGACAGTACGTTGAAAGACCAGATGAATGCTTTCAAAGAAATCCTTATCCACGACATTACGCCCAAAGGTTTTGCCGATGTCTATGCACAAACCATTGCTTACGGAATGTTTGCTGCACGACTTCACGATGCCACCTTACCCACTTTCAGCCGACAGGAAGCAGCCGAGTTGATCCCAAAATCAAATCCTTTTCTGCGCAAACTCTTTGGTTACATAGCGGGTATAGATGTGGACGACCGTATCAAATGGATTGTCGATGACCTTGTAAACATTTTCCTTGCCTGCAACGTAGAGCAAATGCTCAAAAACTACGGCAAAAGCACAAAAATGGAAGACCCTATTATCCATTTTTACGAAGACTTCCTCAGCGAATACGATCCCAAGCTCCGCAAAGCACGTGGCGTTTGGTACACTCCCGCACCTGTGGTAAACTTTATTGTGCGGGCTGTCGACGATATTCTGAAAACCGAATTCGATATGCCGATGGGATTAGCCGACACCTCGAAAACCAAAATTATGCTCGACACCCAAACGCCCGACAAGCGTTCGGCAACAGGATACAAACAAATCGAACAGGAAGTCCATCGCGTACAAATTCTCGACCCGGCCACAGGAACAGCCACTTTTCTTGCCGAAGTCATTAAACACATTCATAAGAAGTTCGAAGGACAACAAGGCATTTGGAGCAATTATGTCGAAAGCCATTTAATTCCACGCCTCAACGGATTTGAGTTGCTAATGGCAAGTTACGCTATGGCACACCTTAAACTCGATTTACTATTGAAGGAAACAGGCTTTAAACCCACCAAAGAACAGCGTTTCCGTGTGTTCCTGACCAACAGTCTCGAAGAACATCATCCCGATACAGGAACACTCTTTGCCAATTGGTTAAGTTCCGAAGCAAACGAAGCAAATCGCGTAAAACGTGATACGCCCGTAATGTGTATTATTGGAAATCCTCCGTATAGTGTAAGCAGTAGCAACAAGAGTGAATGGATTGAAACACTCACAGCTGACTATAAGAAAGATATGAAAGAGAGAAACATTCAACCTCTTTCAGATGATTATATTAAGTTTATTCGGTTCGGTCAGCATTTTATTGATAAAAACGGAACTGGTGTATTAGCATACATTTCTAACAATAGCTTTATTGATGGTATTATTCATCGTCAGATGCGAAAAAATTTGTTAGAGAGTTTTGACAAAATATACATTCTTGATTTGCATGGAAACTCTAAGAAACAAGAGACTTGCCCTGACGGTTCAGCAGATGAAAATGTATTTGACATTATGCAGGGTGTTTCAATTAATATCTTTGTCAAGACAGGTTCGAAAAGAAAAAATGAATTAGGGCAAATTCTTCATTTTGATTTATTTGGAAAAAGAGACGTAAAGTATGAGAGATTAAATCAAAATACAATAAAAACTATTGATTGGCATACTCTTAATTATAGTTCGCCAAACTATTTCTTCTCTAAAAAAGATTTCTCTGAAATAAAGTCTTATGAATTGGGATTTAAGATAGATAGTCTTTTTAGATATAATGCATGTGGTATTGTTACTGCGAGAGATGGGTTAGTAGTTCAACAACATAAACATGAGCTTGAAACTGTTGTTAAAGACTTTAATTTATTAGATGAGAACTCGTTTAGAAACAAGTATAATGAGAAAACAGACAGCAGAGACTGGACATATTCTAATGCAAAAAAAGAACTAGAGAATGCAAAAATTGAAAGAATAGATTATCGACCATTTGACAAACGCTTCATAATCTACTCTTCAAAATCAAAAGGCATTTTATCATATCCAAGGAATGAAATTATGAAACATATGCTTTCTAAGGATAATTTGGGGTTATTGATTTGTAAGCAACAAAGCACTTTTGACTTTCAACATATTTTTATTACCAATACATTAAGTGATAAGTGTTCCGTTTCCCTACAGACAAAAGAGGCTACTTACCATTTTCCACTTTATCTAAGCATAGAAAGCAATGCCCAACAAACCATTGACCAATCAACCGAAAGAACACCAAACTTAAACTTAGAAATTGTCAATCAGATAGCTGAGAAATTAGGTTTAGAGTTTACAAACGAGAAGGAAACAAAAGAAAATACATTTGCCCCAATCGACATATTGGATTATATCTATGCCGTTTTGCATTCGCCAACTTACCGCGAAAAATACAAAGAATTTCTAAAGATAGATTTCCCGCGCGTACCTTATCCCAACAACAAGGAAACCTTTTGGCAATTAGTAAAACTCGGAGGAGAAATCCGACAAATACATTTATTGGAATCGCCAACCGTTGAAAAGTACATTACACAATATCCGATAGATGGTAATAATGTAGTTGAAAAGCCACGCTTTGAGATGTACAACTACGAACAAGCATTGCCCGACGAAAATGGAAACATTAATTATCCGGATTATTTAGGTGCAGTATATATCAACAATAGTCAGTATTTTGCTGATGTACCTCTGACAGCATGGGAGTTTTACATTGGTGGCTATCAACCCGCACAAAAATGGCTCAAAGATCGAAAGGGTCGCATTTTAGAGTTTGAAGATATTCTCCATTATCAGAAAATTATTGTGGCTTTGAGCGAGACAGATAGATTGATGAAAGAGATTGATAAAATAGAAATTGAATAAAAGGAGATTAAACCAAAATTAATGGAATACGATTTTTACAAAAACAATAAGTCCGATAAAGTTTTCTGGGTTGACAATGTAGATAACATAGGCGAACATATGTTCTCCTTTGATAAAGTGAAAATATACAACCTGTTTGCAGATTATCCACATAATCTAACCCAAGAGGAAAAAGAAATTTTTGATAAAGAAAATGAGTATTGGCGAGATTATTTTGCAGACAGAAAATAGTTCCATTTTTCTCTTGTTTATTTCACGCAGTGTAGTTTCTCTTATAATTATACAACTAATTACAAATGTTGATTATATAGAATTAAGGTAGTATGGAACTAGCATTAAAACACCATAGGAAAATGTTGGATGAAAAAAAAATACCTAAAATGGTATATAAATACTCAGCGATAAATAGCAATCTTCTAAAATCGTTAATCAACTCAGAGTTATGGTTTGCTACGCCTATAAGTTTTAATGACCCATTTGACTGTCAACTAAATGATAAAACAGTTTGGGATAGTATTTCGATTAGGAACTACTTAAATTACTTGAAGGTTGTTGGAAACTCAGATTTAGATATTGAAGATATTATAGAACAATACTATCTTGACAATAATAGCTTTAGACATTTTTTTACGAAATATTTTAAAAGGATATTATCAAACATTGGTGTTTGCTGTTTTACTACAAGTCCAAAGATATTTTTAATGTGGTCTCATTATGCAAACTCTCATAAAGGATTATGTTTAAAGTTTGATATTACTAAAGATGAAAATCTTTTCTTAACAGCATTACCAGTTAAGTATTCGATTGATTATCCTTCTTTCGATTATTTGAAAGAACGGAATAAATTAGCCGAACGAATGTTATTGACTAAATCTAAGGTCTGGAAGTATGAGAAAGAGATAAGAGTCATTACTGGAAAATCAGGTCCACAGCTCTTCAAAAAAGATTGCTTAAAAGAAATTATATTTGGCTACAAAACAACTGAATTAGAAATTAAAGAAATAAAAAAAATAGTATCAAACTCAGGGTATAAGAACATACGATTTAGTAAAGTTGATCTAGTACCCAATAAATTCAAAATAAAACTTGTGAGAATATAGTTTAAAAATCGTTATTAAATTCTATGCACCCGATCAAGCTTAACGACATACTCCAATTACCCAACCTACAAAACGTAAAAGTTCGGTTCAATCTAATGTTCGATGGTAATTGGAACCCAATTGAAGTATTTAAAAACAATCAATCCGAAATTTTACTCAATGGCCAATATTGGAACTACAATAAAAATAAATCTTTTAAGGTGGGACAAATTGCTATTGGTTTAATTAAAATTAAAAGCAATGATGATTTGTGGTTGTTGTTTCATATTGGTAAAGTGACTAAAGATTTGAACATTCTCAACGGAATGGGTTATGAGTATGAAGTGTCAGAGGAATATGAAAAGTACTTTGGTCGGTTGATAGTTCGCTTTAAAAATACTTCGCAAAACATGGTTAGGAATGCACTTAGCGTGATGGAAGATTGTGTTATAGAACAAATACTTCCCGACACCTTCGATAACGATATTTTTCCCGGCTATGATAAAGTAAACATATCATGGGCTGAATTGTCACGGGTATTAGAAAAAGAATCATGGAAAACCGCATTACAAAATCAGAAGGGAGTTTATTTACTTACCGACACTTCTAATGGCAAAATGTATGTAGTCGACCCTTAAAAAGCCCATAAACATAAGATTATCAGTAAAATAAATCTTAAAAGCATTGTGTATATCTGCAAGTTTTAGTATATTTGATGCATAAATCTTGCAAATATATTATGCTATCAAAG
>JAQUWU010000113.1 GCA_028692715.1 Paludibacter sp. | reverse complement strand
AAAAAGAAACGTAGTACAGATTCTTTTACTCCTGGTGGTGTTATGGGAAAAAGACCAGACTATGCGACTTCCGTATATAGTAATCTTATCCGTCAGGTTTATAAAAACACACCAATTATACTTGGCGGAATTGAAGCAAGCCTGCGCAGACTTGCTCATTATGACTATTGGAGCAACCATTTAAAGCGTTCGATACTGCTTGACTCAGGAGCAGATTTAATTTCCTACGGAATGGGCGAAAAATCAATTATAGAAATTGCCGAAGCCTTGGATAGTGGAATTGCAGTAGAGGATATTACGTTTATAGATGGCACCGTTTTTAAAGCTAAGAATTTAACAGCTGTATATGATGCCATTCCATTAGAATCATATGAAGAACTGAAAGCTGATAAGTTAAATTATGCGAAAAGTTTTTATGTGCAATATAGCAATACAGATCCATTTAGTGGAAAACGGTTAGTAGAAAAATATTCAGATCACCAGTTTGTTGTTCAAAATCCAGCAGCAAAACCATTAACCCAGTCAGAAATGGATAGAGTTTATAGTTATTCATATGAACGGACCTATCATCCATCATATGAATCCGCCGGAGGCATACCTGCAATTGAAGAAGTAAAGTATAGTTTAATAAGTAATCGCGGGTGCTTTGGTGGTTGTAACTTTTGTGCATTGACATTTCATCAGGGACGTATCATACAATCACGTAGTCATGAATCTTTAGTAACAGAAGCAAAACAGTTTATTTGGGACAAAGAATTCAAAGGCTATATTCATGATGTAGGTGGACCTACCGCTAATTTTAGAGGACCATCATGTGAAAAGCAATTAACAAAAGGTGTTTGTAAAAACAAGCAATGTTTATTTCCTGCACCGTGTAAAAATTTAAAAGTGGATCATATGGACTATTTACATTTATTACATAAATTACGTGAACTGCCAAATGTAAAAAAAGTATTTATTCGTTCGGGAATCCGTTTTGATTATTTAATAGCAGATAGAGATGATACCTTTTTCAGAGAATTGTGTGAACATCATGTAAGTGGGCAACTGAAGGTGGCACCAGAACATGTTTCTGATAATGTATTGAACATGATGGGCAAACCAGAAAATTCTGTTTATCAAAAATTTTCAGAAAAATTTAAGGCTATTAACCTAACCTTAAATAAAAATCAATTTATTGTTCCTTATTTAATGTCTTCACATCCAGGCTCTACTTTAAAGGAAGCCATTGAGCTGGCCGAGTATTTAAGAGACTTAGGATATATGCCTGAACAAGTGCAGGATTTTTATCCAACACCATCAACGATATCGACCTGCATGTATTATACGGGGGTAGATCCCAGAACACTGAAACCGGTATACGTACCAGTAAATCCACATGAAAAAGCAATGCAAAGGGCTTTAATACAATATCGGAACCCTAAAAATTATTATTTGGTTATGGAAGCGCTCAAACTTGCGGAAAGAATGGATCTAGTAGGATTTGAAAAGCATTGTTTGATAAGACCAAGGCAATTTAAGCACGAAGTAAAAAATACAAGAACTGTAAAGAATGTTAAAAAGCCGACTGGTAATACAAAAATCGAAAAAGCACCTAGAAATGATAAGAAAAAGACAAACCAAAGAAAGAAAAATACAACAAGTAACATTCACAAAAAGAGATAGGAGTGTTATTATGAAAATAGCAATCGTAACAGGTGCTTCTTCTGGCCTTGGAATAGAATTTGTAAGACAAATTGAAGATTTATATGTGGGATTGGATGAAATATGGGTGATTGCAAGGCGCGAACAACGTATGGAACTCTTAGTAAAAGAATTAAAAACACCGCTTCGAATATTTGCTTTAGACCTTCTGCTTGAAAATTCTTTTACGATCATTTCAAATATGCTAGAAAAAGAAAACCCAGATATTCGTATGTTGGTAAATGCGGCAGGTTTTGGTAAAATTGGTGATACAGAAACGGTTTCAGTAAAAAGTCAAACAGATATGATAGAAGTCAACTGTAAAGCACTTACACAGTTGACATGTCTGTGTTTGCCATATTTAAGCGCAGGAAGCCGAATTATTAATATCGCTTCTTCGGCATCGTTTTGTCCACAACCTGGTTTTACTGTATATGCTGCCACAAAATCTTATGTATTAAGTTTTTCAAGAGGACTAGGAAGTGAACTTTTAAATAAAGGGATTGTTGTTACTGCAGTTTGTCCTGGCCCTGTAGATACAGAATTTTTTGATATTGCAGGATCTAAAGAAAATATAAATGCACTCAAAAAATTAGTTATTGCAAAACCTGAACAAGTAGTACGATTAGCATTATTGGATTCTGTAAGCAAAAAATCGGTGTCAGTATATGGTATAGCCATGAAAATTATAAATGTAGCATTGAAACTTATTCCTCACAGTATGGTATTGAAAATCATCAGGAGACTATAATACCCCTTAATGAAACCTATTATTTGAACTCTTTTATTTTGAAATTTCATAGCAGGAGTGTGTAACATGACGGAAATAACAATAACTCATAATGAAGCGGGACAGCGATTTGATAAATTGTTGAGTAAATATCTAAATGATGCATCAAAAAGTTTTATCTATAAAATGTTACGAAAAAAAAACATTGTTTTAAATGGAAAAAAAGCTACCGGTAGTGAGAAATTAGTAGTCGGAGATGTCGTAAAGTTATTTCTTGCAGATGATACAATTGCTAAGTTTTCAAATGTTAAAATACAAACAACAACAACTCAAATTGAAATTATTTATGAGGATAACGATATTCTTATCATTAATAAGCCAGCAGGTATGTTGTCACAAAAAGCCGTTATTAATGATGAATCATTGGTAGAACATCTAATTTCTTATTTATTACGTTCACAGCAATTGACCGAAACAGAAATGAGAAGCTTCAAACCATCTGTCTGTAACCGGCTGGATCGAAATACAAGCGGTCTTATCGTCGCTGGGAAAAGTCTTTTGGGTTTGCAAGTTATGACAAATATGTTTAAAGAGCGCACCTTAAATAAATATTATCGTTGTATTGTACGGGGTGAAGTCAAGGAGAAACAATATATCAAAGGCTTTTTAAAGAAAAATGAAGCTACAAATAAGGTCGTGATTACTAAAGCTCCAATGGTCGATAGTTATGAAATTGAAACTGAATATCAGCCAATTTGTTCCAATGGTGTAGAAACATTATTAGAGGTTCATTTGATAACTGGAAAAACACATCAAATACGTGCGCATCTAGCTTCCATGGGGTATCCAATTATTGGAGACTATAAATATGGTGATAAAAAAATAAATGATAAGTACAAAAATGAATTTGGGCTAAAATATCAGTTGCTCCATGCTTATCGGCTTGAATTTCCGGCAAGTATGATTCAGCTAAAACAACTTGAAAAGAAGCAATTCATCGTAAAAATGCCAGTCTTATTTCATGAAATTTATCATGGTGGTT
>JAQUWU010000066.1 GCA_028692715.1 Paludibacter sp. | reverse complement strand
ACTGTCTATATGATGTTGGTCCAATACTTCCATTTACTTTCGAGCAAGAATATAATAGGACAATAAAAACTATTTTTTTTGAAACTGGAATTACACGAAATGTAACAGTTCTGAATACAATAACTAGATTTGAAGAAATTAAACCAATAAATACAGTTGCGAGTTCTCATATGGCAAGACGGTATTTTATTGGAAATATGTATAATAAAATTCAGGACCCCAGTCTTATCTCTTCATTAACTGGTCACGTACCGGGGAGTAAGAGTTTTGAGAGGTACAGAACCATTGATAAAGAGGTTAAGAAAAAGTTAGTCAATTTCCTTGAGTAAATTATATACAATAATCTCAAACTTTCCTGAATAATTGTAATACAATATTCTAAAATCGTTCATTCGATAAAAAAGAATCCAATTATGAATGTTGAAAGTACATGCAATTATCAAGAAATACAAATTAAAATCTACTGCAAATGTAATGTTTCGAGTTCGTGACGGTAAGAAGATTGACTTATCTTACACGAGTGAAATTACAGTAGATGTAAACCGTTGGGATAAAATTAATCAGGGATATATCAGAAGAGATACCTTAGAAGATCCCAAGAAAGAATTCGTCAATCTTCAAATTTCTGAGCGAATTAAAATCATTCGTGAAGTATATTCACACAAAGACCAGTTTGTTGAACCAACTTCTAAATGGTTAACTCAGGAAGTCAATCAATACTTATTAAATCTCAAAAATAAGGACGATATAAATAACATTGACCTTATCAATGAATTTGATTATTATATCAAAAATCATGATATATCTGATTTGAGACGGAAAAGTTTTAGAACAGTATTTTATAGTTTTGTTAGATTTCAGAATTACTATTCATTAATCAAAGGAAAGAAGATTGTTTTTAGATATTCTGATATAGATTTTTCAGTTTTAACAGAATTTCGAAAGTTCCTCAATACAGAACATGAGATAGTCAAAATTCATCCCTCGCTTTACAATTTACAAAAGGGAAAATATATTTTTAAAAGGGGTAATAATACGATTATCGGATATATGAAGAAACTGAGCAGTTTTATCTATTACTATAAATTAAAGTATAATCAGACTTATAATCCATTTGAAAATTATAAAAAGGGAACTGAAGTTTATGGTAATCCGGTAGTCTTGACTAAAGATGAATTGAAGTTTTTACAAAACGTGGAGATAAATGATAAGAAACTACAAGTTATGCGGGATATATTTATATTGAATTGTATGATTGGATTCAGGGTAACAGATTATTTTAATCTCAAACACTCTGACATAATCAAGAATAAAATAGAGTATTATCCAAGTAAAACACGCAAGTATCAAATTAAAGTAAGTGTTCCACTGAATGATTTAGCAAAAGAAATTATTTCAAAATACAACAATGATTCGGGTTATTTGATTCCAAGAATGAGTTTAAAAACTTATAGAACCGGATTGAAGAAATTGTTTAAAACTGTAGGTTTGACAAGAATGGTTACATATTTGAACAATAAAACAAACCAAGTTGAGCATACCTCATTAGATCAATTGGTAAGTGCGCATTTAGCAAGAAGGGTTTTTTTATCCGTTCTAATAAATATGGGATATAATAATGAAGCTATATATTCTATGAGTGGTCATAAGGTGAATTCGAAAGAAATAAGCAGATATTATAGTATCGAAGATTCAACTCAGATAGATTGTGTGAATGCATTAGACTTAAGAATCCAACAACAACAAAAACCTATTTTTACTCTTTCTAATGAATATGAAAATTCCTCTATACTTGTTTGTGAAAGAGATAAAAGTATAGATTTGTTTTCGTTATTGAAAAAGGTTTAACCCATAATAAATTAATTTAAAATCGAATTTCTATTTATTATATTTGCTTTTTGCAATTAACCCCATTGATTAAACTCACCAGAATAATATTTAACCTCGTTCTGGTGAATTCTTATTTCGGAATAGTGCATTTTACTCATTACATCAGTATAACCTCCTGAAATCGAGAAAATAAATCAGTTTTATTTAATATGATTAATTATATGAGATCTTCTGAACTTTTCTCATATGTTAATTTTCGCTTCATCCTATTTTATAGTTAGTAAATAATACTGTAGTAAAATGTCTCTACTAAGAGTATTTAATATTGATAATTACAAATCTGAATTTTATTTTTAAAATAGGATTAGTTGTATTTACTGTATAGAAAACGGTTTTCTTAAATGGAAAAAAAAATTGAATGGTACTATGAAGGATGTATTTATTGCAGTTAATATGACAAACGTACCGGTGAAGAAAGGATACAAACCTTAGATACATTAGTAACTGCTCATATGGGACGCAGAAACTTTCTCTCTGCAGTTGCAAATTCAGGTGCTGATAAAGCAATCTATACAAAAATGTCGGGTCATCAGATAAACACAGTGCATTTGGAACGATATATTTATGCAACAAATGAAAGTAAGAAAGAAGTGGTTGATAGGATTTGTCCTGTAGTTGAAGATAAATATGAATCTAACTATTTTCAAAGAAGTATTGGTTGAATTGATTCAAAAGTGTTTAATCATCATAGTTAGATATGATTTATTATTTGTGAGGTGAATCAAACCAATACAATTTTTTTACATTTATTTCAACGATATTCTTTTGCATAATTGAATTGAGGAAAAAAACTCACCAGAATATTGTTTAATCTCGTTCTGGGGAGTTTTTTATATTTAGTTAGTGTTTTGTTCTTTAAATCAATAAAACCTTCTGAAAACGAGAAAATCAGTCACAATTATATATTGAATTTAAATATTCCGAAATAGTATTCGAAAATATGATTAATTAATAAAGTATTAGATATTATGTCTAATAAATGAATAATCCTGTAGTTTATTTATTTTTCATTTCAAATTGAAAAATCCGTTCCTTTTAATCATATAATATACAAATCATATAGTTGTCATACTTTTGAAATAACAAACAAATATTAAAATAATAACACAAAGCATAACTGATTTAATCTATTGTTCAATCTAAAATATTGTAAAACATTTACATTATCTTTTTGTTAGATCTCAAATTAATAGTCTACTAAATGAATTGATGAATAAAAAACACAATCAATTGAAATGTTTAAACAATTATTTTTGGATTTTAAATACCACAGCAATGTTGTTAGGTATTGTTTTAGGTTTTTCAATCACTAATGAATCTGCATATTGTTTCCATAAGATTTTTTCAGTACCACCCAGCATTTGAATATTCTTAATTTTAAAATCCACTTTACTTTTACCTAACGACTTAATACATATATTACTTTCAGGCGCACCAAAAATTGTGGCATAAAGTACTTTGTCTTTTTGATTGAAACGAATATCCTTTGCTGTGTAGCCTACTTTACCTTCATTAAAGCCTTGTTCCTTGATGGGGTTGGCTTTTTCTGCCGTTGGACCTTCGCCAAATACTTCCCAGGTGCGGGTATCGAAGATGCTTTCTTTGTTAATATCCATCCATGCTGCTATGCCTTCGAGTACCGAAACTTCTTTTTCGTCGATGCTACCATCTCCACGAATAGGAATATTTAATAATAAATTGCCATTTTTGCTAACAATATCTACCAGCATATGAATAACAACTTTGGCAGATTTGTAGCGATTTTTGTCATATACCGAACGACTATAATGCCATTGACCAATGCATGTACAGGTTTGCCAGCTGTTGGCTTGAATTTTATCGGGAGTTTCGCGCTCAACATCCCAAACAATACATTTTTTTTGGTCATCTGTAAGTATTTTGCCAAAAAGAACAGCTTCAAGTTTCCCATTATGAGTAGCCATATTGTGGTTGTAATAATGGGCTGCAATTTTTAATCCTGCATCGCTAACAGGATAAAGAGGCAGAGCAGTATCGTCAAAATAGAGTAAATCGGGATTAAACTGATTAATCATGTCAATGGTGCGGTTGTAAAACTTATCGCAATAAGCCTGAGATGGTATTGATGCTCCATTTCCCCATTCCCACTGTTGATTAATAGTTTTGGGATTCTCGCTACCTTCACTTAGTGTATGATTTTGGGCATAAAGCTCTTGTGGATCAAGACCTTCCCACCAAGTCCCTTTTCCATCGGCTTTTGTAAGTTTTCCATCGTATGGAACACCGGTTAACTCTCCTTTCTTATCGGAATGCTGGGAGGTTTCGTACCACGACCAGGCATGAGCAGCATGAACACTTAGACCGAAAGGTAAATTATTGTTTTTTGCGGCTTTTGCCCAGCCGGCAAGAATGTCTTTTTTCGGTCCAACACGAATGGTGTTCCATTCCTGATATTTACTGTTCCACAAATCCAAATTGTCGTGATGGTTGGCCATGGCAAAGAAATATTGAGCACCAGCTCGTTTGTATAATGCCACCAGTTTTTCCGGATCCCAATTTTGAGCTTTCCAATCGTTAATAACCTCTTTAAAGCCTGCTTTTGAAGGATGACCGTAATGTGCAACATGCCATTTGTACATTGCACTACCTTCTTCGTACATATGACGAGCATACCAATCGCCCTGTTCGGTCTGGCATTGGGGACCCCAATGTGCCCAAATCCCAAATTTAGCATTACGAAACCAATCGGGAACTTTATACTGTTGTAACGATTGCCACGTTGGTTCAAACTGTCCGGTTGCCATCAACTCAGTACCAGAACTAACTGGAGATGGATAATTGGTTTGTGCAAAGAAGCTGTGTTGGACGCAAAGTATTAACACGAAAATTAAAATCGGTTTCAAGGAATGTGTTTTCATTTTTTTGTTCTATTAAAGATTTATTTGCAAACTTACAGGGTTCTCAAAATGGAGTAAATCAGTGTTTTAATATCAAATTTATCTCTATTTGTTTCAATCCAACTGATGAAACCTTTAATTTTACAGTTCCAGTTGTTTGTTTTGAGCGTAAAATTGCCATCGCAAAACCATTGTGTAGCGTTTTTTTATTGCCAGAAAACAAATCATCGCTTAAATGATCCCCATTATCAACCGCTATAATATTCGCTGGTCCATTTACATCGAAAGTAACTTCTCCTGTTGCAGTAGGTACTTTATGCCCTTTAATATCCACAGCATACACTTTTACGTATTGAAGATTCATACCGTCTGCTTTCCAGTTGTCATTTTCTGTCTCGATTTTTAATGCAACTGCCTTTCCGGTAGTTACTAGTTCGTCTTGTGCTATAACTTTACCTCCTTTTCGGGCTATTGCAGTTATTTTGCCGGGCGAAAAAGTAATATCTTTCCAGAAAATGGTATTACGTTTTTTTGCATCAGGCTTATTCTGCTGTACTCCTATAGATTTTCCGTTTACTAATAATTCTACTTCATCGGCATTAGTATAAGTGTAGATATTATACTTTTGTCCTTCTTTCCTATTCCAGTTCGACGAAATTATTTTTTGTCCCACTACCACATCATTCCAATTAAGCGTATCACCCTCATTATCAACGACACCTATATGAACTAACGGTTCGTCTTTGAAGATACTTTTTGTCAACCAGGCTTGTGGATATGGCTCCATTGCATGATTGAAAAATGAATAGTTCCAGCCCTTCTTGGGCCAACCATCAGATTCACCCCAGTATTCGATAGCTCCCCAATAAGCCAACCCAACCATTTTATCTCTGTCCATTCCGAAATAAGGGGCTGCTAACTCGTTAGTTACAGCTTCACTTTGATAAATAATCATATTTGGTGCATGTTTCAAATACTCCTGATAATCCACCCAACAATAATTAAAACTGGCTACATCTGTCACTGTTGCAAGCTCGGGTGGAACAATGTTATCTTTAATATTAAAATCCGTGTCTTTTCTAATAATACCACCGGCACGAGCAGGATACATAGCAACTGTGGTTTTGCGAGTTGGGTCGTAACGTTTTGCTACCACATCCATAATACGGTAGGTAGTTACTCCCCAGTCTCCTGTTGAAAAACCCCAGCGGTCTTCCTGAAATTGTAATTCATTTCCAAAGCTCCACATAATCACCGAAGGATGATTTCGGTCGCGTTTAATCCACTCCTTTTCATTATTATACCAAATTTCAGTCCAAGGCGCACTTCCAGCCCATGCCACAGTGCTACCCCATTTGTCGTATAATTCATCTACAACCAAAATACCTTTTTCATCGGCAAGCCTATAAAACGACTCTGAATAAGGGTTGTGTGAAGTACGTATGTGATTAAAGCCAAATTCTTTCAATTTGTCCATCATTCTGGCAATCGAAGTTTCATAAGCAGCTACTCCTACAGCTCCCAAGTCATCATGATTGGCTATACCTTTAAGAAAAACCTTTATGCCATTTAACTTTAGACCATATTCTTTGGAGAACTCAATGGAACGGATTCCAAACTTTTCGGTGAGTTTGTCAATTACTTTTCCGTTTAAAACCAAATCAACTTCTGCAAAGTAAAGATTGGGAGTTTCGCACGACCAAAGCTGCGGATTAGTTATATTAACCCTTGGCAATGTAATTTCTACAGTAGCAAGATTTGTTTTTTTTGGAGCCATGGTTTTAGTTTCAGCTACTTGTTTTCCATCAGGAGAAAAAAACTTTGTATTGATCTCCAAATCATATTCTTTACTTTTAATTCCATCCACTTCCACTTGTATGCTGACCTCGGCATTCTTATACGTAATGCTCGGAGTAGTAATGTAAATACCGTGGCGTGCAATAGAGATTTTGTTCTTTACTACTAAATGTACATCTCGAAAAAGTCCGCCGCCGGTGTACCAACGAGAATTACCGTCGGCAGTAGAAGCCCGAACGGCAACCACATTAACAGTGTCATATTTAATAGCATCTGCTATATCAGTTTCAAAACCTAAATAGCCATAATCTGTTCCACCGATTCTTTTTCCATTCAACCAAACACTTCCACTTAACATAATTCCTTCAAAATCAATTAATATTCGTTTGCCTTTCCAGTTGGGATCTGCTTTGAATGTTTTCCGATACCAGCCCAAACCCAAAGATTTAAATCCACGACCTTTATTAGCCGATTTATCCCAGGGTTGTTCAATCTGAAAATCGTGTGGTAAATCCAACATGCGCCAATCATTATCATCAAATGTCAGATTTTGAGCATTCGAAATGTCACCAGCTTTGAATTTCCAATCGAAATTAAATAGAATATTTTCGCGACAGAACACAGTGCTACAGGTTATAAGCAATGTAAATAATAAAATATAATGTGTTTTCATTTTTTTGTTCTGTTGATATTTGTTGAGCACTCTCGCTATAATAGGTTTTAAAAAATTGAAATGGTTGAATTAAATTAGTTTTTGATTCAAAGCACAGCTCTATTGATAAACAACCAACTTTACAGGGCTACACAGCCCGCTTTCAACCGGTTTCCAATGAGCATAGCCTGTTTTTTTGTAATTGATATCCACAATATTTATTTCTTTGAAAATACGCCAGTTAATCTTGCGGCGATCGTAGTCTGAAATACGATTGGCAGGCAAGTTGGTGACTTCTATACGAAGGGTATTCATGCCGGCTTTCAACCATTTAGCTATGCGACATTCGTAGGGTACTGCCCATACTGTACCGGCATCCTGACCGTTGACGAACACATGTGCACTTTCACGAACATCACCTAAATTCAATACATATTCAGCCGATTCGGAAATGGAATTCAAGTTGAAAGTTGTTTCGTAAATGCCTGTTCCTCCGTTTACTTCCAATGTTTCGTTGTCAAGTTCTGTCCACGATTTCAGCGTGTTTAGCGTGAAAGAATCTATTACCTGCGGTTCACTTTTTTCAAAATGCAATTTCCACGAATTGGTCAGTTCAATTGTTTGCGAATTGGTTTTCAGGTATTTCCAGGCTTGAACCTGTATATCTTCTTTTGTGAAAGTTTTCAAAATCAAAGATTCACCCGATTTCAGTTGCAGGTAAACCTGTGTATTACCCCCTTGTTGACGGACATTTGCTTTACCTGTTTCACCCGTCATTGGATTGAAAATTTGAGCCGACGTAGCCGGAACAGATAAAGTTACCCAATCATTCACATCATTTTTTTGTAAGCATGAAATGAAATAATGATACCCCACGTCGTTGGTCCGACGCATGGCATGAAGTCCGAATTTGGTAATCATTTCTTCCGGTTGCTTCCCAATGGTTTCGAGTGCATCTTTATAGTCGGAACTGGTAATGATACGTCCTTTTTTGTATTTCAGCACTTTGGTACTGCTAAAGTCTTTGTTGACAGCAATTCTTTTCAATACTTTGTTCAATTCGGAACGACGGGCGCGCAGGTTAGATAATCCGGGAACGTCATTCGGATAATTCTCCATAAACACCACGCTGGCTCCCTGTGCAGCCAATTCCGACAAATGTTTCATTACGTTTTGCGGAATCTTTTTTACGGCAGGAAGTATCAATGCAGCATATCGAGTGCCACCTTCGGTTACTATTTTTCCATCTTCAAATTTCGCAGAAAGTAAATAGTTATCAGAGATATAATCCACATCAAAACCATTTTTATAAATAGATTGAACCACCAGTTTAAACTTAGGCATGAGTTTGTCCATGGAGGTTATGTCGAATTTCACAAACCGCCCTCCTTTGTCGTTCCAAGTATCATATACTGGCAGATAAATGAGAAAGTCATTGTCCGGTTTTCCCATTTGCAGAAACGACTGACAGCGGGTAATGTAGCTGAACATAGCCGGTGCATCACGCCAAATGGTGTTGGTTGGCGACATATCCACTGATGCGTAAAATTTCCAACCCGGCCACGCGGCTTCTTTGGGTGAATAGGTAGTTCCGTGGAAAAAACAATGGTTCACGCCCGAAACGAAAAATAAATCCAAATCGGGTTTACATTGCGATAATGATGTGCGAAAGTGTTCGGTGAGCCATGTAAATGTTTCGCTGGACGTATATGGTTTTCCTGTAATGTGAGCCGCCGATGAAGCATATTTAAGCATCGAAAGATCCGAATCATTTTTGCGGGTAAGTGAATCTTTGCACAATCCATTAATTCCAAAATTCGACAGTCCAAAACTTTCGCATTCAGGCACATCAACAGTTCCGTATAAATCAATCAGGTTGCCCGGTGAACCGTGTGCCTGATTGCGGGTTTTGCTGCCGTGAAGGTGTGCCCAGTCGGTCCATTGTTTGGTAAAGTTTTCATGAAGCATATCCGATAGTGTTTCGCGATAATCGGAAACAACCCGCATGGTTTCATCACTGCGCTCACTGGCCAAAAATGCAGGTAAATGTTCTTCCAGCTTGTAGCCTCTGCGGACAAGAAATTCGTCAAAAAAACCTGGCGACCAGTCGGCATCAAACACTTCGTACGAGTCATTAAAAAAATTGTGCGGATAAGGAGTTCCACTTGCTGCAAATGCTTTAGAGAAGCGGCTCAGATAATTTTTCACAGCCGTTTTGGAGAAGTGATCCATTACATATCCTTCGCCACCGGGTGCAGCACGTTTCACTTTTTGCAATGATTTTCCGCATAAAGCAGCAATTACCGTCCAGTCACCTTTCGGAGCTTTCCAGTTGATATTACCTTCTTTATCTACCAATGCGGTCAGGTCTTTTATCTTTTTTTCACTAAATGCCATGAGTCGCTCCAGTTTCGCTACGGCTAGTTGGTTTTGCTCATCGGGAATAAATTTAGCTGCTAATGTAGCACCACCTTTCACCGTAAACTGTTTTACCAATAACTTTGACGCAGCTTCTTCAATGGTCACTTTAGGTCCGCCAAAGGGCCATCCGGTACCGGTATTCATGTCCGTTTGCATACCCAGGCGCTTGGTTTCAGCTTCGGTATGGTTGAGTATCCCCATCCATTTTTCCGAAAGAAAAGCTATTTCATTGGCATCATTCTTTTGTACACCGTAAATGGGCGTAATTTCAACAGTTCCCAGTCCTGCCTTTGCATATTCTTCGAGGTTGTAAGTCAGGTTGGTTTTGTCCACTGCGCTTCCCATCCACCACCATCGAGCCCCAGGGCGCATTTCAGTTGTCACTGTCGGCCAGGTAGTAATACCCCCTGCCCATAAATAAGAGCTCAAAACAAATGTCAAGCAGAACAAGATTCTGATCTGTTTATAAAAATTAGCGTTACTTTTTAAATTCATTTTAGGTATTTTCTGTTCGATTAGTTTTGGTTTGTATGATGATTCGTAGAATCTTTAAAATTGATAACATTTTCATGAATGTGCTTCTTGTTTTCGCGAATTGTATCGGCTACAACACCCTTCAGAAATACATTTTGAATAGGAAGTCCCTTTTGTCCTAAAATCCGTGAAACAAATTTCACACTTTTAGCTTTCACGTTATCTAAATAAATATCCTGAATGGGTGTAAGCCTGCGTTCTTTAGTTGGCACTAAGGTTTTCCATTGGTACAAAACATCGGTTTCAATACCCAATATACCAAAGCCTAACTTTCCACCGCTCACATTGCTCACATGAATGTTTTTGACGTATCCGCCCATCCGCTCATTAGTCTTGATAAATACCAGATTGAACATCTTGGCACTTTCGGACACAGTACAATTATTCACAAAAACATTCTCTATTCCACCTGACAATTCACTCCCAACCGCAAGTAACTGGTGTCCGTTCTTAATCGAACAGTTGCGAATAATGATATTTTTCGAAGGTGTTTTTGAACGCCAGCCCTCCGGGCTTCTCCCCGATTTTATGGCTATTGCGTCATCTCCCTGATCAAATACACAATTCTCAACCAACACATTTTGACTCATTTCCGGGTCTATTCCATCGTTATTGTGCCCATGAGCATAGATATTCAGTTTGCGAACAACAATGTTAGTTGATAGGTACAGATGGATCGTCCAGAAAGGGCTGTTTGTAATTTTGAATCCATCGAGTAGAACATTCTCGCAACGATTAATCTGGATAAACTGCGGACGAAGATGCGCCGAATCGTTTACCATCAACCGCTCATTTACTGGCACGTTATCAACCGACAAATAATACAACCGTTTTAAACTATTCATGTGTCCGCTGGGGCGACCAGCCCATTTTTTCCACACGTCCATTTTGGCTTTAATTTGCCCTTGACCTGTAATAGCAATATTCTTGCATTGATAAGCATAAATCAAAGGAGAATAGTTGTAACATTCCAACCCCTCCCAAGTAGAATGAACAGCCGGTAAATAATCCGCTGGATTTTCGGAGAACAGCAGTACTGCGCCTTTTTCTAGATGCAAATCGACATTGCTTTTCAGTTGAATCTTTCCGGTCAGCCATTCGCCTTGTGGTATAACAACCACTCCCCCACCAATTCTATTAGCTTCTGCAATTGCTTTGGCTATCGCCTGCGAAGTTTTGACTTTATCACCAATTACGGCCCCAAAATTGGTAATCAACAACCGTTTACAGCTTTTGAAATCAGGAACTTTGATAGCTGGCATTTCAAAAGGAGCTTTTAATATCAACTTTTTAATATTAACTTCTGAATATACAGTTAAACTGTGGGTAAAAAAAAACAAAAATACAAGTTTCTTAAATTCTATCATAAATATATATAAAAAGGAAGATTCACTTTCAGATTTTACATCAAATGAATCTTCGCAAATCATTTTGTTAAAACATTTCGTTATGCAATTTTTGTGTTAAAGGGGTCAGAATTATTTCTTCCCCTAATCAAATTAACTGTTTCTCCATCACCTACTGGAGGATCAGATTCCATTACTAGTGAAATTTCGTTATCTAACCTTATTCTTGTTATTTTAGGCGAGAAATAAACACCTTTTTTCATCTTTTCTTTAATCATATATATTTCACCTTTCCATTATTTTATAATTAATTTTTTCACCTGATTATTTAGGATTACTAAATACATACCTGGTGCATAAACTTCAGAAAGAGTTTCAGTTTGCGATTTCGCTTTAAAAGTGTTTATTGTTTGACCGAATGTATTATATACCGAAATTACACTTCCCTGTTTTGCTCCGGAAACAGTAATTTGTTTTGATTTATTTGCAAATACTGTCCAGTTAGTTTCTAAAGAATTATTGAACTCATTACCGGTTATCGTTCCATTTGTTTTTAAGATTAAACTAAAACGGTTGGTCGTATTTATTACATCCGATGTAAAATCAACTTCTGCACCTTCGATCAGTTCATATTCTCTATCAAGTAATTTGTCCTTTAATATCAGAGAGGTAGCAGATTCTAAATTTGATACTTGACTAGCTTTAATTTTAAAGTTATTAGATTGACCTGTTTTGAATCCAAGAATAATTTCCTGATTAATTGGTAATTGATTGTAACCATTAATTACAAGAGTTTCATTATTTACTACAGTCCAAATTTCTGGAAATGCAACATTTTCATTACTTATTTTACGTGAATCGTATTTGTCAAATTCGTTCGATGCTTTTTGGTTAGTATAAATTAATACTTCATCCTTATTAATACCATTGGATACCTGTAAACGAATTTTTTGAGTTTCAACGGCATTAGGGGATTTTAGTAAAGTTGTAGTTACTCCTGTAGGATTTGCATGACTACGCATAGCATTAGTAAAAGTAAGTGTTTCGCTGTTGTTCAATAGTGGATCGGCATTTGGTTTTACTCTTACCCAGAAAGCCTGCATAGGGGGAATATAACCAGTAACTCCATTTGTACCTTCTCCTGAAGCTGTGTTTACAGTCTCAAAACTGTATACTGTTCCTTTTGTACGATACCAAATGGTCGATTCCATATTTGTTAATTTAGCATTAATAGCATTCATAGCGTTCAAATATGAAGGGTATGGATTTGAAATAAGATTAAATCCTTCCTTAATTTTCCCTACTGTACGTGTAACCGCAACATCTACATCACCATCATTCAAAGTTCCCGAAAAACTAATATTATTAGTTGCTGTACCTGAACTTGAAACTGCAATATAACCAATGCCCCTACTTAGGTTACCGGTAAAGTTATTTACCCAGGCACCATTTGTTTCATCCCAGTAAGATACTGAAGTAGCACCTCCATTAGTAAGTTCTGAGTAAGGAATATTACTATCATTGGTTACTGGAATTCCTACATACCAATTTCGACCTGTTGGAAGATGTTGATAAACAGAAGCTGAAGTAACTGTAGCCGATCCATTGTTCACATATGTTGCAGTACTAGTTGAATTGCTGTTCAGCACCAACAATGGAATGACAGTTGAATTCCCGGCATCCACAGTGAGTTTGGAACCTGCCCCCATATTAATAGTCGTACCTTCAGTAATATTTGAAGTTGATGATAAAGTTGCTGATGAATTGAAATTCAGACTTCCACCCAACGTTCCATTTACTGTAGTAGCTCCAGCAATACTACCAGTTCCTGTAAGAGTAGCACCCGAAGCAACCGTTAATGCGCCGTTTCCATTCAAAGCACCAGTAAGTTCCAATGTTCCTGCGGTTGCAGTTATTGTACCTTTATGGCTTGATATTCCAGAAAGTTTCAATTTACCGGTTCCTACCTTATTGAGGTTCACATTGTTTTTTAACGTGTCATTTTTAAATTGAATCAATGAACCTGCAAATTCACAGTCTGTATTTAAACTTCCAATGGTATAAGTTATTTCTCTGTTAGTCGCAGCACTATTCTCTCCTTCGAGGAATGAACCCGCATCACCGTTAAGTTCTCCAATAGAATAAATACCACCAGCTCCATCACCACGGGTTATAGCAACACCTGTACCCAAATGCAGTTTTCTATCTGTCATAGCATCACGTGGTATCTGGATACGAGCTGTATCGCTGGTGTTATTTGTTACATTAAGCTGAACACCTGCCGGATAGTTTGCCTGTGACACACCATTCCAGTTGAAGGTTGTAGTTCCAGTTTGAGTTGCATTGCCCAGCCCTACATTGATAGTTGTTGTAGAATTACCAACAGGAGCAAAATTGATGAAATAATTTGACGTTGTAAGTGATGGTGACGAAGTGATTGCATCAATATTGACTGTACCAATTCCGACTACATTATATTTAGTTGTTACATTCCCAAAATCTCCAGCACCATTCCATTTTATCTTCGTATTATCTGCCAAGGTTACAGATGCAGCTGAAGTACTACTTATTAATTCTACTGCTCCACTTTGTACATTTACTCCACCAGTTAGGTTATTGGTGATATCCAGTGTAGTTGTATTTCCTGCTCCCGGATTCACATAGAATGTTCCTGTTCCACTCAAAACGCCAGATCCAGAGAAAGAATATCCACTACCCGAAACGGTAATATTTTGAGCGGCAAAATCCATTGCATTAGGTATGGTAATCGTTTTGTTGGATGCTGATTCCGGGAACGAAACAGCATTTCCGCCCTGATATGCCAACGGATTTCCTCCGGCATTGAAATTTGCAATTAATTCGTTCCATGTTCCATCAGTAGCACCAGTCCAATCGTAGTTACCGGAATAGGCTGTAAATTTTTTCACCAATACATCCACATGAGTCGAACCATTAGCAGTAACCGTTTGATTATCTAATTGCATGCTACTAAAAGTATAGTAATAACCATCTTGAGTAAAAGATGCTTTGTCGGATGAAGTTGCAGCATAAACAGCATCAATAACCTGGTCAGCTTTAGTAACGGACTTAATTAATATTGATGTATTATCTGCATCGTAATAGTTTACAGTAACGTTTGCAAAAGGCAGCGCTAATGTTGCATTAATATAAGCAATTCGTGGTGGATATGAAGTAGTAACGCCTGCGATTGCAGTTCCGTTTGTATTATCAATTTTCCAGGTACCATCGCCATTGTCAACTAATTTAGCCTGCATATATATTCTGAAGGATTTAGTTCCTGAAGGAATTGAGTTGATTGTCGTTGCTGCTAATCCACCACGACATTTAGGCAATGAAAAGGTTGTATAGCCTGTTATTTTATTTTCATCAAAAGTAGCTGCATCGGAAAACAAAATACTGGCAGTTGTACCGTATGTTGTATTATTAGTTGTTCCATTGATTTGTAAACCTGAAATGGTGGTTGTTGCACTGTTTACTTTACCTTCAAAATAACCAATATTTGTTGCACCTGCTACAAAATAAATAACTACATAAGGGCAAGCAAAGTCTGTTGTGTTTCGATAAACATCTTTTTTTGCAGCATCGTCACTTGTTTTTAAAGTTGCATCGACGGCTGTATTGATGTCTCCTCCAATACTAAACGTCATTTCATCTCCAGAAACGTTTAAACTCGGATCAATTGTAATTGGATAAGATGTTGAAGCAGTAGGAAATGTAATTCCTGATGTAGCGAGAATTGTTTTCAAAGTCGTGGGATTCCAATCTCTACCCATATCAGTAGTTACTGCAGCTTTAGCTGAACTCATCCCAAATACCGCCATAATGGCTAATAAAGTTGTAATTTTTCTCATACATATATAATTAAAGAATTGTAATTTATAAACTTTTCTTATAAAATTAAAGCAGGCGTTTCGTCACCGAAACACCTACTTATCAAATCTAGTTGAGAAATTTTCTCAATTTTATTTACATAATAAAATGCGTTGAACTTTTACCGAATTATCTGCAAAACAAGCTTTTACCAAATAACTACCTTCCGAAAGTTCGTTCAGGTTTATCGTTGTTTTAGTTGCAGAAGTATTTATTTCTTTTACTGTTTGTCCCACTAAGTTCATAATTTGTACAGAAGCGATATTCTCACCATCAATCTGTATTGAGTTACGGGTAATGGTAGGATAAACTTTGAAGTTATTGATGTTGTTTTCCGAAAGTTTTGTTCCTACGGTATAAGTCAGTATTCCTGTTGCACTATCGAAAGTGTAATTAGCAGGAGTATTAATAGTTGTAAATGAACTTACATACGCACTTGCATTAATAAGTTTTACTGTGGTATCCATAGCCGGAGCAGTAGCGTTAACTGTAATATTTAAAGTGCCTCCGTTATTTACAGTTCCAACAACAGAAACTACATCATATTGATTTGCGTCGAAACCGTTAACCACTAAATTGGTTGTTCCTGCTAATGTCAAATCACTGCCAAAATTCAATCTACCTTCGAGAATACCGTTTACAGTTGTAGCCCCAACAATACTTCCTGTACCTTTTAGTGTGGCTCCCGATGCAACTGTTGCTACACCTGTTCCGTTCAAAGCACCAGTAAGTTCCAATGTTCCTGCGGTTGCAGTTATTGTACCTTTATGGCTTGATATTCCAGAAAGTTTCAATTTACCGGTTCCTACCTTATTGAGGTTCACATTGTTTTTTAACGTGT
>JAQUWU010000002.1 GCA_028692715.1 Paludibacter sp. | reverse complement strand
TTCTTCTAAGATACTGATTTCCAGAGAATTAATAAAATATTTTAAGATAAATTATATATTTAATTTATTGATAATCAACATAATAAAAACAAAATGAATTATGGAGTTTTCAACTCCTGATTCGCATTCTTAATATATAGTAATAGTTTAAATATATAAATAGAAATGAAAAATCATTTTATAAAAAATTTTTATCGCCTTGATAAATTGCTGATAATTTCAATAATTGGAATTTCACTGCTTACTTCCTGTGTCGATGATTATAATTATGACAAAATTGAACCAAGCTGGTTAGGACCCAATATATATGATTCTTTGGAATTGAACGGTCATTTTACAAACACTATAAAGCTTATAGATGATTTGGGTTATACTGAAGTTTTAAAATTGACTGGAAGTAAAACTCTATTTGTAGCTAGTGATAGTTCATTTAATGAGTTTTACAAAAACAATATTTGGGGGGTAACAAGTTATGATGAATTAAGCCTCGCCCAAAAGAAGTCATTGTTTAATTTTTCAATGATAAATAATCCATTTACAGTTAAAAAACTTTCTAATTATAATTCTGGGGGAGTTTTAAATGAGGGAACGGCTATGCGTCAGAGAACAGCCTTTTCGCCTCTTGATAGTATTCCATTTGATTCAGGCGATCAATTACCGGCAAGTAAATACTGGAACTATTATAATTTGAAGGGAATACACATATTGAAAGATAATTCGGCAAAACCGATTGTATATTTCACTAAAGAATTTTTAACTAAGTATTCATTGACAGATGAGGATTTTAATATTTTATCCGGGGGACAAACACGTTTACCAGATGACGTTTATATTTTTAACAACAAAATAATTAAGCGTGATATTAGATGTAAAAATGGGTATATACATGTATTGAAAAGCGTTTTAGTGCCACCAACCAATATGGCTCAATACATTGAAGAAAATTCAAATCCCAATATTCCAAGCAATTCAAGGACATCAATCTTCTCTAAATTATTGGATCGTTTTTCCGCACCTTACTATGATGCAAACAATACGGTGCTATATAAAATAAATAATCCTGAATTTACAGATTCAATATTTGTCAAAAAGTATTTTGCCAATAATGGAGGTGTCAAATTCCTCCCAACTTCTGATCATTTAGAATCTGCTACTCCGGCTCCAAATTTGTTGCCGTTTGATCCGGGATGGAACGGATACAGCACAACCGCTTTGGAAGCTGATATGGCAACAATGTTTGTTCCTACTGATGATGCAATGAATGCCTATCTTAATAGTGGGGTTGGTCTAATTTTGAAAAATCGTTTCCATTCATGGGAAAATATCCCAGATGTAATAATTCTTCCTTTTCTAAAGAGACACATGAGAAACTCATTTATAGCTTCTGTTCCAAGTAAGTTTAGTAAAATGGTTGATGGTGACAACTATAAGTTGCCTGTTGAAATCAGCCAAATTGTAAAAACATCTACAGGAGAATATAAAACATATACTGGTGTCAATGGAGAAGTTTATGTAACAAATACTGTATATCCTCCTGTTGATTATATATCTGTTTATAGTCCGGTTCTTTTTAGTGACAATACAAAAATCATGAATTGGGCAATCAATATTACTGAAACCGCAGCCTATGATGGATCTAAATTTGCATTTTATAAATTATATTTAAATTCAATATATAGCAGGTATAATTTATTTATTCCAACAGACGATTTTTTTGATACTTATATTGATCCGATTGCTTACGGACAAGATAAACCAGGTGTTCTAAAGTTTAGGTTTAGGGAAACTAATCCTATAACTAATGCTGCAGCACATGTAACTGCTTTAGTTTATACGTATGATAAAACTACTGGTGTTGTAGGTACTAACATTGTAGATTCAATTACGGATGCTTCATTCCTTCAGAATAGATTAACGAGCATATTAGACAGCCATATAGTAGTAGGTAATTTAGATAGTATTACAGTAAGTGATCCTTATGACAATACTAGCTACAAATACTGTATTACAAAGGAGAACGATATTATTCGTATATCGGAGTCTAATTCTATGAGAATACAGGGAGGTGGCAATGTATTCAAAAAATCTCATTCTACAGTAACTAATGTATTTAATCAATCAAATGGTAACACTTATTTTATCGATAAGCCAATTCAACCGTCTTTAACATCGGTATATAAGCTTTTAAGTGAAACCCCTGAGTTTAGCGAATTCTTTAATCTGCTCAATGGAGTGCCAACAGATTATGTTACACAAATTTTCACAAAACAAGGTGTGGACTATAGGATTAAATTTTTTAATGCTTTTAGATACACAGTGTATGTACCTACCAATAGTGCCATAAAAGCTGCGATAGCAAAGAATGCCATTACGCCTTGGGAAACTATAAACGCAATGGCTGACACTGATCCGGCAAAGGGGGTTGCGATAAATAAGTTGATTCAATTTTTGAAATACCACTTTCAGGATAATGCAGTATTTTTTGGACAAACTCTTGATAAACAATATCAATCAGCAACAATCAAAACAGATAATATTCCATCTAAATATGGTACTACAATAACTAAGTATTTAAAAATAGGTGTTTCTGGAACAGGGAGTTCTTTGACTTTAACTATGGATTCAAAAAGAGATCCAATCACTGGATTAGCACCTATTCGCGAAGCTCATGTGTTAACTGCTGATCCAAGTACCGGTTCTAGATTGTATAATATTATTGTAAAAGACTATATATTTGATAAATTACCATCCGAATATAAAAATATTGATGGAACAGGTGGTACGGGTACTGCATCTGCGTTATTTAACGCTTCGGGTATTACATCATCGTCATCAACGGTTATTCACCAAATTGATAATGTTTTGACATTTGAATAATATGAGAAAAAATATGAAATCGACGATTAAAGTAATGCTCCTAGTGTCATTAATACTTTCACCATTAAAGAGCATTGGACAAAATACACAAGGGATTATTATTCAAGGACAAATTACCTCATCTACTAATCATGAGACTCTGATTGGAGTTAATGTCACGGAGATTGATGCTAATAATCGAGTTGTTAGCGGAACAGTTACGGATTTTGATGGACATTATGTTTTACGTGTAAAGGACATTAACAATAGACTATCAATTAGTTATGTAGGATATTTAAAACAAGTAAAGCAAATTGATAATAAAAAAATAGTAGATATTGCATTGGAGGAAAATACCCAAACCATTAAAGCAATTGAAGTTGTAGCTACAAAAAGGCAAAGTCAGGGTGGGTACAGCATTCCGACAAGAGAAATTGGTACGGCTATGCAAACAATTGATGCAAAAGAATTTGAAGGTCTACAAGTCTCGTCTGTAGATGAAGCACTTCAAGGTCGCATTGCAGGATTGGATATTGTGTCAAATTCAAGTGATCCCGGAAGTGGAACTTCTATGCGTATACGTGGTATTACATCAATCAATGGAAATAGTGAGCCTTTAATTGTTGTGAATGGTGTCCCATTTGAAGTTCAAATTGATCCTAACTTTGACTATGCAAATTCCAATCAAGAGCAATATGCTAATATGTTGAGTATTAATCCTGACGACATTTCAGAAATTTCAGTATTGAAAGATGCAGCTGCATCTGCAATTTGGGGTTCGAAGGGTGCTAATGGTGTAATCATGATTACCACTAAGAAAGGTATTTCCGGACCAACCAGGGTTGAGTATTCATATCGTTATACGAATACTATTCAGCCTAAAGGATTAAATATGCTTAGTGGTGGTGACTTCACCATGCTAATGAAAGAAGCATATTTTAATCCAACTCAAGACATGACTGCTTCAGATATAAATGAGTACAATTACAATCAGAATTTTCCTGATTATGAGGATTTTAATAATAATACAGATTGGATAAAAGCGGTAACTCAGGTAGGTAATATTAATGACCATTATTTGACGCTTTCAGGCGGGGGTGACCGTGCAACCTATCGGGTTTCCGGTGGCTATTTAAATCAAACCGGAACAATTATTGGGCAGAAATACTCTAAATTTTCTTCCCGTGCCAATTTTGAATATAAAGTTTCGGATAGAATAAAATTTATTTCAGAAATTTCATTGACTAATTCCGATAATTATAGAAATTACACTTTTAATTTTAATGATGGAGGTGCCAATGAAGACAAATCCATACTGGCAATTGCGTATCAAAAGATGCCTAATGTAAGCGTTTTTTCACAAGATCGTAACGGTAATAATACGAATCAGTATTATACTATTTCACAAACCTCTTCTCTAACTTCCAACCAACGGAATTTGGTAAATCCGGTTGCCTTAGCTAATCTTGCTACTAATGAGTTGCTATCATTTCGTATTACACCCACATTCAGATTGCAATACGATATATTGGACCCAGATAAACAACTATTGCGATTTAGCTCTTACGTTTCTTTCGATATCAGCAATAATAAAACTAACATGTTTTTACCACAAGATGTTTCAAATCTTGTTTGGTCAGATAAAGCTGTAAACAGAATAGAAAATTATGATACTGAAGATTTGACTATATATTCAGATGAAAATATAGCTTGGCAACCAAAATTTGATAACACAGATCATAATTTATTATTATATGGTTCGTTTCAAATTAATGCAGGTAATTCTTCAGGACAAAGTATTATAGGTTACTCAGCTCCTTCCGTTTATGCTACAGATGCTTCAGCTGTTGAATACCTGGACAAATCAAGTACAAGTACGTCTCAATGGAGATCGTTGGCAGTTATGATGCGCGCACACTATTCTTACAAATCAAGATACATTATAGATGCTACAATTCGTAGAGATGGAAGTACCAAATTTGGGAATGGCAATAAGTTCGGAAATTTTCCGGGCGTTTCATTGAAGTATATTATTTCGGATGAACCATTTATGAAAAACACACAAAAATGGTTAAGTATGTTGGCTTTTCGTCCTGCCTGGGGGATTAGTGGTAACCAGCCTGGTGCGGAATATCTGTATTTAAGCAGATACGAAACTTTTGGATCCTATATTGATATAACTGCTGTTAAGCCATCTACTTTGCAACTTAAAAATCTCAAATGGGAAACCACAACTTCTTTCAATTATGGTATCGATTTAGGATTGTTTGATGATAAATATATCTTCGATATTAATTTTTACAGTAAACAGACAAAAGATTTGTTGTTTCCTAAAGTTGCTTTCGCAAGTACATCAGGTTTTTCTGAGATTTCTTATATAAATGGAGGAACGATGAACAATGTTGGTTGGGAGGTGAATTTTTATGCGAATAGATTGTTTAAAACGAAAGATTTCAGTATAGACTTTAGCTTTAATGTGTCAAATTATGCCAATACATTAGTTCAATTAGATCAAGGTTTATTGAATAGTTATAATGGTGATTTTAATTATAAAAATGGTTCGTATTTAACCCGGGTACAAGAGGGTAACTCTTTCGGATCTATTTTTGGATTCAAATTTTTGGGTGTTTACCAGTACGATAAATATACTACAGAACATACCAATGCTCCGGTTGCAAAAAATGCTAATGGTAATGTTGTTGTTGATCAAAATGGAAAGCCGAAAGCTATGTATTTTGGTTATGGCACAACAAGTCAATATGAGTTCAGAGGTGGAGATGCAATTTACGAGGATATTAATCACGATGGTAGTATCGATGCTCTTGATATCGTTTATTTAGGTAATAGTAATCCTAAGGTAAATGGTGGATTTGGTCCAACCTTTCGTTACAAAGACTTTTCATGTAAAATGTTTTTTAATTTCAGATACGGAAATAAGATTATTAATCAGGCACGTATGTATGCAGAAAACATGTACGATGATAACAATCAAAGCATAGCAGTAAACTGGCGTTGGGCAAATGATGGAGATATTACAAGAATGCCAAGAGCATTGAGTAACTACGATGGTAGTGGAGGATATAATTGGCTCGGTAGCGATCGCTTTGTTGAGGATGGATCATTCTTGCGTTTTAAATACCTTACATTTAATTATTCGGTTCCGGTAAAATTACTAAAAAGTTTTAAGTTGAATAGATTAAATCTCTACTTGACATTTAACAACTTATTTGTTTTGACAAAATATAAAGGGGTAGATCCCGAAGTTGGTTATGGCTCATTATCATCCAATAATGGATTAAGTGTTGATGGAGCAAGTTCTCCACGAACAAAAGACTTTACACTTGGAATATCAGTAGGATTGTAAAAAGAAAGAATTATGTTGAAAAGAAAATTTATTATTATAGGTTTATTTGTACTGTCATTAGTGGGAATAACAAGTTGTACAGCGGTGACCGATTGGTTGAGTCCAAAACCTGAAAGTCAAATTGTATTGGATGAGTATTGGAAATCGGCCACCGATGTACAATCAGTTCTTGCTTCTTGTTACAGGGGACTCACACAAGATGATAATATCTATAGCATGATAGTTTGGGGTGAATTACGCTCGGACAATATGACTATTGGGAGTGGTTTCGCTTCAGATAGATCTGACATGCAAAAAATATTGATTGGGAGTATAACTTCAGAAAATAAATATTGCTCATGGGGTTCGTTTTATACAGTCATTAATTATTGCAATACATTATTGTATTATGCCCCCATTGTAATGCAACGGGATTATAATTTTACCCAAAGTGATTTGAACCGGGTTAAGGCTGAAGCTTTGACGATACGGGCTCTTTGTTATTTTTATTTAGTGCGAAGTTTCAAGGAAGTACCATGGATAAAAGAAGCAAGTATTGATAATACTCAGAAATATTTGCTTTCTAAGGAAACAGAAGCGAATTTAATTAATCATATTATTGCCGATCTGGATACGGCACGATTATATGCACAGACTGATTTTGGCCGAACAGACTATAATAAAGGTCGTATTACATTGAATACTGTAAATGCACTTTTGGCCGATGTTTATTTATGGAATCAAGACTACGATAAATGTGTTCAAGCGTGCGACTTTGTACTTGCCGACAAAAAGCTTAAACTGGTTCAACCACCGGTGAGTGCTTATTATTCTGTATTTTATACAGGAAATTCAACTGAGAGTATTTTTGAACTTCAGTTTAAGGAGAACGTTCAGGTAAATAATCCTGTAGCTAAACTATATGGATCTAGTGCAAATATATTAGGAGAAATTGGTTTTCCCGCTACATTGGCTTATGATCCTAAATTAAAAGTTAGAGGCGGAACAACTTATAGTTGCCCATTTGCCTATCCAATTTCAAGTACGATTACTGAAAGTCCGAATGATATTAGATCTATAGATTCATATAAGTTGTATGGAGGTCAATATTTTATATTCAAGTATGCAGGCATGTTACCTGATGAGACATTAGCCGGCAGAGATATATGGCGAACAAATACTGCTAATTGGATTATTTACCGGCTTTCGGATGTTATGCTAATGAAAGCTGAGGCATTGGTTCAGTTAGGGGGTAATTCTAATCTGAAAAACGCACTTCTGTTGGTTAATCAAACATATTTAAGATCAAATACAGGACAAGATTCACTCAATATAACCAATTATGGAACACAGACTGCTATGGAAGATTTGGTATTACGTGAACGTCAGCGGGAATTTCTTTTCGAAGGAAAACGTTGGTATGATTTGGTAAGAATGGCTCGACGCGATAATTCGACAGATAATTTAAATATGTATGTCAACAACAAGTCTTCTGGGAATTCTGCCACACTTGGTGCTTTGGTATTAGATGCAATGTATATGCCGATAGCAACATCTGAATTACAAGCGAATCCGAACTTGAAACAGAATCCATTTTATAAAGAATCAAGTTCTATAACTAAATAATTTTGTAATACTGAAAGAAAAATGAAAAGATATAGTTCAAAAGTATTTTTAAAAAAGCATTTAATTGCCGGTTTAGTTATATTACTATCCGCAACAGGTTTTTTTTCGTCTTGTGATCCTGATAATGGAGCCCCGTTGTACACTTTCACAGATAAAATGATGGGCCAATTTATTGAAGACACTACAAATTTCTCCGAATTTGCAGCTCTGTTGGACACTACTGAGGTAATGGGACTTTTAAACACTTATGGTTCGGTAACCTGCTTTGCTCCGGATAATGCAGCGATGCAAAAATTTTACTTATCTAAAGGGAAAACAACTCTTGCAGATTTTACACTTGACTCTTTAAAGATAATAGCCTATAATCATATTATACTAGATCAGGCTTTTATGTATGCAAGTTTTAAAAAAGATGGTAGTTTACCCAATACGACAATGAGTGACAGGTATTTGACTATTTCATTTCCTAATCCAGCCGAACTTGGAAAAGTGAATACCTCTCAAATTATAGAAAAAGATATATTAGTACACAATGGTGTAATTCATTCAATTAATGAAGTATTAGATCCAACGAACTCGGGAATTATAAAAGCTATTTCAGGTGATTCTCTGTTTTCTGTGTTTTATCAGGCATTAAATGCAACAGGGTTAGCAGGGTTAATTAATCCGAATACTAAAGATGTTTCTTATGACCCAAATCTTTACACAGATTGGGCATTTCCAAAGGGAGCCGGAGAGTTTGAACCTAAAATACCTATTTCAAGAAAATATGGTTATACTGTATTGATGGAAAGCAATGCTACCCTTAATGCATTAAATGGTATTATTGATTTGGATGGATTGAAAGCTTATGCTAAATCTGTTTATGATCAGGTTTATCCAGATGATGCTAATATTACTGATCTTAGTAATCGCAAGAATAGTCTAAATCGTTTTGTCGCATATCATATAATTAATAAGCAACTTAGGTATTCAAATTTTATAGATGCGTATGATACTGATCATATGATTAAAACCAGTACTCTTTATAATATGTACGAATATCTTGAGCCGTTGTGCCCCAACACATTAATTGAAATTAAAAAAGATCGGTCTTTGCCTTCCACATTTCTTATTAACTTTTTATCTCAGTCAGGTAAATCTATTAATTTAGTCAAGAATAATGAAGGTAAATATGAAAATGATGCTACAAATGGGGTGTATTATGAAATAGATGGTATGTTGGAGTATAGTAAAGAAGTAGATGACGAATTATCTGGTAAACGCCTTCGCTTTGATGCATCTAGCTTTTTCCCCGAATTAACTAATAATGACATGCGGGGTACACCTATGCATCCTTCAGCAACTTCCACAACTGTTTTAAAAAACTGGGAATATTTGTTGCCAAGGGGATATGTTGATAGAATTACAAGTTCAGAAACAACCAGTATGTATTATCTGTCACCAAATGATCAATATTGTGATTATCAAGGAGACGAAATATTTTTGGACCCTGGTCGCGGAAACTTATATGATTTTACAGTTGTAACGCCTGTGGTTCCGAAAGGAACTTACGAAGTAAGATTTGGGTATGGTCAGAATGGGAATCGCGACGTGGCTCAGTTGTATTTTGATGATGTAGCTTGTGGAGTGCCGCTTAACTTAACTAAGTCTGGTACCGATGTTTCTATTGGTTGGGTATTGCCAGGGTCTGATGAGAGTGATCCTGACGGATATGAAAATGATAAAATGATGCGTAACCGCGGATATATGAAAGGTCCGTCTTCATTTAAACCGGTAAAAAACGGTTACGATGGAAACATTGAAAGCGCAAGATATGCAAGTGGAAAATTACGAAAGATTTTAGGTATTTATACATTCGCTGAAGCTGGAAACCATACATTGCGAGTAACTGGTTTAAGTGCCGGTCAATTTATGTTTGATTATCTGGAGTTTGTACCAACGAGTATTCTTGAGAAAGAAGATATATACTAACAAATTCATTAGAACTAGCTTTAAACATTATTATATTATGAGATTAAAATATTACGGAATTCCCATTATTTCCATACTCACGTTAATTGTATTCATGGTATCATGTACTGCAGATGAATGGGACAAACATTATAATTCCCCGGCAGCTAATAAAAGTGAGCTGAATTTGTACGAATATATTGAATCCCGCCAGGAGTTGAGCACATTTGCAAAAATGCTTAAAAAGGTAGGATATGATTCAATTCTTAATTCGTCACAAACTTTTACTGTCTGGGCACCAAACGATTCAGCATTACTTGGTGTAGATACAACCGATTTGACTTTAGTCAAAAATATTGTAACGAATCATATTGCTCGATTTTCTTTTCCAACATCTGGTATTAGCAACAAGATGATTCTTATGATGGATAATAAGCTGATTCCATTTACAAAAAATGGTAGCAGCTATACTTTTGGTGAGAAACCGATTATAAAGGTGGAATCAGATATAGCTACTTCAAATGGCATTGTTCATATGTTAAGTGAATATGTGCCTTATAAACAGAATTTATGGGAATTTATTAAAGAAGCAAATGGGGTTGATTCTTTGAAAAACTATATTAATTCATTAACGATACTTATGCTTGATAATAGTAAAAGTTATCATAATGGAGTTTTTGTTGACTCAGTCATGATGTCTACTAATTATGTTTTTGATAATTTGGCAGCTTTAAATAAGGAAGATAGTATTTATACTGCAATTCTTCCTGATAATTCAGCCTGGACCGAAGCATATAATCGTATTAAACTTTACTATAATACATTGAATGCAGATGGAGGAGTTTTTGTACAACGGCTGTTAACGAAACAGACTTTAGTGCAGGATTTATTTTTCAGGGGTAAAAAAACACTTCCGATAGTTGAAGATAGCTTAAAGTCGACAGGTGGAAATTCATTTGCAGATCCATCAAGACTTTTTGCAAATTCTCAGCTTAACGAGATGAGTAATGGTTATAGTTATGTAACCGACATATTAAAATATCCCGCAACTGAATCTTGGTTTAAAACAATTAAAGTCGAAGCTGAATCTACTCAATTTGGCAGATCAGTATTAAACTTTGCTCCAAGTGCTGTTGCAAGTATTGGTAGTGGTCTTGATATATCAAACGGTAACTATTTGACACTTCGCTCAACAACGCAAGCTGCATCAGCAATGCTATATGCTAATTTCCCTATTCCATATACATTATCTGCGAAATACAATATTTATTGTGTATTTGTTCCGACAACTATTGTATCTCCAACGGATGTAAGACCCAATAAAGTCAGATTTTATTTGACTTATATGAATAGTGCCGGAAATCAGGTTAATTATGCAAATATTGATGAAAACAACAATGTATTGTCAACAGCAATTCCAAAAAGGAGTGCCATTTTCACAACTGATGGCACTCAAATAACTAAAATGCTTGTAGCTAAAGATTTTGTATTTCCCTACTGTAACTTAATATATAGTAATAATTTAGACATAAGCAGTTCCCTGACAGTGGCTTTGAAAGTTGAAAATGCCACTGGTGTAACCGGGGCTGAAACAGCTAATTTTAATAGGGATTTGCGAATTGATTGTATAATTCTTGAACCTGTTCAATAATATTGAGTGAATAAACTATCTAGTATGAAGAAGAAAAATATTTTAAACATAGTATGCATGAATAGGGGTACTTTCTGTTTTAAACTTAGAAATGATATGTTGGTAATAATTTTGTTACTAACTTCAACTTTCGTAATGTCTGAAAACATATCATCAGATAAGAAGCAAGAAGTATTTGTAATTGGTTTGGTACGCGATGCACATACCAAACAACCGATTTCAGCTGCTCAAATTTCAGTACCTAATAAGAATATATCTACCGTTTCTGACGAAAAAGGGAAATTCTCATTTAACGTTTCTTCTTTGGAAGATGTACTCCATGTTTCAGCATATGATTACAATTTGAATGAAGTGCCTTTGCGAGGAAAAGATTCAGTGATTATAGAACTTTATTCGAATCAATTTAGCAATTATTTCAAAACAGTTGAAGGAGTTTCAGGTATTGTAAATAATTCATCAGCATCTTATTCTGTAAAGAGTATAGATGATTTTAGTAAATCAGGAGCTATTTCTGCCAATGAGCTTCTACAATCCGCATTTGGAGGCGATATAAGATCTATTAGTCGATCAGGTGTTGCCGGAATTGGAGCTTCGTCATTTATCAGAGGAATAAACTCCTTAAATGCCAATGCACAGCCTTTATTTGTAGTGGATGGAGTTGTTTGGAATAATCTGTATGATATTCAATCAATACATGAAGGTTTCTTTTCAAATCCGTTGGATAATATTGATGTTAATGATATCGAAAGTATTTCGGTTATAAAGGATGGTTCTTCTATTTATGGAAGTAAGGCTTCTAATGGTGTCATCCTGATAAAAACCAAAAGAGCAAAATCGATGGTTACTAAAATCAGCTTAAACTATTTTATGGGAATGACAACTCAACCGGGTTCGTTGCCGATGATGAATGGTGAAGATTTTAGAGTGTATGCCAGTGATTTGATAAATTCGAAAGGTGATGTAGGAAACGATATTTCAAAATATGAATTTCTACTAACTGATCCTACCCAAAAACAGGTTTATCAAATGAATCATAATGTTACCGATTGGGGAAAGCAGGTTTATCAGACCGGTGTAACGAATAACTATGCTATCAGTGCTAGTGGTGGTGATGAAAAAGCATTATATTATTTGTCATTAGGAATGACTGATAATAAAGGAGTTGTTAAGACTACGGATTTATCTCGTATGAATTTCCGGGGGAACGCGGATGTTAAACTGACAAATACATTCTCAATGGGAATAAATATCGGTTATACTCGCATTGAAAGAACTTTACTGGATGATGGAGTGAATTTTTCTTCGCCAACCTGGGTAAGTAAAATAAAATCTCCGTTTTTAAGTCCCTACAATTATACTTCGTCCGGACAATTGACAACTGATTATGCTCAAACCGATAGTTTTGGAATTGCCAATCCATTAGGAATTATTGACTATTCCTTAAATAATTTGAAAAAGTATCGATTTAATATGGGTATACTTCCTTCCATTCAGCTTACTCCTGATTTGACACTAAGTTCTCAGTTTAATTATAGTTTAGATAAATCCATTGAAAGACGTTACGTTCCTATGTTTTATACTCCGGAACAATATATTCCAGATAACGGATATTCTCAAAACGAAATAAGCAGCCAAGTGATGCGTAATACTGCTTATTATGACGATACTAGATTGACTTTTGATAAGAAATTTGATACGTTTAATCATTTAAAGGCAATATTGGGTTGGAGATATATCAATAATTATTATGAATCCGATTATGCCGAAGAACACAATTCCGGTTCAAACAACAATACTACTATTACAGGCAATTATGACTTTTTACAAGTAAATGGTATTAATAATACAACAAATTCCGTTTCAAATTATGTGAATGTTGATTATGATTTTGATAACCGATACTTCTTAACTGGAACAGTATCTATGGATGGTTCTTCAAGATTTGGGAAAGAAACATTGGGTGGAGTTTCCTTATTCGGACATAGTTGGGGAATATTTCCATCAATTAACGGAGCTTGGTTAGTTTCTTCAGAAAAGTTTATGAAGCAGATTGATTTTGTGAACTTCTTTAAAATTCGAACAGGGTATGGAGTTACAGGAAATGATGGAATTAAAGACTATCAATCAATGGCCTATTTTTCTGCAATTAATTATATGGATAAAGCAAATGGATTGCTTATTTCTAATTTGGAAAATCCTACCATTCAGTGGGAAACTACTGGTAAATTTAATGTTGGTGCCGATTTGAGTTTGTTTAAAAACAGATTGTCTTTAAGCTTTGATTATTTCACAAGCAATACCTCAGATCTTTTGGTGTTGAAGAACATGGCCGAGGTTACAGGGTTAGGTGTTTATTGGGATAATGGAGGAACTATGAGCAATAAAGGATATGAAATTTCGGCAAATTGGAAAATGATTAACTTTAAAGATCTGAAGTGGGAACTCGGTGTAAGCACCGGACATTACACTAATCTTATTACTTCTTTACCCAATGGCGAATATACAACTTCAGTTTATGGGGGCGAAGTGCTTACTAAAGTTGGAGAATCAGCAGGTGTATTTTACGGATACCTTACAAATGGTGTTTTTGCAACAGAAGATCAGGCATCTACGGCTTATACCCATCCAACTACCGGAGTAAAAGATTACCTCAAGATTCAAAATGTTGATGGTAGCTTTAGTAATTTCGGTGCAGGGGATATTATTTTTACTGATAAAGATGGAAATGGATTAATCGATTCAAATGATAAACAAGTAATAGGTAATCCTAATCCCCAATTATATGGAACTTTTTCAAGTAAAATTTCATATAAAAAATTCACATTAAACACCTTGTTTACCTATTCGTACGGAAATGAAATTTACAATTACCAACGTAGTATGTTGGAAGCGGGAGTCGACTTCAGTAACCAAACATCGGCTATGCATAGACGTTGGACAGCAGATGGACAAATAACTGATCAACCGAAGGCTATTTTTGGCGATCCTATGGGAAATGCGCGTTTCTCAGATAGATGGATTGAAGATGGTTCTTATATTCGATTGAAGGCAGTAACATTATCGTACGAACTTCCGATTAAAAGTAATTTTATTGAAGGAATTAGTGTTTGGGCATCTGCAAATAATCTATTTGCTATAACTCGTTATTTAGGATTAGATCCGGAAGTCTCAACTAATAATTCGATATATTATCAGGGCGTTGATAACGGTTTAGTTCCTTTAACTAAAAGCTATTATCTTGGAATTAAAATCAATTTGTAAAATTATATAGGCAAAAATAATTCTATTTTTTATAATACTTTCTTCATGATTTGATATAATGATTAAAAAAAATGATATGAAAAAAATCAGTAAAATAATATTATTCCTATTTATATCCTCTTTTACATTGGTAGGTTGTAGTGACTTATTGGATGTGGATTCAAATAGACTGGTTTTCCCCAATGAATATAATATTAATGCATCTAATGATACTTTGTATTCGATGTTTGCAATTTTTTCTCAAGTCGAAAAACTTGCAGATAGCTATGTGCTTTTGGGTGAGTTGCGCGGCGATTTAATGACAGTTACTGACAAATCGAGTAAGTACCTGAAAGAGATCAATAACTTTGAGATTCCAAGTAATGATAATCCTTTTACCAATAACATTAAAGATTATTATTCGGTTATTAATAATTGCAATTACGTTATTCATAATATTGACACGTCTAAAGTAACAGCAGGAATAAAGGTAATGTACAAAGAATATGCTGCCTGTAAAGCTATACGTGCATGGACGTATATGCAAATAGTATTTAATTACGGAAATGCCATCTATTACGACAAACCAATTCTGAGCCAAAAAGATGCTAAAGATGTACAAAACCAAACACCTATTAATTTGGCTGAATTAACACCCATTTTAATTGATGATTTAAAACCATGGAAGGATGTAGATATACCTTCTCTGGGCTCTCTGTTTACTCATAATATTTCTAATTCTTTTTTCCCTATACGCTTTTTGTTAGGCGATTTATATCTCTGGTCAGGGCAATATGAGGCTGCCGCCAATGAATATCATGATTTGATGTTTAAAAACAGATATACCATAAATAATAATGCTACTTTGTCTAATGGTAGCGTGCTGATAAACAGAACTACCTGGGATGTGATTACCAATGCAACCACACAGAATGTTTCCTTTACAGGCAAATTATATAGAGATCAGATTTGTTACTATATTGTACAAACTTCAGAGAATATAACTAACATTGCTGCCACTAATCAATATGGAACAAAATTTCACTTGGATAGTTTAACATTGAACCGAATGATTGTTCCATCAGATGTAGCTATTAACAATTGGCAAAAACAAATGTATTTTTATTCACAAACACTCGATACGGTGGGTGACTTAAGAATTAAAAGTTCTGCAATCGCATTATCAGATCCGACATTAACTTATTTATCTCTACCTAATTCTAATATTCTCTCAGAGAAAATTACTTCAACATCCTATAATTATATATATAAATATATTTTGTTGAACATCCCAACGAACACAAAAAAAACTGACAAGCAAATAACGCCTTATAGGGTTCCGTTGCTGTATTTACGTTATGCGGAAGCTGTAAATAGATTAGGAAAACCAAATTTAGCATTTGCTGTTTTGAAAAACGGACTGAATAGTGTTAATATGCAAGATAGTACGATCATTCCAAAAAATGAGCTTTCTGACCCACTACCAAATTATATGAATTTTAGCGATACCCGCTTTAGTTCAAATATTGGTATCAGAATGCGTGGTTGTGGAAATGTAAATACAGATACTGTTAATTACATTATCCCTACTCAAGACAACCTGAGTAACATACTACATACTGATTCGATAACATATGTTGAAGACATGATAGAACAAGAGTTAGCATTAGAAACAGCTTTTGAAGGAAATCGTTTTCAGGATTTGATGCGTATTGCTATCAGAAGAAAAGATACAGACCCAGCATATTTGGCGAATAAAATTGCTGCCAAGCATACTATAACTGTTGATTTAACTAATAGTGCTAATTGGTATATAAAAAAATAGTATACAAAAGCTAATTTGGAAGTATATCCAATTCGATATAAAATAAACAAATCAACAAATTTATTTAAATTATCCAAGTGTTTTTTCGCTTAAGAAAGCACTTGGAAGATATAAGACATTCTATTTCTTTATGATTATAAATCGTAAAAGTTTAAATCTGATATCAAAATATTCTAAACAATAATAATTCATGAAACGAATTTCAATACTATTTTATAGCTTTATAAGCATTTTTTCAGTGGCTTTTGCTCAGGAAAATCAGACTGTCAACGACTGGGAAAATCCGGCTGTTTTCCAAATTAATCGTGAACCAGCCCGTGCTACCTTTCTTCCTTTTACCGATGAACAATCAGCAATCGCGGACAATTATGAAAGCTCACCATGGTTTTATAACCTTAATGGAAACTGGAAATTCCAATGGTCGCCAACACCTGATCAACGCCCAAAAGATTTCTACAAAACAAATTTCAATGTTAGCAACTGGAAAGAAATAAAAGTCCCATCAAACTGGGAATTGCAAGGATATGGCATTCCTATTTATGCCAATATCAAGTATCCATTTGCTAAAAATCCTCCTTATATTAACCACGCCGATAATCCGGTGGGCTCCTATCGCAGGAATTTCGATCTTCCCGACAACTGGAACGGTCGACGTGTGTATCTTCATTTCGAAGGCGGAACTTCGGCCATGTATATATGGGTAAATGGAGAGAAAGTGGGATATTCTGAAAATACTAAAAGCCCTAACGAATTTGATATTACCAACTATGTAAAAGCAGGAAAAAATATCGTTGCAGTAGAAGCATACCGCTGGAGTGATGGTTCTTATCTGGAAGATCAGGATTTTTGGCGTTTGTCAGGCATTGATCGTAACGTTTATCTTTATAGCACTGAAAATTTACGTATTGCCGACTTTTTCGCCCGTCCCGATTTGGATGGAACATATAAAAATGGCTCATTATCGGTTGATGTTACACTTAAAAATTACTATAAATCAGCCAAAACAAGTCAGGTAGAAGCTTTATTAGTTAATGCTACCGGCCAAAAAATATTCAATCAAACGTTTACAATTAATGCTACTGCTGAAGGAAAAAAAGAAGCCACATTTACTAAAAATGTTTCTTCTCCGAACTTATGGAGTAACGAAACACCTTATCTTTATACATTAGTATTGACCTTGAAAGATGAAAACGGTAAATTCATTGAGACGGTTTCTACCAAAATCGGATTCCGCAAAGTGGAATTGAAAAATGGTCAATTGTTGGTGAACGGTAAACGAATCATGGTGCATGGTGTCAATATTCATGAACACAACCCGGTTACCGGACATTATCAGGATGTAGAGACTATGATGAAAGATATTCGTGCAATGAAACAAAACAACATTAATGCTGTTCGTTGCAGTCATTACCCAAACAATATTGACTGGATGAAACTTTGTGACAAATACGGACTTTATTTAGTTGACGAAGCCAATATCGAAACACATGGTATGGGAGCTGAAATGCAAGAATGGTTTGACAAATCGAAACACCCGGCTTATCTTACTGAGTGGAAAGCTGCTCACATGGATCGTACAATCAGTTTGGTAGAACGCGACAAGAATCATGCTTGTGTTATACTTTGGTCATTGGGTAATGAATGTGGAAATGGTCCAATTTTTCACGAAACATATAAATGGATTAAAGAACGTGACAAAACCCGTCTGGTTCAATTCGAACAAGCAGGCGAAAATGAAAATACCGATATTGTTTGTCCAATGTATCCGGGAATTTCAACGATGAAAGAATATGCTTCCCGAAAAGAAGTAAAACGTCCTTTTATTATGTGCGAATATGCTCATGCAATGGGTAACAGCACTGGTAACTTTAAAGAATATTGGGACATTATCCGCAGTAGCAAAAATATGCAGGGTGGTTTTATTTGGGATTGGGTTGATCAGGGCTTCCAAATAACAGATGAAGTAGGTCGTAAGTATTGGAGTTACGGTGGCGATATGGGTAGTCAAAACTATGCTAACGACGAAAATTTCTGTCACAATGGACTTGTTTCGCCGGATCGTATTCCTCATCCAGGGCTTATGGAAGTTAAGAAATTCTATCAGGATATAAATTTCAAAGCCGCACAACCTGAAAATGGTTTGATTACCGTTTCTAACGAATTCCATTATACTAATCTTAATAATTACGAGCTCAAATACCTTGTACTGAAAAATGGCGAAGTGATTAAGCAAGGCTCTTTCGATCTTAATCTCGCACCAGAGTCTCAAAAACAAGAACAACTTGTCATGCCAGAGATGCCGGCAGTTGATGGTGTTGAATACTTTTTGAATGTTTCTGCCAATACACGCTTTGGTACTGAAATTATTCCTCAAGGACACGAGGTAGCTCGCGAACAATTTAAACTCGCTGAAGGCAAGTTTTTTGTAAAAGCTACTGCAACGGGCGATGCACCTAAAGTAAAAAGAGATAAAAATCGCATTAGTCTGAGTGCAGCGGGCGTAGTTGTTTATATCAATAAAGGATCCGGACTAATTGGTGAATATAGAATCGGGGACAAGAGATACTTTAATCAAAGTCCAACGCCTAACTTTTGGCGTGCACCAACTGACAATGACTTTGGAAATGGAATGCCAGTTAAATGTAATATTTGGCGCACTGCCGGTGAAAATATGTCAGTGAAAAATATAGATGTAAAAGAAGTAGGGGGCAAAGCTTTTGTAACAGCTGATTTATACTTGAAAGACGTTGCGTCTGATTACCAAATCGTGTACACAATGGGGGCCGATGGAGCTTTAGCGGTGAACGTACATTACAAAGCAGGGGTAAACGAATTACCAGAGATGCCTCGCTTTGGTATGATTATGACATTAGATAAAAAATATGAAAGTTTCACTTATTATGGTCGTGGCCCCTGGGAAAATTATACTGACCGCAATTACTCTTCACAAATAGGTATTTACAACAGTAAAGTTGCCGATCAATATGTCCCTTATACACGTCCGCAGGAAAACGGTTATAGAACAGATATCCGATGGATGACATTGACCAATAACGATGGCAAAGGTATTCGTATTGAAGGATTGCAACCTATCTGCGTAAGTGCATTGAATAATTTGCCCGAAGATTTTGATGCAGGATTAACCAAGAAATATCGTCACACAAACGACATCACTCCTCGTAATGAAGTGGTTCTGTCCGTTGACTTAGCCCAACGTGGTGTTGGCGGGGATAATAGTTGGGGAGCTTATCCACATGAGCAATATCTTTTAAAAGAAAAAGAATACAGTTATGGTTTTGTAATTAAACCATTGAAATAATAATTGATAAGAAATTGATAATTCATGAGTTGGAAAAATAAACTTTTATTTAAGTGATCATATAAATATTCAATGATTTGTATAAGTATACAGAATAATAATATATAAATGGAAAGTTGACAAAGTGCAAATGGGAAGTAATATTACATTGTGCGAAAAATATAATTATTTTAATTTGCTTTGGCAGTATAATGCAAACATATAATTAATAAAATAGAAAATGAAACCAACTTTATTTATTTTAGCAGCAGGAATGGGAAGCCGCTATGGAGGGTTAAAACAATTGGATGGTCTTGGTCCTAGTGGCGAAACAATTATGGATTATTCCATTTACGATGCAATCAGAGCCGGATTTGGGAAAGTAGTTTTTGTAATTCGTGATAGCTTTGCTGATGATTTTAAAAACATTGTTTTGAATAAATTTGATGGACTTATTGAAACTGATTTTGTTTTTCAGGATATTACAAAAGTTCCTTCTGGATCAACTTATACTTCAGAGCGTGAAAAACCATGGGGAACAAATCATGCTGTTTTAATGGGAAAAAAAGCAATCAAAGAACCATTTGCAGTAATAAATGCCGATGATTTTTACGGCAAAGAATCGTATGAAATTTTGGCAAACTTTCTCAAAAATGCAGAAGGCAAGAAAAATGAATATTGCATGGTAGGTTACCGTGTTGGTAATACTTTGTCGGAAAGTGGTGCGGTAAGTCGTGGTATTTGCGTTGTAGACGAAAATAACCTATTACAAAATGTAGTGGAACGTACTCATATTGAAAGTAAAAATGATGAAATAGTTTATTTAGATGAAAATGGTACTGATGTAGCTATTCCTTTCAATACACCAGTTTCAATGAATATGTGGGGTTTCACTCCTGACTATTTTGAATACTCCGAAGAGATTTTCAAAGCCTTTCTTGCTGAAAACGGAGAACAATTGAAATCGGAATTCTACATTCCATTAGCAGTTAATGAACTTATTGTCGATAAAAAAGCAACATGCAAGGTATTAGATACTTCTTCGAAATGGTTTGGAGTGACTTATGCAGAAGATCGTGCACAAACGGTGGAAGACATTAGAAATCTTATTGATTTGGGAACTTATCCAGAAAAATTATTCAATTAAAAATTTATCTTAAAATAATATCATGACAGTACAAGAATTAAAATCAGCTTTTGAAACCATTTATGGCAAAACTGCTGAAGAAGTATATTTCTCTCCGGGTCGTGTGAATCTAATTGGTGAACATACCGACTACAATGGTGGTTCAGTATTTCCGTGTGCATTGAGTTTTGGCACTTATCTTTTGATGGCAAAAAATGATAAAAATGTGATGAATTTCAAATCATTGAATCAACCTGAAGTTATCACTCTTGGTTTTGACCAATTGACTACTCCACTTGATAAATCGTGGGTAAACTATTCACTAGGTGTAATAGCACAATTTGTAAAACGTGGCATTGCTATCACACAGGGATACGATATATTGATTTGGGGGAATGTTCCTAACGGAGCTGGTCTTTCTTCCTCTGCGGCTTTGGAAGTTGTAACTGCTTTTGCTTTCAACGACCAATTGGGAACAGATTTTGATCGCACTGTGTTGGCTCAAATCGGACAAAAATCAGAACACGAATTTGCCTTGGTAAATTGTGGAATAATGGATCAGTTTGCTTCAGCCAATGGTGCAAAAGATCATACCATCCACTTGAATTGCGATACTTTGGAATACGAATTGGTTCCTGTAAAATTAGAAGGCGTAAAAATTCTAATTTCAAATACTCATAGTCCACATAAATTAGATTCAGGAGCCTACAACCAACGTGTGGCTGAATGTCAGTTAGCTGTTAAACAACTAAACACAGTTCGTCCATTGAAATATTTAGCAGAACTGACAGAAGCTGAATTCAAATCAATCGAATCGGCTATTATTGACCCGGTAGCTCAAAAACGTGCCCGCCACGTAGTTGGAGAAGTTCAACGTACTTCGGATGCTGTAAAAGCATTAAAAACTGGCGATTTGACATTGTTTGGACAATTGATGAATGCTTCTCACGTATCGTTGCGCGACGATTACGAAGTAACTGGTCCTGAATTGGATTGTATGGCTTCTGAGGCTTGGAAGATTGATGGTGTTATCGGCTCACGTATGACTGGAGGCGGTTTTGGTGGCTGCACCGTTTCGCTAGTAAAAGACGAAGCTATCGACACATTCATCAAAGAAGTAGGAGCTGCTTACGAAGCTAAAATCGGCATCAAACCTGAATTTTACATTGCCGAAATTGGTGATGGAGCTTGTGAAATAGATTGAAATAATTGTTTTTTTCTTATAAGATTACATTCACTGTGTTTTCTCAATTAGTTTTTTAAGGTCAGAAAGAATGTTTGATGAATAAAAGTCGGACATTCTTTTTTTTTTGAATCAATTCACTAAAAATATTCTATTTAATACCATTCAATTTCAACCTCCATTTCAGCAATATCACCTGACTTCCGCGCAAAAAATGTTAAATCACGTTTTGTAGAATATATATGTCAGAATACTAGCATTTTATATAAATTCGAATGATAAGTTTGGGTGTTAATTACTAAAAATTTATCTTTGTTTTTATGTTTATAAGAGAATTGCGACATAAAAACGGTAAAATCTACGTTCAGGTAGTAGATAAAAGCTCTGGAAAATACAAAGTCCTCAAAAGCTTTGGGTCGTCTTTGACAAGCGAAGGTGTTTTTGAATTGAAGAAATTGGCAACAATTTGGGTCAATGAGCATCAAGGTGTTCGAGAAATTGATTTTACGTGTGAAACTGCTCAAATAGAACAAATGCTAAGTGGAGTAACTCAATTAAAATTAGCTGGAATTGAACTTGTACTTGGTCGGATATTTGATGAAATTGGCTTTAATAAAATAAATGATGAGTTATTTCGAAGTTTAGTTTTATATCGATTGGTTTATCCTAAAAGCAAATTAAAAACAACGGAGTATTTGTATCGCTACGAACAAAAAGAATGGAGCGAAGATGCCATTTATCGATATATGGATAAATTGTATTCAACGCAAAAGGAATTGGTACAGCAAATAAGTTACGCACACTCATTAAAGGTATTAGGAGGGCAAATCAATGTTGTTTTTTATGATGTTACCACACTCTATTTTGAAATAGACCAGGAAGATGATCTTCGAAAAACAGGTTTTTCAAAGGAAGGTAAACATCAAAACCCACAAATTATTTTAGGGCTGCTTGTCAGTAAGAATGGTTACCCACTAGCTTATGATATTTATCAAGGTAATAAATTTGAGGGACATACATTATTGCCCGTAGTTGATTCATTTAAATCAAAATACGAGATTGAAAAGCTGACAATAATCGCAGATTCAGGACTTTTATCACAATCAAATATAATTGAGCTACAAACCAAAAATTACGAATTTATATTAGGAGCCAGAATAAAAAATCAGAAGCATACAGTTCAACAAAAGATTTTAAAGCTACAACTCAAAAATGGCGAAAGTCAATTGATTCAGACCGATGATTTGAAGCTTATTATCACCTATTCTGATGATAGGGCAAAGAAAGACAAGTATAACAGGGAGAAAGGGTTGAGAAAGCTTGAAAAGCAGGTAAGAACTGGCAAATTGACCAAATCAAGCATCAACAACAGAGGATACAATAAATATTTAAAGTTGGAAGGAGAGTTAAACGTTAAGATTGATTTGGAAAAATTCAATCAAGATGCACAATGGGATGGACTAAAAGGATATATCACAAACTCTTCGCTCACAAAAGATGAGATACTCGAAAACTACCATCATTTATGGAAAATTGAAAAGGCATTTAGAATTGCTAAGACCGACCTTAAAATTAGACCTATTTTTCACAGGTTACAACGGCGAATCGAAGCCCATATATGTCTAACATTTACCGCTTATAAAGTATATAAGGAACTAGAAAGACAATTAAAAGAAAAGCAAGTACCTTACAGCGCTACAAAAGTTATTGAAATTGCAAAAAGTATATTTCAAATCGAAATCAAAGCAGCAAAATCACAAGAAATTGTACGAAAAGTTCTATTAGTAAACCAAGAGCAAAAAAAATTAAACGAATTTCTTCAATTTGGGTGTTAAATCGCGCCTGTTTTCCGCATATTAATTATTAACACTTACAACATGCAGTAAATCAATCAGTAATAAAATATATTTTGTAATTTTGGGTGTCCCATAATACAAAGGTCATGTTTTTACGAAAAAAAAAGAATAAATCAGGTAGTGTCAGTGTTCAAATAATCCAGAAGTTGCGAGGTAAATACAAGGTTTTGCAAACCATTGGTAGTGGTCGGACAGAACAGGAACTAATCAAACTCAATTATTTAGGAAAACAAGAGATAGATCGATTGTCAAACCAGCCAGAATTGTTTGTTTGGGAAAATGATTTACAGATTGAACAGATATTTTCGAATTTAAGTAATGCAAGCATTCGTATTGTCGGTCCCGAACTTGTTTTTGGAAAATTGTATGATAAGATTGGATTTGGATCAATACAACAGGAGCTTTTTCGACATTTGGTAATTGCTCGTATCGCTTATCCATTGAGCAAATTAAAGACAGTTGATTATTTATATCGTTATCAAGGGCTAACGCTCGATGTAGACACGGTTTATCGTTTTTTAGATAAACTGAATAAGGAACTCAAAGAACAAGTAGAGCAGATTTCATTTGCACATACACTGAAAGTTTTGGATGGTAAAATTAGTGTTGTATTTTATGATATGACTACTTTGTATTTTGAAGCGGAAGATGAGGATGATTTACGTAAAACGGGCTTTAGCAAAGATGGCAAACACAGTAATCCACAGATTTATCTTGGTTTATTGGTCGGAACAGGAGGCTATGCCATTGGATATGATATTTATGAAGGAAATATATTTGAAGGACATACGCTGATTCCATTTCTTGAAAAAATAAGTGCTAAGTTTAATTTGGACAAACCAATTGTCGTTGCCGATGCCGGTTTGCTGTCAACTGAAAACATAAAAGCTTTAGAAGCCAAGCAATACGAATATATACTGGGAGCAAGAATAAAAAATGAACCTGATAAAATAAAGAAGCAAATCTTTCAACATGAGCTTTCCAATGGACAAACCATCTGTATCAATAAGTCAGAAACAACAAGACTGATTGTTGCATTTTCTAATAAACGGGCGACCAAAGACCAGCACAATCGTAAAAGAGGTTTACAAAGGCTCGAAAAACAAATCAGGGCAGGCAAATTGACTAAATCAAATATAAACAACCGGGGTTACAACAAATATTTGAAAATGGACGGTGAGATTAGTATTCAAATAGATTATGAAAAATTCAATACAGATGCAATATGGGATGGATTGAAGGGCTATGTAACTAATACCAAACTGACAAACGATGAAGTAATCGAGAATTATAAAAGTCTTTGGAATATTGAACGTGCTTTTCGAATGTCAAAAACAGATTTACGAATACGCCCAATATATCACCGGCTAAAAAGTAGAATAGAGGCTCATATTTGTATCTCGTTCACTGCATATTGTATTTACAAGGAGTTGGAGAGGCTATTGAAACAAGCCAAATCAAATTTATCAGTTAAAAGGTCTGTTGAATTAACTCATAATATGTATCAAATAACGTATATGCTCCCGCAATCTAAACTTACTAAATCAAACCTTTTGAAAATGGATGAAGAGCAAGCGGAAATTTATAATATCGTAAAATTTTTATAGGGTGTCCCAATGCGGAAAACAGGAAAAGTTCTATTAGTAAACCAAGAGCAAAAAAAATTAAACGAATTTCTTCAATTTGGGTGTTAAATCGCGGAAGTCAGGAAAAATATTCTATTTAATACCATTCAATTTCAACCTCCATTTCAGCAATATCATTAATCTCTATAACAGACCCTGTTAATCCAACGTTTCTTAAAAATGAAAATTCAATATTCTCATTAGCTTTGTAATAATTGTTTTAAACAATCTTTGTAGAGAATTCTACTGCAATATAATTCACGTAAAATAATATAAACCATTAAACTCTTAAATATTTTACGAATATCAAGTCACACTAAATAATCAAGACTGATTTTCTCGTTTTCAGGAGGTTTTGCTAAATGTACTGTTCCGAGATAAAAACTCCCCAGAACGAGATTAAATAATATTCTGGTGAGTTTTAAGTATTAAGCAACTACAATAGAATATCAAATAACCATTCTATTCGCAACAAATGGAATAAATTTCTTGTTATCAATTATTTTACTTTCAATAATAATATCATTCTTTACATCAATCAGTGGTTGTTCAACCATATACCAGGGACAGAGTTGATTCATATATTCAAGTTTAGCAGAAATATCAAATTCAGCGTAACGAGATTTAATATCATCCCCAACATGACCACAAATATCATTTATCATATCCAGCGGACAACCTGCATTGTACAATCTTGAAATTGAAGTTTTACGTGCAGTGTGACTTGTTACAAGGGAATAAAGTGGTCTATGAACATCAGTCTTTTTGACCTTGTCGTATTGTACAATGATCCTATCCAAACCTGCTGCTTCAAATAATACTTTCAACTTTCGGTTGTAGTACTGCTCAGAATAATGTGAAATAAGCAAATCCGTACAACCCTTATATTTTACAATCAATTCCCGTGCAAGGTTATTGAAGGGTATTTCAACCTGTTTTCCAGATGATTCAACAGTTTTCTTTGGAGTGAAACATAAGTAATTAATTCCTTCTGTCTTATTAAATAAAATACTATTGTATTGAATATGATAGAAGTCATCGATCCGAGCAACAGTACATAACTGCAACAGAAAGTTATCCCTAACCAGATTTAGCATTTCATTATCCGATTTAAAATCATATAAAAGTTTGATTTCGGAAGTTGTTAATGCAACAGGTTTATTTACTTTAGCAGATTTAATACGAAAGTTCTTCATGGGGTAAAAATCTGTACCAGCATCTTCACGCACTTTGTTTATTACACAACGAAAATACCGAAGGTAGTTATCACCTGTTTCAGAACACCTTTCCTGTAATTTGCGTTTTTCACCAGCATGTATTTCGGGATATTTTTCAGCAATTTCCTTTTCTTTTATAATAAAATCAGCAAACTGGTTCAATAGTTTATGTGTGATTGAATTATATGTAATCTGTTTAGTTCTTTTATCAATAATCATTAAATAACTTTCAAATGCAAGAAAGGATTTTAATACCACCTTGAAGTATTTTCTTCTTTTTTCATTCATTTTATGATTCAAAACATAATCCAGGAAGCAGTCAGCAAATGGTTTATTCAATAAATCATCTTCAGTATCATGTATATTTAATTCCCGATTCACCTCAACTGTCAAAAATTCAGAAGACAATTCTGAATTATCATACTTCTTACACACTTCAAGGATAATGCTATGTACCAGATTAAGTCGTTCATTCACTACTTTGAATAGCGGATCAATGTACTGGTTAGAAAAACCATACAATTGCGAATCAAAATCCCACAATGTTGGAATTATTTTAATATTCGACGTGTAAGACAGATGCATTCCTTTTTCATAAATTCTGAATCTAACATTAACCAGTTTCTTTAGCTTAATTGTTTCATGTCGAATGTATTTTTTTACTGAAATCATTCATAATAAAATTGTTTTTTGAGAATCAAAACTGATTCTACTTCTATTTTATATCAAAATGAAAAAAAAGTTGAAGAATATTCTAAAATAGATTATCAGTTAAAGATTTTTTTAGTTCATTGGAAATATTCCGATAACGTTGAAATGCAATAGAATTGGGAGAATGTGCTGACATTTCAGCAACAATACTTTGATCTTTCACTTGCTCAAAGAGATTAGCACAAAAATACTTTCTTGCAGCATGACTGTGAATGATTTCATTCAAAGGTCTCACAATTTCTGTATTGGTGACCGGATCTAAAAGAGTAACTGTTCTTGTTATTTTTGCAAGTGTAAATATTTTCTTGAGATAATCATTGTATTTCTGTTGACTGATAAACGGGAGTAGTTGATCACTATCAGTATATTTATTAATAATTTCCATTGCAACCGTATTAAGTGGAATAGACACTGTTTTAACCCGATACCGTTTTGTTTTAGTAGGAATATATTCAAGAATACCATCTTTAATATTCGATTTTGTCAGATTGTATAAATCATTGATACGCATACCTACCTGACATTGAAATAGGAATATGTCTCTTTGTTCTTGCATGGTTTTGTTATCAAAAGAAATTTCGTAAAGTACCTTCAATTCTTCCCGGGTAGGGTAAAACGGACTACCAAATACTTGTTCTTTCATTTTAAATTTCCGAAACGGATAATTCAAAGTCATATCGTGTTTGATACAGAAATTAAATACAGCACGTAGAATGCGCATAAAACCGATTACAGTATTTTTTGCTCTAACGGATGGTTTCAAATATTTGGGGAATATTTTTTTGATATTTGGGTTTAATTTCAATAAATCTGCTTCATTAGTAAAGAATTTTTCCAGTTCCCATAGTATATCGATGCTTGTATTTTCAAGGGTAATAGAAAAACTTTTGTTATTTGTTTTTTTATAGTAAATGTATTTCTCAATAGAGTGTCTGACCACAAGATAGGTTTGTTTCCTTTTGTAACTAATTTCATTGTGTTTTAGAGAAAAATCTATTGCGTCAAGCAACGATATATTTATCTTTGGTTGTTTAGTAGGTTGTTTCTTTGATTGATTTTTTAGTTCTATTTTTTCTTTTGCTAATTCTAATGAGGGGTGAAGTTGCTCGTTGATAATTTTGCTCAGTATATCAGAAGTTAGATTTCCATTGGAAAAATCAGTATTATAAATATTCAACATTAAATATTTAATATGTTGAATTTGTATGTCAAGTTCATTCCTATTAAGTTGAGATATTTGTTTTGAAGCACCATATCCTTGTTTTTTAGCATCCCAATAAAGTGGATTGACAAGTAAATCACTTACATAACTCAGATTGAATTTTCCTTCGATAAGAAGAAATCGTACTTTAACTGATAGTTTGTTTTTGCTCTGAGTTCTTATATATGCTTTGATACTTGTCATGACTTTTTTTCTTTAGTTTGAGCTAAAGTAAGAGACAATTTCTAAAGCTGCTCATTGAATGAAACAGATCTGGCATTCTTTAGGATTTTTGAGCAGTTATTAAGAAATAAGGAAGGAATTAAGAAAAATTCAAATCAAAAGAAATAATTTTTATAATTAGTAAAAAAAATATTTGCTCAAAACTTGCTCAATATTTTCGGGTTTTAAAGCTGATTTTAGAGCAAGTCAAAGGGTTTGGTAGAGTAGGGGGATTTGATTAAATATTTGATAATCAAATAAATTAAAGCTTTCTTTAATCAAAATATAAAATCAGTCTCACACCTTAGTAAGACAACGTAGTTATCAACTAATTCGCTTGATTATCAAATAGATAGTCAGGCGTTTTTGGTATTATGGTAAGAATAATGGTAAGAATAGATTTTTTATACTCTATTTTAGGGGTGTTTTGAGTATCTGAAAATAAAATATATCTTTGTATCACTTTCCTATGATATGCCGTTGGTTATTTTTTTTAGATTTCAGATATTTGGATTCGATTGTTTGCCGCTAAATGTGTTTTCAGCCATAAACCTTTACTACAAGGCACTTCCTAACCTTCATTGGTTTGCTGCATTTGGGCAAGTAAGGTATTCGAAATGTTTTCTACCTGTAAACGGTAGTCTGCCATTTTTTCTGAAAAACTTTTACATTCCGACATTTAATCTATTCGTATTATTCACGTTTCACATTCAATCGGATTTTTTCTAACTCAATCCATGTAATATTTTCGTTTGATGTGTATGGTTTCATTTCACCATATTCATTTTCGAAAAGCATTGTCATCACAAAAAGCGGGCTTTCTGGTAAGGTTTGTTTTATTGTTTCATTTTTTCCATTACCATCTCCTTCAAACTTGACTAAAACTGGAAGTTGCTCTTCAGCTTTACGTACAAAAAACTCAAAATTTAATTCAAAATAATTCTTAATTACTGATATGTGACCATAACCTTCTAAAGCCTGACCGTTGCCATATATTGCATTCATTTTTTCAGAAAAACTTATTCTTTCGCATGATTTGAAATCTGTTTCAGCAAGAATATGCAATACTTTTAGTTTTTCTTCATCATCTCCACTTAAATTGTATGGTCTTATATAGCAATGTGTTGATAGGTTTGTACCAATATCAACAATAAACCAAATATTAAATAAAAATTCTTCCATACTATTAAGTTTAAACTACTTCTACTTTTAATTCAAGATTCAATTTCTGTGATATTTCTTCAATCTGTCTTTTCTTTTTATCGGTGGAGGAATGGGTTAGAATAAGGTAACCACCCGGAAGTTCGTGCTGATTGTAGAAATCATCACGTTTTTTAGAGATGAAATCCAAACCAAGATGTTTTAATCCTAATGATTCTACTTTCTGAACTCCCACTTTTTCTACTACTTCAATCAATGTTTCATAAGCATAACGGTTATTAATAACTTTGCCATTGGGGAAAGTAACCATTAGCCCCGTCCATGCCGATTTGGGTGAAGAGGTAATGGTTTTATCCGTTTTCTTTTCATGCTCTTTAGTTTTGGGAGCTAAGGAGTATTCTTTGGTTTCGCTCTCGTCCATGATTACACGCTTGCGGGTAAGGCGAACGCTTAGCGACTCTCCTGGTACATAATCTACCACCAGTACGATTGGCCGTTGAATCTGTGTAATAATAGGTTCTATACTGCTAGATAGACGTGGAATTACTTCATTCTTTATTAGTTCTTCTTCCAGATTATCTACCGCTTTCAGGGTTTCTTCATTTAGCGGTAAACCTAATTCTTTCAATCCTTCTATGGAATTGTACAGGGTTTCAAGTTTGCTCATGATATTTTTTTGTATTTTATTAAGTGCATAGATAATCAAATGTAAAAGCAACTATTTCCTCCATCTTTTTTGTTGGATTATTATGTAAAGTTTCATAAGAGCAATCCGCTAGCATTTTTACACTAAATGACGCTTTGCCAAACCATATATAATCTTCATGTTTGATTAAATAACTATATCTCCCTAAAATATAGTCAGTTATTTGTTGATAAAGTTCTTTGTTCTGAATTTCCATATTTTGCATTTTATTCGATTTTTAAAGCTGCATACTCCTCCTCACTCAACCCAAATTCAGGATCTACTGTCTTTACTTCAGCATAAGTTAATTCGTAGAGTTTGTAAACATATGCATCTAATTCTAATTCTTGTTTAAAAGTTTCGTGTTCAATGTTTTGATTTTTCAATAAGAGGATTTCGTCTACAATTTCAATAAACTTATTTTGATTATTTGCAATTTTAATCGGTAATTGTAAAATTGTAGCATGTTTAAGTGTATAAGCTCCGCCAGCTGTCATAATACCAATAAACCCAAAATAATACTTCATAAGGTTACTGTTGAGTATAGCAAGTAAGTATTTGATTGGTATTGTTTTAGAAGTTAAAATATAGCCATTGCTTGGTAAATAATGTTGTTCAGCATCATATGCAAATGCCCATTTATCTGCTGTTAAGCCCCAAATTATTTTTTCAGCTACTTCAAATTCCTTGTAATATGCTGTATTATCTTGGATTTCATACCATTTATATGATCCCGGTTTTCTTCCCCTTTTGCTATCAATATCATCTTCTGTTCTGGGATTTAAATCTTCAAAATAATTAAATAAATGCTCTTTAATTGGCTTATGTAAATCTATATCAATCCCTTGTTTTGTAAATATCAGATTCTCGGTACTTTTATTAAAATACCACTTTCTAACATTCCGACCTTGAAGTAGTGTTTTTATTATAGATTCGCTTGAAGTATCTTTGTTACTAAAATTTTCTTTTGTCACATTATCAATAATAAATGCTGGATTAAATCCCGTTGTAACACCTCTATTTACAATAATACCTTCTACTTTTTTCAAGACTTTTGCACTATTTTCAATTTTTAGCTTTAATGATAATCCTACGTTATCTGCAAAAGACCACTCATTTGCATCTAGATTGGATTGTTTGTAAAAAGTAGGATTTTCTATACCTTCTAGAAATTTCTTTTTAAACTCCTTGTGTTTAAGTTTATAAAATTTCTTATAAATAAATTTATTTGTTTTTTTAGGTTCTTTTTTTGAAATACCACAAATGACACTCGACACCAATACTTTGTCGAATACTTCTACTTGCTCAAAATTAATCATTTGCTCAATTTTGTTTTTCAATAAATAGCCCCTTAAAGGTTTCCCATAACCAGTATTAAAGAATTTATTCGTACTTATATAACACAAATATCCTTTTGCTGTACACAGATTTAGGCCTTTTTCGAAGAAATATAAACTTAAGTCGGCTGTACCTGAATACACTTCATAGTTCTTAAGTTTACTTGATATTGTTTTAAGTTTCTTTGCTTCAACATAAGGTGGATTTCCAATTACAATATCAAATCCGTTTTTAATAGAACTAAAAACATCTGCAAAATATAAATGCCAAAGAAAGAATGGCTTTTTGTTTAAATTTAATTTATTTACTTTCAATGCAATATCCATATTTCCTGAGCAATACGAAATTATATATTCGGATATTTGTTTGTCAATTTGTTGTCTTAATTCATCCTTTTTATCATGATTATTCGTATTGAAATAATCTCTCATAGATAGTAAAATGTCATCTTGTTTTTGTTCGTCCTCTGTCCACGATAATGTCATTTGCGGATTTACTATATTTCCAAATAAATCTTTGAGAGTCTCTTTATTGTTTTTTATTGTAATCTTACTTAGATCAACACCTTCAAATTTTTCTATTAAACTGTCTCCTTGCATTATTTTATAATCAAGGTTTGGCAGTGGTTGTGGTTTTTCTTCATCTACCACTAATGCTAACCAAAATCGAAGTCGAGCAATATCCACTGCACCTTTTTCTATATCTACTCCGTATATGCTTTGCTGAATAATATGTTTTTTGATATCAACAGCATTTTCGGTTTTACCTTCTATAGCAATGCGGCATTTATAAATTTCATTCAGCATACCCATAGGGAAAGCACCTGAACCAATAGCCGGATCGCACACTTTTACTTCTTTAAGTTTGCGATCTAAGAGTAATTTTTGCTCTTCTTTAAGTTGCTCTGTATTGTGTTGTAGAACTAATTCTTTTATTGGTTTATTTAGATCTTCGTTATCGGTTGTCAGATAAGCAATCAACGATTCACGACACATGTATTGTACAATTTCCTTTGGAGTATAAAAAGCACCTTTATCTTTGTTATCTTCCAGTAAGTTTTCGAAAATTCGCCCAAGCATTTCAGGGTCAACACCAACTTCAGCATCATTCGGATCGTTTTCGTCAATGGTGAAGTTAAATTCGCTAAAGAATTGAAACAATCTTGCGAACAAATATGCTGGGAAAATAACTCTTTTCTTATCTAAATCATCCCTTTCGAATAACCCACCATTCAAGTAGGGTATTTTAATATTCTCACCTAAACTTGAATGTGCTATTTCGTTTGGACGTTCACCATCGTTTAATGTTTCAAATAACAAAGGTTCCAATACAGCATCCAGAAAATCATCTTGCTGTTCACTATTTTTAAAAAGATTTTGAAGAAAATGTTGATCACCTTCACCCCAGGCTTTTTCTAAAGGTACACCTAACCACCCTTTCTTCTGTAGGAATTGTAAAAAAACCAATCGGCCCAACATTTTCTTTACGTAGTCACGTACAACTTTTTCATTCCCCTCAAATGAACTATTCAATTGTTCATCTGGTTCTTTAATAATATTTTCTACCCATTTACCTTTTTCCTTTTCGTACCTTTTTCCGGTAATAAATTGTACAAAGTCAGCATAAATGTCCCGATATTTTTCAAAGAAATCATCGCTGAGTTTTTCTACAGAGAAGGCAGATGTAATATTTTCGTGTGTTTTTTCATCCTTTTTAAGTTCCTCAAATCGCAAAGCTGCCGTACGGCAAGTTTGATTTTTACCTAATAGATAGGTGTAACGTCTTGCAGTTGTTGAATCAGTAACATTACTTCCTTTTGATACATACGATACCCGCCAATCTCCTTTATTATCAGGATAATGGAAAACAATCAGTGCTGCCGAATAAGTTTCCATCAGTTGACGCACTAATGCCTGAATGCTGACACGTGAATAAGCCAATCGAACTGATTCGGACAAAGTAATATCAAAAAAATCCATAGGGACATCCAGATTGTGGCAAGTTCCAAATCGTTTAATAGATACGATATTGGCACGGTCGGCTGCCGCTTTGTAATTGGGATTGGAATGTAAAATATCTTCGTCGTTAGTTGCAAAGTTGTTCCCGAATACCGGTATTATTATTTTCTCAACAAATGCATTAATGCCTTGATAGTCATGTTCAAAAAACGTCTTGAAATCTTCCATATTGTTGATTTATTCGCCCCAAGCCCCTGAAGGAGATGTGAGTTACTACTATTTTATATTTTTTCTTAGAATTTCTTTAATTAAGGAGTATTATGTAAACCACTCTTTAAAATCCCATTAGGAGGTTTGGGGCAGTACATTCATTCCTACTCCCAATGTAATCGTTGGTTGTCCGTTTAAGTCGATAATAACCCGTTGTCGAACAGCTTCCATCTCTTTTTCAAGTAGGGCTTCCAATTCTTCCAGATTTGTATCAAAAAGCGTTAGTTGTGGATTCACCGTTAACTCGTAAAATCGTATAATTTTTCGGGACAGATGCAAATCGCCCTTTCGGATAAGTTTATCGGCTTTCACCAGCAATTCCTTTACTTCTGGTTTGAAATCGTAATGGCGTAATAATTTTTTTTGTACAATTTCTAATGCTTCCTTAGTGATTCTTTTTTGTTCTCTTCCGGTACGCATTTTATTGAAAAAATTGTTGAATTCGTCCAATGCTTTTTGTTGGATTACGTCCCAATTTTCAGGTAAAGTGGTTGAAACAGTATCTGGCGTACATTGAATTTTCTCAGCCATTTCAATTACGGGGATATCTTTTGGGATTCCATTTTTATTCACCGAAACACATAAGCCATTATTGCTAAGTCCACGAATCAAAAAGAGCGATTCATCGGTTGGGAAAGCATTACCTACAAACAAATGTTCGTTGAGTTGACTTATCCTTTCATATTCTTCGGGATAGTTAAGTTTGAATTGTTTGAGCTCAGCAATGTATTTTTCAAGCGGAGATTCTTCTCCCTCCACCAAATGTTGAAGGGTCAGCGGATCTTGTCCATAGGATTCTACTTCTTCATTGTCGCTGTACACGCGGTTATCTTCGCCGAAAAGGCTGTGAAATGCCTGTAATTTGGTGTGAGCTTTGTGTACAAGATCAATCTGTGCATCGCTTTGTGCCGTAGGAAAAAAATTAAACACATGTACAAAATCTTCTTTAGAGCCTATCCGGTTTACACGCCCTATACGTTGCATCAATCGGGTAGAATTCCATGGCGTATCGTAATTAACTATTACATTGCTTCGGTGTAAGTTTACACCTTCGGACAATACTTCGGTGGTGATTATAATGTCATAATCATCTTGTTTTATATCGGCATTGGCATCAAAGTTGGCTTTAATTTTATCGCTCATCGCATCGCGATTCTCAGCAGTAATAGCCATCACCCTATATTTCGTTCTGCCTTCAATGTGTCTTTTTAGTTCTTTTACAGTGTCAATGGCTTCGGTAAAAATGACTAACTTTTTCGGGTCGTACCCGTGTGGATTATTAATTTCGCCAAAAAGTGTTTTGTCTAATTCATCGAGGAATTTGATGAGTTTTGGGTCGTAAGTGGTACCATCCCATTCCATACAAAGTTTGTCAATCAATTTTTTATCAGCTTTCAGTTTTTTTAGATATTCATCATCTAAATCTTTGGTGATATATTCAAAATTATTTCCACCTTTTCTTTTTATTTTGAAACGAATATCATCGCAGCATTCATCAAATGTTTTGTTTTTTAATTCCGTATTCAGCTCTTTGTTTACATCAATGTCCGGACAAATAAAGACACAATTGTTTTCAATCATGTCAATCATGTTTTGTGTGTAGCGTTGAAGGTTGTGTAACGAACTTTTAAATGCGCTAAAACTACTTTCCAGGCGTTTTACCAATAAAATTTGCATGATACGTGCAAGCCGTTTGGATGTCGCTTCAGCAGTCAAATTGCGTTTTTCGTATCTTTTTTTGTATTCGGAATTGACAATGTATTCGATAGCACGATACCTATAAAAACCCAACCCATGTTTATCATCAAAGTTCAGTTTACCTGTTTCGGTGTCATAAGAAGCAATCAGGTTCATAGTTTTGAAAAATAACTGACTCAATTGTTCGTCCATTTCGTATCTCAATACATTGGGTCCGTTTATTTCAGGGAACTTCAGTTCCTGCATGTCATCTCCGTAAAACTTACGAATATCAGTTCGGGTACGACGCACCACCAACGAATCAAGTACACGCTCCCGAATATCTCTCGACATTTCAATCAAGGCGTGGTTGTTTGATTGACGGTTTTTAATGTGTTCTTTAAAAATTCGGTTTTTATCAGCAAAAAAAGTTTCTAATTTGCGTCCATCAATTTTTTCAAGCGTAGTATTATTGTGCTCACGTTGAAATAAGTAAATCTGGTTTTTTAAATCTTCCGGACTGTTATTTTGAGGTGTTGCCGAAAGTAAAACTACATAAGGTTGTGGATAGGTATTTCCAATCAGTTCATCCAATTGTTGATACATTTGGGTGTTACTATTCCGAAATTTATGACTTTCGTCAATCAAAATCAGCCCGTAGTTTTTGCTGTTGTCAAAACTTCCTTCAAACTCACCGGATTCATTTTCAATGTCTTCCTCATCTTCTTCAACAATAGTTTCAGTCAATTTACCTATACTACCTGTAGTAATAAACTCAATATGATTGCCTATTTTATCATCCTGATCTTTGTCAAAAAGTGCAATAGTTTCTACCCATGATTTTTTAATGGCGGGTGGAGTTACTAACAGTATATTTCGGTTGCGACCTTCGGGGTCGGCATCGGTAAGGAACCGTTTCAACAGCATAATGCCCACCATGGTTTTACCTAAACCTACTACATCGGCAATCATCACTCCATGATGGTGATGCATAATTGAATAAGCCTGATTTACGGCAAATAATTGGTATTTCAGTCGCTTTATGGTTGGTGGCAATATACTTTCCAAGGCATTAGTCCACTCTTCGTCAATAAAATCGCCCCATTGACATTGGAGGAATTTGATATACACTTCGTAGGGTGTAAGTTTTTTTGTAAGTTCAGCTTCTTTTTTCTCAATTGCTTTCTTTCCAATCGGTGAAGGTTTCAGCACTTCTTCTAAAAAAACTTGATTCCAAGCTACACTTTGTTCCCATTTTTCATTGAACCACATTAGATGGCTTTTTTGATTTGCTACAGCTATTTGAGTGGCTGTAACACGTGTAGGATCAGTTTCTAAGTAATTCAGTTCTGCATTATCATCCAGTCCTTTAAAGGTAAAATTAGAGCTGCCAATTAAACCACAGGCATCATCTATTCCTTTAAAAATGTAGCATTTTGCATGTAGAAACTGCTCTATAGTACCTTGACCGTATATTCTGATTTGGAATTTGGAATTTTCGTTTTCAGCATTACAGTATTGAAGTAATAAGTCAACTACTTTCTGATATTTATCTTGAAGTGCCAGCTTATTAATATCAGTTTTAAGGTATTGACCTGGAAAATCATCTCTTTCTAATGGTTCTGCTTGTTGGTAATGCCTTATCATTGGTTCTTTGCCTATTATCAAACGGAGAACTGTGTTTTCGCGGTCCAAAAATGCTTTAAGTTCATCATAAACAACCACCATTCCCGGTAAATCCCAGTAACCGGTAGCGATTAATATTTCAGTAAATTTCTCGTCAGCAATGCATTTCTTCAACACCGAATCCATTTTCAGTGCTTCCGTAGAATTGTCGATTAAGGTGTTTTTCATCGTTTATTGATTTTAATTCTTCCCATTCTTCACACCCCTTGCCATCAAATACTCTTCGTGGTAAGGCAGTTGCAGTTTCGTTTGATGCAGTATTGCATGCAAATAAGGGCTTCACTTAAAGTGAAACCCTTATTGTATAGTGTATAATATTAATTATTGTGTTTTGTATCATGGCTTGCCGAGCGGCTGCCATTGGTCTGATAAGAAAAGCCCAGATGCAAAAAGCGTGGACTAAATCCCTACCCGTCCCCCTAGCCCCTGAGAAGGCTACACAGAAATGATAAGTCAAAAGCCCACGCCGGATCGGCATAGGCATTTTGCTTATTACTCTATTTCTGTGTGTTCGCTAAAGAAATTTCTCAGGTTTCAGGGGGACGCGAACAATAGCAGAATGCTATTTATAATATGTTGAAAATTAAATTATTGTCTTGTTTATTATTGTCTGTTTTAATTTATAATTTTTCGTATGCTAACTATATAATTGTATTTGGTATTTAACTTTTTAATATTGAGCTTGGTATAATTTACTCTTCAGAAATAAATCCGATTTTATTTCGAGGTTTTGTGTTTTGTATTTTGTGGGTATGCAATTCAGCCAATGATTGGTTGATAAGTTCTATTTGCATTCGGGTATCCTCGTTAATATCATTGTAATCGGTAAAGACATCTTCTATATAGGCTTTCAGTTCTTTTAATTCGAGTTTTAATTCATTTGCACTTTGCATTGGGTCGACCATCAGTGTTTGCCGAATAGTTACAAATGCTCGCATAATACCCATATTGATTTGTATTGCTGTTTTTGAATTTAACACGCTACTAAGCATTGCCACACCCAATTCGGTAAAAACAAAAGGTTTTTTTCTTAAACCCATAGTATTGGAATTGGATATCACAATTTGTGATTTCCAATTTTTAAATTCACTTTCAGAGAGTTGAAACATAAAATCATCCGGGAAACGTTCGATGTTACGTTTTACTGCCTGATTTAATACCCTTGTTTCTACTCCATACATTTCTGCTAAATCTCGATCAATCATAACACGTTGACCCCGAATCTCGTAAATCTTATTCTGTATGATTTGTAATTCCATTACTCACATTTTATATTGAAAATCGGACAAATTGCATTACTTGAATACAAAAATACGATTTTATTTTAATACTATTGGTCTGTTTTTAAAAACAATTTTCAACCTTTTTGTTCTTTATTAACGGATGTTTTCTTGTAGCTAATCAAACACAAAGAAGTAGATTAAAGTGATATTTTTTATCCAAAACAGTTTATCAGAACTATAACTCTTTGCAACTTCTTTAGTAATTACATTGATTGTTTTGTTTTTGGGGCTGCAACTCTAAAATTGTGTTGAAAAAAAAAAGCTTTCCAGTTTTACCTGAAAAGCTTTTTGCAACGGTGATCCAGCTGGGGCTCGAACCCAGAACCCCATCCTTAAAAGGGATGTGCTCTACCTGCTGAGCTACTAGATCATCAACTTTGTATATTGCTTTTTAAACGAGTGATCCAGCTGGGGCTCGAACCCAGGACCCCATCCTTAAAAGGGATGTGCTCTACCTGCTGAGCTACTAGATCGGTTTTTCAAAAGCGGTTGCAAAGATACGGTTTTTTTTCAAAACCACAAATGCACTCACAAATTAAATGTACTTTATTTAAAAAACAATTTTTAATTTACAGAAATCCAGCAGCTTACAAAACAATAATTTTATCATTGATTGAAAACAACTTAGTCAACAACCCGAAACAAGCATTTATTATTTAGAATTCAAGCTTATTTTAGCACTCTTTTTTACAAAAAACGTGTAATACAACTCAAAATATAGTATCTTTGCAAGCAATTAACCGTTAATTACTTGGATAGTTTTAGTTTTATTTTTTTGACCTTGCTTTTTTCTGCATTCTTTTCCGGAATGGAGATTGCATTTGTGTCATCCAGCAAACTGCGATTTGAACTGGATAAAAAGCAACGTAATCTGACCTCAACCATCTTGTCCGTTTTCTACCGGAACCCACAGCAATACATTTCCACTATGCTCGTTGGTAACAACGTGAGTTTGGTTATTTACGGTTTACTGATGGCTAAAATTCTGACTCCCATCCTTGCTCCTATCCAGAATCAGTTTTTAATGACTTTCTTACAAACTATTCTTGCAACTATACTGGTTTTGTTTACCGGTGAATTTTTACCAAAAACAATTTTCAGAATTAATCCCAACTTGTGGTTGCGTGTATTTTCATGGTTACTTTTATTCTTCTATATTTTCCTCTATCCTATTTCGCGTTTTAGCACATGGATTTCTTTATTGATTTTAAAATCTTTCAGAGTAAAAATAAGTGAAACAGCACAAGAAAATGTTTTTTCACGTATCGATTTGAATTACCTTCTTCAGGAAAGCTTTGAAAATCAAGAAAGTGAAAAGGAACTTGAAAATGAAGTGAAAATTTTTCAGAATGCACTTGACTTCTCAAAAGTAAAACTAAGAGATTGCTGTGTACCACGCACCGAAATTATCGCTCTTGAATACAATACCAATGTTGAGACTCTGAAACAAACATTTATTGAGACCGGGTTTTCTAAAATTCCTATTTATAAAGACAATATTGACAATATTATCGGATACATTCATTCCTCTGAAATGTTTGAGCATCAAATGGACTGGAAAAAACAGATCAACCAGATTCCCATTGTGCCTGAAAACATGGCAGCTCAAAAACTCATGAAACTATTTATGCTTCAAAAGAAGAGTATTGCAGTAGTCGTTGATGAATTTGGAGGAACGGCCGGTATTATCACCTTAGAAGACATTATGGAAGAAATTTTCGGTGAAATAGAAGATGAACACGACAACCGTGATTATCTTGCTGAACAAACTGCCGAAAATGAATTTATTTTTTCAGGGAGACTAGAAATAAAGAATGTCAACTCTCGGTTCAACCTGGAGATTCCTGAATCCGATGCTTATGAAACGATTGCCGGTTTTATTTTGCATAATCATCAACATTTTCCAAAGGTAAACGAAATTATACGTATTGATCAGTTTACAATAAAATGTACGAAAGTGACAAATAACAGAATTGAGTTAGTTCGATTTGTTACATCAAAATAGAACATTCAATTTTAAAACAATAAAAACCGGAAAATAAGTCGCATCAGTGCTTAATTTCTAAAGAATGAAAACCATATACTGACAAAAAAATTGAAAATTTACAGAATTTGATTAAGCATACACTTTTTTTTTGTATATTCGTGCCCTCAAATTTAGCATAAAATTAAACAAAAAAAACATACAAATTAATATTTAAAAATGGCAACATTAGAAAAAATCAGAAGTAAAGGGGTTTTACTGGTAGTAGTAGTGGGACTTGCATTATTAGCCTTTATTGTAGGCGATTTCCTGAATTCAGGATCATCCTACTTTAATCAATCGCGCGAAATAGTTGCGGAAATTGCCGGTGAAGATATCAACATAAAAGAATATCAAGCTGCTATTGATCAAATGACAGAAGTGTACAAAATTGAAACTGGAAAAACGGATTTAGGAGAAGAAATTAGCTCTCAACTTCGTACTTCAGTATGGGAAGCCATGGTAAATGAGAAAATTTTGAACGCTGAAGCTAAGAAAATAGGTCTGGCTGTTAGTGCAGATGAACTTTCTGATCGTTTAATCGGAAAAAATATTCACCCGCTAATTACACAACGTCGTGCTTTTATGGGCAAGGATGGACAATTTAGCCGTTCACAACTAGTTCAGTTTTTAAATAGTCTGGATCAAACTCCTGCAAATGAAGAAATGAGACAACAAATTGCACAAGCAAAAAGTTATTGGATGTTCTGGGAAAAAACAGTAAAAACAAATATTTTACAGGAAAAATACAACGCACTTATTTCAAAGACAGTTACAGCAAACAGTCTGGAAGCAAAAATGAGTTTTGACAGCAAAAAAACAAGCGTAGATGTTGCTTATGTTGTACAACCCTACTATATGGTTTCTGACTCGTTGATAAAAGTAAGCAGTAGTGACATCAAAGATCGTTATAATAAAGAAAAAGAGCAATTTAAACAAGAAGCAAATTGCGATTTAAATTATGTTGCTTTCGATATTAAACCTCTACCGGAAGATTATCAGGAAGCTGAAAAATGGATTAATGGTTTAACTGATGAATTTAAAACTACCGACGATGTAGCTGGTTTAGTTAATTCAAATTCTGATATCATGTACGATGGTAGAAATTATTCAGAAATAACAGTTCCTTTTAATTTGAAAGATTTCGCATTCGGAGGTAAATCAGGCGATGCAATGGGTCCTGTTTTTGAAAATAATACCTATACAATGGCACGTATTATGGAATCGGGCATTATGCAGTCCGACTCAGTAAAACTTCGCCACATTTTTCTTCTGGCAAAAGATGAAGCTAAAACTGACAGTATTGTAAATGCAATAAATAAAGGAGCTGACTTTGCTGCATTGGCAAAACAATTTTCGGCGGTAGAACAAACAGCTGCAAATGGTGGTGAAATTGGCTGGATACAAGATGACGCTCAGGGAGTAGATAAGGACATTACAACCGCTGCTTTCAGCAAAAAAGTAAATGAAGTATTTACAATAAAAAATACTCAAGGCGTTCAAATTATGCAGGTAATGGATAAAACAGCGGCTCGCAGAAAAGTAAAACTTGCTATCTTAGAAAGAAAAGTTATTCCTAGCAGTAAAACATATAGCAGAATATATAACGATGCAAAAGAATTTGCAGCCGAACTAAGTGCTGATAAATTTGAAAGCAAAGCAAAAGAAAAAGGCTACATTGTACGTCCTGCAACTACCGTGTTGAAAACTGCCGAGAAAATTGCCGACATTCCTCAATCACGTCAAATTATACGTTGGGCTTTCAAAAGCGAAAAAGGAGATGTTTCTGATGTTTTCGACTGTGGAACTCAATTCGTTATTGCAATGACTAATGCTGTAAACGAAAAAGGATACAGCGCTGTTGAAAAAGTTTCGGATATGTTGAAAGCTGAAATCATTAAAGATAAAAAAGCTGAATTAATGATTAAGAATTTAGCTGAACAATTAACGAAGACTCCAACATTGGAAGGACTTGCAGCATCATTAAATGATTCGATAAAAGTAGCCGAAGGAGTAAATTTCGGTTCGTATCAATTTGGCATAGCCGGATTTGAACCGGCAGTTATTGGAAAATCTTCGGTTATTGCATTAAACAAAGTTTCTGCACCCATAAAAGGGAATGCCGGGGTTTTTGTAATTAGCACTTCGAACAAACAGGTAAACCCACAACCATTCGATGCTAAAATGGAAATTATGCAACTTAACAGCAGATTGAGTTATTCATTGTCATATTCAATAGTTCAAGACATGAAAGATAATGCTAATGTTGTTGATAACAGAATGAATTTTTATTGATTCTAAAAAAACAAAATACATGTATTGGAAAACGGGATGAATATATTCATTCCGTTTTCTTTTTCGATTAAGTTTGTGTAACTTTGGGGGCTTCTAAAATCAACAAAGTTTAAGACATTTATCTTTTCTCTTTTTTTCATTCAACTATCAGAATATGAATAAAATATCGCTTACAGGCAAAACTATCGATGAACTGAAAGTCATTGTGTCTGAAATGGGAATGCCGGCTTTTACGGCGAAGCAAATGGCGGAATGGATTTACAAGAAACGAGCATTCACGATTGATGAAATGACAAATATTTCGGCTAAAAACAGAGAATTATTGGCTGAAAAATATGAAATTGGAAGATCCTTGCCGGTAACCACAGTGGAGTCCGAGGATGGCACTAAAAAATATTTGTTCAAAACAGATGGAGGTCATACTATCGAAACTGTTTATATCCCCGAAGAAGACAGAGCAACTTTATGTGTGTCGTCACAAGTAGGTTGTAAAATGGATTGTATGTTTTGTATGACAGGCAAACAAGGATTCACAGCACAGCTCACTCCAACAGAAATTTTGAATCAAATTATGTCGGTTCCCGAGGCAGATAAACTTACAAACATTGTATTTATGGGCATGGGTGAACCTTTTGACAATACACTTGCATTGCTTCGCTCACTGGATATCCTGACAGCTGATTATGGTTATGCCTGGAGTCCCAGAAGAATTACCGTTTCAAGCATAGGTCTTATTCCGGGAATGAAAGTTTTTCTCGAAAAATCAAATTGCCATTTGGCTATCAGTTTACATTCTCCATTTTCGCAGGACAGACAGGAATTAATGCCGGTTGAAAAAGCATATCCACTGGCAAAAGTGCTTGACGAATTACGAAAACATGATTTCAGCAAACAAAGACGCGTTTCGTTCGAATATATTTTGTTTGATGGAGTAAATGATACTATGCGTCATGCTGTGGAATTGCTTAAGATTTTGAAAGGGATTGACTGTCGCATCAACTTAATTCGGTTTCACAATATTCCCGGAGTTCATCTAAAAAGCTCTTCAACAGAAAAAATGAATTTCTTCAGAGATTATCTCAACAATAATGGTATTACAACTACGATTCGAAGGTCGCGTGGTGAAGATATTTTTGCGGCTTGCGGAATGTTGTCATCCGCTGAAAAAGACAAATTACCAACTTAACTTTATCGTTTAATTACAATTTTATCATTTGAATGAAACATCTCCGGTTTTTGTTCACGTTTGTGGCATTTTTTCTTTTGTTTGCACAGCAATTAACTGCACAGAAGAGCACAGAGAGCCTGATTTCCGATTCTCTAACGGCTATTGCCAATTATTATTCGTTTGTTGGAAAAATAGCTGTAAGTTCATTCAATATAAACAGCAAATCCGGAAGAATCCAGGTTGTTGCAAGTGATCGATTGAGTTATGTTCCTTTCCGTCCCGAGAATGTTCAACGGATATATAATGCCATTCAAAAAATTGTTTCTTCAAAATATTCCAATTATAAAATTTCTTGTGAAACCGACAGTAAAAATATTGAAGATTTAATTCCCAATATTTACAGAACGGATAAAAAAGATGAACAAAGGAAATTTAAAGTTTCACTTTCTTCCCCTCCTTTGGTTACTAATACTTCACGCAATTTCGACATAACAAATGGTCTACTAACCAAACATATAGCAGTATGGCCAAGTCATGGTTGGCATTACGACCAAAAACTGTCCCGTTGGGAATGGCAACGGGCACGAGTAGAACAAACCGTCGAAGATTTATATACCTATTCATATGTTATACCGTATTTAGTTCCGATGCTTGAAAAAGCAGGAGCTAATGTTTTCATTCCGAGAGAACGTGACACGCAAGTAAACGAAATAATTGTTGACAATGACACGAAACAAGGCAACTCAAGATACAGAGAACACAACGACAGAAATCCGTGGGAAGCAGGAGATTTCAATGGGTTTGGAAATACTAAAAAATTTTATATTCAGGGCGAAAATCCGTTTACATTTGGAACTTACCGCAAAAACCAATCGATTAGCGACGCAGATGAAACAAGTACTGTAGAGTGGACACCTGATATTCCTGAAACCGGACGCTATGCTGTTTACATATCGTACAAATCTTTTTTAAACAGCATTACCGATGCCCGTTATACCGTATTTCATCAAGGAATTAAAACCGAATTCTCAGTAAATCAAACAATGAATGGCGGCACATGGCTTTATCTTGGGCATTTTTATTTTGAAGAAGGCCGAAGTAATCTAAACAAGATAACACTTTCCAATTTTAGTTCAGAAGATGATAAAATAGTGACTGCCGATGCGGTAAAAATTGGTGGTGGCATGGGAAATATTGCTCGTTGTACCTACGATACCGGTTTGACTGCAAAACAAAAAAGCTCAACAAATTCAACGGACGAACAACCACCTTGTCTTTTTGATCCGAAAATCAGTAACTATCCCCGTTTTACTGAAGGTGCACGTTACTGGTTACAATGGGCAGGTATGCCCGACAGTATTTACAGTAAAAATAAAGGAATGAATGATTACACCGACGATTTTCAATCACGTGGATTGTGGGTGAATTACTTAGTTGGAGGTTCGTCGGTTGCTCCCGGTTTGAAAGGACTCGGAGTACCACTTGATTTGGCTTTGGCTTTTCACACCGATGCCGGAACTACAAAAAACGATTCTATTATTGGCACTTTAGGAATTTTCAGTATCCCAAATTCCTATAAAAGAACAAGCTATATTAATGGAGTTTCTCGTTGGGCTGCACGTGATTTGACGGATATAGTTCAGACACAAATTGTGAATGATATAAAAACACAATTTGCACCTGAATGGACAAGACGAAATATGTGGGATAAATCGTACAGCGAATCACGTGTGCCGGAAATACCAACCATGTTATTAGAATTGCTTTCGCACCAAAATTTTGCTGACATGCGTTACGGTCTTGATCCTCGATTCAGATTCACAGTGAGTCGTGCTATTTACAAAGGCATTCTAAAATATTTGAGTACTACAAATGGAACTGACTATGCAGTTCAACCGCTACCTGTAAAGCAATTCAGTTGTCGTTTTTCGGAGAAAAACAAAGTAGAACTTCATTGGTTATCAACTATTGATAGTTTAGAACCTACTGCAACGGCTGAAAAATATGTTGTTTATACAAAAATTGATGATGGTGATTTCAATAACGGAATTATTGTTGGCAGCAATCGATACAGCATGAACATTTCAGTCGGAAAAATGTATAGTTTTAAAATAACAGCCATTAATAAAGGTGGCGAGAGTTTTGATTCGGAGATATTATCAGCTTACCGATCATCAAACGAAAAAGCTGAAATACTTATTGTAAATGGTTTCGACAGAGTTTCGGCACCGGCAAATTTTAGTACTGACAGTACCTATGCCGGATTCTTAAATGATGTAGACCCTGGTGTGCCTTATTTATCGGATATTAGTTTTACGGGCAAACAACATGATTTTAAACGCGATAAGCCATGGGTAGACGATGATGCACCGGGTTTCGGAGCATGTTATGCCAACTACGAGACTGAAGAAATTGCCGGCAACACTTTTGATTATCCGTCTTTACATGGAAAAGCAATAAAATCACTTGGTTTCTCGTTTGTTTCATGTAGCCTACAAGCTGTTTGTAATGGTGATATTGATATGAATCAATATAAAATTGTGGATTTGATTCTTGGTAAACAAAAGCAAACATTCATAGGAAATGCTAAAAAAGCACCTGAATTTAAAACTTTTCCATTAGCTTTGCAACAAACAATCAAATCCTATTGCAATAGCGGAGGGAACTTAATGCTAAGCGGTTCATTTATAAGTTCAGATGCAGTTATGGGTAAAACATCGACGGCTGCTGACAAAAAGTTTATTGAAAATGTTTTGAAATACAAATATCGTTCTGATAAAGCCAGTGTCGGAGGCGAAGTCAGGATAATAAGTTCGCCTTTTAAAATTTTCAGAAAATCGGATTTTAGTTTTTATACCGAACCAAATTTCCGATCGTATTATGTAGAATCGCCGGATGCGATTGAACCAAATGATGCTGATTGTTACACAATAATTCGTTATGCTGAAAACAACCTGAGTGCAGGCGTAGCTTATTCGGGTAATTATAAAATTTGTGCCCTGGGATTTCCTTTTGAAACAATACAATCTGAGAAGGAAAGATTAAAATTAATGGATGATATACTTTTATTTTTCACTATTCATCAATCAAAAAAAACACTATAAAATACACTATAAATCAAAACTTTAAAGAACATGAGATCAAAAGTAATTATTTTCATTTTCTCTACTTTATTTTTATTTTCGTGCGGTGATGGCAGTAGAACTTTACCCAGTGTTACCGGAACAAAATACGAAATACTCGTTGTAATGAACGATGCTAACTGGAAAGCACCTTCGGGTAGGTCGCTGGTTGCACTGCTCGATCAGAACACACCAGAGCTACCTCAACCTGAGGCGATTATGAACATTTCAAGATGTAAATTAATGGATTTTTCTGACCTTCTGAAGCCAACCCGCAATATTTTGTTAACGGACATTTCAGAAAAATACACAAAACCAAAAGTAATTTATTCAACCGACCGTTGGGCATATCCTCAAACTGTTGTTCAGGTGGTTGCTCCAAATGATTCGGTATTTACCGAAACAATAAAACAATACGGCGAAAATATCTTAAATTATTTTTTGGATAGCGAAAGAAACAGACAAATTTCATTTAATAAAGAATATGTAAATACAACTATCAAAAATCAAATTGATAGTATTTTTGGTATTCAAATAGATATTGTTCAGGGCTTTAAAGTCGTAAAAAAGACCAATGATTTCTTTTGGCTTTCGAATGACAGTCCTGATAAACGTCAGGATATAGTTATTTATTCTTATCCTTACACCGACAAAAATACATTTACAAAAGATTTTATTCTTGAAAAACGGGATTCAGTAATGAAAGCCGGTATTCTCGGTGAGTTTGAAGGTTCACACATGGGAACAGAATACAAATATGAACCCCCAATTTTTAAAGAAGTGTGGGTAAACGATGGCTATTGTGCTGAAGTTCGTGGACTTTGGAAAATGAAAAATGGTGGTGCAATGGGTGGCCCATTTTTTAGCCATACAAGATTGGACGAAATAAATCAACGGGTTATCACTATGGAAGGATTTGTTTTTGCTCCCGGAACAAAAAAACGCAACTTAATTCGCCAACTCGAAGCAATGATTTATTCTGCCAAATTACCGCAGGAAATTAATTCTTTAAAAGAAGTCTCCATCGTGGCAAAAAAAGACGATAATAAAAAGAAATAAAGTTAAGAATATGTCAACATTGACAATTGAAATTATAATTTGGAACTAAAAAAATGGAAGCTGAAAAAATAATAATTGGTATTTCACACGGTGATATAAACGGCATTGGCTATGAAGTGATTCTTAAAACATTGGCTGAACCACGAATGCTGGAAACATTTACACCTGTCATTTATGGTTCGCCCAAAGTGGCTGCATATCACCGAAAACAACTAGATATTCAAGGCATAAATTTGAATATAGTGAATTCGATTAGTGAAATAAATTCGAAACGGATAAATATTATTAATTGTGTTGATGACGAAATAAAAGTGGAGTTGGGAAATTCAACTCCAGAAGCCGGCAAAGCTGCTTTCGCTGCTTTAGAAAGAGCCACTGAAGATTTAAAAGATGGATTAATTCATGCTTTGGTTACTGCTCCGATAAACAAAAAAAACATCCAATCAGACGATTTTCATTTTCCGGGACATACCGAATATCTCGAAAAGAAATTTGGAAATGGCACACCGGCATTGATGTTGATGGTAAACGATGTAATGCGTGTGGCGGTAGTTACGGGTCATATTCCGGTTGATAAAGTTTCAAAAGAATTGACTGAGCAACTTATTTTAGAAAAAATGACGATATTGAACGAATCATTAAAAACAGATTTTCGCATTGTTCGTCCTCGAATAGCAGTATTAGGTTTAAATCCACATGCAGGCGACGAAGGTGTAATTGGTGATGAAGAAAAGAAAGTAATAATTCCGGCCATGCAACAAGCCGAGAAACAAGGAATTATTTGTGCAGGACCTTATCCTGCCGATGGATTTTTCGGTTCGGGAAATTTCAGTAAGTTCGACGGAGTGCTGGCTATGTATCACGATCAAGGGTTAATACCTTTTAAAGCTATTTCGATGGATAGCGGAGTAAATTATACGGCAGGTTTACCAATTATCAGAACCTCACCAGCTCATGGAACTGCTTACGATTTGGCTGGAAAGAATCTGGCATCGGAAGATTCTTTTCGTCAGGCTTTGTATATGGCTTACGATATTTATCAGAACCGCATATTTAGTTATGAAATATCCCGCAATCCCCTTAAAACAGAACAAAGAGTGGAACGAGGCGGTAGAGTGGAATAGTTTTCATTCAATACGAATACAAAAAAAAACGATGTGGTTTCATATCGTTTTTTTTATGCTGTAATTAAAAGCGAAAAATCAATTAAAGCTTTATAATTTTTTGGATTTCTACTTTCTTACTATTTGATACTTTCACATAATAAATTCCCGGTAATAAGAAACTTACATCGATGGTTGTATTATTATTTTGTAATGATTGATTATAAATAACACTTCCCTGATTATTTATAATCGAAAGGTCTCTCTGTTCCGTTTGATTATTCGATTTTACAATTAATTTGTTTCGAATAGGATTAGGCAAAACAAAATTTTCAACCACATCAACAGATTTAACATCCATAGCACTCACTACTTGAAAGGTTCTGTTTTGTGATGTATAACTATAAAATGAATTTCCATATTGAGCTGCATTAATGGTACAGCTACCTGCTCCAACAATATGAACTGTATCGCCCGAAATGGTTGCTACAGTTGCATTATTAGATGAATAGCTAATTGGTAATTCAGAACTTGCAGTTGCAGTGACTACAAAGTCATCACCACCATAAACCTGATCAGGAATTGAATCAAAAACTACTTCTTGTTTTGCCTTACTTACTATTAGTCTAAGATTTAATTCAATAGATGGTCTGTAGGTCGAATTGCCCGCTTGATAAGCTTTTATATAACAATTCCCCGATCCAACCAAGTGTATTAACCCTTCATCTGTAATAGTTGCAATGTTAGTATCGGTTGATTCATAGGTAATCGGCAATCCGGAGGTAGTTGTTGCACCCGGATCAAAATCAGAAATTCCACATTTTACCAACAAAAGATCAGAGAAAGATAAGGTTTGATTAATCCCATCCCCTTCAATTTTATCGGTTCTGAATTGAGATGCGGGCAAATTATCCTTATTGGACATGTTCCCTTTAGGTGATTTACCATAGGCGTAAAAAATACGTTTTGGTGATGTGACAGATGAATTTGTAAGAACCACACAATTACCATCAATCGTTGTAGTTGCAGAATACCATACATTATCAGCACCCTCAATCATAAAACCAGTCAGGGTGGCATTATCAAACGATGATATACCTGATTCGGCATGATCAAATAACAACCGTATTTTTTTACCCTGAATGCCCATTGTGTTATAAACAGGACCGGAATATTCAAAACCTGTATAGTCATAGGTTTTTGTCAAAGCCTGTAATGCTAACCGATGTCCGGCTTCGTATTTGTTAGGAAAATGCCATTGACTGGCCGTTAAATCGATATTTACCGTCATACCAACATTGTCCATTTTTTGAACATATTGCTGACCTTCACGCACCTGAATCATAGGGCTTATCGTATCGGGAGAACTACCTGCATCATACATAGTAATTTGTCCGTAATAAAAAGGGAAATCACCTTGTCCCCACGCATCCCGCCATCCTTTTATCATTTGCTCAAACCTTGCACCATATAAAGGAGCTGTTGCCACATCTCCGGCATTTTGCTCACCGTGCATAAATATTGTTCCCTTAATAGCATAAGGAATTACCGGAGCAACAAACTCATTGTACTGTGAGCCCGGTGTAGTAAATCCAGAGGGTAAAACCATATTTGGATTCGAAGCAATAGTCGCCGGATCGAGCCAACCTTCGAGGAAAGTTCCACCAACAGCCGTCACCAGCAATCCAACAGCACATCCTAATTTTCGTTGAAGTTCCTTTCCATAAAAATAAGCTGTAGCAGAACATCCACCGGCTGTGCTAGGCGAAATAGAATGCCAGCCAACATTTTTATTCATCGACGTATACCTTACATCGATATATCTTAATAAATTATTGTTGGCACTTGAAATTGTATCGGCTAAATTCGAATAATAACTTAGTCGTGTATCCATGTTTGATTGTCCACCACAATTCCATACTTCGCCTACATAAACGTCCTGAACTGTAATGGTGTTATTTCCTTTTATAGTCATCGTGAGTGGTCCTGCAGCGATCATAGGATCGAGAAAAATTTTCCATTTTCCATCGTTTCCTGCTTGTGTGGATTTTACCTGATTATTAAATGTTACCTGAACAGTTTCGCCCACAGTTGCCGTGCCCCAAATTGGGACTTGCATATTGCGTTGTAGCACCATACTGTTAGCAATAGGATAGGTTATGGAAGTGGTTGAATTTACACTTGTGATAGAAACGAGAAAAGAAAAAAGTATAAATACTACTTTAAAAAGAGAATTTTTATAACTCAACATAATGACTTGATTTCTGAGAATTGTATGAACTTTTATAATTACAAAGGAAACTCTTTCAATACGAAACTATCATAATACTAGTTCAAATTCATAGAAATATATACAGAAATGCGGGTAATTGAACCAAAAGACTTATTGGACAAAGATACTTTATTGGAGGGGAAACTAATCAATTTTTGATTCAGGAATATAACCCCATCTTACGAACTCTTGCTTATCATTAATTCGTTTTATTCCACCATCATATATCATACAAAATTGATTAGCAACAGCCAACACATTTCTATAATCATGGTCGGTTAAAATTATTCCTTTTGATTCAGAAGCTTTAAGAATCAGATTCTTAATTTCTCCAACTAAAATTGGAGACACACCATTAAATGGTTCATCAAGTAATAGAAACTTACAATCAGTATGCAACAATAATTTAATTTCAAGATATCTTAATTCACCACCTGACAAGATTGAAATTTTGTTTGTATTTAATTTCGATAAAATTGAATCATCCAAAAAATCATCTACACGATTTTTACCTAAATATAACTCAATTGTTTTTTTTACAGTCAAATCCTTTGGCAGAAATGAGTCTTGAGGTAGATAACATATTTCATTTATAGACTTGTAGGGCTGGTTATACACTTTCCCATCAATTCTGATAAATTTTCTGTCAGCCGACAGTGTCCCAAAAAGAATTTTCATTAGGGTAGATTTGCCAGTTCCATTTCGTCCTAACATACCAATAATATCACCAGTCTGACATTTAAATAAATATCAGTTAGCACAACATGCATACCATATGACTTTACAACACTATCAATTTCAAGCAAGTTTGGCATAATGTAACATGAATATTAGAATGAGACCAACAAGAATATAGGTTGACAAAGTCGTTATAAATAGACTTAATTTTGAGATTCCCCGATTAGAATAAAAATAGTATTCATTCTTCCTTGACAATTCTTTGTAAAAGAAACATAATAGAGGTCCGCCAAACATACAACACTGAATATATACGAGGTATAATGGCGGAGGAGAATCAGGAAATATTTTTAATCCTGCGTGTACTATAAAGGCTAATAGAACAGAAGAAAAAATATTAAATATAAATGTGCTTTTAAAATACGCCCAATGAAATTTGAGTTTTAGCATAACATTTACTTAAAAAAAAATTTAATAGAGATTCTACTCATTCACAATCTCTGCAAAGTCTGCAATATGTTCGTCCACATAAGCCGCAATTAAAGCCGTTTGTTGTTCTTCAATATCAAAATAAATTTCTTCCATTTCGTCAAACACTTCGAAATCTACATAAAGGGCATTGAATTCTTCGTCGGTAGTTTCGCGTTCCAATGTTTTTTTATTGGGTTCGTAAATTTCACGGGCTTTGTAAATGAGTTTCGAAAGTTCCACCGCACCAAACTGCTTAATGGCTTTAGCAAATGGATTGATAAAAATATAAGCTCCGTAACCATTTTGGATAAGTTGTACAAAACCGCCTTCACGCATTTCGGAAGTAAAAAAATGCCAGGCAAGCAAAGTATGTTGCGAACCGTTCAGTTTTTCCATATTTTCAGCGGTGAGCTTCCCACCTATTTCCAAAAGATAAGCATCTATAAAAACCTGAAGAAATTCATCCATTCCTATTTCGGATGCTTGTGCCAATGCATTGTCTTTTATCTTTATCATATTTTAAATGTTTGAGAAGTTTATATTTAGCAGTAAACAGCAAGCAGCAAACTGTAAACTGTAAGCAGCAAGCGATTAACATCAACAGAGAAAAAATAACCATTAATAAATCAATTTATTCCATTCGAAAAGTAATCGGATTTCCCCTCATCTTCAAATTTTGAGGTTTAAAGTACTGTTTTAAAGTTACATTCGATTCGTCTATGATTTCAAGCTTATTAAAATTTCCACACTGTAAGAAGGTAGTTCTACCTTTAAATTATTTTTGTCGAGTACAAAGGTATGATTAAATGTTGATTTGAATTCTTTCGTTTCTAATTCTTTTGGCAAATCAATTTCAATTATTTTACTCTGAGCTGAATTATTCAGAAAAACAATAGCTGCTTTTTCAAAATACTTACGAGCAAATACCCAACTATCTTTTGTGGTCGATAAATTGATAAAATCACCGTAAATAAATTCGGGTTGTGCACTTCGTAAATGCGCAAGAGTTGCTACTTTTTCGCGTAGCATTATTTCACGATTGTTTAGTTTATCGAACTTCATCATTCTTCTACAATCGGGATCGTTTGCTCCAGTCAAACCAATTTCGTCGCCATAAAAAATCACCGGGATTCCGGGAATGGTCATATTAAACGCCTGCATTAGAAACAATTTATCGTAAGCAGTGGAATCGGTAATGCCAATTTCACGACTCCAACCGGCTGCTTTCGAGTCTTCGCCAAATTTCAAATCGCCTGAAGCTAATGCCATAAATCGAGGTTTATCGTGATTGCCGGAGATATTTCCCATCAAATTGTGACTTCCGTAAGTATATAAACTGGAATTTAATATGGATTGAACTTGTTGTAAATTACTTCCTCCCACTCCTGCAAATGTGGTATTTGCCACATCGTACACATTAAAATCAAATTGTCCGTCGAGCATTCCGGTAGTAAGATAACTACTTATCAGATTTGGACTTCCATAAGTTTCGCCAATTTGAAAAAGGTTTTTCCCGTTATTGTCCTCTTTAATTTTAAGCGTCAATTCACGCCAGAATTTCTCGGTAATGTGTTTAGTAGCATCGTGTCGGAAACCATCCAGTTTAAATTCGTTGAGCCAGAACATAGCCGAATCGGTCATCATATCCACTACAGTTTGATTGGATAAATCGAGCGTTGGCATAAAAGTATCAAACCATGTTGTTAAACGATATTCGTCCCATTTTTCGGTATTGAGCGTCCCATCTGGCAAATAAAGTGGCGTTGCCCATTCGGGATGTTGCTTGTAAAAAGGATGTTCAATATGCACATGATGAGCAACATAATCAAGTAACACATTCATATTTTTTTCATGAGCATCAGCTACAAGGTTTTTAAATTCAGCATTTGTTCCAAACCTGAAATCTACTTTCGAAGATGAAATAGGCCAATATCCATGATACCCTGAAAATTTTGTTTTCTTGGGTGCATAATAACCATAAGGTCCGAGCGGATTTTGATTCAACGGCGAAATCCACAAAGTGTTTACTCCCAAATAAGAAAAATAACCGTTGTCAATTTGTTTTTTTATGCCGGCTAAATCACCGCCCCAAAAATCTACTTTCTTATTAACATCGAGTAAATTCAAAGGATGATTATTCGTTGAATCGCCATCGCAAAAACGATCCACCAATGCAAAATACATAATTTGAGCCTGTTTGTCATCACGGGTAATATCCTCAGCTTTGGACAACACTTTCCCATTTTTCAATGGAATCAGCACATCATTACTCACTCCAATATCATTACTTACCCAAACACGAATAAACGAACGATCGAACTTAGTTGCCTCTTCTGGAATGCTTATCTTAATATTTCCATTTACATAAGAAACAAATTTCTCGGGCAAAAGAAAATTCTGCCAATAAACATAGATATTCTTTACTTCATTCTTAGTACTAAGAACAAGGCTTGTTTGTCCAAATTTTGAAGTATAAATACCTGGATATTTGTCGCCGTTTCCTCTTATTTGTAACAAAGAATTAAATTTTCCATAACCATTATCCACTTTATTCGGATTTGCAGGATCGGCATTCTGATCACCATCCAACACCAATTGATACAAATAAGTTCCGGGACTAAGTTGCATAGTAAGCTCATACAAACCTTTTTCATTCAACTTCAAATCGGGCATTCGTGAAGCAGTCCAGTCATTCATTTGTCCGGCAATCTGTACTTTCGTGTAGATTTTACCCTGAGGATCAAAAGTAAAATTTGTTTCTACTTTGTCGGTTTTTCTGCACGGAAGCGAATAAGGTACATCCTTCAACCATAGTTTTACATTTACAAAAGGTTCCATGTCTTTCGAGACAGTGAAAGTAGCAGTCATTTTACTACTATCAATACGGCAAAGCAGTTTTTCTGACAAACTTGTAATCGAATCGATTTCGGTTGGATTCAACACAAAGTCTTGCAAAAAAATAGTATTTTCCCCGACATTCAGGGTCATTAATGTGTTTAGATTTTTATTGTTATCACCATCCGTCGGATAATCTAACTTGGGTTGACAGGCAAATAATGTCGATATCGTCAAGACAAGGATATAAACTTTTTTATTCATAAAACAGTAAGTTTAGTTGTAAATTTAAAATTTTCAAGGTAATTAATAAAATAAACGGGCACTACATTCTGTAATGACTAAAGATGAGATTTCTTTCGAATATTGAGCAGTTATACTGGAAATAATCAATTTATAATTAGGTCCATCAATAGTAAGTTCCGTTACACTGTATGCTCGATTACTATTCTTTTGTCCTAATGCTTTCAATTCATTAATCTTGGGGTCTAAATTTATCGAGAAATCTAAACTCAAAGGATTTGCAAATTCGACAAATATTTCATTCTTTTTCGAAAATACTTTTACATTTTCATCTTTGAAAATTGATTGATTGTCTCTGTTGATATTCATATCAAGCATGTTATCGTATCCTTTAATATCGAGTAAATACCCCGATGGAAGAAAAGCTGAAACATAATCCTGTTCGGCAAATAATGACTCATAGTTGAGATGTAAGTTATTAAGAATTGTATTTACCGATTTATCTTCAATTGAATCTAGAAAAAGGGGTTGAATAGACTTTTTGCCATAATTATCTGATAGATAACGAATATTTTCAATCATCTTGCTTTGAGAAACAGAATCGATTTGTAAATTCGTTTTCATTTCCGTCGGAATTTTACCATTTTCGAGCATATCTGCTTTTGCAAATAGTTCAGCAAGTTGAGTACTAAGTTTATTTTCGGTGACGCTATACACACTCCACGGACCAACGGAAGCAAGAAACAAGACAGCAGCAAAAGTGATAACAATCCATTTTAAATGTTTGGATGTAGAAACAAACAAGTAAACACTTAGAGCAAACAGCCATACATTGAGCAGCAAAACATAACAACGATTAATGGTAATGCCATAATCTGAAAAACGTCTGAAAATTCCTACTGACATTAAAACAATTAATGGAATTAATATTAGTGGGAAAATACGGTAGAATAACCTAAGCCATTTATTTTCGTTTTCCTGACGGAGAGGATATAAAATAAACAGGGTCAGAAAACCACCCAGACCTAAAATGGAAACTAACATGGAAACCCATCCGTTTGGCAATTCCCATTTAGCCATAATTTGTATTAAATAAACATATAGAATAAGCGTATAAAGAGCCAGAATAGGAGAAATTATATACAAACCCAGCACTTTCAGAAATTTATCAAATGTGTATATCTGTTCTCGTTTTTCATTTTCATCAGGCAGGTTGGCAAGGAAGTAAATGGGACCAAACAATGCATAGCACAGTACCGCCAGATTGGAATAGACTTCATTTTGAATATTTATGTTAAACAGTTTCTGCAGCGAAAGAATGGCTAAACTTAATCCCAGCATTAAAACCTGAGAAAAGACACCTGCAATTATTAATTGTACTACCGTTTTTTTGCTGAATTCCCAAAATGGAATATCATTATTTTTTTTAAAAAAGGATGCAAAAAAAACTGCTAAAACAAACGAAATTACAATAGTAATGATTTGATAAAAATCTACCGACTCAAATTTAGGAGGCAAAAGATAGCTATACAATAGTAAAACTATAATGGCAAGAATATTAAGTCCTGCTCGGTAAATTTTAGAATGAAACTCTTCAGAAAACAAACTTATTGCAACACTCACAGCAATACCCATTGAGAAAAAAGTCCAGATACGCAGGTTAATATCAACTTCATGTTTATTGATTTTCAAAAACAACAGAAAAGCTAATCCCAACAAAAAAAACAAGCTAAAAGGAAAGCGTATTGCTACCTTTTGGATTTTATCCAACCATACTTTTAAAGATATCCTTTTCATAACAATTCACTTTAAGAAAATCATTGTATATCTAAAATTAAAACCGTTTTCCCTTGTATTGAAACAGGTGCTGCTAAATTATAGTTTTTTAGAGTCGTTATTTCCAGTGCTGTTGATTTACCCGATAACATTTCAGAAAAACGGTCTGTATTTAATTCTTTTGTCTCTGTATTATTGTTCGAAATAATCATCATTGTTTTGTCAGCATTATACCTGAAATAAACGTAAATACCATTCTCTGGAATAAACTGTTTCATTTCCCCGTTTTGTAAAACAGGATGAGCTTTTCTGTAATTTAACAGTTCTCTTAAGTAATTAAAAACTTCATTCTCGTCACTTGTTCTTCCTTTCGGACTAAAAGCATTTCGTTTATCACTTACCCAACCACCCGGAAAATCGAAGCGATGTCCTTCGTAATTACCCGGAATACCATCCAACATAATTTCTGTTCCATAATATATTTGTGGGTAACCTCTGGCAGTTATCAACATGGCCAACGCCATTTTGAATTTTGCTACATCCCTTTTTACAGCAGTAGAATAACGATCAATATCATGATTATCCAGAAAATTCATAATCAAATTGCTGTTTGGATACACAAAATCCTGTGCATAAAGCGAATAAAATTTCGCCATACCATTGTCCCAACTTTCCCTTTCATTAAAAGCAGCACTAAAAACATCCTTAAGGCAAAAATCCATCACGCTGGTTAAGCGGGAATCAAAACCATCCTTGTTGTTATTACCGGATTGATAATACGCAATTTCGGCAGGCGTTTTCACCCAGCACTCTCCCACTACATTCATGTTCGGATATTCATCCCGAATAGATTGAATAAACCTGGCGGCTGTTTTAATATCATTATAAGGATAAGTATCCACACGCATTCCATCGATATTGGCATTCTCTATCCAAAAAATGTAAACTTGTTTCAGATAATCAAAAAGCAGTTTATTCTGAAGATTTAAATCGGGCATATTGGGCGCAAACCAACCATGAGTAAGTTTGTACAAATCTGATTTTGATGCATGAGGATCGGTCCATGCTGTCATTCGGTAATTCGACGACGTGTAATTTGGCCAAACGTTAAACCAGTCTTTTGCAGGAACATCCTTCATCCACCAATGCGAAGCTCCACAATGATTTGGGACAACATCAATAATCAATTTCAAATTATGAACATGACAACTATCGGAAAGGCGGCGATAATCTTCATTTTTTCCAAAACGAGGATCAATTTTGTAATAATCGGAACAGGCATAATGGTGATATGAATAAACAGAATCATTATTATCGAAAAGTGGCGTTGTCCACAAAGTCGTTATTCCTAAATCTTCGAGATACGGAATTTTTGAAATAATTCCATCAATATCTCCACCATGACGCGCACCTTCGTTTGTGCGATTAACTCCCTGGACATAACCTTCTACGGCATCATTCTGGGGATTTCCATTTACAAACCGATCGGGCATTAACAGATAAACCGCATCGGCTTCTGTAAAACTCTTTCGTTCGGCAGAAGCTGTTCTTCTGCTTTTCAATTCGTACTGCAAGCTTTGTTTTCTTATTCCTTTTTTAACAATAATATTAAATTTACCGGCATTAGCTTTGTTGGAGATATTGAGATACAGAAAGATATAATTCGGATTATCGGTATATTCCTTTTTTATAATGCTTATTCCTTGAGTATTAATTGTTATTTCCGTTGAGGCGATATCTTTTCCATACAACATTATTTGGAGTTCGGTATTTTTCATTTCCGCCCACCAAAAAGCAGGTTCAACTCTTTCAACAATAGGTTTGCATATTGCATTCAATTGTAGACTTAAAGAAATAAACAAAAATGTAATTACTATATTCTTCATAAATATTTATCTTGTATAGTGATAATTTGGTCAGGGTTTAATTTCAATAGTTAGTTATAAAATTTTATTTTTCAACGCAAAGGTATTATGTTTTGCTAAGTCGCCAAGAAAAACTTCAAGTTTTTCTCTTTGCGTTCTTTGCATATATATTTGAAGTACTGTATATTACAAAATTATTATGCTTAGCGTTCTTTGCGTTTAATTAAAAAAAATATATTTGATATTTTCAAAGGGTTAATCGGTTTAATTACCTGAATACTAAACTAATAAATTGTTTTATAACGAACCATTGAATTTAGTACATGACAAAAAATACAATAATCTATTATCATGCAGTACAACAATGATTTATAACAGGGGTTTCCACCTCTAACCCCGACTTACTTTTTGTCATGTACTAAGAGGGTTTAATTAAAAATTCATTATATGCTTTCAAAACGTCATCACTATTCGTTTCACTCCCGGGTAAAAGTCCAAGTTTATCCCACTTTTGATTCCAGGCAATTTTACTCTCTTCCATTAAAGCATCCCAACCAATATTTCTTGCATCTAATACCTTATCGCACGAACGAACGGTCAATTCCTGATAAGGATGATTTAAAGAACTTAAAACGGCAAAATATTTGTTCAGATACACGGTATCATTTTCTTTTACATCGCAACCTACAGAGAACCCTGCAATTTTTTGTTTTTCAATTTTTGTTGGTATAACTTTTTTAAGGGAGTTATTTTTATACAATTCGTAGGAAACGGCGCCGCAAACCTGAAAATTTGTTTTTCTGGTCTGAATCCAGAGATGAGCAACTTCTTTCTGCGTTCTTGATTGTAATACATTCCATTCGGGCTCTTTATCGGGATATTTTTTTGCATTAAAATCTCCATCAATTACCGGCAAAAATGCAATTCGTCCAACAAAATTCAATGATTTTATGGTATATCGGATGGCACCTATCTCTGTACGTGCTAAACTCAAAAATCGCGTTATTTTTACTTCCAGTTGTCGACCTACTTCAGTCGTTACTTCAAAGCTTCGTTCTAATAACCCATTTTCCAAATCAAGCATCCTACGATAATTAGAGACTTCGCAGCGAGCTAAATCTAACATTTCTGAATTCAAAAAAACATGTAAACTAGTCCAGTTTGGAAGATTTGACAAGCATTTCTCTTCACCTTCAATCGTATTTTTGTAAACACCATCGATATAAGAACCAAGTTCAGATTCTCCCGAATAGAATTCTTCAAAATGTGCTCGGCTTTGCATATAACCGTTCCCCAGACTAAATTTCAGTTCAGTTTCGGATTGATTTTCTTTCTGAAAACCTTCTTCGATAAACTGCATAGGCGACGTTTGTAAATAATTTTCCATATCAATTTGTGTGAGATAATTTAGGGAATTATTGTTTTTATATTTCGTGGATCATCTTTGTCTTCCACCAATAAAGTTAATATGCCTGCAATAATCATTGAACAACCACCAAAAACCAAGGTATAAATTGCATTTCCATGAAATAAATGTTTTGTAATACTTCCCAGAATGGTAGCCGCAAGAATTTGTGGTAATACGATGAAAAAATTAAAAATCCCCATATAAATTCCCATTTTGCGAGCTGGCAATGCACTTGTCAGCATAGCATAAGGCATGGATAATATGCTTGCCCATGCAATTCCTACACCAATCATGCTAACAATCAAAAAATCCGGATTTTTAATAAAGTACATCGAAATAAGTCCCAGCCCTCCCAATAACAAACAAATCAAATGAGTCCATTTTCGTGATATATATCGTGCTGCAACCGGCAATAGAAAAGCAACCAAAGCCGCAAATAAATTATATGCTCCAAATAAAACGCCCACCCAATCAGCACCATTGTTATAGGCAACTGATGCTGTATCAGTTGAACCGAAATGAAAAGCAGTTACCGATGGTGTAGTATAAATCCACATGGAAAATAATGCAATCCATGTAAAAAACTGTACCACTGCCAGTTCGAGCATTGTTTTAGGCATAGTCATCAGGTCGGTCATAATTTCTACCACACTATTCTTCGCTAATTTTGCTCTCATAGCACTTACTAAAATAAATAGTAAGGCAATTAGTAATAGAATCCCACCTAAGATATAAAGTTGTTTGTCTGCATTAAATTCATATACAAGAACTAATATAGTCAATCCTAGAAGTAGAAATAAGATCCCACTTTTTAAAAACTTCCCTACTGAAACACTCTTTTGAACAGCTGAATTTATATTTTCGGACTCTTCCTTTGTATTAAATGAATCCAGTTCTTGAGGTGAATATTCTTTAGTAGTAAGTATTGTAACTAAAATTGTAAGAATAAACATCGCTCCACCAATATAAAATGACCATTTTACAGTTTCAGGAATAGCGGAATCACCCTGTGGAATATTAGAAAACCCCAGCCAATTCGTTAATATCCATGGTAATGCCGAACCGGCTACTGCTCCAATTCCGATAAAAAAACTTTGCATGGAAAAACCCAAGGTTCTTTGTTCAGAAGCCAGCATGTCACCGACAAAAGCTCTGAAAGGTTCCATCGTAATATTAATAGATGCATCCATTATCCACAACGTTCCGGCAGCCATCCATAACATAGATGAATTGGGCATGAATATTAATCCGATACTTGCCAAGATAGCACCTATGAGAAAAAAGGGTTTCCGTCGTCCTAACTTATTCCATGTTTTGTCACTCCAATGACCTATAATGGGTTGAATGATGAGTCCGGTAATAGGTGCGGCAATCCATAGAACCGGAATATCATCAACATTGGCACCGAGACTTTCAAAAATTCTGCTGACATTTGCATTTTGCAAGGCAAAGCCAAACTGAATTCCCAAAAAGCCGAAACTCATGTTCCAGATTTGCCAAAAAGTAAGTTTTGGTTTAACTTTATTCATTTTAAAGGTATTTAAATCCCGAGAGCTATTCGGGAGTCGGATTTCTTTATTAAAGATAAAAAATGGAACGCAAATTAAAGCTGAATCAACGGATTCAGTAAACGGATTTATATATCGCTTTCAACAATATGATATTCTGATACTTGAATCTTAATCCTTCCCGATTTATCGGGGAAAAATCTTTTTTCTTTTATCCGTCATTTTCAGTTAAATCAGCCAAAATCAGCGTTCTATTAATTCTTTTAAATGAGACATTATATAATTTCATTTTCTTAGCGTAATCTATTATCTTGTCGAACCTCTGATAATCAAATTCGTCTTAACTACATTATTAGTATACTGTCCATGAGTAATGCCATTAATTTTATCAAGCAACAATTTTGCTGCAGTTTTTCCCATTTCGTAACCATGCTGCTCAACCGTGCTGAGCATGGGGTCGCTGGCTCTGGCTAACTCGCCATCGGAAAAACCAAAAATGGAAATATCGTCGGGGATTTTGAGTTTTGCAAGTTTTACAGCATACATAATACCAGCAGCACAATGATCATTTACAGCAAAAAATCCATCAGGTCTGTTGGGTCTGTCTAATATTTCGGGAGTAATAATAATGGCTTCTTCGCGTGTGTCACAAACCCGGATTAATGTATCATCCACTTTCAATCCATATTTTCGCAAAGCATCAAGGTATCCGTTTTTTCTATTTTTTGAAATCTCCAAATGAAAAGGTGAACTGTAAAAGGCAATTCTTTTACAGCCTGTCTGAATAAGGTATTCAACCGCAGCAAAGGCACCCACATAATCGTCTACGACTACTCTATCGGAAGTAATATCAATACAAATTCTGTCGAAAAAAACCAATGGGATATCACTTTCAACAATATCCTGAAAATGATCATAATTTGTTGTTTGTTTTGACAATGAAGCAAGAACGCCTGAAACTCGTGTTGCCATTAAAGCTTTTGTATTTAGAACTTCTTTTTCATAATTTTCGCTGGATTGACAAAGTATCACATTAAAATCCTCCTGATTGGCGACCTGTTCGATACCTGAAAGCACTGAAGAAAAAAAATAGTTATTAATTTCAGGAACAATTACACCGATAGTGTTGTTTTTACTCATGCGGAGACTGAGCGCCAGCGTATTGGGTTTGTAATGAAATTCTTTAGCATAACTGTTTACCGTATCTTTTGTACTCTGACTAATATCAGGGTGATTTTTTAACGCACGCGAGACAGTGGAAGGTGAAATATTGAGCGCCCGCGCAATATCTTTAATCGTGATTTGTGGTTTACTCATACTATAGATTTATTAGGCTAAAAAATATTTTTCAATCAAAAAGACAAAATAAACTAACTTATTATTTTATTTATCTGCCGTTTATATTATTTTATATAAATAATAATCGACAAGTAAAAGCATAAAAAAAACATTGCATTTACAAAAGTAAAACAGTTTATCCGAATAAAAAATTATTTCCTGAAATATTTAAAAAACGAATTGCAAACGTTTGCATAGGTTTTTTGTTTTAAATATAGGAACATAGATTGCAAATATATTTGAATGCTCTATTTTTGTTCTCATTGAATCTATTTAAATGTTTCATATTTGCTAAAGTATTTAGTCTTCAGTCAAATAACAGATTTCAATAAAAGATACTGGAGTAAGAATTAACTTTAAAGCAATAAACTATATTTATTAACCTTAAAAATATTGCATGATGCACGTAAACTTAAAGAAAAAATTACGGTTAATCTTTGCCGTAATCACGATGTTGGTAATCAGTGTGAATGTAGATGCCCAAAAGGTATCAATATCCGGACTAATTAAAGATGCTGCAACCGGAGAACCTATCATCGGAGCAAATATTATTGAAACAGGCACTCAAAATGGAACCATAACTAATTTTGATGGTCAATTCACAATTTCCACTGCTCCAAAAGCAACACTTACTATTAAATATGTTGGGTATACCGATATTGTAGTTTCTGTTGCCGGTAAAACTAATCTCGCAATTACCATGAAAGAAGATGCTATTTCACTTGGTGAGGTAGTAGCTATCGGGTATGGTTCCCAAACGAAAAAAGAAATTACAGGTTCTATTTCAAGTGTCAAAGCAGAAGACTTTAACAAAGGCGTAAGCGCAAATCCCATGGGTTTAATACAGGGAAAAGTTGCTGGTCTTACAATTATCAAAAATGGTGGTGATGATCCTGCACAAAACAGTTATAATGTACAACTGCGTGGCGTAGGGAGCTTAAGTGGCTCTACTGAACCTTTGTATGTCATTGATGGAGTCCCCGGAGGAAATCTGTCGTCAGTATTAGCAAGTGACATCGAATCAATGGATGTATTAAAAGATGGTTCTGCAGCAGCTATCTATGGTACACGTGCAAACGCAGGAGTAATTTTAATTACAACTAAACGAGGCAATAAGGATGGAAAAAGCACTGCAGAGTATTCGGGTTCAGTTACTGTTGGTTCTATTGCAAACATGCCCAGAATATTGACAGCCGAAGAATATCGCACTAATATGGTCGCAAACGGATTGGGTATTGACTATGGAGCAAATACCGATTGGATTGATGCTATCACCCGAAACCCTATTAGCCAAACGCATAATTTATCGATAGCTGGTGGAACCTCTGATTTTAATTATCGTGGATCAGTTGGGTATAGAGGATTGCAAGGGATTGCAATTAATTCTGATTATGAAGAAATTAATGGTCGTTTTGTTGCTAACCAGAAAGCGTTCAACAAAAAACTTGATATCTCTTATGATTTTTCTTACACCTCAAATACTAAAAGCTGGGCAAACTACGATGACTTTAATCAAGCAATTCGTTCAAATCCAACTATGCCTATATATTCTACTGATGAAAAATATGAAAAATATGGCGGATATTTTGAATCAGATAATTTTTACACAAGAAATCCTGTTTCCGATATAAATCAAACAACTAATGATCAAAAGGATCAGGTGCTTGTGGGGAGCGTAAGAGCTTCTTTAAATATCATAGAAGGACTTAAATTTTCCACATTTTATTCTATTCAGAATGCTACCAGTTGGACCGGAAAATATCAAATGAGTACCTTGAGAGATGTTGCCGGCAAAGGAGGTGTCGCCAACCAATCACAATCATATAACAATCAGAAAGTTACAGAAAATACGCTGCATTATTTAAAAAGTTGGAATGAACATAATTTTCAAGCTCTACTGGGTCAAAGTTATCAAACAAATTTGAGTCAAGGTTTCAACGCATACAACACAGATTTTCCACTGGATAAACTTTTATATAACAATCTTGGTATGGGAGAGGGTATTACAACAGGTGACGATGCCAATGCCAATGTAGGGAGTTATAAATATAACGATAAATTAGCATCGTTTTTTGCTCGTATCATGTATAATTACGATGGACGTTATTTTCTTAGTGCCAGCACACGTCTTGAAGGCTCTTCTAAATTCGGATCTAAAGCAAATGAATTATTAGGTCCTTGGGGTTTATTTCCATCAATCAGTGGTAGTTGGAATATAAAAGAAGAAGAATTTATGGAAAAAAATAGTTTATTTAATGATTTAAAATTACGTTTAGGATATGGTGTTACGGGTAATATGCCCGGGTCTTCTTATTTATATGCAATGACAGTTGGTCCTGGGAGCGATTATGTATTTAGCGATGGTGCATTTATTTTACCTTGGGGTGCCACTTCAAATATCAATGAATACATACGATGGGAAGAAAAACACGAATTGAACGGTGGTATTGATTTCGCAATTCTTAGCAATCGTTTGTCCGGGTCTTTAGATGGATATTTCAGAAACACGACCGACTTACTATACGAATATAGCGTGTCAGTGCCTCCATATCCCTACGGAACGAAATGGGATAATTACGGACAAATTCACAATTATGGTATTGAGCTTCAATTGAATGGATCAATTATAAAAAAGAAAGATTTGAATTGGGATCTTAGCTTTAATGCTGCTTGGAACCGCAACAAAGTGGTTCGTATTACAGGTACTCAGTATGGTAATTATGATGACAATGGTAATTTAATTGCCAGCTTTACAAATACAGGTTATATATCTTCCGGAGATGGTGAAACAGGTAATTATGTAATGCGCTTAACCGAAGGTGGGGCTATTGGTAATTATTGGGGTTGGAAGTATTACGGTATTAATTCTAAAGGCGAATGGGTATTTGAAACACCCGCCGGAGGTTATACAACGAATCCTCAAGATGCTGATAAAATGGTTTTAGGAAATGCATTCCCATGGTTAACGTTTGGCTTAAATAGTTCATTACGATATAAAGAATTTGACTTATCGATGAACTTTAGAGGACAACTTGGAGGTTTAATCTTCAATGAGACACGCTATTTTTATGAAAATACTCGTGGTACCGAAAACGTGTTGCTTTCTTCTTTCGAAGGAGATGCGGGGAAATTAACCAATTGGATTACTTCCGGATCAGACAAAGCATCATTGCGCCGTTTCTCGGATTTTTATCTAGAAGATGCAACCTATTTTAAATTAAATGATTTGACAATAGGTTATACACCTAAACTGAAACAAGATGTTATAAAATACATAAATGACTTCAGAATTTATTTCACAGCCCAGAATGTGTTCACATTAACCGGATATACCGGTCACGATCCTTCTACAGTTAGTATGTCTGGATTAACTCCTGGTTTCGATGGACGTTCGTATTATCCTACACAGCATTCGTTCAATCTGGGATTATCATTCAAATTTTAATGTTGAACCTTATTAAATTAATGACAATATGAAACTAAGTAAAATATTTATTGGATTTGCTACATTGGGATTATTTTTTTCAACAGCATGTACAGATTTGGAGCCGGAAGTTTACACAGATGTTCTCGTAAATGACTATTATAAAACTCCGGCACAATTTTCAACATTGGTGGCTAATGCTTATTCGCAATTAGCCGGTGAAAGTGGCTATGTTTACCGTGAAGGCTATTGGAGTTTGCAAGAATACACTTCTGATGAAGTAGTAGTTCCAACTCGTGGTACCGATTGGTATGATGGCGGTGTGCCTATCAAAATGTGTACACATACTTGGGAAGTTGACACACGAGACATAAATAATGGTTGGAGTTTTGCATATGGTGGAGTAGGAAAATGCAACGATGTATTGACTAAAATAAAGGAAATTAAAGGAACAGATGAAAGTTTGTATGATGATGTGACTAAATCTGGAATTGCAGAGACGAAAGTATTAAGAGCATTTTATCACTTGTTAGCAATGGACCTCTATGGAAATATAGCTATTAGCGATGGTCGAGATACAATTACTCAATCAACCAGAAAAGATGTTTTTAATTGGATTGAAGGACAAATTTTAGATAATATAGATCATTTAGATAGAAGTGTTAGATATGGTTCGGTAACCAAATCTGTAGCTCATACCATTTTGGCTAAAATGTATTTAAATGCGGAAGTATATACAGGAACTGCCCGTTGGGAAGATGCTGTAGCAGAATGTGATTCCGTAATTGACGGAAATTATGGATATGGTCTAAATGACAACTATTTCACGGCGTTCAAAAAAGACAATGGAGAGAATAAAGAAATTATATTTCCGGTTGTGTTCGATGCTGTTTATGCTAAAGGTAATATGTTTCATTTAATGACATTGCACTATGCACAACAAGAAGTTTATGGCTTTACTACTGAAACATGGAATGGACCATGTACTTACAAATCATTTTACGATAAATATGCCAGTGATGATTTAAGAAAAGAGCAATGGTTTGTTGGTCCAATACAAAAAGATGGAGTAACGCTAACTTATTCAAATGCAACATTAGAAGATGCACCGGCCATAATCGTTCCGGAAGTTACAACTCTTCAAGACCCAACAGCAACGAATACTTTTGAGGGCGCTAGATTTATTAAATTTGAAATTGAGCCAGGCATTGAACATAATGCCAATAGTGATTTCCCTATTTATCGGTATGCTGATATCTTATTAATGAAAGCTGAAGCGTTAATGCGTTTGAATGGTGGTGTTGCAGATCAAGAAGCTTTGGATGCAGCTAACGAAGTTCATACACGGGCAGGATTAATTCCGTACACAGCCTCAACATTAACATTAACAGAATTGTTAGCAGAACGCGGACGTGAATTAGCGTGGGAAGGTCATCGTCGTCAAGATTTGATTCGATTTGGAGTATTTACAACAGGAATGTGGGAATTTATGGAATCGCGTTCAGTTAACAGAGCTATTTTCCCAATTCCTCAATGGGTAATGGATGCCAATCCGGGAGTTTATACACAAAACAACTGGCAATAATAACAACTATATATAAATGAAAACAAATTAATTATTAAAATTATTTTATTATGAAAAAGACTAAATTATTTATGATGTGCCTTGTTGCACTTTCAATGCTCTTTGTCGGCTGTAAGACAGACGAACCAGTGGTAGACGCTGATGCAATTGTTGAAGATGGATTTTATGTTGTTGGAGAAGCTACAGGTATAGCTGATCTTAATGCAGATGGTGCAGCTAAAGCAACTATGTCAGTTGGTTTTAATGAAGTTTTGCAAAGTGCTGCAGCAACTGATGCAGAAAAAATTACTTCTGCTTGCCAACGTGCGGGAATGTATGAAAAATACATTGTATTGGAAGGTGGAAAACCTTTCTCATTAGTATTGAAAGAAGGTTCCGTTGAAACACAATATGGCGCCAATTTAACACTTACCGATACTTTAAGTGGTGCTGACGAACCAGCTATCCGGGTATATAAAGGCACGATGGCAGCAAATACAACTATGCAAGTTACGACCTCAGGTTTGTATCACATAGTACTTGATTTAAATCTTAACAATGATTTATCCGACAAATTAATCTTAGTTGCTCCTGTTGATTGGGGCGTACGTGGTGGAATGAATAGTTGGGGCTTTACAAAAATGACAGCAACCACTACAGCAGATTCTATTACTTACGTTGCAGAAGATCAAGAATTAGCAGCAGGTGGGATTTTTAAATTCTCCTATGGTGGAGGTTGGAAAATTATATTAGATGATGCCGGTCTTGTAAAAGCAAACACCAACATAGGAGCTGGGATGATTCCCGGAGCTGGTAATATAGCAGTTGAAAAAGCTGGTAAATACAAAATTACCTTAACTTTTGCATTGGCACAAGGTGCAATTGCTGACAGTTACAAATACAAAGTTGAATTAACTGAAGAATCAGCACTTCCTACAACAATGTATATGATTGGAGCAGATTTTGGTAACTGGTCATGGGGAGCTGATGGAATTGGAGTATTTGCTCCAGTAAATGGAATTGGTGGTGCTTTCTGGTGCATTAATTACTTCCAAGCTGCTAATGGTTTTAAATTTAGTCCAATTAATATCGCTGATGATTGGAGTGCTGCATTTACAGGATTAACGACTAATACTGGCTATACTATAAGTTCGGATAATTGTTTTGTACCTTCAGATGGTTTATATTTAGTATACATAGATGTTGCGAATAATGCAGTCACTATTGAACCTGCTACTGTTTATGGAATCGGGGATGCATTCGGAGGATACGATGAAGCAGTAGTTGCGAATAAATTCGCTGCAAGCACTGATGGCAAAACATTATCATTAGCTACAACTGCTGCTGGAAACTTGCGTATGTATGCAGGATATTCAGCAATAGGTTCAGGCAACTGGTGGAAACAAGAGTTTAATGTCTTTTCTGGAAAAATTGAATACCGTGGTAATGGTGGAGATCAAGCTGCAGTAGCAGTTACAGCTGGTCAAACAGTAACACTTGATTTCAAGGCAGGAACTGGAACAATCCAATAAAATTATTTCATATTATTGTTTTTTTAAAAGCACGGCAAATTTTGCCGTGCTTTTTTTGCTCTATATACAAATTGCAAACGATTGCAGGGAATTTGATAGTTATTTCACAAAATAAAGAAAAAGCATTTCCGAGATTAAACTATTTTTGTTTTACGATCAGTTTGTAATGAATTAAAATATAATGAATTAATAAATATAAAACATGAATATGAAAAAATCAATTACCTTTATTTTAGCCTTGTTTCTATCTGTTTTCAGCTGGGCACAAATTGTAACCACAAACCCTACGTTTGTAACGCAAGATGCAGGAACAGTAGAAATCACTTTTGACGCCGCCTCTACACTAGGGAGTTTAGGTCTCAACAATTACACAGGCGATATATATGCACACATTGGTGTAATTACCAGCCTAAGCACTAGTAGTGCCGACTGGAAATATGTCGTACCTCCTACACCTACTGGAGCCACAAACTCATGGCCAACAGCCACTAATCAATCTTTAGTGAATTTGGCCAAGAATAAATTAACATCACTTGGAAACAACAAGTATAAACTTACAATTTCACCGAGCATTCGTGAATACTTCGGAGTTCCTACTGGGGAAACCATCCAAAAAATAGCTGTTGTATTCAGAAACGCTGATGGTACAAAAACAGGGAAAACAGCCTCCAGTGGAGATATCTTTATAGATGTTTATTCCTCGGGTCTTAATGTAGCGTTTACTAATCCTTCGACAAACCAAAATGTATCATTAAATTCATCAATGGATATTACCCTTAGTTCTTCTATTGCGGCAAGTCTAAACTTATTGATAAATGGAACAAGTGTAAAAACAGCAACTAATGCAACCACTTTATCACATTCCTATACTTTTGCAAGTGCCAATGACTATACTTTAATTGCATCTGCCACAGTTAGTGGTACAACTGTTTACGATACAGTTCAAGTTTGTGTTCCCGCTTCTGTAACATCTGAATCAAGACCATCAGGCTTAAAAGATGGTATAAATTATATAAACAACACAACTGCAACTTTAATTCTAAATGCTCCAAGCAAGTCAAGTGTGTTTTTGTTAGGAGATTTCAACAACTGGTCACAATTAAATGCCTATCAATTAAAAAAAGATGGCGATTATTGGTGGATTACCTTAACTGATTTAACTCCCGGAAAAATTTACGGATTTCAATACCTGATAGATGGAACAATTAAAATTAGTGATCCTTATACTGAAATGGTGCTCGACCCATCGGACGATAAATGGATTAATCAATATTATACTATATTCCCAAATCTAAAAGCCTATCCTGATGGGAAAACGGTAGGATTAGTGGCAACACTTCAGACAGAAAAACCTGTATACAACTGGGAAATTCCATCATTTACAATGCCTTCGAAGGAAAACATGGTAATTTACGAATTACTTTTGCGCGATTTCACACCAGAAAAATCATTGGATGCAGCCATTTTAAAATTAGATTATTTAAAAAATCTGGGTATTACAGCCGTAGAATTAATGCCAATTCAGGAATTTGATGGAAATAATAGCTGGGGCTACAATCCAAATCATTATTTTGCACCGGACAAAGCATATGGAAATGAAGATACATATAAAAAATTTATTGACGAATGCCATAAAAGAGGTATAGCAGTAATTCTTGATATGGTTTTTAATCAGGCTACAGGTAATTGTCCATTTGCCTTGTTATATTGGGACGCAGTAAACAACAGACCGGCAACAGATAACCCGTGGATGAATTCTGTAGCACCGCATCAATACAGCGTATATAACGATTTCAATCATAGCTCTACAAAAACTAAAGCTTATTTTAATAGGGTTTTACAGTATTGGATTACTGAATATCATGTAGATGGGTACAGAATGGATTTAACTAAAGGGTTTACACAAAGTTCTGGCACAGAATCAACTTACGATCAAACACGTATAGATATTCTTTCAGCATATTATGATGCTGCAAAATCAGTCAAAAGCGATGTTATGTTTATTTTAGAGCATTTCTGTACATATTCTGAAGAAAGTGCTTTGGCAAACAAAGGGATGTATCTTTGGAGTAAGTCTAATGAAGCTTTTTCAGAAGCTGCAATGGGCTATAAGATTGGCAGTCAGGGTAACAGTGACTTTAGTGGGATGATTTCCAGTCCACGTAACTGGGTAGGTTATGCCGAAAGTCATGACGAAGAACGCAATTTTTATAAAGCAAAAATGTATGGTGATGGAACAATAAAAACTGATTCAATTGTACGTATAAACAGAGTTCCATTAAATATTGCTTTTGCAACATTGCTACCCGGACCAAAAATGATTTGGGAATTTGAAGAAATGGGATACGATTATTCTATCAATTGGGGAATTGTAGATGGTGTAGTGGTAAACAATAGCGATCATCGCACAGATTCAAAACCATCAGCATGGGGTTATCTTGATTTAGCACACCGAAAAGCAGCCTACGAAGCATCTTCAAAAATAATTACATTAAGAAAAATGTATCCAACAGCTTTTACACAGGGAACATTTTCAACGCAGGTAGGGACCGACGATTGGAGTGCCGGAAAAAGAATTGCCCTATCACACACTGATTTAAACATGATTGTATTGGGTAATTTTAATTCCACTGCTACAGCAAATACATCACCAAGTTTTCAAAAAACAGGCACTTGGTATAATTTAATTAGCGGACAAGAATTAAATGTTAGTAATACCTCTATGACCATAACACTGCAACCGGGCGAATTACAGATTTATACCGATAGAAAGATTGATTTTCCAAATGCAGTAAATAATCCAGTCGTGGATAATGATTGTTTTGTATATCCAACAACAACAAATTCTTCAATTTATATTTCAAGCCCTAATACTGTTGAGAGTGTAATGATTTATAGTCTTCAGGGAGCTGTTATTAAACAGACTAATTTTACAACTGAAATAGATGTAACGAATCTCTCAAATGGGATGTATATATTGCAGGTAGAAACCTCAAAAGGGAAAAGTATTCATAAAATTATTAAAGATTAAGCCCGGTAATTATTAGGTGTAAATTTATTAATTTTTCAAATAACGAATAGGTTGTTTCATACTAAAATGAAGCAACCTATTTTTTGTTTACCATCATCTGACGTCAGTCATAATATTCCAAAATATTTTTAAAATCATGTCACAATAAATTTCATTAACTTTGCAAGCTCAAAACAAAATCGAAAGAGTTTGTTTCAGAGACTAAACTAAAACCCATTTCTTTTGAATTCCACCAAAAACATCCTCAAAATATCCTATCCGATTATTCTGACCCTAATGGCACAGAATATAATCAATGTGACTGATACTGCGTTTCTAGGGCGTGTGAGTGAAGTTGCACTGGGAGCTTCAGCTATTGCAGGCGTTTTTTATTTTGCTGTTTATATGGTCGGATTTGGATTTAGTCAGGGAGTACAAATTCTGATTGGACGACGCAATGGAGAAGGTAATTTCAAACAAATTGGACCTATTTTCAACAATGGTTTACTGTTCAATCTATTATTGTCGGTTGTGATTTTTGTAGCTACTATTTTGTGGATTCCCCAATTAATGAAGTTACTAGTTAGTTCAAATGAAATATATGTTGCAACCATTGAATACTTAAACTGGCGAATCTACGGTTACTTTTTTGTTTTTCTAAATGTTATTTTCAGAGCCTTATATGTTGGAATTACAGACACCCGAATTCTTACAACCTCTTCAATTATTACAGCTGTTGTAAATATTGTGTTGGATTATGTTATGATTTTCGGAAAATTTGGGTGTCCTGAACTTGGAATTGCCGGAGCTGCCATAGCTTCTGTAATTGCCGAAGGGATAACACTTATTTATCTGATAGTTCATACCTTCATTTTTACAGACACAAAAAAATACAATCTATTTAGTCATTTCAGGGCTGAACTTAGTACGATAGTCCAAATACTGAAATTATCCATTTTCATAATGTTCCAATTCTTCATTTCCATTTCCACCTGGTTTTTATTCTTTGTTTTTATTGAACGTATGGGCGAACGTCCATTGGCTGTCACAAATATTGGACGAAGCATGTATGTGCTACTCATGATCCCTGCATCTGCTTTGGCAACTACTGCAGGGACGTTGGTAAGCAATATGATCGGAGGCGGAAAGAAAGAAGAGGTAGTTAAAACAACCAATAAAATAATTCTCACGGCATTATTATTAGTGGTTCCATTTGCAGTTTTCTCCTTCTTTTTTCCAGGACTATTTGCCCGAATTTACACCGACGATCCTTCCTTAATGCAAGCCTCATTACCGGTAATTCGGGTTGTTTCTGTAGCTGTATTATTTTTTACGGTGAGTAATGTTATTATCAATAGTGTATCTGGCACCGGAAGCACAAAAATCGCTTTCTACATGGAAGTTGTCACACTATTTTTTTACATTACTTACGTTTATTACACAGCCATAATAAATCCTCAACAGGTTTGGGTAGTTTGGATGTCAGAATTCATTTACTGGACATCACTAGGAATTATGGGATATCTATATTTACAAAAAGGCAATTGGCGGGAAAAGGAGTTTTAGTTGATAAACTAATTATTCTGCTATTTCTACCACATTTATCCTCTATTGTTTTTATGAAAATTTAGACTCTAATGACACTAAGGTAATTCTCATTAATGGATTCACTTAATTAAGACTTGCTTACAAACAAAAAAAGAAAGCATCGCTTCCAAAAGCAGATACTGCAATGACACTAGTATAACAAGAAAAACGGCCGGGATTAATAGTGCAAAAGCATGTTAATGTTTAGGATGCGTATTTCCTGTCATCTGAAATGAATATACGAACAATTAAATAATAATGAAGTCGTCTTGACTTTAAACAATATCGCTCCTACGGAGCTTTTGTCTCAATAGAATAAATACTTCTACCATATTACTGCTCCTAGAGGAGCATTTTTAAAGCTTCGGAGAAGTGATAATATGGTAGTGTATTATGGATTATTTGGTCGTTTTTTTTTAAGCTCCGTAGAAGCGACATTATACAATCATTAAAAAGTCAAGACGAACTCAATGATTACAATTATATTAAAAAAAAGATAAAATTTCAATAGCAGAAACAGGGTTCTACACCCTATTAAGTAATTGATAACAAATAATGTCGTATTTTGCCTGAAAACATTTAAGAATAGAACGCTGATTTTCACTGATAAAGTGGATTTGAAAAACCGGATTTGAATTCCGATAAATCGGAATGATTTACAGATAGTTGCGTCTTAATCATCTTGCCGAAGGCAAGAAAAATCCGTTTTGTTTTATCCTTCATTTTCCGATAAATCAGCGAAAATCAGCGTTCTATTAATGTTTCTAAATGGTACATTAATTTGTTCCATTTACTTAACAGTCTCATTTATTTTTACTTTTTGTTATTTCTTTTAGCAGTTATAAAACAATACAAATTTCATCTGTCATTTTCTCTTAAAAGAAAGAGATAACTTTCATGTCAATATCATTTGAAAATTGTGCAGTCATATTTTGTTTTTGATTATAAAATCAACTCTGAAGTTTGGCTTCATTTATTTTAAACGATAAGTTAACCTCTCTCTTTTCATTTCACAATTAAAAGGTATACTCAAAAATATTCGCTATTTTTGTATTTCTCTTTCGTCAACTCATTAGTATATTCTTTTATTTTCACATTCTAATAATTATGGCTAAAACCAAATCTGTATATGTCTGTCAAAATTGTGGAGCCGATTCCCCAAAATGGATTGGTAAATGTCCATCTTGTGGCGAATGGAACTCTTATGTTGAAGAAATTATAAGCAAAGATACTTCCCCTAAGTTTCAGATGGCCGGAGTTGTAATTACAAAACAAAAACCCATCCTAATATCAGAAGTAGTAACGGACGAAGAAAGCCGCATCGACACCTCTAGCAACGAATTAAATCGGGTGTTAGGTGGTGGTTTGGTTCCCGGGTCTTTAGTTTTGATTGGAGGTGAACCGGGCATTGGAAAATCGACCTTGGTATTGCAGGTAGTACTAAACATGAAAGGGAAACGCACCCTTTATATTTCGGGAGAAGAAAGTGTAAAACAATTGAAACTCCGTGCGGAACGATTGAAATTTGATAATCCGAACTGCTATATTGTAAGTGAAACGTCTCTCGAACAAATTTTTGTACACATTCAAAACATTCAACCCGATGTGGTGATTATTGATTCCATTCAAACGGTTTCAACTGAATTGGTTGAGTCGTCACCCGGTTCAGTTTCGCAGGTACGTGAATGTACAGCTAACATACTGAAATTCTGCAAAACGACTTCAACTCCTGTACTTTTAATTGGCCATATTAACAAAGAAGGTAGCATTGCCGGTCCAAAAGTATTGGAACATATTGTCGATACGGTGTTACAATTCGAAGGTGACCAGCATTATATGTACCGTATCCTTCGACCAGTAAAAAACCGTTTCGGAAGCACATCGGAACTGGGGATATTCGAAATGCAGCAAAATGGATTGCGTGAAGTAACGAATCCATCAGAGCTCCTTCTCTCGCAAAACCACGAAGGATTAAGCGGTGTGGCCATAGCCTCGGCTATCGAAGGTATACGTCCGTTTCTGATTGAAGTACAGGCGCTGGTGAGTTCGGCAGCTTACGGCACACCGCAACGTTCCAGTACTGGTTTCGATTTACGACGATTGAATATGTTGTTGGCTGTATTGGAAAAACGGGCAGGATTTAAAATTGCACAAAAAGATGTTTTTCTTAATATTGCAGGAGGAATTAAGGTAAACGATCCGGCAATTGATTTAGCAGTTATCTCGGCAATACTTTCTTCAAACGTCGATATCGCTATCGAAAAACATGTTTGCATGGCAGGCGAAGTCGGACTTTCTGGAGAAATCAGACCTATCAACCGAATTGAACAACGCATTCTTGAAGCAGAAAAACTAGGGTTCAAGAAAATGATTATTCCTGATATCAACTTGAAAAGTATTAATCTTACAAAACTAAATATAGAATTAGTGCGCGTTCAAAAAGTGGAAGAGGCGTTTAGAGTATTATTTAAAGGATAATCAACACTTAACTACAATCAGCAATAATATTTGATATATGATAACCATAAAAAGCAGAACCTGTCTACCATAAGACAGGTTCTGCTTTTTTATCATCAAATAAGTTATTTTACTATTAACTTTTTAGAAAATGCTTTCCCTTTTATCTCTGCAACAACAATATACAAACCTGAATTGTATCTACTCAAATCGATAGTATATGATTTCTTATTAACATCTATCAAACTCAACAACCTGCCTGACAGATTAAATATTTTTATATCTGTTATATTTAAATCGGAACTTACAATTACATAATTACTTGCAGGATTTGGAGTTAACATAACAAAATCAGGTTTTTCAATGTCTGTATCTATATTACCACCATTAGACGAACCTATTTTCAATTTCACTATATTTGAGACTGATAGACTTTGTCCGTCAAAGATAGAATACCAAAACGAATCAGTTCCCAAAAAGCCTTCCTGAGGAATATAAGTAAATGAACCATCTGTATTTAACTCAAGATATCCATATTTTGGAGCAGAATCAAGTACAGCACCCAATACTTGTCCATCGAGGTCAAAATCATTTTTCAATACACCTTCAGAAACAATTATGTTTACAGGAAATACATTCTCCGACAAATCAAAACTATCTGGATAAGCAATAGCAGGACTATTGAAGTTTTGTAATTGATCGTACATAGTCCAATAAGATGTTTTTAATTCCTGCTCCACATCCGAATCTTTTACCGAAGTCCATGTATCCCAGCTAAAACGGCTATCGGTCTGATACATTTTATCTTTGTATTGAATACCTAGCGAAATACCATCCGACACCCTATTTTCAACTTCTGTAGTAGCTTTATCATCGTGAAACACCTTCATTTGAGAAGGATCGACAAATTGTAACAATGTCCAGGGCAAACGAATCTTCATCTTATTATTATAAATCGTTACAGCATCTTTCGATGATTCAGGTTGAAAATCATGGTTCAGTTTTAATGATCCTATATACTGCACATCTTCATCACCTGAATTATTTTTCCAACGTACAAGTTTCCAGGGCGCACCATCCGTTACTGTTGACTGAAATATTTGTTTGTCCGTTGTAATTTGATGATAAATTCCAAATAAATCATAGGCTTCGGTTACATAAAGATCAGCCGACGATTGTGTAATATGTAGTGCAAACTCCGAGCGGGTAGGAAGTGTAAAACCTGTCGGTAATTTTAATTCTCCTAAAGTTGCATCGTAAGTATCAAATGCCACCCAACAATCACCCAGTATTTCCATTGGATCTTTCAGCCCAATTTCCACTTCAAAGAAATCATACCCAGCTTTTGCATTCACATAGGTCAAATCATCGTTGGAACTGAAGGTTTTCCAACGCTCAAAATCATTATTTTTTACAAATTTTATTAACCCAAAATTTTGTTCAGCCGCTGTTACATTATCCCAAAGAAGTCTATTTAAATAATCAACATTATCCGTTATCCATGTTCTTTTAAACCATTCATCCATCCAGGCAAATTGAATCCCGCCACCTGTATTTGCTAATTGTAATGTTTGAAGCATCCTCATATCTACTTCACCCTGAGCAACTTCATCGAATCCTCCATGGTTCATGCCAGATGAAGCATAATGTGCTACGCCCCAACTCGAAGGCACACCATATTCGGCAATAATCAACGGAAACTTTTTATAATGACTTTTTAAATCAATAAGATAACCAAGATAGCTGTTTGGACCATAATTATCGGAATATGTTTTATAAAGTGGGTCCTTTCCAATAAAATCGGGGTAGTACGGATAGGCATGATAACTTATAAAAAGACCTGCCGGAGCATCTTTCAACTCAATTTTTGATAAATCAACCGAAGCAGTGTCTTCATCTCTGTTTGGCTCGCTTAAATGAATAATCGGATCGAGGGTTGGCCACGAAGAGGCACTTACCGGACGTTCGGTATTGTATTGCTGTTTCTCATATTGAATGGTATAATCAAGATTTGATGTCAACCAAATTTCAGAAGCACTACCATTATTCATTCCTAAATAGTCCCCATTAAATTGATTTAAATCAGGGTGCAATTCATTCGTTACAAGGACTTCTCCTGGCGAAATTTCCCTACCTATTATATATGCCATATTCCATGGCGAGACATCGGCAGTATAGGGTCCAAAAGCTTTTCCAAATCTTAGCCCAATTGTTTTATTGCCATGTAAACAATCTATATTTTCTTCAATTTCTGCTTTAAAAGTATCTGTTCGTTGTACTAAATCTTTACTTTCACCAACATTTACTTCATTCAACCAAACTCCCTGAATAAAAAACAACGGGTGTTGTGGATGAGCCGTATTGAATTTATATAATTCTTCGTAAAAGTGAGGATAATGCAGGGTGTATATTCTTATACAATTAAATCCTGCATCTTTAATTTGATTAAACCAAAGTGAATATTGTTCCCGGGTTGCTTCAAGTTCTCCCGGATTTGTTCCCGGTTTGGCTATCCCCAAATTAATTCCTTTCATAAAAAAAGGGACATAGGCATTTCCGTTCCAAACAGTAAGTTGAGTAGAATCTGTTGAAAATGGAATTGTAAAATCATTTTGAGCTGAAAGGGATGAGAAACTAAAGAATAAGACGAGTATAGAAATGAATATTTTCATCATTTTGTTTTAAATAAATAATAAGATAAAACTCAAAATAGAATTTATTAATATAATACAAAGAAAACTATAATTTGTTCAACAATAGACTATTTTTAATTAAAATAACCAACAAATTTTCTCCATGTAGAATATTTATTCCCATTATTAATTCTGTCTTTTAGGTAGTTGTATTTATTTCAACACGGAAAATTTAAAAAATAAGAAATATGTTTTTGAGATTCCAAAAAAGGATGTATCTTTGCAACGCTTTTGGAGAAAGGTATTACAATCCGAATACATATATTCGGGCGTTTAGCTCAGCTGGTTCAGAGCATCTGCCTTACAAGCAGAGGGTCGGCGGTTCGAATCCGTCAACGCCCACATAATTTGATATTCACAAAAAAACATTTCGGGCGTTTAGCTCAGCTGGTTCAGAGCATTCCGATACAAATCGGAAGGATCGATATTAGAATTCGCAACGCTTATACTTCTGAAATAAAAAAACATTCTCGGGGCGTTTAGCTCAGCTGGTTCAGAGCATCTGCCTTACAAGCAGAGGGTCGGCGGTTCGAATCCGTCAACGCCCACCCGAAAATTCAAAGGTCAGCATTTTTTGTTTGACCTTTTTTTTTCTTATATATGTGTACAACTTATATTTTATATTCTGAGACCTCAGATATTTATTATGTTGGATCAACAGCTAATTTAGGAGATAGATTAAGTAGACACAACACAGGTAGAAGTACATTTACTAAAAGAGGAATACCTTGGGTTGTTGTTTATAAAAAAGATTATTCAACTAAGGCTGAAGCATACAGGGCAGAGCTCTATATCAAAGCGCAGAAAAGCAGAAAATTTATCGAAGAATTAATTTCTGAAAATAAATCTTAGTTCAACTTTTTCAGAACATTCCGATACAATCGGAAGGGTCGGCGGTTCGAATTCCGATGCTCGGAATGTCAAAGTTCCATCCGTCAACGCCCACCCGAAATTTATTGAAGCTTTTCTAAAGTTGATTATGGCTTTAGAGAAGTTTTATTGTTTTAAACAAAAAAGTTCTTTTTATTATTGAGAATATTTTCACCCACTACAATTATTTGAGAAAATAATTATAGAAAGAAAAAAAATAAGTAAACATCTAACCAATTTAGATTACAAAAAAACAATGGGAAATATCGTAGCAATTGTAGGTCGTCCAAACGTAGGAAAGTCGACCTTGTATAACAGGCTCACCAAAACACGTAGAGCCATAGTAAATGAAGAAGCCGGAACCACACGCGATCGCCAGTACGGCAAATGCGAATGGGAAGGACGCGAATTTTCGGTAATTGATACCGGAGGTTGGGTTATAAATTCTTCGGATGTTTTCGAAGATCAAATCAAACGTCACGTTATTCTGGCTATTGAAGAAGCCGACATCATCATTTTCATGGTCGATATCCAGAACGGAATTACCGATTACGATCTGGAAGTAGCTCAAATCCTCCGCGGCGTAAAAAAACCGGTTTTGCTGGTTTCCAACAAAGCCGACACTTTCGAGTGGCAATATCAACTCTCCGAATTTTACAAACTTGGATTAGGCGAACCTTATATGATGTCTGCTATAAATGGTCTGGGAACAGGTGATTTTCTGGACACTCTCCTCACTCACTTCAAATCAGAATATTACGAAGAAATAGAAGAAAACTTACCTCGTTTTGCCGTTGTAGGTCGTCCAAATGCAGGAAAATCGTCTATTGTAAACGCATTTGTAGGTGAAGAACGTACCATTGTAACTGAAATTCCCGGTACAACACGCGATTCTATTTATACACGTTTCAATAAATTTGGTCATGACTTTTATCTAGTTGACACCGCCGGAATAAGGAAAAAAGCCAAAGTAAATGAGGATCTTGAATATTATTCGGTTGTACGTTCCATTCGAGCCATTGAAAACTCAGATGTTTCAATTTTAATGATTGATGCTACACGAGGAATAGAAAGTCAGGATTTAAATATCTTTTCGCTGATTCAGAAAAACAAAAAAGGATTAGTGGTTTGTGTAAACAAGTGGGATTTAATTGAAAACAAAGAAACTAACGATATAAAAGAGTTTGAAAGAAAGATTCGTGAACGGCTCGCCCCTTTCGTTGACTTTCCAATAATATTTACTTCTGCTATTACAAAACAACGTATACTTAAGGTATTGGAAACGGCAGTACAGGTTTACGAAAACAAAGAACGTAAAATAGCGACTGCTAAGCTTAATGAATTTTTGTTACCACAAATCGAAAATTATCCGCCACCGGCATTAAAAGGGAAGTATATTAAAATTAAATACGTTACGCAATTACCAAACACCTCTATTCCAACGTTTTTGTTTTTTGCAAACCTACCTCAATATGTAAAAGACCCTTATCGACGTTTTCTGGAAAATAAAATTCGTGCAAAATACGAATTTACCGGAACCCCGATTCAGATTTTTATCAGACAAAAATAAATATAAGTAATTGAAAACAAATAATGTCGTATTTTGCATGAAAATATTTAAGAATAAAACGCTGATTTTCACTGATAGAGTGGATTTGAAAAAACGGATTTGAATTCCGATAAATCGGAATGATTTACAGATAGTTGCGTCTTAATCATCTTGCCGATGGCAAGAAAAATCCGTTTTGTTTTATCCTTCATTTTCCGATAAATCAGCGAAAATCAGCGTTCTATTAATGTTTCTAAATGGTATATTAATTTGTTCCATTTACTTATACATAAATCAGGCTGAATATCTTTTATAGATTTCAGCCTGTTCCTTTTTTCTTTAAAATCAAAAGCTTATTTCTTTGATTCGTCCAATGATACTTTTCTGAATTCTTTCAATAATTTGTCAAGATCCAGAGAACTTTTGCGAGCACGTGTACCAGCTGCTTTATTTCCTTTTTCTAATTGTAGATCTGCATCTTTTACAAAAGACTCAAATTCAGCTTTGATTTTGTTTAATAATACTTCCATTTTAAATTAATATTTAAGTTTTATGAATTTATAAAAAGCATTCAACTGAATACTTAATGCAAATATAGCATATAAATTATAATATTTAAAAAATAATTCAGATGTTTTTTTCTAAATCCATTCATTAAAATAAAAAAACAGCATCAAATGAACCATTTTAGACGATATTGCCTTTAAACCGCAGGTATTAAGTGTTGAAAAACGATTTAAAATTCATTCTGAAATCTAAAGCAACATCGTAACTCGAATAAATTAAAATGAATGTCTGTGAAGTATCCTGTTCTAAAGACCAAACAAGAATTAATAGAAATTATTGATTCAGATCATGCTCCTTTTGTTAATAAAAAATCACAAACCACGAATTGCACAAATTTACACGAATTAGATACATGTATTTTAGTGAAAATTACGGTAATTCGTTATTAAAAAGATTCATTTCAACATTCTAATTGTCGTTGTACTAAATGTTTTAGGAGCTTTTGCGTATAAGCATTTAATAAAAATCCCTTGTAAAAATAAATTTACAAGGGATTTGCTAATTCTGTAACCCCGGTGGGGATCGAACCCACGACCCACAGATTAAGAGTCTGTTGCTCTACCAACTGAGCTACGAAGTCATTACACTTAAATACTAATGTGTTTTTTTAGCGAGTGCAAAGTTAATCAAAAAATTATTTTTCTACTATTGCTTTTGTTAAGTTTTCATTATTTTCTTCATTATCCGGTTTGCAAACCACAACAGTAATATGAAAACAAGCTTGTTTTCTCTCTCGTACCACTAAAAGTCTACACTCTTCACGCATATCTACTAAAACTTTTGTTAGTGCTTGAATACCCTCCCAACTACTTTCAACTGAATCATTTTTTGCATTAAGAAAATTTTTGTAAGAAATGTCAACAGTTGTTCCGTATAAATGTGCTGAATGAGCTGTTGCATTAGAATTGCGATGACTAAGTTTGTTTTGTGTTTCCTCCGAACGTAGCAACGAAGTTATTCTAAAACGATACTTTTTATATTTTTTCTCCGTCAGTCTTTCCTGAAACCTGTAGCCAATTTCGTTAAGCATATCTACAGCCTCCGGGATTAAATACGGGTATGAGTGAGTCAATGATTTTAACTGATAGAATTTATTATCCGTCACCTCTGTTAAAATAAATCTTCGTTTATAATCTTCTATCTTACTTTCAAAATCTTCATTTGAGACAAAAGGATGCTTTAATCCATTTTTTTCTGCATGAAGTAAATGCGCTTCATTTAAATCGTTTAGTTTTTTACTGGGACTTATCGGAGCATTTGCCCATCGGACATGATCACAATCATTAATTTTAAAAGCTATTTTTTCAACTTCAACTGTTTCTTTTTGGTGATTAATAGATATTCCAATTAAGAACGAAACGATTAAACCAATTAGAATATATAATATGTATAAAGAGCTGATTTTTTTTCTTGTCATTATTTTAAAATAGTTTATTTTACAAAGATAATTTTTTTCGGAACGTAAGAAAATTATAAGCTGTAAAAGTTTTCAACAATTATAAATGTATCACTGTCCGTCAAATGGAATCAAATTAGGTTTAATTGTATAAAATTTGAACATTGAAAAATTTCTCAATTCAAAAACTTATAACTAATTTTGTAACTCAAACTAAAAATATAAATATGAAACCAACTTTATTTGTTTTAGCGGCTGGCATGGGAAGTCGTTATGGTGGTTTAAAGCAATTAGATGGCCTTGGACCAAATGGCGAAACCATAATGGATTATTCGATTTACGATGCAATCAGAGCCGGATTTGGAAAAATTGTTTTTGTTATTCGTTCAAGTTTTGAGAGTGATTTCAGATCAGTAGTGATTGATAAATTTAAAAATCAGATTGAAACAGATATCGTTTTTCAGGAAATATCTAATGTTCCGAAAGGTTCTACTTATAATGCCGAACGGGAGAAACCCTGGGGAACAAACCACGCTGTATTAATGGGGAAAGATGCAATTAAAGAACCCTTTGCAGTAATTAACGCTGATGATTTTTACGGACAGGAATCTTTTTCAATTTTGGCGGATTTTCTTCGCAGCATTGAAGGTAAACAAAATGAATATTGCATGATTGGATACCGTGTTGGAAATACCCTCTCTGAAAGTGGCGCTGTAAGTCGTGGAGTTTGTGTTGTTGACGAGAATAATTATTTACAGAATGTAGTAGAACGTACTCACATTGAAGAAAAGAGTGGTTCAATTATATTTATAAATGAAAAAGGCGAAGAGGTAATACTTCAACAAAACACGCCCGTATCGATGAATATGTGGGGATTCACACCTGACTATTTTGACTATTCGGAAGCCATTTTCAAAGATTTTTTAGTTGAAAACGGACAAAAGCTTAAATCAGAATACTATATTCCATTGGCCGTAAACAATTTAATCGTTGAAGGCAAAGCGAGCTGTAAAGTATTGGATACCCCTTCTAAATGGTTTGGTGTAACTTATGCCGAAGATCGTCCACAAGTTGTTCTAAAAATAAATGAATTAGTTCGCAAGGGAGTATATCCTGAAAAACTGTTCAAGTAAGAATGGAATTGTAGATTAGTTAATTAGTTGACTGGTTGACTGGTTGATTTCTTGAGTTTAAAATTAAATAATTGAAAATTAAGAAAATATGGCTAAAATATTAGTTACAGGCGGAACAGGTTATATAGGATCACATACTGTTGTTGAATTACAAAATATTGGCTTCGAGGTTGTAATCGTGGATAATCTTTCTAATTCGAATATTGATGTTCTGAATGGAATAGAAAAGATTACCGGTATTCGTCCGACTTTTGAAAATATCGATTGTGTTGATTACGTTAGCATGGATCGAATGTTCGAAAAACACAGAGATTTCGATGCAGTAATACATTTTGCTGCAAGCAAAGCAGTAGGTGAATCAGTTGAAAAACCCTTATTATATTATAGAAACAATTTGGTTTCGTTGATAAATTTGTTGCAATTGATGCCAATTCATAATATGCGAAATATTGTGTTTTCATCTTCTTGTACTGTCTATGGACAACCGGATATTTTACCGGTAACCGAAGAAGCACCCATTAAATTTGCAATGTCACCTTATGGAAATACAAAGCAAATAGGCGAAGAGATTATACGTGACACTATTTATGCAAATTCTAATTTACAAAGTGTAATTCTACGCTACTTTAATCCTATCGGAGCACATGCCTCTGCCGAAATAGGTGAATTACCAAACGGTGTTCCAAATAACCTTCTTCCGTTTGTAACTCAAACAGCAATAGGATTGCGCAAACAACTTCAAGTTTTTGGAAACGATTATAATACTCCTGATGGTTCATGTATTCGTGATTATATTCATGTGGTAGATTTGGCTAAAGCGCATGTTATCGCAGTTCAACGCATGCTGAATCACGAAACTAAAAAATCGGTTGAAACTTTTAATCTTGGAACCGGTCGGGGATTATCGGTGTTAGAAATTATCCAAACATTCGAAAAAGTAACTGGCGTTAGTGTGCCATACAAAATTGTAGGTCGTCGTGAAGGTGATATCGAAAAAGTATGGGCCGATCCTGCACATGCAAACAATGAATTGGGTTGGACTGCTAATGAAACGGTAGAAGAAACTCTTCGAAGTGCCTGGGCATGGGAGAAGAGCCTTGCCAAACGTTCTGTTCATGAATAAGTATTATACAGAATAAAAAATCTGCATTCTTTTAGGATGCAGATTTTTTATTATTCCAAATTGCCATTTCAAACTGATTTGATGGTTCTGTATGCTCAATCAACATAGTCCAATTTCGACCCTGTTCAACTCACAGTTTTAAACCATCCAACAATTGAATATAGATTTCAATTGCTTCATTTATTTCGTCTAATCTTATAAATTCATCGGCTGTATGTGATCGCGAAGATTCTCCGGGACCTATTTTAACGCTTGGGAAATTCATCAACGATTGATCGGAAAGAGTTGGCGACCCAAAAAGCTTCCTGTTTAATTTATTTGCTCGTAATACAATAGGATGATCAAGTGGCGTTGCCGTCGAACTTAATCGGGTAGAACGCGCCTGTATATCACAGCCTACTTTTTTTCTAATTTCATCTAATATCTCCTGATTAGAATACATTTCATTACTTCGAATATCAACAACAAAAGTACATTTATCTGGGACAACGTTATGTTGAGTTCCCGCATTAATTTGGGTAACTGACATTTTTACCGGACCAAGCAAATCAGTCTTCTTTTCAAATTCGTAGTTTTTAAACCATTCAATATCTTTCAAAGCTTTATAAATAGCATTATCACCTTCATTGCGTGCTGCATGTCCGGCTGTTCCAATAGAGACACAATCCAACACCATTAAACCTTTTTCAGCCACTGCCAAATTCATTTGTGTAGGTTCACCAACAATTGCAAAATCAATTTTTGGTAATTCTGCTAATAAACTTCCCATCCCATTTTTACCAGATATTTCCTCCTCTGAACTAGCAGCAAATATCAAATTATAAGACTGTTCTTTTTGTGACAAATAGAAAAAAGCATGAAGCAAACTCACAACACTTGCTCCGGCATCATTGCTCCCCAGACCAAATAATTTTTCGTTTTCAATTATGGGAGTAAATGCATCACGCACCCAACCCGATACCGGCTTAACCGTATCGATGTGTGAATTGAGCAAAACAGTCGTACGAGAAGCATCAAATCCAGGACTTAACATCCATACATTGTTTTTGTCTCGAATTGCAACGTAACCTTTAATCTCCATATATTTCTCAAGGAAATCGGCAACCAATTTCTCTTCCTTGCTAAAAGAAGGAATTGCAATCATTTGTTGCAGTAAAGCAATAGCATCTTTAGTTTCTTCCTGAAAATTCATATTAATCAATCAACTTTTGTTTTTTTAGCCACTCCTTTAACACATTCGGCCAATTATCAACTGGAATTCCTCGTTTTCGCATTCCAAAACCATGACCACCTTTATCATATTCTTGCAATTCACATGAAATACCTTTATCCTGAATTGCTTTTGCCAGATTTCTACTATTGGCAATAGGTACGGCTCCATCATCACGTGCATGTACAATAAATGTTGGCGGTGTATTTTTCTTTACCTGTAGTTCGTTAGAATATAGTTTTACTAAATCATCTGTAGGTCTTTTACCCAACAAATTTTGTCTCGAACCCATGTGCGTATAAGTTGAATCCATAGTAACAACTGGATAACCCAGAATCATAAATGCAGGACGTTGTATTTTGTTTTTAAAATGTGTTCCGACAGTAGAAGCCAAATGTCCGCCTGCAGAGAAACCCATAATTCCTATTTTATTTTTATCGACATTCCATTCTTTAGCCCTTTTGTAGACAATCTTCAAAGCTGTTTGAGCATCTTTCAATGGGATTTTACAATGTCCGTTAGGCATGCGATAATACAATACAAATGCTGTAATGCCCAAATCATTGAACCATTTTGCAAATTCAGAACCTTCCTTAATTTGAGAGACACCCACATAACCTCCACCGGGACAAATCACTACGGCTGCTCCTGTTGCATTTTCTTTAAGAGCCGGATAAGCATACATACGGGCATCCGAAATGTCGACGACAAATTCTTTATCGCGAAAACTTTCTTTTTTTTGAAGGTCATTACTTTCTTTGGGACCTTTGGGATAAAGTTTAATCTCTTCCTGAGCTGTCATTAAATTTATCAAAGAAAACAGTATAAAAGATATTGATATTAATTTTTTCATAATAAATTAATTTATAATTGAATAGTTGTTCCGGTTTTAAATTGAAGCATATCTGCTCTTGTTATCACTACCTGTTTTACACCAGCATTCAATGCTTCAAAAGAATTCTCCAGTTTAGGGATCATACCACCGTTGATAATTCCTTCCACTTTATATTTTTCAAAAAGGTCAGGTGTAAGTTTTGAAATTACACTTTCATCATCATTCTCATCCAAAAGTACCCCTTTTTTCTCAAAGCAATAAACTAATGTTACATCAAAATACTCCGATAATGCTTTTGCTGCTTCTCCTGCAATGGTATCGGCATTGGTATTCAGTAGATTTCCAATTTTATCATGTGTCAATGGAGCTAAAACGGGAACAACATCTTTCGCTATTAAATCGGCCAAAATTCCTGCATTCACTTCTTTTACATCACCCACAAAACCATAATCAACCTCAGTCACCGGACGTTTTTCGGATCGCATATAGTTCAAATCTGCACCGGTAAGTCCAAGTGCATTTACACCAATGGCTTGTAAGCCCGCAACTATTTGTTTGTTTACCAAGCCACCATACACCATTGTTACCACTTTCAGCATATCTTCGTCGGTTATTCGTCGTCCATTAACCATTTGACTTTCGATACCTAATTTTGCGGCAATAGCCGTAGCCGAACGACCGCCACCGTGCACCAATACTTTATGTCCTTTAATATTTGAAAAGTCGGATAGCAATTGTTTCAAACTCGCAGGCTCTTCTACAATTTTTCCACCGACTTTGATAAGCGTTAACCTCTCCCTAACCCTCTCCAAAGGAGAGGAAATTAAGTTCGTAGTGTTTTGATTATTCATTTTGAACTATATTAATTCGTCTTTAAGTCCCCATTTAGAAGAATTGGGGGGCTTTTAAAATTTAATTAATGAATGAATTTCTTTTGCAGATTTCAATTTATCCACTCCATTCAGAAATGTTAGTTCAATTAAGAAGCTAACATAAACAGGAGCATGGGAGAATTTTGTCAATAATTCCAACGCTGCATTTGCACTCCCACCTGTAGCCAGTAAGTCATCGTGAAGTAAGACAACATCATCTTCGTCAATGGCATCTTTATGAATTTCCAACGAGTCAGTTCCATACTCAAGCTCATAATCCACTTTATAAGTTTCAGCTGGAAGTTTACCCGGTTTGCGTAACAATACAAAACCAGCTCCTAGTTTGTAAGCTAATATACTTCCAAGCACAAAACCACGGCTTTCAACACCTACTACTTTGGTAATTCCTTTGTCTTTATAGTATTCATAAAGTTCATCGGCAATAAATTTCAACACTTCAGCATCTTTCATTGCTGTGGTTATATCCTTAAATAAAATTCCCGGTTTTGGAAAATCCGGCACATCGCGTATTGATGCGGCTACTTGTTCTAAATTCATGACCCCTAGCCCCTAAAGGGGGATATTTAACTGGTTAATAATACTTTTTATAAATTTTTATCGTCTATTTATTACGGATTCCCTCTCCTTTAGAGATGGTTAGGATGAGGTCAATAATCTTTTTATTACCACTTGAGCAGAAATTTCTCGGTTTGCAGCCTCAGGAATAACAAGTGATTGGGCACTTTCAATGACATCATCGGTGACAATCATATTTCGACGAACCGGCAAACAATGCATAAAATAAGCATTGTTTGTAACTGCCATTTGTCGGTCACTAACCGTCCAGGCACGATCAGAGCTGAGAATCTTCCCGTAATTTGGATCCTGATAAGCTGCCCAGTTTTTAGCATAAATAAAATCTGCGCCTTCGAAAGCTTTCATCTGGTCGTATTCTACATGCGCTCCACGTACAAATTTCTCAGCTAACTCATATCCTTTGGGATGAGTGATGACAAATTCTACATCAGCTTCATTCATAAAATCGGCAAAAGAGTTCGGAACAGCCTGCGGCAATGCTTTGGGATGTGGCGCCCAAGTAAGTACAACTTTTGGACGAGCTGTTTTTTTATATTCTTCAATAGTAATTAAATCGGCAAAAGCCTGCAAAGGATGCATAGTTGCAGCCTCCATACTAAAAACAGGTTTTCCCGAATACTTTATAAATTGATTGATAATCGTTTCCTGATAATCAAATTCTTTACTTTCAAACTGTGCAAAAGCTCTTACACCAATAACATCACAATAACTAGCCATCACGGGTATAGCTTCCAGAATATGTTCCGGTTTATCGCCATCCATAATAACACCCCGTTCAGTTTCCAACTTCCAGGCACCGGCATTCACATCCAGAACCATGGTATTCATACCCAAGTTCATTCCTGCTTTTTGAGTACTCAAACGGGTACGTAAACTGGAATTAAAAAACACCATTAACAGCGTTTTATTTTCACCGATATGTTTGTATGCATAACGGTTTTTCTTAATCTCTAAAGCTTCTTTGACTGCCTCTTGCAAATTGCCGAGGTCTTTTACATTTGTATATGTTTTCATTTCTTATTTTTTCTATTTAACCGCAGAGAACGCAGAGTTTTCCGCAAAGTCACACAGAGAATTATAAATTATTTACTATTCTTTTTAATCCATCAATCAATCTTAAGACATTAAAATTCAGCAATAAACCAAGTTTACAACCAGAGAGTTTCAAATAAGTTATCATTTGTGCAACATGAATATCATTCAACGTTTCTACAGATTTTAACTCTATAATTACTTTTTCTTCAACTATCAAATCTAATCTATAACCTACATCCAGCTTTACATCTTTGTATATTAATGGTAGAGGCTTTTGTTTTTCAACTTTTAAACCAACTTCTTTCAATTCAAAAAAAAGACATTCCTGATAGGCACTTTCGAGTAATCCAGGACCTAATGCTTTATGTACCAAAATAGCACACCCAATTACTTTTTCAGAAATTTGATTTTCAGTCATTTAATTTAGATTATATTTTCTTTGCGTTTTCTCAGCGTTCTCTGCGGTTAAAAAATCATTTTGGCTCCATCAAAACTATCGGGATCAGCATTTCTTCCAATGAAACTCCTCCGTGTTGAAAAGTGCTTTTGTAATAACTCACATAGTGATTATAATTGTTTGGGTACGCAAAAAAACTATCGTTATTGGCAAAAATATATGCTGAACTTACATTTGGACTTGGCAAGCCTACTTTTGATGGTTGTAAAATCTCAAAAACTTCTTTTTTGTTATAACTCAAGTTTTTACCAACTTTGTATCGCAGGTTTACATTTGTATTTTTGTCACCAATTACTTTAACTGGATTATTTACCTGGATCGTACCATGATCAGTAGTAAAAACGACTTTATAGCCACGTTGAGCAATAGATTTGAAGAGTTCATAGGTTGATGAATGTTTAAACCACGAAAGTGTCAACGAACGATAAGCACCTGCATCATTAGCAAGTTCGCGCATCATTTTCGACTCAGTTCGGGCATGCGATAACATATCAATAAAATTCAAAACACATACATTCAACTGATTATTATCAAGTCGAGGTAACTGATCTATTAACCGAGCGCAAGAATTAGAATCATTGATTTTATTATAGGAGAAACTGTAGTTTTTGCGATAACGGGTAAACATGGTTTGCAACAAATCCTTTTCATTCATATTTTTTCCTTCCTCTTCCTCTTCTTCTACCCAAAGATCAGGGAACATTTGCTGAATTTGTAACGGCATTAAACCCGAAAAAATTGCATTTCTGGCATATTGAGTAGCAGTTGGCAATATTCCACAATACAACTCTTCTTCATCGAACTGGTAAAATTCACTTAGTAATTCACGTATAATTTTCCATTGATCGTATCGAAAATTATCGACTAAAATAAAAAATACTTTCTCACCATTGTCGAGTAAAGGGAATACTTTTGTTTTAAACAAATCAGGACTCATCAAGGGACGACTCTCTGGATGTTGGAACCAGTCCTCATAATTTCTCCGAATAAATTTGGTATAAGTGATATTAGCATCGGTTTTTTGCATTTGAAGCATTTCGTCCATACCATTATCAGTTTCTGCCAGTTCAAGCTCCCAATACACCAATTTTTTGTACACTTCCACCCAATCTTCGTAGGTCAACGAATCGTTGATTTGCATTCCGATTCTACCAAATTGTGATTGATAGGATGAAGTAGTGTGTTCTGTTACAATTTCTTTTTTATGAATATTCTTTTTCAGAGTAAGTAGTATTTGGCTGGGATTAACCGGTTTGGTAAGATAATCGGCAATTTTATTTCCAATAGCCATATTCATAATATTTTCCTCTTCGCTCTTGGTAATCATCACCAGAGGCACATTAGCATCGATATCTTTTATCAATGCTAAAGTTTCCAGTCCACTTAAACCCGGCATATTTTCATCCAGAAAAATAATATCAAAAGTCTCTTTCTGACACAATTCTACTGCATCTTTACCATTGTTGGCTGTCACAATTTCGTACCCTTTTTCCTCTAAAAATAAAACGTAGGGTTGTAACAAGTCTATTTCGTCATCTGCCCAAAGTATTCTGTCTTTTTTCATAATTATTTTAAATAATACTCCTGCATAAATTCGAAGTAAGTTGTTAATGCATTATTTTTCATCATTACATTCAGGTTGTTTTGCGACCCTAACAAATTGCGATAAACAGTCCCTTTCAAAGCGGTGAACAAACTGTTTTCTTTTACCATCCTCAATAAATATGATTTTCCAGCCTGAGCATCGCTTAAACTTCCAATAATAATAACTTGTTGTTTATCAAAAGTTTCCAACGTCACCTTTAAATTCATAACCGCATAATTTTGAGCATTATAAGCATCAAAAGCTACTTTCACTTTTTCAAAATCGAATGTCCCTGACACAATATAAACAGCTACAAAATGAGGTTCGTTTGAACGGTATGCAAAAAGGTTTTTAAACAACGGAACATCATCTACTTTTGGTTGAACTGTTGTAACCGGAGTCTCCTGCTTTGGTTCTATCGGTTTTGCTGGTTGAGTTGTTGTGTTTTTTATTTCTTTCTCAACAGATTTTTCATTTTTATTTTCTGAAACTACATTCGTTGGTTTCTCTACTGCCTTTATAACTTCTTTTTCTGGTTGTACAACTGCTGGTTTAGTTGAAACAGCTGAATTCTTAATTTGTTTATCTTCTTTTATAACAGTAACAACTTCGGGCTTCTTTGTAACTTTATTTGTTGAAATTTTAGTATTCTCAACAACATTTTTTGGTTTGGCAATGAATTCATTATAATCCTTCAAAGTATAGACAGTACGTAACAATCCATAATTATTTTCCGAAATAATTATTTTACTTGTTACATATTCGTCCAACATTTTTGATAGTGACGGATCTGTTTTTATTGAATTGAGATACCACTGTGCTTCATCGTACGATTCAAAATTTGTAACAGAAAGTACATTTTGTGTGCTATCTAACTTATTTATAATCAGATCAAAATCTTTAATCATAAATCTTGAGAAATTAAACGAAGCAAGATTATACATTAATTTGTTTAAATCATCTCTTTTTGCAATACTCATCAACATTAATCTATGTTTGGATTTAGTGTCGGATGAAAATTGCTGTTGACTGATTTCATTTATCTCCGTTTTTACACTTTCATCTCTCATAGCCAACAATGTACCACTAGACTTTCCTGTTTTTGCTTCCTGACCTTGTTTCATCAATGCCAGAATATCCTTTGACATTGCACTAACATCACTTTCGGGATACAAACTTACCAAACTATCTAACGCAACTTTAAATTTATCTTGCGGTTCATTTTTTCCAATACTTAATGCATTTAAAAACATAAATTTAGGCATCAATGTAGATAACGGATAATTTTTCCGGATATCTGCGACATAATTGTACACCGTTTTAAAATCACTTTTATTATAAGCATTATATGTTAAGCTATAAATTGAATCCTGTACAATATTCATTCGTTCAAGTCTCTCAGCGTAATCAGGCTGCGAAAGAATCATTTTGTATTTGGAATCCGGAAATTCATTTATCAATTTAGTTCGATAGATATCGGCTTCGGCAGTATTACCCAATTTTGTCTGAATTAGATAAATCTGAAAATATGATTCCGGCTTACGTTCATCATTTCCGAAGCGAGTATAAAACTCCTCGAATGTTTTAATGGCCATCGGAAAATCCTCTATTTTATCCTTGTAAATCTGTCCCATGGCGAATAATGCTGAAGCAATTTCCACATTCGATTTATCAACTTGTGCTTTCGTTAAAGGGATCTGGCGGAGATAAAATTCGGGCTTTTTATTGTCAGGTAAATCATCCGTTTTTAAGGTATTGCTAACAACTGAATCAGCAACAGCTTCAACATCAGTTGCAATTGTCTGAGTTGTTGAACTATTCTCATCCGAAAAAATAGAAGACGTTTTAATTGAACGGCGCCAGTTATCTTCCAGTTTTCGGCGTCCCCATTTTTTTGTAAATTCCGTTTGACCATTTTTCATCAAATCAGGATTATAAAAATACCAACCACCCATCGAATTCATACCAATAGGAGGTCCATCCATAAAATCAGCACCAACTCCTCTGTCTTTATTTTCCTTTTCTTGTAGGGCTTTTTCTTCGGCTAGTTTTTCATCCGCAAAAATTTTATCAATAATTTTATTCACTACTTCAATGCGTTCACTTTCGGGTAATTTAGCCAATGCCTGTAAACTGTCCTGCAATAACACAACATTATACTGCATTACCAATTCGCCCAACATTTCTGCCAGTCTTGAAACACGGGCATAATCATCGTTTTCATTCGACATGATTTTCGAAGCCTCATCGTAACTTGGCTGTGCATCAACGTAATCGCGCCGAATATAGTACAAATCACCTAATGCAATTAACGTAACGGCTTTGTCAATTCCATTTCTGGTACTATTTTGGACAGACAGTTTATAGTTTTTTATTGCATTAAGTGTATCCTTATTATGTAAAAGACTATTTCCCAACGCAAAATAAATCTGATCAAGATAGTCTTTATTATTCGTATTTTTCAACATTTTAGCAAGTTCCTTCTGAACTACCATAAGACTTCGGTTGCTTAATTGAGCACGACTAATACGAGCATTGAAATCCATTTCGTATGAAGGATTCATTTTAATCACCTTTGTATAAGCAGCAAAGGCAGCCTTGTCATCATTGTTTTTTTGATACAATTGGGCTAGTAAATAATTAAACCTTTGTTTCAACGATTTATCATTTTCCTTTGAAAGAGCAAGTTCTAAAAATGGAATTGCTTCTTTGTATTGTTTCTTCTTTAACAACAAATCAGCATTTACAGAGGCAAACAAACCAATATTAGACTGTTTTAAATTATCCTGTTCTACTTTCGACAACATCTGTTCGGCTTCATAAATCCAGTCCATTTCAGCATAAGCTCTTACCGTCCAAAGTTGACATTTGGCAATCATATCCTTATCACCGGAGTAATGGCGGGCTACATACGAAAAAGTTCCCACTGAACCCAAAAAATCACCTTTATGAAACTCTGCCATTCCAAGCTGTAACCAGACCTCTTTAAGTGCAGGATTAAATTCCTCCTGATTGTAAAACAACTTATAATCAGGATCATTTATTTTCTTTAAATCCTTTTCTGGTTTAATCTTTATGGAGTGCAGTTTTATTGCTTTTCGGCATTTTTCAATGGTGCGATCCATGTCAGATGTAGCAGCATTTGCATTGCTATGATGACTGATTGGATACATCGGAATAAAAGTGGAATAATCTTCCTTATTTGCCTTCAGAATATTTTTTAAACCATTATTATAACTGGTAGTTCCATTAAAAAAAACATTAAACCGGGTATTTATTTCCTGAACTTTACGGGTACTCCAGGTATTTTTCTTTGTTGAACAACTTACAAGAATTATAATCATTGTAAGGAACAATAAAAGAAAAACAGTATGTTTTTTTAATAGAGACAGTTTATTAAAAATGAGCATATGTTGCAGTTTTCGGTGTATATATTACTAAAAGTTAAAGCTGTATTAAAAAAATACTGTTGATTTTAATCAAAACCAACTGTATCAAATTTAAAACTTTAAAAAGTGCTTTCTATTGTATTTTAACTCACAAAAATACGCAAATTTGAGCATTTATAGCTAACTTTGCCGCGAAATTTACGTTGTATTAAGAAATTAATAACAAGAACTTTTTATATGCTAGCACTTATTTTATTACTCATATCTCTCGGAATATTTATATTTGCTGTCACCTATTTCCGTCGAAAAGACAACCCTGAAGAAATTGAATTAAACACGGAAATAAGCGATGACTGCTGTGGAGCACACGTTGTTTGTGAGAGAGACAGTCTGCTGAACAACGAAAATAAAATTATCTATTTCGACGATGAAGAGTTGGATGTATTAGCCAACACTTCACCCACGGATTATAACTCAAATCAGTTAAATGAACTTTCTGAAGTATTTAACACATTAAAAGAAGAAGATGTTGCCGGTTGGTTGAGAAGTTTGCAACTGCGAAACATACAGCTACCATTTGAACTTCGGGAAGAAGCCTTACTTATTGTGAGTGAAAGAAGGTCAAATTAATTTGTTTTAAATAATTGTCTTTTCAGGAAAATAACACCAAAAACGCATAAAACAGCACTGACACAACCCATCCAAAGGGTTGATTCTGTCCCTATTTTATCTATATCAGGCACTTGATAACCGTTATTTTTAAAATAATAAAACAACACAGCCGTAACGTTATTGGTGAAATGAGCCATAATTGGCAACCATAAATTTCCACTCCAATACAATAAATACCCGAAAAACGCACCCAGCAACATACGTGGGAAAAATCCATAAAATTGCAAGTGAATGGCACTAAAAATAAATGCTGAGAGCCATATACCGACAAATGCGTTTTTATGCTGTGTGAAAATCCCCTGAACTGCCCCTCTGAAAAAGAGTTCTTCACCAATGGCCGGCAAAATAGCAATTAGGAACACATTAAATAATAAACCCTGAATGCTGTGAACATCGAGAAGCTGTTCGGTAAATTGAGTCGCTTGTGCTTCCGATGCTTTCATCCAAGTTTCCACAACTTTTAGCGATTCGGGTAATACAAGTTGCTGATTAAGAGCTCCAAGTAAATTTATAAAAGGAATGATTATGAGCATGAAAAGTATTACAAATAGGTAAACAGAGAAATTTGTTTTAGTGTCGAGATGCAAAAACCGTTGGGGATTCTCGCTCCAGAAATATGCCAACACTACAGGTGGTAAAACAAAAGTCCCGATGGATTGAAAAAGTTGTAACATTTTCAATGAAGAGATATCATTCATATCTGCATGGTTAAAAACTTTCCATAACAGGATACTAACAATGGATAGAAATAAAGTTGCTCCTATCAATAATAATATTTTCGAAATAATCCCACTTTGCGCTAAAAAGCCTTTGAATCTATTCATTATCAAACAAAATTATACAAAAAACTTCCGCTATCTTTCGATAACAGAAGTTTCTTTTGTGATTTTAGAAATTGATCTTAGTTTCTTGGACGAGCTTCTTTAACAACCATTGAGCGACCATCAAATTCAGCACCGTTTAATTCTTCGATTACTTTTGCAGCAGCTGCATCGTCAGCCATTTCTACAAATGCAAATCCTTTTGATTTTCCTGTTTCGCGATCTTTGATGATTTTGCATGATTCTACTGCACCATACTCTTCGATCACGCCCTGAAGGTCGTTTTCGCGAACTTTGTAACTTAAGTTACCTACGTAAATGTTCATAAAATAAAAATAAAAAATTGAATAATTTGTTTTCAAGAACAGTATAGACAAACGGGGTTAGAACATTATCAGTCCTTGAAAAGGTGAGATAAAAATAACCTAACGAAGAAATACACTTTCTTTTCGATGCAAAGGAAAACAATTATTTTCAAATATACAACAAATAGTGTAAAAATATTTGAATTTAAGTGAATTAGCTTTGTTTTTTTTAACTCCTTATAAGTCCATCACCCTTAATTATCCATTTATATGAACATAATTCTTCCAATGCCATTGGTCCACGCGCATGAAGCTTTTGGGTACTGATTCCTATTTCTGCTCCCAACCCAAATTGAGCACCATCGGTGAATGCCGTTGATACATTTGTATAGACACATGCTGCATCTACCATCTTATCAAACAGCGAGATAGCCTTTTCATTCTCACTAACTATACATTCACTGTGTTTCGAACTGTAGGTAGAAATATGATCGATTGCTTCTTGAATTGATGATACTGTTTTTACAGACATTTTATAATCTAAAAACTCAGTTCCATAACTTTCGTCGGTAGCTTTTTGCAATAATTCAGAAGGATAATTTCCGTTAAGAAATGTATACGCTTTAACGTCGGCATAAATTATCACCTTCTTCGTGGCTAGTTTTTTACAAATTTCGGCTAAATCTGTCAAACGCTTTTCATGTATTACCAAACAATCCAGAGCGTTACAAACACTTACTCTTCGGGTTTTTGCATTAAATATGATCTCTTTTCCTTTTTCGAGGTCACCATTTTCATCAAAATAAGTATGACAAATCCCTGCCCCTGTTTCGATAACCGGAATGCGTGAATTATCACGGACAAATTCTATCAATCCTTTTCCACCTCTGGGAATAATTACATCTACAATTCCTACAGCATTCATCAATTCGGCCGTAGCTTCGCGCCCTGCGGGCAATAAGGTTACAATATTTTTATCCAATCCAAATTTCTCTAACACCGATTGAATAACCTTGACAATTGCTGAATTAGAATTGTGTGCATCCGTTCCACCTTTCAAAACACAGGCATTACCCGACTTAAAACAAAGCGAGAAAACATCGAAACTAACATTTGGACGTGCTTCATAGATAATTCCTACCACTCCAAACGGAACGGTTACTTTTGAAATTTTCATTCCATTGGGGCGTTCGGTCTCCATCAACGTTTTCCCAAAGGGCGAAGTTAAGGATGCCACATTTCTAATATCAGCAGCAATCCCTTCGATCCGTTCCTTACTTAACAATAGCCGGTCGTACATCGGATTCGATTTATCCATCGCTGCCAAATCTTTTGCATTTTCCAGCAGTATCTGATCAGTTTGAAGCACAGCCTCGTCAGCTAACGCAAATAATACGACATTTATCATTTCATCGTTCACGAAATTCAACGAACGTGATGCTTTTACTGAATTTTGTTTCCAGTTTGATTGAGTTGTATTGCTATTCATTTTTACTAAACCTAGAATTAAACCTTTTTTCTATTATTCAATTATTGTATCATTCTTAACAGATTGCTTTTGATCCAGCCTGTTGAGATGGTACAAATATGAAGTAAATTTCAAGTACTTTTCGGGATTACTTTGCAATCCGGGATTTTGAATCAGTCTCAAATCTTTACGACTTATTCCATAATCTCCATTGTAAAGTAAACGCATAAACCTATATTGATGTTTTTCACTTTCAAATATGCTCTTCATATTTGTTTGAACACGCTCATAAATATAAACTGTCGTATTGTAAATAAAACCAAAACCTAAAATCATTTCAGGGAAATAAGTGTGCGATTTCTTTTCTCCATTAGCTTCAAAAACCACACGAGAATGAAATGATTCCTCTTCAATTCCATTTAAAATTAATCCGCCGCTTACCTGATTAAATTTCGAAAGATGAATTTGCCCAAAAATAGTATCTGAGTCTAAAGTAACAATATAACCAACCGTAGAGAAAGCATAAGATTTCGTTGCAAGTGTTAACAATATTGCGATTAGAAAGGATATTTTTACAAAATAATTATGTTCCATCAATCATTATAGAGTTTTAATCCCGTTTTTTTTTCGTTTCTATTCCAAATATAAATAATCACAATGGACCAGCGGTTTTTGATTTTTCTTTCCGGTTATTTCGCGTGCTTTTTGGCTATCGTACTGAACTTTACCTATTCCAAGCAAGGAACTGTTGTGGTCTAAAATTCGCACAATATCATCTTTTTCAAAATCGCCAATTATTTCAGTTACCCCAATAGGTAGCAAACTTACGGCCTTTTCTCCTGATAAGGCTTTTGCTGCATTTTCGTTTACATGAATTTCGCCTTTAGCGAATCCTTCGCTGTGAGCAATCCACTTCTTTACACTGGAAACATCGCCTTTAGAAGCAACAAACTGAGTACAAATAACATCCGCTTTTTTATCTAACAATCTTAGCAACATATCATCATGTTTTCCATTGGCGATAAATACCTCTATTCCTTCATCAGCTATTTTTCGGGCAATGGTTGTTTTTGTCAACATTCCACCGCGACCAAAAGTCGATTTCGAACTTTGAATAAAATCAGTTATATCCTGACCTTTCTCAATTTTTCGAATAACTGAAGAGGTTGGATCTGCAGGATTTCCGTTATAAACCCCATCTATATTACTGAGAATTATTAGCGCCTGCATATCCATCATTGATGCAATAAGACCCGAAAGCTCATCATTATCGGTAAACATAAGCTCCGAAACAGAAACCGTATCATTCTCATTTACAACCGGAATTACATCATTCTCAAGCATCACACGCATACAATTACGCTGATTAAGATAATGTCGGCGACTACTGAAGTTCTCTTTAGTAGTAAGTACCTGACCAACTGTAATGCCATGCTCGCGAAACAAATCGTAGTAAAGATTAATCAGTTTTACCTGTCCCACTGCGGAATAAAGCTGACGCTGATCCACTACATCCATTTTCTTTTTGATTCCCAAAATGCTTCGCCCGGATGCAACGGCTCCTGAAGAAATCAGCACAATCTCTACTCCTTTATTATGAAGCTGTGAAATCTGATCTACTATGGACGACATACGAGTGATATCCAAGGTACCATCAGCACGAGTCAACACATTGCTACCAATTTTTACCGCTATTTTTTTGAATTTCATTGTTTATATATTGAACACATATTACGCAAAAGAACGCAAATTAACACACCATATTTAACTCATCTCCACCATTATCCCATCATCACATTACCACATCATCACATTATCACATTATCACATTATCACATCATCCCATTACCACATCATCACATTATCACATCATCACATTACCACATTATTCATTATACAACACATGCATTAATGTAGTACCAACCGCCTTCAGCGTGTTTTTATCTACATTATCCATCGTATCATTTATTGTATGCCAATAAGATCCAAAACCACTGTCGGAATTGGGATCGTACTGAATAATATCAATTGTTGGAATTCTCAATATTTTATTTACATAAATATGGTCATCGGTGATAGCACCACCTTTTTCGTCAATAAAATAATTCCCAAAACCAAGGCTTTTAGCTTGTGACCACACTTTATTTACAATTGTGCCGGCATAATAATCCGAAGCTTGTTCTCTGTAGAATTTCGCATTCGAAGCTCCAACCATATCGAGTAAAATGCCATATTGCGCAGAATACCCTGTAACATGAGGATTTTTAGCCCAATATTGCGTTCCAAGACACCATGAATCTTCTGTATCTTGGCTCCTGAAATTTTCGGGGGCACCATAATCTTCCGCATCGATAAAAACAATATCTATACCAATAGACAAATTACTTTTTCCTAAATTACGGGCTATTTCCAACAACACTCCTACCCCACTCGCTCCATCGTTTGCAGCCATTACAGGTTTTTTTCGGTTTTCAGGTTTTGGATCGTGATCGGCCCATGGACGAGAATCCCAATGAGTTATAAGCAAGACTCTATTCTTATTTTGAGGATTGAATGACCCAATAATATTTGTTGATTTTAAAACTGTACCATCAAACGCTAATAAATCGGCCTTTTGTTCAACAACTTCTGCACCAAATCGGTTCAATTGAGCTGATAATAGCAAGGCACAATCTTCATGTGCTTTCGTATTTGGTACTCTGGGACCAAAGTCAACTTGCTGCTGAATATATTTATACGCCGAATCGGATGAAAAATCAGGGACATTTATAATTTTTTGCTCAGCTTTTGATTTTTGAGCAGCATTATTACAGGCAACAAATGGTAGAACTGTAAGTAAAAGGATGAGTATTTTTTTCATATATTATAAAATGAAGCACAAAGATACAGATTTATAACAAAAAAACCGCATCAACAATAAAGCTGATACGGTTTTGTGTTTATGACCAAAATACTGTAATCTATACAAAATTTTGGAACTATTTTAGAAATTCCATTTAACAGCTAATGTAGGACAAATTTTAAACCCGTTCACTGTTCCGAAATTGCTGGCAATTTCAATTTCACTACCCAATGAAAGATTTTTGGTCGCATTGTACCAGAACTGTGGTTCTGAAATAAATACAAATTTAGTGTTTGTTGGTATCGCCAAAACATTGCCTTGTCCATCTGAAAAATTCATATTATCTTCTCTCCAAAAATCAGCAAATCCTGATACAGTAAGTTTTTTATCAAAATAATTAAGGTTCCAAACTCCTGTTAATTGAAATGAAGTCGGATTTTTCCCTTGAATATATTTATAAAGCACTTTAAAGTTCAGAAATTTATTAAAAGATTTATCGTGCCAACCATAATCAACACCACCCAACCAAGCATTATTAATTGGGAAATAAACCGAATTCGATTCAAGTAAACCGCCATTGTATTCAACATGCGCACTCAAAGGTCCATCCCAAAACTTCAAACAACGTGCAATTTCCATATAAGCTAACGAAGGATGATTTCCTGTTTCACTGTTATAATCTATATCAACAAAGAAAAATGTATTTCCCCATTTGTCTGGTTTAAACATTTCCAAAGTTGTTGTCACATAACTACGATCTTTTCCAAAATCATAATGCACTTGAAGGTTTTGAGCCATCATACCTGTTGTAAATAAAATAATAACGAATAGAAGTCCGGTCTTTTTCATTTGTAATATTTTTTTAGTTGATTATTGAAACCTACTTTTCAACAGAAAGTATGATTTCTTGTTATTAAAGATTTATGATTGCAAAGATAAAACTTTTCATTGTTTTTGACAAACGTTAATATTTTACTTTATTTTTTACAAAAATAATCAGATAAAATATTTTAAATTTGTAAGATATTTTAAGTAAAAAAACATCCCAGTTAATTTTCGGAGATAAATACTGAACAAAAATGGTTTTTTTAGCTTTTTTTAGCGAAACACCACAAATGAATCATATAACACTGATTATGTTACATTTAACATTGATTTCACCCACAAGAAAAGAGGAGTTTACGACAAAAACATCGAAAAACAGGTTGTAAAACATGTTTTTTGACTTGTGCAACTACATTTTAAGCCGTTTATTTGCATCGTTAACTAAACAACACAATCTTTTTTATACCTTAAAAAAACTAATACCTATTTAAACGTAAGACTTTGTGAAAAGTCTTACGTTTTTTTTATGTAACTACATAAATTTTATGCACATTTTTAGAATTTTGTGCAGTAAAAAAGTTGAAACTTAAATAAAAATTGCTATTTTTGCGAGTCTTTTTTCTAAGCTTGAATCATAAATGTTCTTTTCTCAAAACAGCAGAAAAAAGCTCCGCAAACAAAATTATTCAATCGAAATACTAATTATAATTGATAAAAAATGAGTTTTAAAATTGTTGTTCTTGCAAAGCAAGTACCCGATACACGCAATGTGGGTAAAGACGCAATGAAAGCTGATGGAACGGTAAACCGTGCTGCGCTTCCTGCCATTTATAACCCTGAAGATTTGAATGCGTTGGAACAGGCGCTCCGCTTAAAAAGTAAAATTAAAGGCGCTACAGTTCATATTCTTACCATGGGACCTGCTCGAGCTGCCGAAATTATTCGCGAAAGTATGTATCGGGGTGCAGATGGTGGTTTTTTATTAAGCGGACGTGAATTCGCCGGGTCTGATACACTTGCAACATCTTATGCGTTGGCTTGTGCCATCCGTAAAATGGGAAAAATCGACCTAATTATTTGCGGTCGTCAGGCAATTGATGGTGATACAGCTCAGGTTGGTCCACAGGTAGCCGAAAAACTTGGATTAAATCAAATTACGTATGCAGAAGAAATCCTGGATTTATCGAACAACAATATTACGGTAAAACGCCGCCTTGAACGTGGTATTGAAATAGTAAAAGCTCCTCTTCCATTAGTTGTAACAGTAAATGGATCAGCAGCAGAATGTCGTCCTCGTCACGCAAAACTCACCATGAAATATAAACGTGCCGCTACTCCTTCGGAAAGACAGGAAGCCGGTGATGATTATACTAATTTTTACGACAATCATTCTTACCTTAATATTACCGAGTGGGGCGTTAACGACATCGAACATGATGTTCAATGGTTGGGTCTCAGCGGTTCACCTACCAAGGTTAAACAAATCGAAAATGTAGTGTTTACAGCCAAAGAAAGCAAACATCTTACAGCATCGAATGTTGAAATTGAAGACTTAATGATAGAATTAATTGCTAACCACACGATAGGATAATTTACCATGAACAATATATTTGTATATCTCGAAATTGAAGATGGCATTGTAGGCGATGTTAGCTTAGAATTACTTACGAAAGGTCGTAGCCTTGCAAAACAATTAAACTGTAAACTGGAAGCAGTTGCTGCTGGCTATAAATTAGATGGAGTTGGTGCTCAGGTTTTCCCTTTTGGCGTTGATGTTCTGCATATTGCCGATGACAAACGCCTTGCTCCTTACACTACATTACCACATACTTCTTTATTGGTGAATATTTTTAAAGAAGAAAAACCACAAGTTGCTTTGATGGGAGCTACTTCTATTGGCCGCGATTTAGGTCCTCGTGTTTCTTCTGCTTTATTTAGTGGTTTAACTGCTGATTGTACTTCCCTGGAAATTGGAACTTACGAAGACAAAAAACAAGGAAAAATCTACGAAAACTTACTTTATCAAATTCGTCCTGCTTTTGGGGGTAACATTGTTGCCACCATTGTAAATCCGGATTGTCGCCCACAAATGGCAACCGTTCGTGAGGGAGTAATGAAAAAGGAAATTCTAGATGCTAAATTTACTGGTAAAACGCACAAGCTAGACGTTTCAAAATATGTTGCCGATACCGATTTCGTTGTGGAAGTTATCGAACGCCACATGGAAAAATCGAAACTAAACATTAAAGGTTCACCCATTATTGTTTCGGGTGGTTACGGTGTTGGAAGTGCTGAAAACTTTAAATTATTACATGATTTAGCTGAAACATTAGGTGGCGAAGTGGGTGCTTCACGTGCTGCTGTAGATGCCGGTTTTACAGAACACGAACGTCAAATTGGTCAAACTGGAACAACCGTTCGTCCAAAACTGTATATTGCATGTGGTATTTCGGGTCAAATCCAACACATTGCAGGAATGCAAGAGAGTGCCATGATTATTGCTATTAACAATGACCCTAAAGCGCCTATCAACGCAATTGCCGATTATGTAATAACCGGAAATATTGAAGAGGTATTACCAAAAATGATTAAATACTATAAGAAAAACTCGAAGTAAAGAGACGTTATTGAAGTTAAGAAGTTATGGCAACAAGTTCATTTATTGATTTAAGAATGTGGCAACAAGCACACCGTTTTGTTTTAGAGATGTATAATCTCACCGCAAATTATCCTAAAAATGAACTTTTCGGCTTAGTATCACAATTTCGCAGAGCCTCAATATCTATTCCTGCAAATATTGCAGAAGGATATAAAAGATTGAGCAAAACAGAGAAATTAAGATTTTTCAATATAGCTCAAGCAAGTCTTGAAGAATGCAGATACTATATTATTCTTTCAAAAGATTTAAAATATACTGATAACGTTAATTCTGAAAAATTGAATCAACTATTAGAAGAAACTAGTAAGTCTTTAAATAATTATTGTGAAAAGATTCTTACTGATAAAAATGAAAAATAATAGCAAACATAACTTCAACATTACTTCTATAACTACTGTAACTTCAAAAAGAAAAATATTATGAACTTTTATAACGACAATCCTGCCATAAAATTTCAGCTTTCGCATCCCTTGATGAAGAAAATTGTTGACCTCAAAGAGCGCAACTTTGCTGATAAAGATAAATATGATTATGCATCCCGCGATTTTGAAGATGCAGTTGACAATTACGAAAAAGTTCTCGAAATTATCGGGGGAATTTGTAATGATATTATTGCACCAAATGCAGAAAGTGTTGATCACGAGGGGCCACAGGTTGAAAACAGCCGCGTAATTTACGCTCGTGGAACTCAGGAAAATCACGAAGCATTGATGCAAGCCGGAGTTTACGGAATTACCTTACCTCGTCAATACGGCGGTTTGAATTTTCCTTTTATTGCTTATGTAATGTCAGGCGAAATGGTTGCCCGTGCCGATGCCGGCTTTGCTAACATCTGGGGGCTGCAGGATTGTGCCGAAACGATTGCAGAATTTGCTTCAGATGAAATAAAAAATGAATATTTGCCTCGCGTTTGTGAAGGTGCTACCTGCTCAATGGATCTCACGGAACCTGATGCAGGTTCGGATTTGCAAGCCGTACAGTTGAAAGCTACTTTCAATGAAAAAGATGGTATATGGTATCTGAACGGAGTGAAACGTTTCATTACAAATGGTGATGCTCAAATCAAACTGGTTTTAGCTCGTTCGGAAGAAGGCACAAATGACGGTAGAGGGTTGTCCTATTTTGTAGCTGACAACAAACATGATCATACTGTGTTAGTTCGCCGTATAGAAAATAAATTAGGAATTAAAGGTTCACCAACTTGTGAACTCGTTTTCAATAATACTCCTGCACAATTAGTCGGAACCCGCCGTATGGGTTTGATTAAATATGTAATGTCGTTGATGAACGGTGCTCGTTTGGGTATTGGTGCTCAATCGGTTGGACTTTCGTCGGCTGCTTATACCGAGGCTTTAAATTACGCCCGTGACCGTAAACAATTTGGAAAAGCAATTATCGAATTCCCTGCTGTTTACGAATTGGTTTCGGTAATAAAAGCTAAACTCGATGCTTCACGTGCATTATTGTACGAAACTACTCGTTTTGTTGATATTTACAAAGCTTACGAAGCTATTGAAGCGGAAAGAAAGCTAACTCCTGAAGAAAAAGCAGAATACAAAGAATATTCAAAATTGGCAGATGCATTAACTCCAATGCTGAAAATGTTTACCAGCGAATATGCGAATCAAAATGCTTATGATTCTATTCAGGTTCATGGCGGTTCTGGATTTATGAAAGATTATGCCTGCGAACGTCATTTCCGTGATGCTCGTATCATGACAATTTATGAAGGAACTTCGCAACTTCAAGTTGTTGCAGCTATTCGCTTTGTAACTACAGGAAATTATCTGAAAATGATTCGTGATTACGACAATCAAGCTATCAATCCTGAATTTACTTCCTTACGCAAACGCTTACAAATTATGACAAATTTGTTTGAAACAACAGTTGCCAGAGTAAACGAAACGAAAAACAATGAATATATTGATTTTCAAGCACGTCGTATGGTGGAAATGGCTGGCCATATCATTATGGGATATTTGTTGTTGATTGATGCTTCTCGCGACAAAGAAGATCTGTTCCGTAAATCAGCTGAAGTTTACTTGAACTTTGGCGAAGTGGAAGTTCGTCGACACGCTGCATTTATCAAAAAATTTGATGTAGATAAAATTGATGTTTATAAAGTTCAATAAACTTTTTGAGAATAAGAAACAAAAAAACCGCTTAATAAGCGGTTTTTTTGTTTTATGCGTTTAATATTTCCCATATTTCTTCTGCTTTATCTACCATATATTTTGGATGGTAAGCTTCTAATTCTGCCACAGGGCGAAAACCCCAGGTTACTGCTATAGTTTCAACACCGGCATTTATGGCAGTTTGCATATCAACACCCGAATCTCCTACATAAAATGCTTCTGATTTATCAACACCTGCAATTGTGAGAATATCATACACTATTTGCGCATCCGGTTTTATAGGAATTCCATCACGCTGACCAAATACTGCCGTAAAATTTATTTCCGGGAAAAAGCGATGAATCAGTGTTTCGGTGCCCAACTGATATTTATTGGAAGCAACTGCTATTTTTAACCCCGCCGACTGAATTTGCTTTAACAACTGAGACATTCCGGGATAAGGTACGGTTAGTTCAGAACTATGCTCACCATAATACTCCAAGAAAGGCTTTCTAATTTTCAACACATTTTCCTGTGTTTTTTGTCCTATTGGCAAAGCCCGTTCAAATAAATTATTAATGCCATTACCTATAAATTTGCGATAAGCCTCTATTTCGTGCGAAGGGAAACCACAAAAATTCAGTGCGTAATTGGTACTAACTGCCAAATCGGCAACTGTGTCCAATAAAGTACCATCAAGGTCAAATATTAGTAGGGATTTCATTGTTTATAATTGGATTAATCTGCCCCTAACCCTGACCTCACCCCAACCATCTCCAAAAGGAGAGGGAGAAAGAGGGGGAATAAGAGAGGGAACAGAAAGTGTTTTGTATTTTTATATCCCGATAACTATCGGAAGCCCTTGTGTGTCCAAAATTGCTATTTTGTACATGGGTATTTCATGTGTAAATAATAGATCTTTAAAGATTAACGTTTTAGTGTCTCGTTCCTCGACAACTAGAAGTTAGATTTTAAAACCTTTTATCCAATTCTTCGCCGGTAAAAATGGTCATAATTTTCTTCCCATCCGGAGTGAAATTATGGTTAGCACTCGCAAAAAGTCGATCAATAAGGTCACTCATTTCTTCGGAAGTAAGTCGTTGACCCGATTTAAGAGAAGCCGTTTCGGCAAGAGTCAATGCAATTGTTTCATGCAGACTGGCGGATATATCTTCAGCGGTATTTTTGGTTTTATCAAGCATTTCCAGCAATAAATTCACCACACTTGCTGTTCCCACATGTGACGAAACTCCTTTTACGCTATAGGAGTTTAATTCCATCTTTTCAAATTCAAATCCCAGTCGGTTTAAATCGGGCATCATTTGTTCGAAAATCAATGCATCGTCGGGAGTCAGTTCAAGCGTTTCCGGGAAAAGAATCTGTTGAGAAACCGCTTTTCTGTTCTCCATTTGAATCATAAATAAATCGAACAAAACACGGGTGTGAGCACGCTGTTGATCAATCATTAACATCCCCGATTTAATTCCAGTAAGAATATAACGGTTTTTAAACTGAAAATTCTCTGAACGTGATTCAATATTTTCGAAAGTTTGTTGCTGATCATTGCTTTCAATAGACATTGAACTCTGAAACGGTTGTCCTTCAGAAGGTGAATCAGGCTCTTCCTTTTTCTTTTCAAACCCACCATACAACTGTTCCCAGTCCAATGTGGGTCTTTTGTAACTCGTTGTAAATGGATTATAATTCGGATTAAAATTTGTTTGTGGAGGACGTACATTCTCGACATTTACATTCGAAGGAATATCAATGGCACCTTCCTGATCGAAATCAATGGACGGAACAACATTAAATTTACCTAACGATTCTTTTACAGCAGCCGAAAGAATAGACCAAATTGCCTGTTCGTTTTCGAATTTAATCTCGGTTTTTGTAGGGTGAATATTAATGTCGATAGTTTGCGGATCAACTTCGAAATAAATGAAATAGTTTGGACTCTCCGTTGCCTGAATCATTTGGCTATAAGCCAACATAACCGCCTTGTGGAAATAAGGATGACGCATATATCGCCCATTGACAAAGAAATATTGTACAGCTGATTTTTGAGCGAATTCAGGTTTTCCCACATAACCTGTTATATTAATCAGGTTGGTAGATGTTTCGATATTAAGCAACTGTTGTTGCCAGCGTTTTTTGCTGTTTTTTCCAAAAATATTCTCTATTCGTATTTTTATATTGGAAGCCGAAAGTTGAAAAATTTCATCGTCTCCATCATAAAACGAAAAGGATACTTCGGTGTTAACCAATACAATCCGGTAAAATTCATTCAGCAAATGACCTTTCTCTACATTATCACTTTTCAGAAAACGACGACGTGCAGGCACATTAAAGAATAAATTTTTCACCTGAAATGAAGTTCCACTGTCGCATTGTACAGATTCCTGCTTGAACACGCGCGTTCCCGCAATTTCAATCAAAACTCCAAGCTCGTCATCTTCTCTTCGCGTACGAAGTTCAACCTGAGCCACTGCAGCTATTGAAGCCAGTGCTTCGCCACGAAAACCCATAGTACGAATGGTGAACAAGTCGTCGGCACTGGAAATTTTTGACGTGGCATGACGCTCGAAAGCCATTCGGGCATCCGTTTCGCTCATTCCTTTTCCGTTATCAATCACTTGAATCAGTGTTCGACCGGCATCCTTTATCACTATTTTAATATTCGTTGCTCCCGCATCAATAGCATTTTCAACTAATTCTTTCAAAACAGAAGCCGGACGTTGGATTACCTCGCCGGCTGCTATTTGATTGGCTACCGAATCGGGTAACAAATGAATAATATCGCTCATGTAAGTTTTTTATTTCAACAAGTAATAGGCTAACAGCAACAAAAAGAATATTATAAGTACTAATCGGATATTCGATTTTCCTATTTCACGACTACGTGAGCTCTTATTCTTTGCCGCTTCAGCCCGAAAAGTTCCTCTTTTAATGGTAGATCTAAATTCAGCCCCATTCTCACCCTCTTCAGCTAAACGTTTTTCACGATCCTTCTGCGCCTCCTTTTTGGAGTCGTAATAAATATAACGGTAGTCGTATTTGCGTGGTTTATATAATTTGAAAAATCCCATAATTTCAATAATCAGTTAGCAGTTAGCAGTTAGCAGTTAGCAGTTAGCAGTTAACAGTTAACAGTTAGCAGTTAGCTGTGATTAGTTGTTAATTCTATTTTTTATTTATTCGAGTCGATTTTAAAATTGAAAATAACATTTTAGCAATTTCATCAGCATCGTTATACATCGTTTTATAAGTATTTTCTTCAATGTAATTTGTATCTTTCAAAAGTGAAAGCCAATATTTTGTTTACAAACATTCCTTATAAGCGATACTCATTTTTGCAGAAAAATCACTCATTGAAATTCCACCATTTGCTTCTGCAATGTTTGAACCTATTGAAGTGCCACATCTTAGAATCTGTTTAGAAATTACAAATTCCTTTTTCTCAGTTTGAAGAAATTGATACGCTTTCACAATTCTTATTGCAAATGAATATGCCTTCTTATAAACCAAGCTACCTTCAATCATAATACAAATATATTTTTAAACAATAATAGAAACAATTCAGATCATCCAAACAATGACCACTTACAAACGAATCACTGATTACTGTAAACTGATAACTGTTAACTGATAACTGTTAACTGTTAACTGTCAACTGTATTTCCCATCAAACTTCACATTAATATCATTCACATACTGGCGAATTTTTTGTTCATCTTCCAATTTGCAAATCAATAACACATTATCGGATTCGGCCACAATATAGCCATTCAAATCCTGAATCACCGCTAATTTCTGGTTTGGTAATGCCACAATATTATTTTCACTTTCGTAAAAAACGGTTTTACATTTCAGGGTTACATTTTCATGTTCATCTTTTGGCGACATTTCGTATAGTGAGCCCCATGTTCCCAAATCAGTCCAACCAAAATCGGAACACAACACATGTACATTCGATGCTTTTTCCATAATTCCGTAATCGATGGAAATATTTGGACAAGATTGATACATATCATCGACAAAAGCCTGTTCTTTATCAGTATTGAAAAATTCTTTTCCGCTGTTGAATTTAGTTGCCACTTCGGGTAAAAGTTCATCAAAAGCTTTAACAATTGTTTGTAGATTCCATAGGAAAATGCCTGAATTCCAGAAGAATTCTCCCGTTTCATAGAAAATTTGTGCTAATTCGGCATTTGGTTTCTCGGTAAAGGTTTTTACTCTGCGTAAAGCTGAATCACCTTCATCTATTTGAATATAACCATATCCTGTTTCCGGTCTACTTGGCTTAATACCCAGCGTCAAAAGACTATCATTATTTTCGACAAAATCGATTCCAATTTTAATTGTTTCCAAAAAGTCAACTTCTTTCAATATCAAATGATCCGATGGAGCAACAATAATATTGGCTTTATTGGTAATGGACTTAATTCTATTCACTGCATATGCAATACAAGGTGCTGTATTTCTACGATTTGGTTCAAGAAGTACCTGATTAGCTTTAATTTCGGGTAATTGTTCCAAAATCAAATCCTTATAAATGACATTAGATACTATCAATATATTTTCTGCAGGTACCAAGTGACGCATTCTATCAAATGTCATTTGTAAAAGCGAACGGCCGGTTCCAAAAAAGTCAAGAAATTGCTTGGGGCGATTGTTCCGACTAAATGGCCAAAAGCGACTTCCAACGCCACCAGCCATTATTATACAATAATCATGTTCCATAGTTTTATTTGTTATCGTGATACTTTATTTATTCCTTTAAAATATTGCACTAAGATACTGCGTTTTTTTGAGTACACCAAATGATAGAATAACAAAAAATAAGGGTTAATTTCGTCATGGGAAACAAAATTATGCTTACTTTCTCAGGTTAATAACTTTTTTATAATTCCAAAATTGAGTCCGCACCGAAGAAAAACAGGACACAAATAACACAGAAAGACACAAAGACATAGACGCCTATATTTCAACGTAATATCTAAACTTATTTTTGTGTATATTTGTGACAATTGTGTAATTTAGACCTGTCTGACATCAAGTAGATTCGGAAATAACTTTTCGGAGTACACTCAAAATTAAGTCTACGTTAATTGTCGAGATCAAACATAAGTTTAGCTTGAATTTTATCTTTTGATTCTAATTCATTCATGTCCTTAAATAATTGATAATATTCTCCTAATTTATTATTTAGCATCTCCTGCTCTAAATTCAATTTTACTTTTGACAAACTTACTGAATTTCCGTCTCCTCTAATTTTAGTTTTCACAATTTGGAAGTTCTCAAGTTTTGCAAGTTTTGCTGCTTCAGCAAAAGCCTCATTAACACCTCCCAATTTGTCAACCAATCCAATTTTCAATGCATCTTCGCCAGTCCACACACGACCTTGAGCAATCGTATCAATCTCATCAACAGTCATTTTCCGACCTTCAGCACAGCGTTTCACGAACAGATTGTATCCTCTATTTATATTCTGCTGCATCATATTTCGTTCTACTTCGCTAAGTGCTCTGTTAGTTGTAAAGCCATCGCTCAACTCATTTGTTCTTACTCCATCGTAAGTCAACCCTATTTTATCGTTCAACTTATTTATATTAGGAATAATAGCAAAAATACCTATTGAACCGGTTATAGTGGTTGGTTGTGCAACAATTTCATTTGCCATGCACGAAATATAATAACCGCCTGAAGCGGCATAATTGGCCATTGAAACCACCAAAGGCTTTTTTTCTTTCAGTTTACTTAGCGCGCGCCATATTTTCTCCGATTCGAAAGCACTTCCTCCTGGCGAATTCACACGTAAGACTACGGCTTTGATCGATGCATTTCTTTCGAGTTCGTTGCACATTACAATCATATTTTTAGCGTTTACCGGACCATCTTTCGCTATTTCTCCATCAGCATAAATTATCGCAATCTTATTTTTATTTCTTTTACTTCTTCTGTTTTTAGAACTAAAAGTATTGTGATCTACTTTTACAATTTTAATTTTATCTGGGACATAATGATTTAATATGCTATCTATTTCATCGATATATACAAGCGTGTCGGTCAAGTGCTTTTGAATAAGCGTTTCGCTAGGTTTTAGCCCATTAAATTCATTAGCTATTTTATTTAAACTGTCGATATTCAAATTTCTTGCTTTAGCAATTTCACCAGACACATTCCCCCAAATAGAGTTAAGAAAAACCTGAACTTGTTGGCGGTTGGGTTCACTCATATTTGTATATAGGTATGGTTCTACAGCCGATTTATAAGTTCCTACTTTTAGCACTTGCATTTCTACACCTAATTTATCAGCCGCATTTTTATAGAACCGAGTTGTGCTTGATAACCCTTTAATATCGATTGAACCAATGGGATTAAGCATAATTTTATCTGCCAACGAAACAAGATAATAGTTATTTTGATTGTAAAAATCGGCATAAGCGACTATAAATTTCCCTGTTTTTTTTAAAATTCAACAATTCGTCTCTGATCTCTTTAAGTTCGCTATAACCAGCCTTTAAATCACCATTTTTGAGGTAAATACCAATGACTTTCGGATCGTCTGCAGCTATTTTCAGGTTCTTTAAAACTTCGTTTAAACCTATTTCATTCTTTGGTTTCAGTCCAATAATCTTCAGTAGCATGTCTGAAAATTTATCCGGTTCTTTGTTTTCAATTAAAGTCCCTGACAAATTAATAACGTACACCGTATTTTTTTTAAACCGACTTGCCGATAGGTTTATATCAATAAAAAAGAGGAAAATAACGAGAAAAAAAAGTGTGCAACCTTTTGAATTAAAGGTCTTAAAGAATTTAGTTTCCATTTGCTTTGTTATAGTAAGTTTATGAATCTGCGAAGATAACAACTTTAAATTTTAAGGATTCAAAAACGTTCAATGTTTTAACAACAATTAAATTGTAGTAAAAACAATTAGACAAACTTGCCCCTGCTTGCCGCAGGCAAGTGCAGAAGACAGGATCAAAGTTGAGCTAGATTGGTTGTCCAATCGGTATTAAATGAACAAAAGATGTTTATTGGTTAAATTCTTTTTCATGACAAAAGAAATAGAACCTGCCTGCAGCAGGCTATTTCTATTTTTTTGTATATCATTTGTATATCAATGTCGTTTAGTTAGTAATAAGCTATAACTTTTTGTAATTCATAGAGTAAAGCTTTTTCGGTCGATGATTTCTGTCCACGGATCTTCCTGGTCGAATGATTTCTCTTGTCTTGGAAACAACGTCATCGAATGCCTCTAATGCTTTTTTATATTCTTTTAGGATAAATACTGCAATCAAAATGTCTTTTGTCATTGCTATTGCATTTGTCCTATTTATCTTTTGATCGTGTTTCCTGTTCTCATCAGCTTTATATTCCTTCCGAACCTTTTCGTCAATCGGGTAAGTGTAAGCTGCACAAAGTGTCATTAAAAAGACTTTTGCAAAAAAGTCTTGCTTCACTGCTTTGGCTCTTTTATCCGAGAAATCTTCTAACTCAATTCTGCACTTTAATAACTTGTAAGCCTCTTCCTCGTTCCAACGATAGTGATAACTCACAAAAGTCCTCATGTAGGTACAGAAGGATATTTCAATATCGACAACAATGGTGTAGAAAATTCCATTCGACCAATCACACTCGGTCGAAAGAATTACCTGTTCTCAGGCAATGACAGCGGTGCGGAAGATAATTGCATTTTCTACACACTATTAGGCAGCTGCCTGCAAGCTGGTGTTGAACCACACAAATGGTTAACTACAACACTGGAGAAAATTCCTAAACTGAGAACTCCAATAAACTGGGAGGAGTTTCTACCGAAACTATAACCAAAAATATAAAACGGACTATCTAGAGAAATTCTAATGATAGTCCGTTTTTTTTTGTGCAAAACAATACGGTTGATTTGGGATGCTTACAATAATATTCCCTTTGACGATTTAATAGTAATACTAAAAAAACCGAATAACTGTTACAAGTTATCCGGTTTTTTTTGAGTTATAATGTTCGTTTCATTCTTCCGAACCTTCGCTATCCATATCCAATACATTTCGACGTGCATCCACTTTTTTGTCGTACTCGTCACGCGAGTAAACCACAATTTTATCGAATTCACGTTGTCCGGTACCTGCTGGAATTAAGTGACCACAGATTACATTTTCTTTCAAGCCTTCCAGCTTGTCAACTTTTCCATTGATAGCAGCATCGTTCAGTACTTTTGTAGTTTCCTGGAACGAAGCAGCCGAGAAGAAGCTGGTAGTTTGTAATGCAGCACGGGTAATTCCCTGTAGAATCTGATTTGAAGTAGCAGCTATTGCATCGCGAGTAGAAACAAGTTTCATATCACGACGTTTCAGCATACTGTTTTCATCACGGAGTTTACGTGGAGTGATAATCTGACCCGGTTTCATTGTTACAGAATCACCGGCATCTAAAATCACCTTTTTGCCCCATATACGATCATTTTCTTCCATAAAATCATTTTTATCAACGATTTGTTTTTCAAGGAAACGGGTATCACCCTGGTCAAGTATTTCTACTTTACGCATCATCTGACGTACAATAACTTCGAAGTGTTTATCATTGATTTTCACACCCTGCAGACGATACACGTCCTGTACTTCGTTCACGATATAATCCTGAACTGCTGTAGGTCCTTTAATCAATAAAATATCCGATGGAGTGGTTGCACCTTCTGAAAGTGGTGTTCCTGCACGAACGAAGTCATTTTCTTGTACAAGAATTTGTTTCGAAAGAGCAATCATATATTTCTTTATTTCACCCGTTTTCGAAGTCACAATCAATTCGCGGTTACCACGTTTAATTTTCCCGAAGGTTACTTCACCATCAATTTCGGCAACTACAGCTGGATTCGATGGGTTACGAGCTTCGAACAATTCAGTTACACGTGGAAGACCACCGGTAATATCACCTGCTTTTCCTACGGCACGCGGGATTTTTACCAACATCTGTCCTGTTTTGATTTTGTCACCGTTATCTAATACAAGGTGAGCACCCACTGGTAAGTTATAGGTACGAAGAATAGATCCATCTTTTGAAACAATGTGCGCGCTCGGCATTCTATTACGGTCTTTTGACTCAACAATAATTTTCTCAAGCAATCCGGTTGCTTCATCAGTTTCAGTTTTGAATGTCTGATTTTCAACTACATCTTCGAATTCAATTTTACCTTCTGTTTCAGAAATAATTACGGCATTAAAAGGATCCCATTCGCAGACCAACTGACCTTTTGTTCCAAGATCACCTTCTTTTACGTATAATTTCGATCCGTAAGGGATATTCTGAGTGGTAAGTGCAATACCGGTATTTGTATCAATCACACGCATTTCAGCCAAACGGCTTACTACCACCTGGTGAGTTGTCTTTTCTTCATCTATTGCATCTACTGTACGAAGTTCATCAAATTCCAGACGGCCATCATAACGCAATAAGATTTTTGATTCTGCAGCAATGTTCGACGCAATACCACCGACGTGGAATGTACGAAGAGTCAGCTGTGTTCCCGGCTCACCAATTGACTGAGCAGCAATAACACCAACCGCTTCGCCCAGATGTACCATTTTACCGGTAGCAAGGTTACGTCCGTAACACTTTGCACAAACACCTTTTTTCGACTCACAGGTTAATACCGAGCGAATTTCAACACGTTCGATCGGTGAATCCTGAATCTTTCTGGCTAATGTTTCTGTTATCTGTTCTCCGGAAGATACAATATGTTCACCGGTAAGCGGATTTTGAATATCGTGTACAGAAACACGACCCAAAATACGTTCGTAAAGTGAAGAAATTACGTCTTCGTTGTTTTTCATTTCTGTAGCTATCAAACCACGTAATGTACCACAGTCGTCTTCGTTAATGATCACATCCTGTGATACATCCACCAAACGACGGGTTAAGTAACCTGCATCAGCCGTTTTCAAAGCCGTATCCGCCAAACCTTTACGAGCACCGTGAGTTGAAATAAAGTATTCCAACACCGAAAGTCCTTCTTTAAAGTTCGAAAGAATAGGGTTTTCAATAATCTGACCACCTTCAGCTCCTGACTTTTGAGGTTTTGCCATCAAACCACGCATACCGGACAACTGACGAATCTGTTCTTTAGATCCACGAGCTCCCGAATCCAACATCATGTATACAGAGTTGAATCCCTGATTATCTGTAGAAAGTTGTTTCATCAAAATGTTCGACAACTTAGAGTTTACGTGTGTCCATGTATCGATAATCTGATTGTAACGTTCGTTGAAAGTAATGAATCCCATATTATAGTTATTCAAAATTTCTTCCACTTCAGCATTACCTTCTTTTACCAATATTTCTTTTTCAGGTGGGATAATAACGTCATTCAGATTGAATGATAATCCACCTTTGAAAGCCATATAGTAACCTAAATCCTTAATATCATCAAGAAAAGCAGCTGTACGAGCTACTCCGCAAATATCAATTACGTTACCGATAATATCACGCAATGATTTTTTTGAAAGTAATTCATTGATATAACCTACTTCCGGTGGAACACATTTATTAAATAATATACGACCGACAGTAGTTTCTATTAGTTGCAATTCAAGATTACCTTCTTTATTCAAATCCAACGTTCTTACTTTGATCCATGCATGCAGTGAAACTTTCTTCTCGTTGTATGCAATTTCAGCCTCTTCAGGTGAATAGAAAACCAAACCTTCGCCCACTACACCTTTACGTGGCTTTGTAATATAATACAAACCAAGAACCATGTCCTGTGAAGGAACGGTAATAGGAGCACCATTGGCCGGATTCAAAATATTATGTGAAGCAAGCATCAACATTTGTGCTTCTAGAATTGCCTCATTACCAAGTGGTAAGTGAACTGCCATCTGGTCACCATCAAAGTCGGCATTGAAAGCGGTACATGCAAGTGGGTGAAGCTGAATAGCTTTTCCTTCTATCATTTTTGGCTGGAATGCCTGAATACCTAAACGGTGAAGTGTTGGAGCACGGTTTAGTAATACAGGATGACCTCTCATTACATACTCTAAGATATCCCAAATTACAGGATCTTTGCGATCAACAATTTTTTTCGCTGATTTTACTGTTTTTACAATTCCACGTTCAATCAGTTTACGAATAACAAAGGGTTTGTATAGTTCTGCGGCCATATCTTTTGGTATACCGCATTCGTGCATTTTCAATTCAGGACCGACAACGATTACCGAACGAGCCGAATAATCCACACGTTTTCCTAACAAATTCTGACGGAAACGACCTTGTTTACCTTTCAACGAATCGGAAAGTGATTTTAACGGACGGTTTGCGTCAGTTTTCACAGCACTCGATTTACGTGAATTGTCGAACAAAGAATCTACCGACTCCTGTAACATACGTTTTTCGTTACGTAAGATTACTTCAGGAGCTTTAATTTCAATTAATCGTTTCAAACGGTTATTACGAATAATTACCCTACGATACAAATCGTTCAAATCGGAAGTAGCAAAACGGCCACCATCCAATGGTACTAACGGACGTAATTCCGGTGGAATTACAGGAACGATTTTAATAATCATCCATTCCGGCTTGTTGCGTAATTTCGATGCACGGAACGACTCAACTATTTGTAGACGTTTCAATGCTTCGTTTTTACGTTGCTGTGATGTATCGTTGTTTGCTTTGTGACGCAAATCGTACGATAAAGCATCCAAATCCAAACGGCTCAACAAATCATGAATAGCATCCGCACCCATTTTCGCAATGAATTTTTCAGGATCAGTGTCATCCAACAGTTGATTTTCGCGTGGAAGTGCTTCCAGAATATCCAAGTATTCATCTTCGGAAAGTAATTCACCCAAGGTGATATTTTCTCCGTTTTCAAGAATTCCACCCTGAATAATCACGTATTTTTCGTAATAAATAATTGAATCAAGCTTTTTAGTAGGCATCCCCAATAGATAACCGATTTTATTCGGTAATGAACGGAAATACCAAATGTGAGCTACAGGAACTACCAACTGAATGTGTCCCATACGTTCACGACGAACTTTTTTCTCGGTCACTTCTACTCCACAACGGTCGCAGACAATGCCTTTGTAACGGATACGTTTGTATTTTCCGCAATGACATTCGAAATCCTTGGTAGGACCAAAAATGCGTTCGCAAAACAAACCATCGCGTTCGGGTTTATATGTACGGTAATTAATGGTTTCAGGTTTGAGAACCTCACCACTCGATAATTTTAATATTTCTTCGGGCGATGCAAGACCGATAGAAATTTTATTAAAACTACTCTTTACCTTATTATCATTTTTAAAAGCCATAACTTTTTTTTGATTTACAATTTACAATTGATAATTTACAATTGGAATAAAAGATTTCAAGTTCCCGTAAGGAATTTTGATATATTTAATCCAAACTAATACTCAATCCTAATCCACGAAGTTCGTGCAACAATACGTTGAGCGATTCAGGGATTCCCGGTGCAGGCATTGGATCACCTTTTACTATTGCTTCGTATGTACGGGCACGTCCCATAACATCATCCGATTTCACAGTAAGGATTTCCTGCAAGATATGAGCAGCACCAAATGCTTCGAGTGCCCAAACCTCCATTTCTCCAAAACGCTGACCACCAAATTGTGCTTTACCACCAAGAGGCTGTTGCGTAATCAATGAGTAAGGTCCGATAGAACGAGCGTGCATTTTATCTTCAACCATGTGGCCTAATTTCAACATATAAATTACCCCTACAGTTGCAGTTTGGTCGAAGCGCTCTCCTGTTCCACCATCATATAAATAGGTCTTTCCATAATTGGGAACGCCTGCTTTTTCGGTCCAAATATCTAAATCTTCCATTACGGCACCATCAAAAATTGGAGTTGCAAAAGTAACACCCAATTCTTTTCCTGCCCAACCCAATACAGTTTCGAAAATCTGTCCAAGGTTCATACGGGAAGGTACACCAAGCGGGTTCAACACGATATCAACAGGAGTTCCGTCTTCAAGGAATGGCATATCTTCCTGACGAACGATACGCGAAACAATACCTTTGTTACCATGACGTCCTGCCATTTTATCACCAACACGGATTTTACGTTTTTTGGCAATATATACCTTTGCTATCTGAACAATTCCGTTTGGAAGTTCATCCCCAATAGTGATATTGAATTTCTGACGCTTGATTTGAGCATCTAATTCTTTGTATTTTCTCAGATAGTTCATTATCAATTGTTTTACCAAGTCATTTTTATGTGAATCGGTAGTCCATTTGCTAAGCTGAACGGCAGAATAATCAATTTCGCGTAAACGCTCGATAGTGAACTTGCTATTACGGGAAATGATATCAGTTCCTAAGAAATCTTTCACTCCGGCCGAGGTTTTGTCTCCAAGAAGTTCAATCAGTTTTTCAACCAAAGTATTCCGTAAAATAGCTGCCTGGTTTTCAAATTCTTCGTCTAATTTTGGAAGAACAGCTTTATCAGCCAGTTTCGATTTACGATTTTTCTGAGCTTTAGAGAACAACCGTTTTCCGATAACGACTCCGGATAACGATGGAGTTGCTTTCAACGAAGCATCTTTCACATCTCCTGCTTTATCACCAAAAATGGCGCGAAGCAATTTTTCTTCCGGTGATGGATCCGATTCTCCTTTTGGAGTAATCTTACCAATAATGATATCGCCCGGCTCAATGCGTGCACCGATACGGATAATACCGTTTTCGTCAAGATCTTTAGTTGCTTCTTCACTAACATTAGGAATGTCAGAAGTAAATTCTTCCACACCACGTTTTGTTTCGCGAACATCCAACAATTGTTCAACCACATGGATAGAAGTAAAGATATCTTCACGTACCACACGTTCGTTAATTACAATCGCATCCTCAAAGTTATAACCTTTCCAAGGCATGAAAGCCACTTTCAGGTTTTTACCAATAGCCAATTCACCATTTTGAGTTGCATAACCTTCTGTCAGAATTTGACCGGCATGAACAACTTCACCTCTTCCAACAATTGGACGTAAGTCGATGGTTGTATTTTGGTTGGTTTTCTGGAATTTTGGTAATTTATATTCTTTTACAGCTGTATCGAAGCTTACAAATTCTTCTTCTTCGGTACGTTCGTAAAGAATTTTTATACAAGTTGCATCTACAAATTCAACAACACCTTCACCTTCAGCGGCAATCTGTGTGCGTGAATCCCGAATTAACTGCGCTTCAATACCGGTACCAACAATAGGAGCTTCGCAACGCAACAAAGGCACTGCTTGGCGCATCATGTTCGAGCCCATCAAAGCACGGTTCGCATCATCATGTTCAAGGAAAGGAATCAAGGCTGCTGCGATAGAAGCAATTTGAGATGGAGAAACATCCATTAAATCAACTTCCTCTGGTCCAATTACTGGAAAATCAGCACCTTTACGTGATTTCACTTTTGAACGAATAAATTTACCTTTTTCGTCCAAAGGAGCATTACCTTGAGCAATAATTAAATTTTCTTCTTCTTCAGCAGTAAAGTATTCTATTCCATTTTCCGAAATATCTACTACTGAATCATTTACTTTCCGATATGGTGTTTCAATAAATCCAAGTTCATTGATCTTTGCATAAATACACAAAGAAGAAATCAAACCGATATTTGGTCCTTCAGGAGTTTCAATCGGACACAAACGACCGTAGTGCGTATAGTGTACGTCACGTACTTCGAAACCTGCACGCTCACGTGATAAACCGCCAGGCCCGAGTGCAGACATACGACGTTTGTGAGTAATCTCAGCCAATGGGTTTTGTTGATCCATAAACTGAGAAAGAGCATTCGTTCCGAAGAAGGAATTGATTACAGAAGAAATACTTTTTGCATTGATCAGATCAATTGGTGTAAATACCTCGTTATCGCGCACATTCATACGTTCACGAATTGTACGTGCCATACGTGATAAACCAACACCAAACTGATTATATAGTTGTTCGCCTACTGTACGTACACGACGGTTACTTAAGTGGTCAATATCATCCACATCGGCTTTAGAGTTGATTAACTCAATAAGATATTTGATAATTTCAATAATATCTTCTTTTGTTAATACTTTAATATCCGGACTTGTATTGAGATTTAATTTCCGATTAATACGGAAACGACCTACATCACCTAAATCGTAACGTTTTTCGGAGAAAAATAAGTTATTGATAACTTCACGTGCTGTAGAATCATCGGCAGGAACTGCATTACGCAGCTGACGATAAATATACAATACAGCTTCTTTCTCAGAGTTACTAGGGTCTTTCTGAAGCGTATTATAAATGATGGCATAATCGCTTTGATTTGCATCAGTTTTGTGAAGTAAAATTGTTGCCGTACCGGATTCAAGAATTTCGTCGATATGACTGGCTTCAATAATGGTTTCACGGTCGATGACTACTTCATTACGTTCGATAGTCACCACCTCACCGGTATCTTCATCTACAAAATCTTCCACCCAAGTTTTCAAAACGCGGGCAGCCAGTTTTTGACCGATGGCTTTTTTAAGACTTGTTTTATTTACTTTTATTTCTTCGGCAAGATTGAAAATTTCCAAAATATCTTTATCGCTTTCGAAGCCAATAGCACGAAGCAAAGTAGTTACCGGAAGTTTTTTCTTACGATCGATATATGCGTACATCACATTGTTGATGTCCGTTGCAAATTCAATCCACGATCCTCTAAAAGGAATAATACGGGCTGAATAAAGTTTAGTACCATTGGCATGTATGCTCTGACCAAAGAACACACCAGGTGAACGGTGTAATTGAGATACAATAACACGTTCAGCACCATTAATAACAAATGTACCTTTTGCAGTCATATAAGGAATAGGTCCCAAATATACATCCTGAATCACTGTATCAAAATCTTCGTGATCTGGGTCGGTACAATATAGTTTTAATTTAGCTTTTAATGGAACGCTGTAAGTTAATCCGCGTTCAACACATTCATCAATCGAATAACGTGGTGGGTCAACGTAATAATCAAGAAATTCGAGGATGAAATTATTTCGGGTATCAGCGATAGGAAAGTTTTCGGAAAAGACCTTATACAAACCTTCTGATTTTCTTTTTTCTGGAGCAGTGTCCATTTGAAAAAAGTCATGGAAAGATTTTAATTGAACTTCCAAAAAATCAGGATATTCTAACTGATTTTTAATAGAAGCAAAATTTATTCTTTGAGCTTTTGTTATTGAAGACATTTTCAAAGAGGTTATTTGGGTGCGATGAACTCAATTATTTTATAGACAGAAAAAGGTTTAGAATCCCTCATCATGAGGGAATCTAAACCAAAGACCTGATAATCAGGATTTATTATTTAAGTTCAACTTCAGCTCCGCCTTCTACGAGTTGTTTTTTCAAGGCTTCAGCTTCGTCTTTAGTTACACCTTCTTTAATTACTGAAGGAGCAGCATCTACCATATCTTTAGCTTCTTTCAAGCCAAGACCAGTTAATTCTTTTACTAATTTAACAATTGCCAATTTATTAGGACCGGCTGCTTTCAATACTACATCGAAAGATGTTTTTTCTTCTGCTACTTCAGCAGCAGCTGCAGGACCTGCAGCAACAGCAACAGCTGCAGCAGCTGGTTCAATACCATATTCATCTTTCAAAATTTGAGCTAACTCATTTACTTCTTTAACTGTTAAGTTAACCAATTGTTCTGCAAAAGCTTTCAAATCTGCCATTTTACTTATTTTTTTATAATTTTGTTTTTTTTATTAATACGATAAATTATCTTTCCGACAGTGTTTTCAACACGCCATGAATTGTAGTTCCTCCAGTTTGGAGTGCGGATATAACATTCTTAGCAGGGGATTGTAACAATCCGATAATTTCGCCAAGAAGTTCGTTTTTGCTCTTCACGTGGATAAGTGCTTCCAGATAGTTCTCTCCAATGTAGAAACTTTCTTCAACATAAGCAGCTTTCAGAATAGGTTTCTTAAGCTTGTTGCTTTTTTGTTTACTGAAATCACTAATAAGTTTCGCAGGCACATTAGCCTGATTCGAAAGCATTAATGACGTTTCACCTTTAAGAGATCCATAAAGTTCACTAAAATCAATTGATGAGCTTTCAAGTGCTTTTTGTAGCAATGTATTTTTCACAACCACAAGTCTTACATCTTCTTTGTAGCATGCTCTTCTTAAATCACTGGTTTGGGCTGAATTTAAACCGCCTATATCAGTTAAATAGAAGTGAGCGTACTCATTGAGAGTTGACTCAAGTTGTTTTATAATAGCGCTTTTATCTTCCTTTTTCATAAACTTTTATTTTATTCTTCAATTGATTTGGGTTCAATTTTAATTCCCATACTCATTGTGCTAGAAAGATAAATGCTCTTTACATAAGTACCTTTTGAGGACGTGGGTTTCAGTTTCATCAAAGTAGAAACAAATTCTCTGGTATTTTCCACAATTTGTTCAGTAGTAAAAGAAACTTTTCCTACCGAAGTGTGTATTATACCATATTTATCAACTTTAAAGTCGATTTTACCTTGTTTTACTTCTTTTACAGCTTTTCCAACCTCGTTGGTTACTGTACCACTTTTTGGATTCGGCATCAAACCACGAGGGCCTAAAATACGTCCTAAAGCACCTAGTTTACCCATAATAGCAGGCATAGTGATAATTACATCTACATCTGTCCAGCCACCTTTGATTTTTTCGATATATTCATCGAGTCCTACATAGTCAGCTCCGGCTTCTTTAGCCGCTGCTTCCTGTTCGGGAGTACATAACGCAAGAACCTTTACTTGTTTTCCGGTTCCGTTTGGCAACGACACAACGCCGCGTACCATTTGGTTTGCTTTACGAGGGTCAACACCCAATCGTACATCAATATCTACAGAAGCGTCAAATTTAGTATTAGTAATTTCTTTTACTAATGAAGCTGCTTCTTTTAGAGAATAGGTTTTTCCTGCTTCAATTTTTTCTAAAGCTAACCTTTGATTTTTTGTCAGTTTACTCATTTTAATTGAAGATTATTAATTTTTACTTGGAAATTCACCTTTTACAGTGATACCCATACTTCTTGCTGTACCGGCAACCATTTTCATGGCTGCGTCTAATTCGAAACAATTCAAATCGACCATTTTGTCCGAAGCAATTGTCTGAACCTGTTCCCAGGTAATTTCAGCTACTTTTTTACGGTTTGGCTCTGCCGATCCGCTTTTCAGCTTTGCTACTTCCAATAATTGGATAGCAACCGGTGGAGTTTTTACAACGAAGTCAAATGATTTGTCTGTATAATAGGTGATGACTGCCGGTAAAATTTTTCCCGGTTTGTCTTGGGTTCTGGCATTAAATTGTTTGCAAAACTCCATAATATTGATCCCTTTAGAACCCAATGCAGGCCCTACTGGGGGAGATGGGTTTGCAGCCCCTCCTTTAATCTGTAATTTAATAAGTCCAGCAATCTCTTTAGCCATAATAATATTAATTTTTGATGTTAAAAAGTGGAAAGTCCGGTTTGTAACAGCAACCGACTATTCCTTTTCTACTTGTGTGAAGCTGAGTTCGAGCGGTGTTTTCCGACCGAAAATCATAACCATAACTTTGAGTTTCTTCTTTTCGGAATTTACTTCCTCTATTACGCCACTAAATCCTGTAAAAGGTCCAAAAATGACTTTTACATTTTCTCCAACAAAGAAAGGCGTTAGCATTTCTTCTTCAGTCTCCTGAAGTTCGTCCATGGTTCCCAAAATCCGATTCACTTCCGAAGGACGAATTGGAATTGGTTCATGGCTTTTTTCTTCAAGAAAACCAATAACGTTAGGAGTGTTTCGTAAACGATGAGAAATTTCTCCGACAAGATGAGCTTCTATCAATACATACCCCGGCATGCAACTACGTTCTTTTGTAATTTTTTTACCGTTACGGATTTGATATACTTTTTCAGTTGGGATCAATACCTGCGCAACATATTGACCAAGATCTGAATTTTTGACTTCTGCATCAATATACTCTTTTACCTTGTTCTCTTTTCCACTAATAGCACGCATTACGTACCATTTAAAATTTGTTGACTCAGACACTTTGTTGACCTCCATTGATTTAGTTTATAACAATTTTCCGTAAATGAATGTCATGATATTTTCAAAACTAACATCCATAAGCCATACTATCAACGCAATAATGATGGAAGCAATTAATACCACTACTGCACTGTTAGTAAGTTCTGTCCTAGAAGGCCAGGATACTTTCTGAACAAGTTCTGTATAAGACTCTTTGATATAGTTTATAATCTTCATATAAAAATAGAATTTGCACGGGCAGAGAGGCTCGAACTCCCGACACCTGGTTTTGGAGACCAGTGCTCTACCAACTGAGCTACGCCCGTGTATTTTTTTTTAAGTAAACGAGTAAAAAGTTAACAAGTAAACGAGGCAGGTATTTATACCGTTTACTCGTTTACTCGTATACTTGTTTACTATTGATTAGTCTAACAATTCAGTAATCTGTCCTGAACCTACTGTACGACCACCTTCACGGATTGCGAAACGTAAACCTACGTTACAAGCTACCGGATAGATTAAAGTAACAGTTAATTCAAGGTTGTCACCTGGCATTACCATTTCTGTTCCTTCTGGCAAAGTAATTTCACCAGTTACATCCAATGTACGAATGTAAAATTGTGGACGATAACGGTTATGGAATGGAGTATGACGACCACCTTCTTCTTTTTTCAAGATATAAACTGCTGCCTTGAATGTAGTATGAGGTGTAACTTTTCCCGGGTGTGTAATAACCATACCACGTTTGATTTGTTCTTTATCAATACCACGAAGCAATAAACCTACGTTATCACCAGCTTGTCCATCATCAAGAATTTTACGGAACATTTCAACACCTGTTACAACAGATTTGATAGCACCAGCACCTAATCCAATGATTTGAACTTCTTCACCTGTTTTGATCTTACCTGTTTCGATACGACCTGTAGCAACTGTACCACGACCAGTGATAGAGAATACATCTTCAACCGGCATCAAGAATGGTTTATCAACAGCACGTTCTGGTAATAAAATCCAGCTATCAACAGCATCCATCAATTCCATTACTTTATCTTCCCATTCAGGTTCACCGTTCAATGCTCCAAGAGCAGAACCGCGAATTACAGGAGTATTGTCACCATCAAAATCATAGAATGAAAGCAATTCACGCATTTCCATTTCTACCAATTCTAACATTTCTTCGTCATCTACCTGATCACATTTGTTCATAAAGATAACTAAACGAGGAACGTTTACCTGACGAGCTAAAAGAATGTGCTCGCGTGTTTGTGGCATAGGACCATCAGTTGCAGCAACTACAATGATTGCACCGTCCATTTGAGCAGCACCAGTTACCATGTTCTTAACGTAGTCAGCATGACCCGGACAGTCAACGTGTGCATAGTGACGTAAAGCTGTTTGATATTCTACGTGAGCAGTGTTAATAGTAATACCACGTTCTTTTTCTTCAGGTGCATTATCGATAGAATCGAATGAACGCAATTCAGAAAGTCCTTTTTTTGCAAGTACAGTTGTAATTGCAGCGGTCAAGGTAGTTTTACCGTGGTCAACGTGTCCAATGGTACCTACGTTAACGTGGAGTTTTGACCTGTCAAATTTTTCTTTTGCCATAACTCAAAGATTATTTAATAATTAATTTAATATGTTTTATAAAAAGCTTACAAAGTTGAGCTGTTGATGAGAATTGAACTCGCGACCTCTTCCTTACCAAGGAAGTGCTCTACCACTGAGCTACAACAGCAAAAAAAGTAGCGGTAAAACTTATATTACCATTTTATCGTTCCTTTTAAGAGCGAAAGACGGGACTCAAACCCGCGACCCTCAGCTTGGAAGGCTAATGCTCTATCAACTGAGCTACTTTCGCAATTTTGATGTGATAATGTGATAATTTGAAAATGTGATAATTAAAACAATCATCATATCAACACATCATCTCATCGTTTTGTGGGCAGTGAAGGATTCGAACCTCCGAAGTCGAATGACAGCTGAGTTACAGTCAGCCCCAGTTGGCCACTTTGGTAACTACCCAAATTTTAATTAGAAATTGATAATACTTAATTAATAATTATGTTTCTTACAGACATAATTTATAATATAAAAACCGCTGTTTTTAATTATAAATTATCAATTATCAATTAGTTTTGAGCCTCTTGTCGGATTCGAACCAACGACCCCGAGATTACAAATCACGTGCTCTGGCCAACTGAGCTAAAGAGGCAAAGTGCTATTTCATAAGGTTTTCACCGTTGAAAAAGCCGTTTAAATACTGCTATTCAAACGGCTTGCAAATGTACGAATATATTTTGGACTACAAAACATTTCTCGCGAAATTTTATTTTTTAATGACTTTTTCTTTGTGTTTTCTGATCTGTTTATCTAAGGCTTCGAGAGTTAAGTCAACAGCCTCTTCGAAAGAATCGCAGGTTTTAGATGCAAAAAAATCAACATTTGGCATTGAAACCTTAATTTCAGCTTCCTTATTCGTAGCCGCTTCGGGTTTTACAACCTTTAAATAGACCTCAACATTAATAATTTCATCAAAAAACTTCTCTAACTTCATCGCCTTTTTGTTGATGTAAGATTCCAACGCTTCAGTTGAATCAAAATTGATAGATTGAATCCGTAGTTTCATAATTCCTCCTTTTTTTATTTTGCCCGTGGATGAGCATGTTTATATATATTATGTAATTCTTCGAAGCTCGTATGAGTATAAACCTGTGTTGCCGCCAGACTGCTATGTCCCAATAATTCTTTCACTGCGTTAATATCAGCACCACCATTCAGCATTCCAGTTGCAAATGTATGTCTCAACACATGCGGACTTCTTTTGTGTAAACTGCTTACCTCCGACATACTGTTATGTACTAATGTGTACAACAGCTTTGGATACATTTTCTTACCATTAATTCTAAGAAAAAGATAATTCTCTTGTATTTCTACTTCCCTATCCCGTATAAGCAAATAATGCTCTATATCTTCACACAAATCACTTCCAATGGGAATCATACGTTCTTTATTCCGTTTACCAATAACCCTTAGGTTACCCTGGGTCAAATCAACATCTGAATATTTAATATTCATTAGTTCCGACAGTCGTATACCGGTCAAATAAAATACTTTCAGGATTAACTGATTGCGAACGGGTTCAAAACTATCAGGGATATTTTGATTTGACAAAACTTTTACCATCTCGCTTTCCTTAAAAAACGCCGGAAGGGGTTTCTTTGTTTTAGGCAAAATGATTTTTAACGTTGGGTTTGAGTTTACATAACCTCGGGTTAGCAAAAACCGCCAAAATGATTTTAGTGTTGATATTTTCCTTGATAATGTTCTTGCGGTAATGTCAGATGACATCAAGGTTAATATCCATTGTTGTATTTGTTGTGAAGTAATCAGCTTTGGGAGTAACTGATTGGGAGTGATTTCAATAAAATTGCAAAATTGAAGCAAATCGCTTTTATACGACAAAACAGTATGAGAGGAGTAATTCTTCTCATACTGTAAGTATTGCAGAAATTCGTTTATCATAACCGTTTGCTCAAATCTGCAACGAAAATAACACAAATAAATCAGGGAAACAAGATTTTCCTGATATTTATTTACTATTCTTCGCGCAATTGCATTTTCTGAACGTAAATCGCATGCATTTTTTCTTCGCGATCTACAATTGAAGGTCTGTCAAAACATTGACGACGGCGTAATTCTTTTACAACACCTGTTTTTTCGAATTTACGTTTGAATTTTTTCAATGCTCTTTCAATGTTTTCGCCTTCTTTAACTGGAACTACGATCATAATTATTAATTATTTAAACTGTTTATTTTGAATTCTAAAATTGGACTGCAAAGATAGATAATCATTTTGGAATTTCCAATATTTTCTTTCTTTTTATTTCCAAGACATTATTTCAGCTTCATTATAAGGTAATTATCAATTTTTTTTCTTTAGATGATAAACATCTTTTCTTCTATCACTTAAATTTCGTACGCTACCCGTATGATGAAGTTCCCTTAGCAAATCAACATCAACATCAGCAATAAGAATCATTTCGGTATTTGTCGTCGCTTCAGCCTTTATCCCATTCATAGGGAAAGCAAAATCACAAGGTGTAAAAACCATCGACTGGGCATATTGAATATCCATATTATGCACTTTGGGCAAGTTTCCAACGCTTCCTGCTATGGCTACATAACATTCATTTTCGATAGCACGAGCCTGCGAACAAATACGTACACGCGAATAGCCATTTTGAGTATCGGTAAGGAAAGGTACAAAAAGGATTTCCATTCCTTCTTCAGCCAGCAAACGGCTCAATTCAGGAAATTCCGAATCGTAACAAATAAGAATCCCAATTTTACCACAGTCCGTATCAAAGGTTCTCAATTCCGAACCTCCTACCATACCCCAAACTTTAGCTTCATCAGGCGTAACATGTATTTTTTCGTATCGTTCTATAGAACCGTCACGCTTACACAAATATCCCGCATTGTATAATTTTCCATCCTTTAGCTCTGGCATACTACCCGTGATAATATTGATATTATAAGATATGGAAAATTCGGAAAATTTACTAACAATTAAAGGGGTGTATTTGGCTAACTCTTTTATTGCATCGGCTTCGGACATATGATTGTTTTCAGCCATTAACGGAGCATTGAAAAACTCAGGGAAAAGGGCAAAGTCCGATCTGTAACCAGAAACAGCATCAATAAAATATTCCGCCTGTTGCAATAATTCGTCAAGTCCATTATAAAGTCGCATTTGCCACTGAATAAGTCCCAGACGAACATATTTTTTAATAGTTGTAGCTTGTAAATTTGGTTGCTCATAATAAATATTGTCCCATTCCAACAAAACAGCATATTCATTCGAAGCATCATCGCCCTCCAAATAACCTTTTAATACCTTTGTCGGGTGAAAATCGTTTGAAATCTGAAAATTCAATACCGGATCATTAATTTCCTTTGTCTTAACTTTTTCGATGTATGTTTTTGGCGACATCTGATCAGAATAGGTATGAAAATTCGGGATTCGACCGCCAAATGTGATCCCTTTTAAGTTTAGTTTTTCGCAAAGTTCTTTTCGGTAATCATATAATCTACGACCTAAACGAAGACCACGAAATTCAGGAGTAATAAATACTTCAATTCCATAAAGCGTATCTCCGTTATTTGTATGCGTATCAAAAGTATAATTTCCGGTAACTTGTTTATAGTTATGATTTTTACCCAACGATTTTGAATCAACAATAATAGATAAAGCACATCCGGCAAATTTGCCATCCACTTTTATTGTAACCTGACCTTCCGGAAATTTATCTAACAATATATTAATTTGATTTTCTTTCCAATAAGCATCGGGCATAGTTGGATACGCCAGAATCATGGCTTCTTTAAAATCAGGGTAATCTTCAGGTTGAAAATAATCAAATACAACATTTTCTTTTTCTTCTATACTCATAAATTTATTAATATTTTAACATTGAGTTTTACCAAAGTTAATAATAAAATCACGAAATTCCAAATATCAAACCCGATAAAGCAAATAAAACGACATCCATTCCCGCATCAATTGCCAATAATTTTAGCGACAGATTGGCAAATAAATAAGTACCGGCAACAGTCGGAAAAACCCATACAATTAAAATCAATAGGGCACTCAATAAGCCTGTAATCGCACCTTTTCCTGAGCAAACGGCACTTAAACCGACTCTTGCAACAAATACATAAAAGCAGTTCCACCAAAGACTAAAGGCGCATTAATTTAAATTTCAGCATTAGTAGGAATATTTTCTTTTTTCCAAATTTTTCCAAATAAAAGAGGTTGATGCCAAGCATATCCAATAACAAAGGAAAGAATGGTCAACAAAATAGCAGAAATCCAGTGTATGTTGGAAAGCAAATCATTTAAATTCACATTTGTAATCTTTTAAAAATTAGAGTGCAAAAATATCAAAAAAATTCACTTTTAATTTGTGTTTAACGAAATTCTATTCTATTTAAGCTTCAGGTACTTTTCCCTTAATTCCTGCAATCCATCATTTCCACCTTTCTTTATAACTACAATATTTGAAGGTAGGGAGTCAATCTCATTTGGATCAATAAGATAGATAGGTGTTCCTTGTTTGACATTATGAATTAAACCGGCAGCAGGATACACTTTCAAGGAAGTTCCTATCACAACTAAAATATCAGCCTTTTCTACTATCTTAATTGCATTTTCTATTTTGGGTACGGCTTCACCAAACCAAACAATATGTGGTCTAAGCTGAAAGCCTTTCGGACAAAGGTCACCAATAAAAAATTCAATTTTATCAGGTAACACATCAATTACTTCTTCACCGCTACCTGTTGACCGCATTTTCATTAGCTCACCGTGCAAATGTAAAACATTTGTACTTCCTGCCCGTTCATGAAGATTATCTACATTTTGAGTGATAATCTGCACATCAAAATGCTTTTCAAGATCGGCTAACGCAATATGGCCGGGATTTGGTTCAACGTCAAATAACTGTTTACGCAGTTGATTATAAAAATCAAGAACTAAAGCCGGATTTTTTCTCCATGCATTTGGAGTTGCAACATCTTCAATATGGTAATTTGCCCATAAGCCATCAGAACCGCGAAAAGTACTTAACCCACTTTCTGCACTCATACCGGCTCCAGTCAATACAACTATTTTTTTCATAATAAATGTTTTAAAAATCAATCAACAAAGGTAAGAAAGAATTAGTAGATTTTCAGACTTTTATTTACTTTTGCAGCTTAACTCAATCAATATTTACGTATGAATATTACTCTTAGTCCCTGCACCGAGCAACAATTTCCTGAGATACTGGATATTTTTAATCATGCGATATTAAACTCTACTGCTTTGTATGATTATAAAGTCAGAAATATGAAAATAATGGAAGCATGGTATGCAGATAAAAAAGAAGATAAATATCCCATTATAGGAGCATTTGATGAAAACAATATTTTACTTGGATTTGCCACTTACGGAATGTTTCGGGCTCGACCGGCTAATAAATACACAGTGGAACATTCAGTTTATGTTCGGGCTGATAAAAGAGGCTTAGGACTTGGGAAAATATTATTGCAGACAATTATCAAAAAAGCTGAAGAACAAAATTTTCACGTTTTAGTCGGAGTTATTGACACAGCCAATACAGTCAGCATAAAACTTCATGAAAATGAAGGTTTTATGCAAAACGGAATTATAAAAGAGATTGGTTTTAAATTTGGAAAATGGCTGGATGCGGCTTTTTACCAACTGATTTTGAAAACGCCCACAAATCCAACAGATGACAAATAAAAAAAACTCAGGAAAATAATTTCCTGAGTTTTTTTTATTACTCTATTTTTAACCAATTTATTTTTTTGCCTTTTTATCTTCTTTAATTTCTTCCGACTCGGTTTCTTCAGCTTGTTCTGCACCTTTCAAATAAGTAGGAAGATTTAAACCAGCCATATTAAACAAATCGTTTAGAGGTGGAACAGTTTTCATCATTCCTGCTACAAAGTTGGCTGTTGAGCCATTTCCGTTTTCGGCGTTATTTCCTGAATCCCAAACAGTAATTTTGTCAATCTTGATATTTTTAACCGCCTCAACCTGCGTACGAACCAGTTCAGGTAATTTTTCAAGTAGCAACAACTGGAATGCTTTGGTTGGGTCACCACCAGCAGCAGCAACAACATCCTTGTAACCCTCGGCCTGTTTGGTAAGTATTTCAAACAAACCTCTCGCTTCCGCATCCATTTTAGCAAATATAGCATCTGCCTCCCCTTTTGCATTGACACGTATTTTTTCGGCATTTGCCTGCGCTTCGATAATGGCACGTTGTTTAGCAATTTCAGCAGGAATAACAATATTTGCATTTTGGGTAGAACGTTCACGTTCGGCACGGGCATTTTCGGCAGCTTGCTCAGCGTGATATGATTCTTCTAATGCATTTGCCTGCTGAACTTTCTCCGCTGCAATAGCCATTCTGGAAGCTTCAGCCTCCCGTTCTCTACGAAGAGCATCCGATTGTGCAATGGATATTTTCGCTTCGTTTTCACCTTTAACTGCTAATGCATTAGCTTCGGAAGTTTTAATACGTCTATCTCTTTCAGCTTCAGCTTTTCCAATCGATTCATCTTTTGCTGCAGCAGCAATACTTACTTCACGATCTTTTTGCGTAACAGCAATTTTCACATCACGGTCACGATGGGTTTCTGCAATCTGCGTATCCTTTTCCCTATCGGCCATTGCTTTTCCGGTCTCACCAATTTTCTCCTGTTCAGCAACACTTACTTTTGCTTCGTTGATGGCTTTTGCAGCAGCTTCTTTCCCTAATGCTTCGATATAACCGGATTCATCTCTAATATCTGTTACGTTTACGTTAATCAGTTTCAAACCGATTTTTTTCAATTCACTGTCAACGTTTTTCGAAATATTATCAAGAAATTTATCGCGGTCGGAATTAATTTCCTCAATCGTCATAGTAGCAATAACCAAACGTAATTGACCGAAAAGTATATCTTTAGCCAAATCCTGTATTTGCTCAGAATTCAAACCCAATAAACGTTCAGCAGCTGTATTCATATTTTCAGCTTCGGTAGAAATGGCTATCGTAAAACGACAGGGAACGTCAACACGGATATTCTGACGACTCAATGCATTGGTCAAATTGGCTTCAATAGACAAAGGTTTCAAATCAAGGAAAGCATAATCTTGAATAACCGGCCAAATAAATGCTCCACCTCCATGAACACATCTTGCTGATGTACCTCCTGTTCTTCCGTAGATTACTAAAATCTTATCAGAAGGACAACGTTTATACCTGGCAACTAATGCCGAAATAGTAACAAAAAGAACAATTGCCGCAACAATTATGATAAAGATGGGCGACATAAATAAATCTGCTGACATGTAAGTGGGTTTTAAATGAGTTCTACAATTAAGATATCTGAATTTTCAATTTTTACAATTTTTACAACAGCTCCTGTTGGTATTCTTTCATTTTCTGTCATAGCATCAAGTTCATGATATGAGCCATTAATACTGATCATTATTTTCCCTTTTCCTGATTTCTTTTCTGGAATTGCGAGATAAACATCGGCTGTTTTGTTTAATGTGCTAGAAAGTTTAAAAGAATTATCTTCAGCCAATTTTTGAATCTGACGTATGATAACAAAAAACATAAAAACGAATACTATCCCTACAATTACCGCAACAAAAAGAAGAATTGTTTTGTTTTCGATAGAACGAAAACAGGACACACCCGTCCACCCAAAACCAAGTAAGAAATTAACAAGGTTTCGAAGCGAGAACAATTGAAATGGTGCATCACCACCACTCATATCGCCATCAAAATCGGCATTGAGTCCATCGGATGCATCGGCACCAATAAAAGTCATTATTGTTTGTACAATAAAAATTGCACTTGCGGGAAGAGCGATAAACCAAAACATCCTCAATAAAGGATCCAAATTTTGAAAAACTTCCATAATACTGTGTTTTTATTTAATAATTGCAAGCAATATCAATTCTTTGCAAATCTATTAAAAAAGGTTTGATTTAACAAAATATAAATGCATTATTTTAAAAACCTTCTCTTCTGATACTTCCCTTAAATCTGCATATTTCACCTTTATCGGTTATTCCCTCAAAAACGAGGGTATAATTCGAGGCTTTATCAGCAGTATAAAATTGGACATGAACATTACCTGTACTATCGGCAACCAACGTTGGATTCCAGTAAATAGTAGTTCTCAAATCGGGTTTCGTGCTTATAAGAATACTGTCGACATCATATTTCGGGACATAAAACTCTGAAGGTTTCTGATAACCTAATGGCTTAATAAGCGCTAAACTTGAAGGTGTAATTTGTTGTATAGAAGCACCTTTTTTTAGCGTTATGGTAACTGCTCCACTTCCTCCCTTCGAACCAAAAATGGCTGCATCGGCACCTTTAAACACCGAAATACTTTCAATATCAGTTGAAGTAAGATAGGTCAAGTCCTGCATTTCCTGTGTTTCGATTCCATCAATCATAAAAAGTGGATTATGAGAACTTCCTCTTATGGAGACCTCATCGCCCATAACTGTGACTCCCGGAACAGTAGATAAAATATCCAGCACTGACATGCCGGGATATTTTTCTAAATCATCCGATTTAATCTGAGTAGATGCCATCCCTGAATAAATATCCGTATCAAAATTATCTTTTTTCTTTTCAGCTTTAACGGTTAATTCATGCAAATTTATTACCAACATTCCGCCATCGGTATAATACTTTTCCTTAGTTTGGAGGAAATAATCATCAGGGGGTAAATCGCTTTTGTCGGTTGATTCCGGAATAAACATATTTGTTTCGGGAAAAACATCGGCATCGGGTGTAATTTCTACGTCTGCTAAATTTTTATATTTCTTGGCTTTTAAAACAATATTTGTACTATCAGGAAACTCAATGCCATCAATTAAATAATTTCCGGCGCTATCCGTTTTGGTCGTGGATATCTGATTTTTATAACCTAACAACATAATAATTTCAGAATTTACATTGGGTTTTCCGAATATATTTGTCACTTTTCCTGTTATTGCCTGGCCTACTTCGGCATAATATTTTTGAACATTAAATTTTCCCTTTGCAATATCATCAGTACTAAACCTTCGCCAACCCTGAGTCAACAAAAGAACATCAATTTTTTCGTTCGAAATCCGTTGATCTTCATCGAAATAACTTCCAGGGTCCTCAATATAACCCTTAATATCAGATGATAATAAAAAATAGCTCAAAATATTATTCCCTAATGTATCTTGTTTCACTATTTTACTGTCGGTTACACTAATGGAAAAACTGCCATCAACAGGTTTCTGTCGTAAAGATTTAATATTAAAATCAAGTTGTACGGGTTCACGTTTAGCATAATTTGTTTTATCACTTTTCATTGTAATAATGGGCTGGTCGTTATTCTGTATAAACATCAATCTTTCGCAATAAGTATTTCCCAATGAATCCAACACCGCAAAAGAGACTATACCAGACGGCAATAATTCTTCGGGGATAATGCCTTCAGTTTTATTTATTTTCTGAACAACAAATGGAATTCCTCGTGAATGAATTAGTAAATAGTATTCATTTGTAGGCAAAATGGTGTTATTAAAAACCTGATAGTATATTTTCCCTCGATTTTTGCCCATATGAAGGCCAATACCAACAGATTTATTGTTCGACAATTCAAAACGTTTCTGAATCCCTTTCGCATTTTTTACGATTACATAGTAAGTTTCATTTTCAGAAGCAACTAAAGTAAATTTGCCCATTCCTTTGTTCACGGAATTAATATCAGAGATTTCCTCTCCTTTCGAATTGTATAAAACTCCGGTTATTTCGGTAGATAATCCGTTAGTCCCGATAGCTTTAAAAGCAATTGTTTGCAAAATATTATTCAGAAAAACGCCACTTTCGGGAAAAAACTGAAGATCAAAGTCGTTCCTAAAATCCGGAATAAAGAATTTCTTACTATATTTCATGTCATCATCAGCAATTCTGACTTCAATATATTTGTTTGTCAACAAACTGTCGTACGGAATCAACCATGCAATTCGCCCGTCTTTGTTTGTTTGTAAAAATGTAGATTTATAACTTTTTTCGCTGCCGTTGTAAGTAATTTTAACTCTTCGATCAACAATAGGACTTTTAAATGTATTTTTAAATTCTAAAAAAACAGGGATAGTATTATTAATCGTTTTTCCATATACTATATTACAATTAACCCGATCGTCGATACTGTTACCAATGTAAATATTTTTGGAGAAGAAAAAATCTGAAGATACATTTTGCATATAATACGTATACGCTCTTATAGCAAACATTCCGGGTTGTAATTCCGGGTTAAGCTTTATGTTTCCATAAAATCCAAGTGAATCTTTCCGTATTTTTACTCTACTGATAACCGAGTCGGATTTGTCTAGCAATTCGACATACAAAAACCTGCTAACCGAATTTGGAATGTGCGTTGCAGCATTTAGTACATATCCTTTGAACCAGATATCTTCTCCGGCATTGTAATAAGGTTTATCGGTTTGAATGTATGCCTTTTCCTGAGTAATTTTAGCCCATTGCCGATAAAAGCGGGAGGAAACCAACTGACTGAAATTAGGAGCTTCATTGCTTACAGAAAAAATTGAGCTTGAAATAAGAATAAAAAAACTACTTATTATTAATCGGTAAGATTTTTTCATGATAAAGTGTTGTTACATTATGAAAAATGACATAATAAAAAGACTTGTTTTTACTTAAGAGGTTTAATGCTCTACTAAAAACAAGCTACAAAACTATGAAAAAAAACTAATTAACAACCCGTTTATAAGAAATAATACTGATCGTACAAACAATATAGCTCAATTTCGCCCCTGCCTATTGCAAGCAAGGTCATCTTATTGTTCAATTTGTTCGTAAATATCGGTATTAAGTAGAAAAAAAGATTTAATGATATGTTTTTGCCACAATAGGACTTGCCTACAGCAGGTAGGCACATAGACTAATTTGGACAAAAGACTTAGTTCACATAGATTGAATATCTTTCGATATTCAAGTTTTAGAGTATTCTTAATCCCAAAATGTGATTAAGCTATGTATTCTGAGTCTTATTTTTTTATTCTACATCTATTGTGCACTATGTGTTTAACAAACGTATCAATAACTAATTACGATTACTTAACAACTCTAGACATTCAAAATGATTGGGTAATTTTAAATGTCTACAGTTGGAATAAAATAGGATAATAGTAAATATAGGACACAAAAAAAAGCCTATCAATAAAGAATGATAGACTTTTAAGCAGTGACAAAAGTCAAATAGTATATACTAAATTACTTTTACATTTACAGCATTTAATCCTTTTTTGCCTTCTTGCAAGTCAAATTCTACGGTATCACCTTCACGAATTTGATCAATTAAACCTGAAATGTGTACGAAATGTTCTTTGTTTGAACCTTCTTCACTAATAAATCCAAAACCTTTAGATTCATTGAAGAATTTTACTGTTCCTTTACTCATTGTTGATATTTATTATTATTTAATGTCCTGCAAAGATAATCTTATATAATTATAAACCAACGATTTTTCGCAGAATTATTCAAAATAATTGTCATTTTTAAATAATCCAATAGTATTTATCAGAATACAAGCAAATTAACTAAAATATATTTTATTCATTTTTAGCCAATAAAACAATAAAACAAACTCATTTTTTTCTTAATGTCATTTTTGCAATTGCAACTACTAATTTTCGGGGTGCAAGACGAGCAGATTTCGCCATTAATTTATTTTTAAAACCGTGAATAACGACAACATCTCCTTTCATCATTTTTTTAAATCCAAATTCTGCAACTTGCTTAGCAGTTGCTACATTCTTGTTTTTAAAAAGTTGACTTTGCTCCAGATCAGCAGCATCTTTAAATCCGGTTTCTGTCGCTCCCGGACATAACACTGTAACTGTAACTCCGGTTTTACTCAATTCGTGAGCAATTGCTTCAGAAAAACTGAGGACATAAGCTTTTGTCGCAAAATACACCGACATTGTAGGACCGGGTTGAAAAGCTGCCGTTGAAGCCACATTCAGAATTTTTCCATAGCCGGCTTTAATCATATCGGGAAGGAACAAATGCGTTAATAAGGTCAGAGTGGTGACATTCAGATTTATCATCTGCAATTGTTTTTCGTAACTGGACTTGGCAAAGTGACCAAAATCTCCAAATCCGGCATTATTTATTAAGAAATCAATATGAATTTGTTTCTTTGAGATTTCATCAAAAACTTCACGAGCAGCATCAAGGTTGGTAAGATCTTTTCCAATATTGTAAATTGTCACACCATATTTTTTCCCGATTTTAAGCTTAAATGTATCAAGCTTATCTTTACTTCGTGCAACAAGGACTAAATTAGCACCTTTTGAGGCAAAAATATGAGCCAGTTCAAGACCAATCCCCCCGGAAGCACCTGTTATTAAAACCGTTCTCTTCATATTCGTATGTTTTAGTATTACATTTAGGTACGTGTAAAGGTACAAATAAACTGTGCCATCTCAATATTTTTTAAACAAAAAAAACCGCCCTAACGAGCGATTTTTTTTTATTTATTGTAATGCAGTTATAATTAAAATCTATTAATCTTCTTTTACCTGAGGAGTAATCAGCTTATAACCTTTTCCGTGAATGTTGATAATTGCTACATTCTGATCGTCTTTCAACAATTTACGCAATTTAGTGATATAAACGTCCATACTACGTGCATTGAAATAGTTATCGTCAACCCAAATAGTTTTCAAAGCAAAATTACGTTCTAAAATACTATTGGCATTAGCAGCCAAAAGATTAAGCAACTCTGATTCTTTAGTGGTCAACTTTTTAGTTTCACCGTTGTACGTCAACATTTGTTTTTGGGCATCGAAAATAAAATCACCGATGTTATAAATAATCACATCTTTTGCCTTTTTCCCTTTAACGCGACGTAAAATAGATTCGATACGATACAATAATTCTTCCATGCTGAAAGGTTTCGATAAATAATCGTCAGCACCTAACTTGAAGCCTTGCAAAATATCTTCTTTCATTGATTTTGCAGTAAGAAAAACGATAGGAACTTCAGAGTTCATAGAACGTACATCGGCAGCTAATGCAAATCCGTCTTTTTTAGGCATCATTACATCAAATACACACAAGTCGTATTTATTACGTGAAAAAGCTTTGTATCCGGCTTCGCCGTCGGGTTGCAAGTCTGCATCATATCCTTTAGTAATTAAATACTCTCTGAGAAGCATGCCAAGATTTTCATCATCTTCGCACAATAAAATTTTTACTTTTTCGTCAGTCATAATTTGTAGTTTTTAAGTGTTGGTGTTGTTATAATAAATTTGGTTCCTATATTTAATTCGCTTTCCACTTTAATGGTTCCACGATGTTCCTGTATTATTTTTTTTACATACGCTAAGCCCAATCCAAAACCTTTCACATTGTGTAAATTGCCGGTTGATACACGATAGAATTTCTCAAAAACACGTTTTAAATCTTCTTTACTGATTCCTATTCCGTTATCTTCAATACTAATCAACAAATTTTCCTTTTCATTCCATGTTTCAACGGTTAACAACAAGGGTTTTTCACAATACTTTAATGCATTATCCATTAGATTGAAAATCACGTTGGTAAAATGAACTTCATCAATTAATGCAACATCATTTTCGGCATTCAGATTAGAAGTTATTTTTCCGCCTTTATTTGTTACTTTAAGTGAGAAATTATTGATAATATCATTGATAAGAGAATTAATTTGCATCTCGTTAAATTTTAACGTAGACTTTTCTCGCTCGAAAATAGCCATCTGAAGCACTTTCTCAACCTGAAAACTCAATCTTTTTGTTTCATCGCGAATGACGTTTGAAATTTGTTTCAATGACTCCGGAGTTTTACCAACTCCTGTATCCTGCAACATTTGCGATGCTAACGAAATGGTTGATATTGGTGTTTTAAATTCATGCGTCATATTATTAACAAAATCGTTTTTCATATTGTTCAGTTGCTTCTGTCTGAAAATGATAATAATAGCAACAATAAAAATTACCAAAATAATCAGGATGAGGGCTATTGAAGGAAATAGCAAGTTCATCGAGCTTAAAATATAATTTTGTTTTGTTGGAAAAATCACCTGCAAATACGCCGGATGGTTTGATTCCTCCAAAGGAAACAGTTTTTGCGTGTAAACATTATTTTGGGAGTTAACTTCATCTTCATGAATACTCTTGTGACATCTATAAATAACCTTTCCCTGTTTATCAACTACTGAATAGTAAAAAGGCAATGTCACTCCATTATTTACAAATACTTTTTCAAGAATTCCATCCAAATCATCAAAATTTACTCGCTCACTGATTTCTTTATCATCAGATTCTTTCATCCATCTGAAAACTGCTTGATCCAAAATTGTTTTAGAGCGTGAAAAATTCTGTTGAAATTTTTCCTGTAAATATCTCGACGTTTCTTCAATAGTTGCTTTGCCATGACGTGTTGAAAGTCGGATGCTTGGACGATTAAGCTGTTCGGACGAAATTTTCAACTGATTACCAACGGTATCAATATCATTCCCGTAACTTTTATTTTGATCATTTAGGCTCAACAATTTATTTTTATTGTCATGATAATCATTACCGTCAAGAGTCTGACCCAGATATTCGAGTGCTTCGTTTTCTTCAACCATACTTACGGTTTGAAACAAGCTTTGCTGAACATTATCGCTAAACTGACTTTCTATCATTTCGGCATTTATACGTACATAACGGGCTTGCAAAGCAATAAGCCCCACAAATGTCAATAACATAGAAACAATAAGTATCCAGATAGTCCTTTTTTTCATAACGTTGGCAAATTTATATAAAATAAAATTGTGAATGATAGTTTAACGAAATTTGAGCTAAAAAGTTCAATTAAAATATATTTCAATAACATATATTCACATATGAAGTTAATTAGACGAAGCAACAAACAAGTTATTTAACTTTCAAATTCAAATTTACTGCATGATAAACGAATTTATATTAATATTATTGTCACAAACAGAAAATATTAATTTTTATTTTGCGTATTATTATAATTTGAATTTATTTTTACACTTTTTATATAACTAAAAAAAAACGACCCATATTCTTACTCCTTTTAGGAAGTGTGAATACGGGTCATTAAAATTGTGTGGATAAAAATTAGCTGAAAACGATGAGCATTTACTAATCGCGGATATTGCAACAGAAGGATATTATTTCCATCTTATCGATTTACCTTTCGAAGTCATTCTTCTAAAAGTAAGAATGTACAAGCTTAGTAAGGGTAAATAGATATCTAATATAGGGAGTGAAAAAAAGTATTTTCTTTCGCCGAAATGTTTTGCCGAACTATTAATGATAGTCGTTTGAACAACAAAACGAATCAAATACAATGCTACGGCAGTAATAATGGTAATTAAATTTCCAAAAACAAACGACAAAATCAAAGATAAATAAAAGAATCCACGAGTTGTAGGTTCAATTGCCAGTTGTAGTTTACTGGAGGGTTTATAAAATCCGGAAACTGAAAGATGTCGCGCTTTCTGAAATAGCCAATTTCTAAATGTTATATTGGGTTCTGACCATGTTACACTTTCAGGAGATATTTCTATTTTGGTATTATTATGTGTACAAGCTTTGTTTACCATCAAATCATCGTCTCCCGAGCTTAATTGTAAAGTAGAGGCAAAGCCTTTTTGGGCGAAAAATGTTTCCTTACGATAAGCAAGATTTCGGCCTACACCCATGTAGGGTTTATGTGCAGCTGCCATTCCAAGGTATTGTAAGGCTATAAAAAGAGTATCGAAAGTAATGAGCCGATTCAGAAATCCTTTTTTATTAAGATAAGCACCATATCCAAGTACAAATTCTGTTTCTTTAGAAAAATTGCGGGCTATACGAGCAATCCAGGTTTTATCTTCGGGCATACAATCGGCATCAGTAAAAAGCAATAAATCATACTTTGAAGCTTTTACACCAAGAGTTAAACCCAATTTCTTTGTACTAACATTATTAGCCCCTACCGGAACAAAGGTAGTTTTGAGATTAGGATATTCCACACACAAGTTGTTGAGTAAATTTTCCGTATCATCGGTTGACCCGTCATTAATGACAATTACCTCAAATTCAGGATAATCCTGATGAAGAACAAAGGGCAGGTATTTTTTCAGATTTTCAGATTCGTCTTTTGCACAAATAATTACTGATACCGGTGGCTGTTCATTTAGAAAAGTGACATTCTTTTTATTTATCTTAGTACGAAGTCGCAGAACTCCGTTCATATATCTGAAATAAAAATAAAGCTGATAAAAGAATGTAAGGAATAAAACTCCTATACAAATTAATTCGACCAAAGAAAAAGAGAAACCGTAAATTTCCATACGATATGATTTACCCCTAACCCCTCCCGATAAATCAGGATAAATTGCAGGGGATTAAAGTTGTTTTTTTATTTGTTAAATATATTTACTATCACTTATTAATAATGTAATTTTCATTTCCCTTTAGAGGTTAGTGGTCTCTTAAATTAGTTCATCTGAGTTATATGCCTTTGGCAATTTACGCAGATTGTATTGCGAAGCCATAATTTCACCATAAGCACCGGCTGATCTCAATGCAATGATGTCACCGCGTTTTGTTTGATTCAGCTCAAATCCTTTTGCAAATGTATCGGATGATTCGCAAATAGGACCAACAACATCATATTTTTCGGTTGGAAGTTCAGATGATAAGTTTTCGATGCGATGATATGCCTGATACAAAGCCGGACGAATTAATTCAGTAAATCCGGCATCGAGAATAGCAAATTTTTTCGAGCCACTTTGTTTTACATACAACACTCTCGAAATTAAGCTTCCACATTGTGCGACAACAGCTCTTCCCAATTCGAAATGAAGTGTTTGATGCTCCTTCAATTCCAAATGGTCACGAAAAACATTGAAATATGCTTCGAAATCGGGAATAGGAAAATGATTCGGATGTTCGTAATTGATTCCTAATCCGCCACCAACATTGATATGTTCCAAACGAACATTTTTTAATAAAAAATACTGTTGCAATTCATTTATACGAACACACAACCCCTGAAACGAAGTCATGTCGGTGATTTGCGAACCAATATGAAAATGTATTCCAATAAGTTTTACATGTTTCAACGAAGGAAATAAATCCACCACAAGGTCTAAATCTTCCATATTAATTCCAAACTTATTTTCACTCAAACCTGTCGTAATATAATGATGCGTATGAGCACTTACATTTGGATTAATACGCAACGCCACATTTGCCACTTTCCCTTTTGCAGCAGCCAGTTCATTAATTACTTCAAGTTCGGGAACTGACTCTACATTAAAACAAAAAATATCATTTTCTAATCCCAGATTGATTTCCCAGTCGGCTTTTCCAACACCTGCAAAAACGACTTTTGTTGCGGGAACTCCAGCTTTTAATGCTGCTTCCACTTCTCCACCGCTCACACAATCGGCACCAAAACCTGCATTTTTAATTACTTCGAGAACGCCCGGATTCGCATTTGCTTTCATGGCATAATGGACATGAAATTTATTTTTGTTTGCCTGAGCATTTATTTCTGAAAGTGTTTCACGAAGAACTTCCAAATCATAATAATAAAATGGAGTTTGAATTTCGCTAAATTTTGCTACTGGATATTTTGCTTTTATCATAATAAAAAGGACGACCCCATAGCTCTAAAGAGAATGAAGACCAAGTTTATATAATTTATAATACTTTAAATTTATACGTGTATTAAGATCTTAATGCCCCTTTAGGGGTTTGGAGTCTTAATTAAATAACGCTTTACTCAACGAATTTAAGGCGCGTTTTTTATCTTTTGCTTTAATCAGAAACGAGATATTATAGTTACTACCACCATACGAAATCATTCTAATTGGAATTTCACTCATTGCACCTACTACTTTTGCCTGAAAACCAACATTATCGAAATGCATATCGCCCACAACACAAACTATCACCATTTCTTTATCCACTGAAACTGTCCCGAATTTTTTTAATTCATTCACAATTTCGTCCAAACGCTTTGCATTGTCAATCGAAACAGATACTCCAACTTCAGAAGTAGTTACCATATCGATAGGGGTGTGATACGATTCGAAAATCTCAAACACTTTACGCAAAAAGCCATGCGCCAACAACATTCTACCCGATTTTATTTTAATAGCCGTAATACCATCTTTTGCAGCTACGGCTTCTATTTTTCCTTTTTTGCTCTGAGTAGAAATTAAAGTACCGGGAGCTTTAGGCTCCATAGTGTTCAGCAATCGAACTGGAATATTATTTAACTTTGCAGGCAAAATACAGGTTGGGTGAAGAATCTTCGCACCAAAATAGGCCAACTCAGCAGCCTCTTCAAAATGAAGTACCGGAACTGGTTTTGTTCCTTCCACAAAACGTGGATCGTTGTTGTGCATTCCATCTATATCCGTCCAAATCTGAATTTCAGTAGCTTTAACAGCAGCTCCAATCAGCGAAGCGGAATAGTCACTACCACCACGTTGCAGGTTATCAATTTCACCATAAAAGTTACGGCAAATAAAACCCTGAGTGATATAAATAACCTTATCAGGCTGAGCAATAAGTTGTTTTGCCAAGCTTCCAGCAATAAAAGAAGTATCGGGTTCGGCATTTTTATCAATTCGCATGAATTCTAATGCAGGAAGCAACGCGCTACTTTCACCTTTTTCTTTCAAATAAAGTTGAAATATTGTAGTAGAAAGCAATTCACCTTCAGCCAAAATAGCTTTTTCTTCAAACAAAGTAAATATTGATTTTGAAAAAGAGCGCAGGTATTCGAAATGTGATTTCAAAACTGTTGTTGCCTCTACTTTGTATTCAACCGTTGCATACAACTCTTCCGTTACATCGTAATACCTTTTTTCCAATGCATTAATTCGCTCCAATGCACCGGCTGTATTGTTTTTATATAAATAATCGGAAATTTCCACCAAACTGTTTGTTGTACCTGACATTGCAGACAAAACAACAATCTTTTGATCACCATCACAAATCAGTTTAGCAACATCTTTCATGCGAGCGGCTGAACCTACGGACGTCCCACCAAATTTTAATACTTTCATTTGTTTCGTGTTATATTGTAAATTGACAAAATAAAATTAGTCACAAAAGTAATATTTTTTTCTCAATAATTTTTCATTTGTATTTTCGATATTTTCCGCTACATTTGCAAAATAAAGCCTTCAATTAATGTCAAAAAGGATTTTTTCAGTACTATTTTTCATTTTATGCATAAGTATTTACACTTACGGCATAGATGCATGGATTCGTATAAATCAACTTGGATACTTGCCTTCTGCCCAAAAGAAAGCCGTTTTCATAAGTAAAACCCCACGTGCGCTTACTCAATTCAGCATTCACGACGCACTAACCAATGAAGAATTGGCAAATTACACAAATATTCTGAATAAAGGTGATTTTCAGGATTTTAAAAGCACTTATATTCTTGATTTTTCCAACTTTACGCTCCAAGGTGCATTTTACATTAAAGCGGGTTTAATCTATTCTCCAACCATTTATATCAACAAAAATATTTATTTAGGAACAGCCGATTTTTTGTTGAATTATATGCGACAAAGTAGAATAACTCCCGATTCAGCTATTGCTAAACAAAATGGAATTGTGATTAATGACGATGAACATTTTGAAGTTTTTACTCCTATTGAAACAAAATATAACTCTGGAACCCGAAATAAAAAATCGGCAAATGCTATCACTCCAACGAAACCACTACCAAAAACAATTGACGTACAAGGTGGATGGAAAGAAAATTCAACGAATATACAATACGGTTCTACCTCTGCAAATGCTGTTTTCCAACTGCTTTTATCTTACCAATTAAATCCTTCAGCATTCACGGATGCTTATGATGCAACGGGAAAACGAAACCCGAACGGCATTCCGGATATTCTTGACGAAGCCAAATGGGGATTGAATTGGCTGTTAAAAATGTATCCATCAAAAGACTCGTTATTATTTCAGGTTTGTGACGAAAAAGGAGATAATATTCCTATTGAAAACAATGAGCGATCTGTCTTTTTGGCAAATGGCACTCCACAGGGACTCTCAAATATCAAAAATCGATCTACCGGAATTGCATCCATTGCCGGGAAATATGCTTCTGCCTTTGCTTTAGGTGCGAATTCATTTAGCAAGCTTTACCCCGCTTTTGCCGACACTTTAAGTCAGAAGGCCTTTGAAGCCTACCAATTAGGGAAAGAGAATCCGGGTGTATGTCAAAGCGTTCCAACGAAATCAAACATCTGTTTAGAAGAAGATAACTGGTCAGATGACATGGAGCTGGCTGCCACAGAACTTTATCGGTTAACCTACAAAGGAAGCTTTTTAAGAGACGCAGCGGATTACGGTCGAATGGAACCCATAACTCCCTGGCTTTGCTCTGACACTGCAAAACATTATCAGTGGTTTCCATTCATAAACATCGGTCATTATATGCTGGCTAATGTTGAAAATCCACGTTATCAAAAAGAATTTTTGCAAAACCTGTTAAACGGAATTGAACGCATGAATTTACGTGCCGCCGAAAATCCGTTTAATATTGGTGTGCCATTAATACAGGGTTCGAACAACCTCGTTACTGCTTTAGCAACGCAATGCAGGCTTTACAGAACAATTACCAACGATTCAAGTTATCTTGACTTGGAAACTTCACTGATTGATTGGATGTTTGGCAAAAACCCATGGGGAACAAGTATGATTGTGGGGCTACCTGATTATGGAAACACACCAAAGCAGGTTTATAATTCGGAAAACAAAAAAACACAGATTCATAATGGCGGTTTAATTAATGGACCGGTACAAAAAAGCGTTTTTAATGCAGTTATGGATTCAAAATCTTCGAAGTCGGACGAATACGAGCATTTTCAATCTGATTGGGCTGTATATCATGATGACAATGTTGATTTCACAACAAACGAAACAACACTGGATGGTACTGCATCATTGACTTATCTCCTATCCGGGAAGCAAAAAGATGGTGTTCCTGAAAAGGCTGCAAACAAAAATCTGTATAAATATGGCGGGATTACACGAACTGATATCAGTAAAAAGCAGATTGCGCTTGTTTTTACCGGCAACGAATATGCCGATGGCTATAAAAAAATAAATAAAACACTGAAAAAATTAAATATTAAAGCCTCCTTCTTTTTTACCGGAGACTTTTATCGAAAAAGAAAATTTGCAAGAATCATAAAAAGCTTAAAAAAAGATGGACATTATTTAGGCCCAAGTTCCAATAAAAATCTTTTATACTGTTCTTTTCAAAATCGGGATTCAATGTTTATAAGCAAAGCTGATTTTCTGAATGATTTGAAAGCGAGTTTCAAAGCCATGGAAAAATTTGACCTAAAGAAAAAAGACTCGCCCTTCTTTTTGCCACCCTACGAATGGTATAACGACAGTATAAGCAAATGGTCGAAAGAAGTGGGTTTACAGCTGATAAGTAATACTCCCGGAACGCTGACAAGTGCAGATAATACCGTTCCGGAGATGAGAGCAAATTATTTTTCGAGTATTGAGATTTATAACAAAATTCTGGATACGGAATCGAAAGAAGGATTGAACGGGAATATTATGTTGTTTCATTTAGGAACTGACAAAAAACGACCCGATAAATTTTACCCACGTTTATATTCATTGTTAATTGAATTATCAAAACTGGGATACGACTTTATTGATTTGTATCGTGCTACCGACATGGTTGACAAAAACAATCAGTTACAAGAGAATAAAAAACAAAAAAGGAAGAACTAATTTGCTCTTCCTTTTAAACTTAAAAAATATGGGTGAAAAACGGGGGTCGAACCCGCGACCTTCGGAACCACAATCCGACGCTCTAACCAACTGAGCTATGATCACCATGTTTTGCGAGTGCAAAGATAATACAGCAATTGATTTTGTGCAACTATTTTTTTTTAAAATTACAGCTTATTTCTCAATAAGCTAGTTACCAACGTTTAAAATCATGAAATAAATGGAATACTACCTTTCAAACCCCGAAATTGATTCAAAAATAAAGGAAATTAAAATAAAAATACGACTTTCGATGAACGGAGTGGTGTCGGATCAGATGATAAATAGTGGAATTATTTATAAAAAAAATTTTGGCGTTTCCATTCCCCGGTTGAAAGAATTGGCAAAGGATTATACCCAAAATCATGATTTGGCACAACGTTTATGGAGTCTCGGCATACGTGAAACCATGATTTTAGCAACATTGATTGAACCTGCCGAAAAATTCACATACGAGCTGGCACAGCAATGGGTGAAAGATTTCAATCAAATAGAAATTATCGAACAATCCACTATGAATTTGTTTAGTAGGCTTTCGTTCTCAAACAGATTGGCAGTAGAATGGGTTCAATCTGAAAATTATTGGGAACAAATTACCGGTTTTATCCTTTCTGCCCGCGCTTTCGGAAATTTTGATAAAAATACGGTGGTTAAAATCATTGAAAAAGGACTAGATTTATCAAAAACCGACAATTTACATCTTTATAAATCCATTGCTCTTTGCTTAAGTCGATTTTGCCGAATTGATAAAGAAACCGCTATGTTAATCCAAACTAAAACAGAAATTTTATCAAATAGCCCAATTCATTCACAGCAATTTATTTTTAATGAAGTAAAACAAGAAATATTATTTTTGGATATTTTATAGCATTAAATAATGTAAAAGTTGTACTTTTGTTGGTCAGATTTTTTATAAAATGAAGGAAGAAGTCTCATACGAAGAAATAAAGGAGATATTTACTGAATATCTACGCAAGCATCATCATCGGAAAACTCCCGAACGATATGCAATATTGCAACAAATATATTCGTATCAAGGTCATTTTAATGCTGACGTCCTCTTTAACGGCATGAAAAGTGATTATCGCGTGAGTCTGGCAACTGTGTACAACACACTCGAATTACTACAGGCCTGCAAATTGATTATTAAACATCAATTGGGTGGACAGTTTGCACAATACGAAAAAGCATTTGGCACCGCTACGCATCATCATTTAATTTGTACCAACTGTGGAAAAGTAAAAGAATTTTCCGACAAACAAATCCGTGTCGCCATTCAGTCTCGTCAATTTGCACATTTTCAGACTTCACACTATTCTTTGTATCTATTCGGACTCTGCAGCAAATGTATAGACGAAATGAAGAAAACTAAGTCATGAATATTGAAATAAATAATTAATAATATATATTTTAAAGAACTAAATGAAAGTAGATGTCTTATTAGGTCTCCAATGGGGGGATGAAGGAAAAGGTAAAGTTGTGGATGTACTAACTCCGGGATACGACCTTATTACACGATTTCAGGGAGGACCAAATGCTGGTCACACATTAGAATTCGAAGGAAAAAAGTTTGTTTTACGCTCCATTCCTTCAGGTATTTTTCAAGGAGATAAAATCAATGTAATTGGAAATGGTGTGGTACTTGATCCGGCATTGTTCAAAGGAGAAGTAGATGCCCTCGAAAAAAGCGGTCATCCGTTGACTGAACGTTTGAAAATTTCAAAAAAAGCACACTTGATACTTCCAACACATCGCTTATTGGATGCAGCCTACGAATCGGCCAAAGGAAGTAGCAAAATTGGCACTACCGGAAAAGGAATCGGTCCAACTTACACCGACAAAATAAGTCGTAACGGCGTTCGTGTAGGAGATATTCTACATAATTTTGAAGAAAAATACAACACAGCCATTGCCCGTCACAAAGAGATTTTGAGTCAGTACAATTTTGAATACGATTTGACTGAACTTGAAAAAGAATGGATGGAAGGCATTGAATGTATAAAACGATTTGAATTGATTGACAGCGAACATTTTGTAAACGACGCGCTGAAAACAGGCAAAAAAGTATTGGCAGAAGGTGCTCAGGGTACAATGTTGGACATTGATTTCGGTTCATATCCATTTGTAACTTCATCAAACACAATTTGTGCAGGAGCATGTACAGGCTTGGGAGTTGCTCCACGTAATATAGGAGAAGTATATGGGATTTTCAAAGCCTATTGTACACGCGTTGGTAGCGGACCATTTCCTACTGAATTATTTGATGAATCAGGTGACGAAATGCGTAAGATTGGCAACGAATTCGGCTCTGTAACTGGTCGTCCACGCCGCTGTGGCTGGGTTGATTTGGTGGCATTGAAATATGCAGTAATGATTAATGGCGTAACTCAACTCATCATGATGAAAAGTGATGTAATGGACACATTTGAGACAATTAAAGCTTGTGTTGCCTATAATATTAATGGTGTGGAAGTGGAACAATTTCCGTACGACTTAAACGATGGCGCTGAGCCTGTTTATGTTGAATTGCCAGGCTGGAAAACCGATATGACAAAAATGCAAAGCGAAGACGAATTTCCTGAAGAGTTCAACGCTTATATCAACTTTCTGGAAGAAGAACTAGAAGTTCCTATTAAAATCGTTTCGGTAGGTCCGGACAGGGCTCAGACAATTATTCGATACGCTGAATAATAAATTCAAATAAAATATTGTAATAAAAAAAACAACATCTGTTTAGATGTTGTTTTTTTATAGGATAAGATTTTGATAAACATCTGCCAATATGTCAATTGGCAAGGATTTTGAGAAAAACAAAACACAAACAATTAAAAAATAATAGATATGTTATTCGGATATGTAATCTTCGGAGTTTTTGCACTGATAAGTTGGCTAATTCAAAGCAATTTAAAGTCAAAATTTAAAAAGTATTCTAAAATTCCTATTCCTCGTGGAATGACAGGGAAAGATGTAGCTGAAAAAATGTTGCGCGACAGCGGAATCTTTGATGTTCAGGTAATTTCAACCAATGGTCATCTTACCGACCACTATAATCCTGCGACGAAAACAGTAAATTTGAGCGAAAACGTATATGCTTCCAGTAGCGTTGCTGCAGCAGCCATTGCCGCGCACGAGTGTGGTCATGCCGTACAACATGCATTTGCTTATGCTCCACTTACATTACGGTCTAAACTTGTTCCAATTGTAAGTTTTGCTTCCAACTGGATGCAATGGGTATTGTTGGCAGGGATAATCTTTGTAAATTCATTTCCACAATTATTATTAGCTGGAATTATCCTTTTTGCCACCACCACATTGTTTAGTTTTGTGACCTTACCGGTGGAAATTAATGCAAGTGCCCGTGCATTAGCATGGTTAAATACTGCCGGCATTACCAATTACGAAACCCATGATTTGGCAAAAGATGCCCTTAAAACCGCCGCTTACACTTATGTAGTGGCTGCACTTGGTTCGTTAGCCACATTGGTATATTATATTTTAATATTTATGGGCGGAAGTAGAAGATAGAAATTGATTCGTTTCAAAATACCAGAAAGGCTGTCCATTATTGGGCAGCCTTTTTTAGTGCATTACTGATATCCGAATAGGCTTGTCTCTTTTGTCATACTCTTTTCATAATTCTGTTTTAGTCATGCAATAAAACATCCCTTTCTTTGCATACATAAAACAACAAAATTATGTACAACCAGAAATTTTATCCAACCATTGTCATTTCCGATATTCATCTCGGAACCGAGCACTCAAAAACACGTGAACTAGCAGATTTCCTCCGCACAGTAAACTGCAATACCTTGATTATGAATGGTGACATTATTGATGGCTGGCATTTGCAAAAAGGAGGAAAATGGAAAAAAGAACACACCGATTTGATTAAAATCATTATGAAGATGATGGAAAACCACAACACAAAAGTGATTTATGTGCGTGGAAACCACGATGATTTTATTGATCAAATTGCACCTTTTTCATTTAACAATGTGGAGATTGTAAAAGATTATATTCACAAAAAAAATGGTAAAACTTATTATGTAACACATGGAGATGTGTTTGATAATATTACGTCTAAAATGGTTTGGTTTGCTAAACTTGGCGATATAGGTTACACATTTTTATTGTGGGTAAACAGGATCTACAATAATTATAGGATTAAAAAAGGACTTCCGTATTATTCTTTATCTCAAAGGATTAAGCAAAAAGTCAAAACAGCAGTGTCGTATATTTCCGATTATGAAGAAGAATTGGTAACATTAGCAAAAGCCCGTCATGCCGATGGAATAATTTGCGGACACATTCACCAACCGGCTGACCGTATGATAAATGGGATTCATTACCTTAATTCAGGTGATTGGGTAGAAACCATGTCGGCATTATTGGAACACGAAGATGGCACTTGGGAAGTGTATCTGCATAATGATGCGAAAAATCAGCCCCAACCGGTTGAAATAGTTGAGTTTGATCAAGCAAACAAACAACTTCTAAGAGTGGCATTTTCAAACAATATTTATAATCATTTTTTCTAACTTTACAGTTCTGGGATGAAATATTTATTTGTGGTACAGGGCGAAGGAAGAGGACATTACACGCAAGCATTGAGTCTTAAAAATATGCTTGAAAATAATGGTCACGAAGTGGTGGCTGTTATGGTTGGAACCAGTGCCAAACGTAAATTACCTGATTTCTTTACTCAAAAAATAGATGCTGAAATTATACAGTTTCAAAGTCCGAACTTTTTGCCAACACCCAAAGGTAAAAGTTCATCTTTAGTTGGAAGTATTATTTACAACCTTCTTTTATTACCGGTGTATTTTGCAAGTTTAATCAGTATTAAGAGAACTTTGAAAGTAAAGCAAGCAGATGTGGTAATTAATTTCTATGAGTTGCTCTGTGGAATTACTTATGGACTTTTTAATCCTGAAACACCCATGATAAGTATTGCTCATCAGTATTATTTTCTGACACAGGCATTTCATTATTCCGGGAATAATAATTTTCAGTTTCGTTTGTTGAACTTCTATTCACGACTTACCGCTATGAATGCGTTAAAAGTTTTGGCTCTTTCTTTTCGTGACGAAAATGGGTTACAATATGGGAATATTTATGTTGTTCCCCCATTATTACGAAAAGAAGTGATTAACAAAAAAACGAAAACGGGTGAATATATTCATGGATATTTACTGAATAGCGGTTATGCCAAAGAGTTACGGAATTGGAGTTTAAACAATCCGGAACAAACACTTCATTTTTTCTGGGACAAAAAGGGTGCAAATAAAACAACTCTGCTTACACGTTCACTTACGATGCATACCTTAAGCGACTGCGAATTTCTGAATTATATGGCGGACTCAAAAGCTTATGCCACTACGGCCGGATTTGAATCGGTTTGTGAAGCTATGTATATGCAAAAACCCATATTAATGATTCCTACTCACATTGAACAGGAATGTAATGCTATTGATGCAATGTGTTCCAATGTGGGTATTACTGAAAATGAATTTAATATTGATACTTTACTCGAATTTATACCTCATTACAACAAAACTCTTGAATTTAAATTTTGGGCTCATACGGCAGAATCACTGTTTTTAAATGAACTCACCAAAATTGAATTTGAACCAACTAATATTCTTGCAACCTTTTAAATTTGCGTTTTCGTTTCTAAACCTTTTCTCTGAAAGTAAAAGCTGTCTGTTAGTAGACGGCTTTTATTGTTTTTAATAAACTTTGTTGGGAGTATTAATTATCCACTGGCGCAGATTTGTAATCGCACCAATTTATAATAGAACAAAAAAAAGAGTAGTTGAAGTTGTCGCAGATTACTGATCTGCACTATGGCGGGCAGTTAAGAAGAATCCTATCCTTTCATATAACTCACTAATTATATGAGTTATACATAAATAGTTTAAACGAAAACAGAGTCAGATAAAACTCCACTTTTGGAGAATTAAAAGGAACTTAATTTATTCCTCAAAACAATAGCCATACCCCAAACGGGTAACAATATTATGTTCGTATTGTCCAATTTTTTTTCGCAATCGAGTAATATTCACGTCAATGGTTCTGTTTAGCACACCATCTTCATCGGACCACACCATTGTGAGGATTTCTTCGCGGGAAAAAACACGGTTTCTATTTTCCAAAAAAAGCTTTAATAATTCAAATTCTTTTTTTGTTAGTGAGACTTCTTCACTATTAACTAATACTTTTTTATTCACTGGATTCATCTCAAGCGTATCGTAAGCTATCATCTCCTTTTTATTCCCTTTTTTTGTAGTCTCTACCCTGCGAATTACGGCATTGATACGAGCCGCTACTTCACGTATTGAAAATGGCTTTTGAATATAATCATCAGCACCTAAAGCAAATCCCGTCAGGCGGTCATTTTCACTGGTTTTAGCGGTTAGGAAAATGATTGGTATTGATGCTGTTTTTGGATTTTCGTGAACCATTCTAGCCATTTTAAAACCTGAAATATCACCCATCATTACGTCCAATAAAAGCAAGCAGTAATGTGATAAATCCTTTTTTAATGCATCCTCGGCAGAATAGGCAACATCAACAATATAACCCTCATTTTCAAGATTAAATTGTAGAATCTCACACAAATCCGGTTCATCATCAACTACTAATATATGATAGGTATTCATAAGCTAAAATCAATTTCTAACGATTAGAGATAACATTTAAAAAATTTCGCATACAATATTAACAATAAAATAACTAAACAAAATAACAAAAAACAGATTACAAAATCATTTTATTGGTATTACAATCCTATTATTATTTACACAAAAAAAGCAAATCATTTATCTGACTTGCTTTTTTATAAGTTCATTTTTATACTTTAAAGTTTCACCTTTGTTGAAGTCTTATTTCAAGTTTATTTTGATTGTTAGTGTCAATTTCAATCATTTGATCCTGATACGAAATCATACTTACTTTTAACTGACATTTACCATCACATAAATTTGAAAGGGAGAAATTGCCATCTAAATCGGAATACACTTTTTGTCCGTTAGCAGTAATAACAGCTCCAGCAAGTGTTTCTTTTGTAAGTTTATCCAAAATTAATCCTTTTACAGAATTGTTTTGTATTTCTACATTGGTTGACGCTACAGGAGCGGGTTTTGGTTCAGCTGAAAGTTGAAATGCAACGAAAAGTAATGTTACAATGGTTAATGATAAAAACTTTTTCATAACTGTATATTTTTAATTGTTTGTTTTGTGTTTTAATTACAGTGCAAAATAACTATATAAATGTTACAAGCTCGTTACAAACAATATACAGTGATATGAATTTTTAATTTTTCTGAAAGATTAGACGGAATTAATATTTCTTTTCAGAAATCAATTTTCCTTTTTCATCCCACATATACCAGATTCCGGTTTTCTTCCCGTTGTCGTATTGCATTTCGTAACGCATAATCCCAGAATCGTCCCAAACGTGCCAGGTGCCTGTTTTTTTATCGTTACGATATTCTGCTTCCGAAATTAGCATGCCTGCTTCATTATAAGTCCTCCATACACCATGGAATTGACCATTTCTGTAGGCTCGTACTTCGTTTGGTTTCCCATTGGCAAAGTATACAATATAAGATCCTTCGGGTTTTCCATCTTTCAGGTTCATTTCCACTTTTAGTTCACCTGATGGGTAAAACTCCTTGTATTCGCCGGTATAGAATTTTGATTGAGAAGCGTCTGTAAAATACAATCCGTTGCTTTCAACAATACCGGGTGTGTGATTTTGAGCCAATGCAGTAGCAGTTAGCACAACCAGCAAAATAGGTAATAAAATATTTTTCATTTTTAAATATATTAGAACGTAAAACAAAAGTAAAATATACTTGAAATATCTCATAAAAACAAAGATACAAACATAGAAGCAACTTTAATGCCAGTTGAACCCCTATAGATAAAGATTTAATATGTGTTACAAATGATAATAATTTTAAGATATTATCAAATCTGCCATAAGTTTTTGATGAGATTTTCAAAATGAAAGGCATCTCAGTAAGCTGAAATGCCTTTCAAAAATAAGTGTTTGTTTTATATTAACAGAATTATGACATTAAAATCCTGTATAACCTGTCCAAGCAAAAAGACTTGAAGAACAACCTGTATTACCTGCAGCAACGGTAATTGAAGCAGCATTAGCACCTGATTTTGATTCAGAGCCTAAGAATGGGTAAGTTAATGAATTTGTTAGACTTATAACTGTACCGGCAGCTGCATCTCCCTTACTATCAGTACAATCAACTAAATCTTGTGCAGAACCGATTCCGGTTACAAGTGCATTTGTTATAGTAGCTTTTGCACCACGACGGATTTTTAAAACATCTTGCATGAATTTTGCTTGATTAGTTGTAGTATTTACCGAATCTAGTTGAAGAGATATCGTAAGGTTAGTTACAGTAAAATCAGTTTGATTTTCATCTGTTGAATTTATACCATCCAAATTACCATCTGATTCGATACCACGTGGATCAGATTCGCTACTTGTATATCCATTTTCCCAAATTCCGTACATATTTGTCCAGCTACCACGGTAACCTTGTGTGTTGTCAAAACAGTCATCATCTGAGTTTACTACTAAGAAGTTTTTTATATTTACTGTTCCACCAAAAAATTCAACACCATCGTCAGCACTTTCAAGAATGAATACGTTTTCAATGGTTGTACCACTACCAACTGCATCCAAAGTTAAACCATTATGCTCAACCTCAGCACTTGAACGTGCACCTGCATATTTAATCATTAAGTAAGTGATTGACCCAGAATTATCTGCATCATCAGAGCCTCCATAAATGAAATCGGCATTCATCTCGCACGATGAAGTTGCTGTTGTTCCAGAAGTACCAGAAATCTTAGCTTTTCCATTAATAATTAAACCTCCCCAATAGCCTGAACTAGCCTCATCTTCGTTTTTAGCTGTCATTATTACTGGGTTTGCGGAAGTTCCATTTACGTTTATTTTACCGCCCTGAGCAACGATAATATACGAACCAAAACCTTCAGAAGCCTCAATTCTTGTACCAGCAGGAATGTTTAAAACTGCACCATCTTCTACTATAAATGTACCTGTAAGATTGTAAGTTACTGAAGCATCTAAAGTAGCTTCATGGTCAAGTTCACCATATAAAACACCTTCTTCAATAAGAACATCGACTCCTGTTTTTACTTCTTCTGTAGTTGTACAAGAAGTAAATGTCATTGAAAATACCACTGCAGTAGCTGCAATAATGTTAAATAATTGTTTTCTCATTTTTTTAAAATTTAATTGATTTGTTTTAATAAAAGTTATAACTAATACCTAAACTTACATCGATACCTTTTTTATAAGATTCCAGTGTGATGTAACGTTCAGTGTTTATAATATTTCTTGAAAGTGTATAAGTAGGATTCAATATATTTTTTGCTTTAAGTTTAAAGCTTAAATGATTACTGGATTTGTATTCTGATATAAAGTTCAAAGTAGGAATTCCTGTTTCGATTGTATTTTGAAAATCGCCAACACCAATGGAGTAAATTCTATCACTTGAATAGTTGAATACAAATGAGTTTACGAATGAGGTGTGTTTGTAGGAATAATCGAATGTCATATCTAAATTCACAATGTAGGGAGCTGCACCTTCAAGCCCAGAATCTCTGCCATTATTAATATCTACTTTAGTGTTTGTATAAATATATGATGCATTTAAACCTGCTGATAACTTAGTAGATTTCTTTGTGCTGTTATTTAAATAATTGATGATATTCTTACGTGCTTCAAACTCAAGACCAGTAGCTGTTGCAGAATTGCTAATGTTATCGTAGGTGAAATAACCTGCAGCATTAAATTTATATATTCTGGCAATTGGATTTTTTATGTATTTATAAAAACCAGTAAGTGATATTAATTCAGATGGACTCATGTAATAATCCCACTTTAAATCTAGATTGTAATTGTCTGAAGGTAACAAGTCCGGATTACCCTGACTTTTGAAAGACAGACCAAGATACTGATATGGTGAAATCTCTTTTGACTGTGGCAGTGTATATGTTTTACTTGCACTTAAACGTAAAGTATTTTTGTCATTTAAATTATATTTGAAATTTAAATTCGGAAGCAGATAAAAAGGGTTTAATGTATTGTCATCTTTTGCTTCACCTCCACCTTTAATATTATAATTGATATAAAGGTAAACCTGTTCAGCACTCAATCCTAAATTACCCGAAAAGTCCTTTGAAAACTGATAATTTAAACTTGCATACCCTTTATTAACGGCTTTTACAACTTCATAAGAACTGATGCGGGCTCCAGGGACAATTAATCCACTAGTTAAATTACTTTGGTTAAGCCAATTATCTAAATTTAGATTTTCTATGGTTGTAGTTTCAGAAAACCCTGACACATTGAAAAAATACTGTGTTGCGTCAAAATTATCTGTTAAGTAACGACTAACTATACCTAGGCTAAATTCTGAATTATCTGTTTTGAATTTTTTAGGCAAATCGTGAGTATATGAAGCTTTAGCATTAAAATCGTTTTCAATTAATTGAGAGAAGTTTCTAATATGCGCATCTTCACTTGGATATAGAAGATAATTATTATTTGTGTTCAAAAACAACACGTCGCTCCGGCGGTCAGGCTCTGTACCAATAACTTTATTGTAAGATAAACCTATATCCAATATATTTTTTCCATTTAATTTTATATTCGAATTTAGCTGATTAATCAACAGCAAATTATCATTTGACTGTTGCCTTAGCATAAATCCACTACCTGAATCGTTATTAAAATCACTTGAGTTTGTAATATAATATTCTCCTACATATTGACTGTTGTCATGTATAAGCATAAAGTTATAATCCAGTTGATGTTTATTGTTGATTAAATAGCTCAAATTTCCTAATAATAATTGGTTGATACTTTCTGATGATTTTTCGCCATTTTTAATATCATATTCTGTTCCACTAGTAGTAGCATCTGTACTTTTTTCTGAAGTAAATGAAGCTCCAGAACTATACGATCCAACTAGATAGAATGATAGGGGACTATTGTTTTTACCAATTTTATAACTTTTTCCACCAGAAAAACCATAACTATAATTCATTGGCATATCCGTTTTTAAAGGGTTCATGCTATTCCCATAGCTATATTCAGTTTTATAATTATCGGGAACTACATTTTTTGATATCCCCCAATAATTAACTCCATCCATCTTTAAGAACTCCGCCCCCAATCCCTGTGTGTTATATCCCCCGGAAATATCAATACTTAAATCTTTATCACCAACTAGTTCTTTTGATGTAATGTTGATAACAGCTCCACCAGCATCATTATAATTATTTGCGGAGAACACTTTACTTACACCAATATTTTGAATTATATCTGAGCAAAAAAAATCTAATGAAATATTCTTATATTCAGGGTCTTCCGAAGGAATTGGAAAACCATTGAGGGTTGTGAAATTATAACGATCACCAAGTCCACGTACGAATACGTTTTTAACGCCATCTTGTTTAGATACACCTGAAACTTGTGCCACAGCAGCTTCGGCATTACTAATTCCTTTGCGCGACATTTCTTTTGCTCCAACGGCTTGTGTAGCTAGCAGAGATTGCTTCTGCTCCATAAGTAGGATGTTTTCACTTTCTCTGTTGAATTTTGCTACCAACTCTACTTCTTTCAGATTTATATTAGCCGATTCCAATTCCAGATCAACGATTGTTTCTTTTCCGGCTTCTACAATTATATTTTCTTTTGCAATGGGTTTGTATGAAATATAACTGCTGGTGATAGTATATTTTCCGGGTCTTAAATTGGTTATACTATAATTCCCATCAAAATCGGAAGCACTGCCTATCGAAGTTCCTTTGATCAGGGCTGCTGCACCAATAAGTGGTTCTTTGTTGTTTGCATCTGAAATCTTACCTTTTATTGTACCATTTTGTGCAAAAACAAAAGTGGCAGATAAAATAAAAATCAAAGAAAATACAGATTTCGTTAAAGCAATTTTCTTATGTACTAATGTCGAAAGTCTTTTCATCAAAAAAATTAGTTCGTTCTTTACTAAATAACTCGATGCAAAAGTAGAGGTCGGATATTACAAATAAGTTACCGGAAGGTTATGCTTATGTGTTATTGGTATGAAGAATGTGTGACAGGAAAATATATTCAAGGTTTATTTAAACAGTTGAAAGTTATTCTAGGAGAATACAACAATTTTGAGCTTATACATAATTGTAACTCATTATTTGCAACTAGTTAGTGAGGAATAACAGTAGGTAAAAATTAGTTCAAATAAGGACTAAAGATTGTCACATTTTGAGTCGAAACCATCTTTCTTCAAGGCATTAAGAATTGTATTGCATTGAATATCTATTATTTAAACTTATATTTTCTATATTGTCATATATTCATTGAACTCGAATATATTTTCCCTATATTGCTTATCCACTTCATATTTAGTAACTTTGTCAACAACTTGTTTATTCAAATTTTCAACACATCTCATTTAATACTTCATCATGCAAAGATTTTTAAAACACATTCTTTTGTTTTTAGCAATTTCAAGTCCGGTTTTTTTTTCTGCACAAACCACTCCACAAATTATTAATGCTGAATCACGCGAAGTTATTTCGTTAGATGGACTTTGGCGAACTATAATAGATCCATTTGAAAACGGCTATTACGATTATCGCCGTAATCCTATGAAAAATGGGTATGGAGAAGACAAAGTAAATACTAATAAAAGTGCGTTACAAGAATATAACTTCTCTACCGATAAAACATTAATGGTGCCGGGTGACTGGAACACTCAACGCCCAGAACTTTATTATTATGAAGGTACAGTATGGTATCGAAATCGGTTTCTGTACAAATCGAAAGAAGATAAAAGAGTTTTTCTTCGTTTTGGAGCTGTAAATTATGAAGCTATCGTTTTTGTAAATGGAAAAGAAATCGGAAAACATATAGGTGGTTTTACTCCATTCAATTTTGAAGTAACAAACCTGCTCAAAAGCGGTGAAAATTCATTGGTTGTAAAAGTAGATAACAAAAGAGCTTTTGATGCAGTACCAACGGTTAATTTTGATTGGTGGAATTATGGTGGAATTACCCGTCAGGTAACCTTAATTGAGACACCAGTAACCTTTGTACGTGATTATTACGTGCAACTTAAAAAGGGAGAAAAAAACACTCTTTCTGGATGGGTTCAGTTAGATGGGAAACAATTAAATAAAACCGTAAAAATCAACATCCCTGAATTAAAAATAAATCAAACCCTTACAACTGACGAAAAAGGATATGCTGCTTTTGAATGTAAAGTAAAACCAACTTACTGGACACCTGAAAATCCAAAATTATACAAGCTCAATATCGCTCTTGACAATGACATTCTTAATGATGAAATAGGATTGAGAACCATTGAAACAAAGGGAACTCAAATATTGTTAAACGAGAAACCTATTTTTTGCCGCGGAATCAGCATTCATGAAGAAGCCGCCTTCCGTCAGGGACGAGTTTTCTCAAAAGAAGAAGATATTACCTTATTACAATGGGCAAAAGATATGGGTTGTAATTTTGTTCGGTTAGCACATTATCCTCACAACGAACAAATGGTGCGTCAAGCAGAGCGCATGGGTTTAATGGTTTGGTCTGAAATTCCGGTTTACTGGACAATACAATGGGAAAACCCAGAAACCTACAAAAATGCAGAAAATCAATTGACCGATATGATTACACGTGATAAAAACCGTTGTAATATCATTATCTGGTCCATTGCAAACGAAACGCCACATAGTGATGCCCGATTAAATTTTCTTACACGACTAGCAAACAAAACCCGTGAACTTGACCCGGTAAGATTGGTGGGCGCTGCCATGGAAAAGGATGAAGTAAAACCGGGACTTATGACCGTAAAAGATGAGTTAGTCAAAGTTATGGATGTAATGAGTTTCAATCAGTATGTTGGTTGGTACGATGGCTTACCCGAAAAATGCGATCGTGTAAACTGGACATTTTCGGCAGATAAACCAGTTATTGTCAGCGAATTCGGAGGTGGAGCACTTTATGGCTTCCATGGTGATAAAACCGAACGTTTTACCGAAGAATTTCAAGAAGATCTATATGTTCACAACATAAATATGCTGAAACGAATGCCAGGTCTTGCCGGAACTACACCCTGGATTCTGAAAGATTTTCTTTCTCCTCGTCGACAACTTCGTGATATTCAGGACGATTTTAATCGTAAAGGGTTGATATCAGATAAAGGAGAAAAGAAAAAAGCATTTTTCGTTATGAAAAAATGGTACGAGGAGTTAAAAGAACAATATAAGTAGTGACCGGTTCTGAATTTCTATTTCTATTTTATTTTAAAACTTCCGGTCATAATGATTGGAAGTTTTTTTATCAAAAAATGTTGTATAACATGTTTTTTAGGTTTGAATTTCAAAAAACAAGTGTTTTCTTTACACTTGTTATAAAGAACATTTTACAGGCAAATATAATATCATTTAAATTGCTGATTTAGTTAATCTTACACAATCAATAAAATTTTATAATTAGAACGATAAAATCAATGACTTCTGCCTTTTATCAAAATAAAGATTCGTTTCTGATTGCTGTTGATTGTATCATCATGGGATTCAGGGAGAACGAATTGAATATTCTGATTGCCCGTAGACCTTTTGAACCACTGAAAGGTGGTTGGTCATTAATGGGAGGTTTTGTCAACTCAGTGGAAAGTATAAATGAAGCTGCCGCCAGAGTGTTGGGAGAATTCACAGGAATTGAGGATATTTTCATGGAACAGATAGGTGCTTATGGCGAAATTAATCGTGATCTTGGAGAGCGTGTAATTTCTATTGCTTATTTTGCGCTGGTTGATATTGAATTGTTTGACACTACATTAGCTGAAAAATACGATGCAAGATGGGTCAGACTGACTCAGTTACCGGAATTAGTTTTCGACCATAATAAAATGGTAAAGGATACTATTAATATCCTTCAACGTAAAGCTGCTGTTAAACCCATCGGATTTAATTTGTTAGGTGAGCAATTTACTTTACCCACATTACAAAGTCTGTACGAATCTATTTATCAGGAAGCAATAGATAAACGAAATTTCAGAAAAAAATTAATGACCATGGATATTTTGGAAAAACTGGACGAAAAAGACAAAGGTTCTTCCAAAAAAGGAGCGTTTTATTATAAATTCAATAAAGAAAAATACGATCAACTAATTCAACAGGGAATGCATTTCTCACTCTAGAATAACCCCAAAGTTCCTTAGCGGTTAAATAAACTGTATATTTTTTTTATTGATTAAGTGTAATTATAACGCTTATTAATAAACACCAGATTATTTGCATTAAAAAAAAATTAGTAACTGATAAAATAGTAAATAAAAAAATGTTAGAAACTTTAAAGAAAGAAGTATTTCAGGCTAATCTCGATTTAGTAAAACACGGATTGGTTATATTTACATGGGGAAATGTAAGCGCTATCGACCGTGCATCAGGATTAGTAGTAATCAAACCTTCGGGTATATCATACGATGAGATGAAAGCTGAAGATATGGTAGTTATAGATTTGGATGGAAAAATAATTGAAGGGAAATTAAAACCTTCGTCAGATACAGCTACTCATCTTATAATTTATAAAGCATTCCCCAATATTGGAGGCATAGTTCACACCCACTCAACTTATGCCACTGCATGGGCACAAGCCGGATGCGATATTCCTAACATTGGAACAACCCATGCCGATTATTTCAGCGATGCAATTCCCTGTACACGCGATATGACTCAGGCAGAAGTGGAGGGTGAATACGAACTTGAAACAGGAAATGTTATAGTAGATTGTTTCAACGGTAAAAATCCTGATTTCATTCCGGGTGTTTTGGTGAAAAATCACGGTCCATTTTCGTGGGGAAAAAATGCTCATGATGCAGTTCATAACGCAGTAGTTATGGAACAAGTAGGTAAAATGGCCTATATAGCTTATGGTATAAATCCAAATTTAACCATGAATAAGCATTTAATTACAAAGCATTTTTATAGGAAACACGGTCCGGGAGCATATTATGGACAATAAGACAACCCCTAAAGGGGAACAATAGAATAAAACGAACAACTCTTATTCCCCTTAGGGGTTAAGGGTCAAATTATAAAAAAAAATGAAGAAAGCACTTTTTACAATCCTGTTTATTGGTTCAATGACTTTGGCAGCACAAACCACAACCTCAAAAATCACTATTCATGCCGAACAGGGTAAAAACGTAATCAATAAAGAAATATATGGTCAGTTTGCCGAACATCTTGGGACTTGTATTTACGGTGGAATATGGGTTGGTGAAAATTCTCCAATTCCAAACACGAAAGGTTACCGAAACGATGTGCTTGAAGCATTGAAGAAATTGCAAATTCCGGTTTTACGTTGGCCGGGAGGTTGTTTTGCAGATGAATATCATTGGATGGATGGTATTGGGCCAAAAGATAAACGTCCCAAAATGGTTAATAATAACTGGGGTGGAGTTGTTGAAGATAACAGTTTTGGAACAAATGAATTTTTCAATTTATGTGAGATATTAGGTTGTGAACCCTATTTAAGTGGCAATGTAGGAAGTGGGACGGTGGAAGAACTGGCTAAGTGGGTGGAATACATTACTTCGTCCGGTGACAGTCCTATGGCTAACTTACGTCGTCAGAATGGACGCGAGAAACCATGGAGACTAAAGTACCTGGGTGTTGGAAACGAGAGTTGGGGTTGTGGTGGAAGCATGACACCCGATTATTATTCAGATCTATACCGCCGATATTCAACTTATTGCCGCGAATATGATGGAAATAAATTATACAAAATTGCCAGTGGGGCCAGTGATTATGATTATAACTGGACAGAAACATTGATGAAAAATGTGGGTGGAAGAATGAACGGTTTGTCTTTACATTATTATACAGTAAAAGGCTGGAATGGCAGTAAAGGCTCTGCAACCAATTTCAACAAAAATGAATATTTATGGACCTTGGGAAAATGTATGGAAATAGAAGATGTTTTGAAAAAACACATTTCGATTATGGATAAATATGACCCAAAGAACCGAATCGGATTAGTTGTAGACGAATGGGGCACCTGGTGGGATCAGGAACCGGGGTCACATCCTGGATTTTTGTATCAACAAAATTCAATGCGCGATGCCTTTGTAGCAGCACTCACTTTGAATATTTTCAATAAATATACAGAACGGATTAAAATGGCAAATATAGCTCAAATAGTAAACGTGCTTCAGGCAATGATTCTGACTGATGGATCAAAAATGGTTCTCACTCCTACTTATTATGTGTTTGAAATGTATAAAAAGCACATGGGTGCAATAAACCTACCTATGGATATAACAAGTGATACATTGATTTCAAGTAAAAGAAGTTTCCCTGCAATTAGTGCCTCTGCATCGAAAGACAATAATGGAAAAATACTTATCACATTAGCTAATGCTGACCCTGATAAAAATAAAAGTGTGGAAATCGATTTTACAGCTTATAAAGTTTCGAAAGTTAACGGAACAATACTTTCTGCAAAAGCAATAAATTCATATAATACATTTGAACAACCTAATGAAGTAACTCCTTCAGAATTTAAGGGAGCAAAAATATCAAAATCAGGATTTGTCAAAATAGAAGTACCCGCAAAATCAATTATTTCATTAGAATTACAATAATAACCACAAATTCTACCTAAAGTTAGGTAAACCCAAAAGGGCTCAATAAAAAATAATAGTAACTTCTCCAGCTCCCCAAAGGGGTCGGAGGTAAATTTAGAAATAAAATGACTTACAAAGATTTAGAAGTATGGTTTATCACCGGAGCGCAATTGCTTTATGGTGGTGATGCAGTAGTGAGTGTTGATGCTCACTCAAACGAGATGGTAAAAGGATTAAATGATTCAGGTAACTTGCCTGTAAAAGTTGTTTACAAAGGAACAGCGAATTCTTCTTCAGAAATATCGGAAATTATGCGTGCTGCTAATGGAGATACAAAATGTGTGGGTATGATTACCTGGATGCATACTTTTTCACCGGCCAAAATGTGGATTCATGGTTTAATGGATTATAAAAAACCATTATTACATCTTCATACACAATTTAACCAACAAATTCCATGGTCAGAAATTGACATGGATTACATGAACCTGAATCAGTCGGCACATGGTGATCGGGAATTTGGATTTATCACCAGTCGTTTACGCAAACCACGTAAAATTGTTGTAGGTTACTGGAAAGACAAATCAACACATGATAAAATCTCCGGTTGGATGCGCGTTTGTGCAGCTCAGGCTGATGCTCAGGATATGTTGATTATCCGTTTTGGTGATAATATGAACAATGTGGCTGTAACCGATGGCGATAAAGTGGAAGCTGAAATCCGTTTAGGATATCATGTTGATAATGCTCCCATTGCTAAACTGGTGCCATTTGTTGAAGCGGTTACAGAGCAAGAAATTGATGCAAAAATAGCTGAATACGAAAAATCGTACGATTTTGCAGATGACTGTAAAAAAGGTGCTAAAAAACATGTTTCGGTTCGTCAGGCTGCTGCACAGGAAATCGGATTACGTCGGTTTCTGGAAGAAAAAGGAGCAAAAGCATTTACAACCAGTTTCAATGAATTGGAAGGGATGTCTCAATTAATGGGATTTGCTTCGCAACGCTTGATGGCTGAAGGTTATGGTTTTGGTGCTGAAGGTGATTGGAAAACAGCTGCCCTTACTCGTACTATGTGGGTTATGGCTCAAGGATTACCCGGAGGATGCTCTTTCCTTGAAGATTATGTATTAAACTTCGATGGTGCAAACAGTTCCATTCTACAATCGCATATGTTGGAGATCAATCCGGAAATTGCAGGTAACAAACCACGTGTTGAAGTTCATTTCTTAGGTATTGGTGATGCAGGTGTTTGCGCTCGTTTGATCTTCCAGGCACATGAAGGTACAGGTATTGCTACAACAATTGTTGATATGGGAAACCGTTTCCGCATGATTGTAAACGAAGTAGAAGTTATCAAACCACAGGAATTACCAAAACTTCCAGTGGCTTGTGCATTGTGGATTCCGCAACCAAATATTGAAGTGGGTGCAGGTGCATGGATTACTGCCGGTGGAACTCACCATTCTAGCTTTTCGTTTGCTATAACGACCGAAATGATGGAAGATTATGCCGAAATTTTGGATATTGAAATGTTGATTATCGACAAAGACACCAACATTCGTCAATTTAAACAAGATATTCGTAACAACGAAGTATATTATATGTTGAACAAAGCTTTAAGATAAAACTAGAAAGTAGTTTGTAGTCGGTAGATTGTAGTAAAAAGCTTAATTGTTTATAACTACTGACCACCAACTACAGACTACCAACTATTAACTACAGACTAAAATGAAATATGTAATAGGTTTAGATTATGGAAGCGATTCTTGTCGGGCAGTGATTGTAAATGCAATTACCGGCGAAGAAATGGCTTCGGCAGTAAAATATTATCCACGTTGGATGGACGGTAAATATTGTGTTCCGACAGCCAATCAATATCGTCAACACCCACTTGATTATATCGAAGGGCTGGAATATACCGTTAAAACTGCTTTGGCAAAATGTCCGGCAGAAGTAGCGCAGAATGTTGTTGGAATTGCTTTTGATACAACCGGTAGCACGCCAGTTTTCACAGATAAATCAGGCACTCCACTTTCTTTGTTGCCAGAATTTGCAGAGAATCCGAATGCCATGTTTGTATTATGGAAAGATCACACAGGCATTCAGGAAGCAGAAGAGATTAACGCATTGGCTGCAAAATGGAATATTGACTACACTTCTTACGAAGGTGGAATCTATTCATCAGAATGGTTTTGGGCAAAAGCATTACATGTATTGCGTGCTGACGAAAAAGTTCGGAACGCTGCCTATTCAATTGTTGAGCATTGCGATTGGTTACCTGCTTTAATAACGGGAACAACTGATTCAAAAAACATTTACCGCAGCCGTTGTGCTTCTGGTCACAAAGCCATGTGGTTGGAAGAATGGGGCGGACTTCCTTCAGAAGAATTCCTGACTGCTTTAGATCCAGTATTAGCCGGATTCCGTGACAGATTATATTCTGAAACTTGTCCGAGTGATAAAAAAGTAGGTATGATTACCGAAGAATGGGCAAACCGTTTAGGTCTTACAACAAATGTAGCTGTTGCAGCCGGAGCATTCGATGCTCATATGGGTGCAGTTGGTGCTGAAGTAAAACCGGGCGCATTGGTTCGCATTATCGGAACATCTACCTGCGATATTATGGTTTCCAGTTACAAAGAAATGGGAGATAAACTTATTCCCGGCATTTGCGGACAGGTAGATGGTTCTGTCATCCCTGGAATGGTTGGACTAGAAGCTGGTCAGTCGGCATTTGGGGATGTTTACGCATGGTTCAAACATGTAGTTGCCTGGCCAATTGAAAATATTATTTCTAAAACAACCCTAATTGACGAGGCAACTAAGCAAAAACTGATAGAAGAATCCCTAGATCAGATAATTCCAGCTTTATCTCTTGAAGCGGCGAAAGTACCCGTTACAGAATCAAGCGTTTTAGCTACCGATTGGATGAATGGTCGCCGTACACCTGATGCGAATCAGAAAGTGAAAGGCACCATTACCGGATTGAATTTGGGTAGTTCTGCACCACTTATTTTCCGTGCTTTGGTTGAAGCAACTGCCTTTGGTTCAAAAGCTATTGTAGATCGTTTTATTAAAAATGGTGTTGTTATCAATGAAATTATCGGTATTGGCGGAATTCCTTTAAAATCACCATTCGTAATGCAAACAATGGCGGATGTATTGAATATGCCTATAAAAGTGGCAAAAGCTGAACAGGCCTGTGCGTTGGGTACTGCTATGTTTGCTGCGGTAGTGGCTGGTATTTACGACAAAGTGGAAGATGCACAAAAAGCAATGGGTTCGGGCTTTGCATCCGAATATTACCCGAATGCAGATAACCACAAATTATATCTTGAAATTTATAAAAATTATAAAGCAATCGGTAAATTTACCGAAGAAAAACTATTTTATTAATCCTTATGTATTTAACTTTAAATTAAATTAAATGGAATCATTAGATTGGATTGTAATCGGGGTGTTTACATTAGCACTCATTGGTATTGTAGTTTGGGTTTTCAAGCAGAAACAGGAAAGCTCAGGCGACTTTTTTCTTGCCGGGCGTGACGCCACATGGTTGGCCATTGGAGCATCTATTTTTGCATCAAACATTGGATCTGAACACTTAATCGGTTTGGCCGGAGCAGGTGCTTCAAGTGGTATGGCAATGGCACATTGGGAAATACAGGGTTGGATGATCCTGATTCTTGGTTGGGTATTTGTTCCATTTTATTCAAGAAGTATGGTGTTAACCATGCCTGAATTTCTTGAAAAAAGGTACAATAAAGAATCGAGAACAATTTTGTCCGTTATTTCGCTGGTAAGTTATGTACTGACTAAAGTTGCCGTTACTGTTTATGCCGGTGGACTGGTTTTCAAAGAAGTTTTCGGCATTGAAGAGCTTTGGGGAATTGACTTTTTCTGGATAGCTGCAATCGGATTGGTTTTAATTACTGCCCTTTATACCGTTATCGGAGGTATGAAATCTGTTCTTTATACATCAGTGCTTCAGACTCCAATATTGCTTATAGGATCAATCATTATTGTTGTTCTTGGCTTGCAAGCTGTGGGTGGTTGGGATCAGGTATTAGAAGCGACACGTGCTACTCCTGTTAATCAATACGGAGATACAATGGCGAATTTAATCCGGAGTAACAGTGACGAGAGCTTTCCTTGGTTGGGAGTTTTATTTGGCTCTTCTATAATTGGTTTCTGGTATTGGTGTACTGATCAATATATTGTACAGCGGGTATTATCTGGGAAAGATGAAACTCAGGCCCGTCGAGGCGCTATTTTTGGTGCTTACTTAAAACTAACTCCGGTTTTCTTATTCTTAATCCCGGGTATGATTGCTTTTGCACTACAAAAAAATGGTGTTATTATTAATGGAGAACCATTTACTATGACTTCTGCTGATGCAGCATTTCCTACTTTAGTGGCTAAATTATTACCTGCGGGAGTTAAAGGATTGGTAGTTTGCGGTATTCTTGCGGCCTTAATGAGTTCGTTAGCATCATTATTCAATTCTTCAGCTATGTTGTTCACCATTGATTTTTACAAAAAATACAAACCAGATGCAACAGAGAAAAAATTGTTAAGTGTTGGAAGAATGGCTACTATAGTTGTGGTAATTTTAGGTATACTTTGGATTCCTGTTATGAAAAGCGTAGGTTCTGTATTATACAATTACTTACAGGATGTTCAGTCAGTATTAGCTCCGGGTATTGCCGCTGCATTCCTTTTAGGGATTATGTCGAAAAAAATCACGCCAAAAGGTGGTATGTGGGGATTAATTATTGGATTTATAGTTGGGTTAACACGTCTGGGAGCTAAAGTTTATTATTCTACAACTACAGGTGCAAGCGATTCGATGTTTAGAGATTTATTTTATGACACTAACTGGTTGTTCTTTAGTGGAGGTATGTTCCTTTTCTGTATAATTGTTATTATAGTTGTAAGTTTTGTGACAGAACAAGCTCCTGCAGCACAAATTGCCGGATTAACCTTTGGGTCTACGTCAAAAGAAGACAAACTTAAAACCAGAGCTTCATGGAATAAATGGGATGTTATTAATACAGTCGTCATATTAGGATTAACCGTTGCATTTTATATCTATTTCTGGTAAATTATTAAAAATAATACATTAAAACAACTGCTTATAGAAAGTCAAGAAAAATCCTCTAGTTTCAGAATTAATTACTAATTTTGACACTGAGGATTTTATTTTTATAGTCAGGTTCTCAAAATTTATAAAAACAAGCAATAGAAGTAATAGAAATATTATAATGTCGAAAAAAAAATAAATACATTTTTCTGAACACAAAGTTGCTATAACGCAAAGAAAATATATTTTTAACGTCTTTGTGTCATAGCGTTCTTAATGTTTAAAAATAAGACATTATATTTGTCACATTACTTATATAAATATCAATATATAAAAATTATTATCATGAAAAAATTATTTTTGCCTTTAATGATTTTATCTCTTATTGTTACTTCATGTGGCAATAGTAAAAAAAACGTACAACTATTACCTGAAAGTAATTTTGACACAACATTAGTGGGTCAAAAAGTATCAATTTTTACGCTTACTAATGAAAATGGAGTAACTGCTCAATTCACAAACTATGGTGCCCGCCTAGTGAGTCTTTGGATTCCTGATAAAGATGGTAAATTTCAGGACATTGTCTGGGGGTATGAATCCATTAAAGATTATCTGAATGCGACTGATTACTTTGCAGGACCAATAGTAGGTCGTTACGGCAACAGAATCGGGGAAGGTCAGTTTTTGATTGATGGAAAACAATATCAATTAACGTTGAATAATAATGGCAATCAACTTCATGGTGGAGCTGATGGATTTTTTACAAAAATATGGACTGCCAACCAGTTAAAGAACGAGAGAGGAGAAGATGTATTGGAAATGACCTATTTATCACCCGATGGAGAGGAAGGCTATCCCGGTAATCTTACTATCAGAGTTACGTATACCCTTACTGTAAACAATGAAATTGCTATAAACTACGAAGCTACAACTGATTCTACTACTATTCTCAATCCAACTTCACATGTGTATTTTAATTTGCATGGCACTTCCGCTCAGTCTACAAATTCACATATTCTTAGCATTTATGCCGATAAATATACTGCAACTGATTCGCTATTAATTCCAACCGGAGAAATTTTAGATTTGGAAAATACAGCATTAGATTTCAGACAACCTACGGCGATTGGTGATAGAATTAATGAAGATTTTCTGCCGCTAAAATATGGCAAAGGTTATGATCATAATTATATATTAAACAAAAAACCCGGAGAATTGAAACTTGCAGCAGAAGTATATGAACCTGCTACAGGCATTGATATGAAAATTGTAACCGATCAACCGGGATTACAATTCTATAGTGGTAACTTTATGGATGGTGTTGACACGGGAAAACGGGGCGAAAAGCACAATTATCGCTCAGGGATAGCATTAGAAGCTCAAAATTTTCCTGATGCTCCTAATCACTCAAATTTTCCCTCATCTCTTTTGAAGCCGGGTGAAACTTATCATCAAACAACTATATATCAATTTAGCACAAGAAAACAATAAAATAGTTGCTTAAAACATTTAAAAAGGCACCTTATAACAGGTGTCTTTTTAGTGTATTTTGAAGCGATGACATCTCCATTCAATAGACAAAAAATATCACATTTATATATTTTAGTAAATGCTACATAGCTTGCATTTACTACTTAATTCATTACTTTTGTACATAATCTAATCGTACAAAAGTAAAAATATTTCATATTTTTTTCGTCAACAAAACATCTCTATATACTGAAAAGCTGTTAAATTAGAGTATTTTTACAATTAGATATTTATAAAGATGGATAACCTTATTTCAAAATGCTTTCTTACCCTCACTCTTCTTACTCTCGCTATCTGGAGTTCAATTGCAGCGACTATTCCTTCACAATATAGTTTCGAAAAATTTTTATACAATGACAAATTACCTTCAAATTCAGTAATACGGATTTATCATGACAAAGAGGGTTATATGTGGTTTGGGACAAAAGACGGACTCTGTCGCTTCGATGGCTACGACATTAAAGTATTCAGATCAAGCGCATTAACTCCCGGAAAGCTAACCAACAATGAAATTCAGTGTATTTCGGAAGATAATGAACAAAAATTGTGGGTTGGTACTTTTGAAGGGATTAATATAATTGACAAAAAGAATTATTCCATTAAAGCTCTTGAAAACAAGTATATTTCAAAAGAAAGAATCAATTCAATAATATACGATTCAAAGGGGTTTGTTTGGATTGGCACTTCTAATTATGGGGTTTTAAAAATGAATCCTTCTACATTTCAATACGAAAGATATTCAGCTGATGGAAATTCGAAATATAAAATCGCAGGAAATAATATTACCAACATTTATGAAGATAAAGATGGCAGAATATGGATTTCTTCGTGGAAAAAAGGTTTATGCTTTATTGATACCAATAAAAATAAAATTGTATTTTCTCCGGCTATAGGTTCGGACAACAATCCGTTCAGGCTTTTTCAGGACAAAGATGGTTTATACTGGATTTGCACATGGGGAAATGGAGTGTATAATATGACATTAGATAGCACTTCAAAGATAAATCTTCACCCAATGATTATATCGAAAGAATCGGAAACAAGTGTTGACCAAATTACATATAGTATTACTCAGGATGACAAAACAAATAAAATCTGGATAGTAACGTTTACCGGATTGAACATGATAGAGAAACTACCTGATGGTTCGAATAAGGTATATGATACCAATTCATTTTTCGACAAATCCGCCGGTAAACTTTTTCATGAGATAATGAAAGACAAACGGGGAAATCTTTGGTTAGGTTCAATTGGCGAAGGTCTGTTCAAGCTTGACTTCAATAGAGTATCCATTCAAAACTATCCACTCACCGAAATAAAAACAGTATATAATGCCCAATCATATGTAACCCGTTTTTGCCAATTAAACTCTGCCAAAGTTTTTTTAGTTATAAACCGCTTAGGTTTATTCAGTTTCAATCCGAAAACAAGTGAAGTAAAAAGACCAGACAATCAAATAATAAGAAATATATCAAGTATTAGTGCAATTACCAATGCTACTTTTACGGATGAAATGTGGTTGGCAGGCGAAGGTGAGCAAACAATTCACATTTTCAAACAATCAGGGGAAGATCAACTAAAAGAAGTTCGTGAATTATCTCTTCGTAAATTGACTTATTCTAACGAGATTTCTATAAATGGTTTTTTTGAGGATTCTAAAGGAAATATGTGGATTGGCACGAATAATGGTTTGTTTCAAAAACCATTGAACGGACCAATAAAATTAATCTCTTCTCAGGGACATTGTATAAATGCGATAGCTGAAGACAAGGAAAATAGAATTTGGATGGGTACTGATAAAGAAGGATTGTTTGTTTTTAATCCGATAATTAAAAATAATCAAATTATATACAGCCCTACAAACGTGAATCTGAGTATTAATAACTATGAGAGTTTTAGTGTACAAAGTATTTGTTGCAGAAAAAATGGTGAGGTTTTTATCGGCACCAAAGAAGGTTGTATTTATTTATACGACCCCCATAAAAAAATTGCCAGTGATATTAGTGGCTTGTATGGCATAACCGATGAAGGCATTATGGACATTGTGGAAGATAATTATGGAATGTTATGGTTCTCAACCATCAAACGAATAATAAAATATAATCCTAAAAATCATTCTGCTACTTATTTTTCAAATGCAGATGGTATGTTAGTCACCTCATTTTTCAAAAATGCAAAAATTATCTTAAAATCAGGCAGAGTCCTATTTGGTGGAAATATGGGGATTTGTGCATTTAATCCTGCATTACAAACACCAAATACTGAACCTATAAAACAGCATGTCGTAATTACCGATATTCAGATACAGAATAATTCCATTTTTGATAACGAATTAAACTCCCACTTCAATGCTTCAAAAAATAAAGTTACTTTAAAAGATTATGAGAATAACCTAAGTATAGAGTTTTCAGCATTGGATTATTCCTCTGCAAGTAAAATCCAATATGCATATCAGCTTTCGGGTGTCGATAAAAACTGGAATTATGTAGGCAATAATCGTAGATTTGTAAACTACGCTAATTTGCCATCGGGAAGCTATACATTTATTGTTAAAGCAAGTGATGAAAATGGATTGTGGAGTGATCAGATTACCTCACTGGAAGTATCAATTTTACCGCCTTTTTACCAGACCTGGTGGGCTTATTTGAGCTATTTAGCTTTAATATTAATCATCACATACTTCCTAACAAAAAATATTTCAAACAGAATTAAATTAAGAAATGAACTGAAAATTTCTCATATCGAAAAAGAAAAGTCGGAAGAACTTGCACAAATAAAACTGCGTTATTTCACCAATATTTCGCATGAGTTATTAACACCGCTTACTATCATTATGTTACTTATTGAAAGATTACAAAGTAAAAATGATGCGGATAAAACTCAATTTGACATTATGAAGGATAATATTATCCGATTGAAACGACTGATTCAACAGATTTTGGTTTTTCGTAAAACCGAAAGTGGAAATATGAAGCTTGAAATCCATGAAAATGATATTATCGGATTTGTAAAAAACATTTGTCAATCAAATTTTAATCCTTTAATATACGAAAAGGAGATTCAGTTTTCAATTGAAACTGAACCTGAGAGTTACATGGCATATTTTGACCCCGACAAACTCGACAAAATCATATATAATCTGCTCTCAAATGCTTTTAAGTACACACATAAAGGAGGCTCTATTATTGTTAATATAGATTTTACAGAAAAATCTGATTCCACTTACATGAAACTATCGGTAAAAGATTCAGGAATTGGGATACAGGAAAAAGACATTCCTCATATATTCAAACGTTTTTACATTAGTAGCAATTCCGATCAAAGTCAGAGTCATGGCATTGGATTATCTTTAACCAACGATTTGGTTCAAATTCATAAAGGAAATATCGAAGTAAAAAGTAAAGTTGGCGAGGGAGCAATGTTTACAATAGAAATTCCCATTTCAAAAAATATGTATTCAGATATTGAACTTTCAGAAGAAGAACCAAAGGTTCTTGAGTTTGAAAAGATGGCTGAAATCGTTGAAGAAAACATGCAGGAAAACTGCACAAAAGATGAACATGAAAATGAGACAAAACGAAATTTCAGCATTCTGATAGTTGAAGACAATAAAGAATTGAACGCACTAATAACTGATTATTTTTCAGCAGAATACAATGTCCTCAGTGCAGAGAATGGTTTGAAAGGACTGGAAATTATTAAAGACAATGATATTGACCTCATCATAAGCGACGTAATGATGCCGGAGATGGATGGACTTACTTTCTGTAAATTACTGAAAAACGATATTGCGACCAGTCATATTAATGTATTAATGTTGACTGCAAAAAGTTCTACCGAGGATAGAATTGATAGCTATAACGCCGGAGCTGATTCATATATTGCCAAACCCTTTGAAATGGCTTTACTAGAGGCGCGTGTTAAAAATCTAATTAGTAAACGGAAGGAAAAAACAGAAGATTTCAAGAAAAATCATGAGATCACTATTTCTTCAATGGAATATGGTTCGCTAGATGAATTATTCCTAAACCAGGCAGTTCAAATAGTTGAATCGAGACTTTCGGATGATAGTTTTGATTTTGATCATTTTGCTGTAGAAATGGCATCGTCAAAATCAACCTTACACCGTAAACTCAAATCGTTAACTGGTCTTTCACCTGGAGAATTTATACAAAATATCCGTTTGAAACATGCTGTACAAATGCTTAAAAATAATGTAGGAAATATCTCAGAAATAGCGTTTGCCGTAGGTTTCAATGATCCAAAATACTTCAGTCGTTGTTTTAAAATAGAATTTGGTGTTACACCCCGCGAGTTTCAAGAGTCAATAAAAAATGAATAAGTAAATGCACTAAGTATTTACTATTAAACAATGTACCATTTACAATTTAATAGAAAGAAGATAAACAGCATATTACGAGTTTATTAATGAGACATTATATTATTCTCATTACTTAAATTAGAAGAATCAACTGAAAAATTTTTATTAAACCACAAAAGAATTTACAAGAGAATACTTACATACTTAGAATAAACCGAAAGGTTTATTCTTTTGTTGTCTAATGATTATATAACCAATATTTTATATAATTTACTCAACTTTTGCAAGTCCTCTTTAAGGGACTTCCCCCCTAACCCCAATTTACTATTTGTTTCTTAAGGAATAAATTTCAAACAGAAACATAAAGTATTCATTTTCAATGCTTATATGATTTGTTTGAAGATAAAATATTCTGAGATATTAACACAAGAACCAAGTAAAAACACCTCACCCGTCCTTCGGATACCCTCTCCAACTGGAGAGCAAAGGTAAAATGTAATTGACTGCGGACGCACTGTCTGCTACAGGCAGGTTCACTCGAAAAATCAGCATGCTCTTTATCACTAGTATAATGCTACAATATATTATTCTATTTACTTACAGTTGGTATGACAAAAAGAAGAGTTGATCTAATAAAAAATCAACTCTTCATCTTAAAAAGACTAAAAATAATTCCAATACTGTGGAATCATTTATTAACCACAAACTTTTTTATTGCGTTTATACCACCTGACGATATTCTTATAACATACATTCCATCTGAAAACTGACTCAACGATATTGTTTTGTCATTTTTTGAATCCTGATATAAAACCCGACCATTATTATCTATTATTTCAATCCTTTGTATCTCGTTTTTTGAGCTCACCGTAATACTTTTTGATGCCGGATTTGGATAAACGCAGACTAAATCTTCATGCGGAACTATTACAGGAGTTAAAAAGTCTTTTACTATTCGAAATCCCACAAAATTATAACTTTCATCAGGAGGCAAACTTTCTCTTGCCGTCAAATGAAGATCACTTGAACCAATAGAACGGTAACCACCACGAATCACCTTCGAAATTCCCGTCTCCGGTCCTTTCGGATCAACATCGCCACTCGTTCCAAAATCATTGTAACGGCCAAACCAATCAGAACACCATTGATAAACATTTCCACTCATATCAAAAATTCCCAAACTATTCGCAGACTTAGTGCCAACCATTTTATTGGTATGTCCTGAATTATCGTAATACCAAGCCACGGAGGAAGCCGTGCTGCTACCACTATAAATATAGGATTTTATAGATGATCCACCTTTAGCAGCATATTCCCACTCAGCTTCAGAGGGAAGTCTTCCACCAGTCCATTTACAAAATTCATTGGCTCCATACCATGTTACTTTAATCATTGGATATTGTTCAAATCCCGTAGCAGCTTTCCAGACCCCGTTATCATTTACAATTCCCCAACTGTCAGTTATAAAAAGAGATTTTCCGGCATACTCACCATCTTTTGCCGTAACACTTCCATATTGGTTTATAAAATCGGCAAACTGAGTATTGGTAATAGCATATTTACTCATATAAAATCCTGCAACACTAACTAAACGAGCCGGTGATTCGCGGGGATATGAACCGTTACCCATGGTAAACCGTCCTCCGGAAATTTCAATCATTTCTGAAACAGGCACTTCTGCCTTTATAAAAGTAAAACAGAATAAGAAGCTACAAATTATAAATATATATTTTTTCATTCTACACATAATTAATTTTGAAAAATCATTTAGGATAACCAAATAGTTGAATAGCTGAAATTCCAACATTTTTAGAACCAAAAGTAGAATTAATTTTTATACGTACATATTCAGCATCCGATTCAGCAAAGTTTACAGTTTGATTTTCGGTAGTATTGTTCAAGTTCGTTGAGCTCACTGTTGTAAAGTTTATACCATCATTCGATGTCTGAATTAATATGTCTTTTGGTCCAATTTCTTGAGTTGATTTTACTATAAGCTTATTACAAGTATAGAGTCCACCTAACCGAATGGTTAGATTTTCGGGACTAATATCAGTCGGCAAAATCAACGATTGATAATAAGTACTATCTACATCATCTATTACTGCAAAAGGGAAGTGTTCAGGCCACTGATCGTCAGCTACCACATGTTTTCCCCTCGATATATTCCGATATCCATTAGGGAAAGTTGCAGCCGTTTCTGTAAGAATGTCATTTTGAATATCAAAATATCTACATTCTCCTGCTGGAATAATAGTATTTAAAATCTTATAATTACCCATATCCCATATTGAAATTTCAGCTGTTACATTCGCTTCATTCTGATTTTTAACGAAAACTGAATACGGACTATCTCCCTGAACGGCTTGTAATGCTGAAGTACCTGTTTTCACATAAGTGTATAATTCGTTTACAGACGATGCATTCTGAATAGTATTAAAGGTTGCTGTTCCTATTGATTCCGAAACGTTTGTTATCCGGTCGAAAACAGGAGCGCCCTGAGTATATGACAATGAAACCGGCGTAGAACTTACGGAACGAAAATTGGACATTAGCAAAAATCGTCTTCCATCAGGATCTTCTGCTGCAGTAGCTTTCCAACCTGTTGCAACTGCCGGATATTTAGCTTTTGCAGCAAGTGCCTGAGTTGTAGTTGCATCTACATTTGGATAAACTATGGCAGAACGTGAGTATACCAACTGACCTAAAGTGAATGATTTTGGAGTAGTAGAATATGAACCGTATAATTTAGATACATAAACAGAGGTGCTTAATTCTTTTTCACCAAAAGCAATTCCACTTCCACCATCTACAACCATTCCCAAGATATTATCCACATTCACCCAGTTTCCGGTTAAAGTACTTACAGCATCTCCCTTCGAAGCGATATTACCCGATTGAGAATAAAGATTTCGGGAAATTTTTGTCAGAACATCAGTAGTAATTCCCAACATTAATCCACCATCTTTCGAAACAGTTCCTGAGACATTAGCAACCATATCTTCCTGATATACAGTAGATTTTCCAGGGGCAGAGTAAAAAGACAAGTATTTTGTCATACTTCCACCGGTAACGCTAAGCTTACCTGTGGTAGAAAAACTTTTGGGATACATCTCAAAAGAATTTGAAACAAAGGAAGCATTACGAGTATAACCTGAAACATCAATGTATCCCGTAAAATTACCCGTATTAGCCGTCTTGAACGGAAAAACAATATTGCTATAATCGGCAGAATTTGGTGAAACCATTCCCATATACGATTTATAACTTGTGCCATCGGCAGACTGAAACCATGAGAAGGTAACGTATTTATCATCATTATTACTTCTGATAATTCCGCTGTAGGGAAGATATTTAGTGAGTTCATGTTGTTTACTAAAATCCCTCCATTTGGTGGCAACCATATCGGTTGTCGGGAAAAAATCATGATATAAATGGGCAAATACCAATCGACGGGCTGTAACAGCCATGCGTCGTTCTGCCACATCAGGATTTAAAAGAAAAGATCCATCGCCGGTTGTTGACTGACGTAATTTTGCATATTGTAATACTAAACTTTCAAGCATTAATGCATCTGGATCGCGATAAATACATGCTAAAGCTGAATAAGTCCCGAGCTCATCGTAAATATACATCGACCAATCGTTTCCATTTGGCATAGCCAAAATACCATCGGCCATAATAAATTCCTTCAACATGCTATTCCAAACACTACTAACATTGTGTTTTAAAGCATCCGGAACAGGGAATATTGGATTAGTCTGACTTTGAATCGCTTTATAAGCCAACAAAGATTCGGACATCTCCTGTATCGGTATATTCAAATAGGATGTGTGGAAGAAATTATGATTTTCCAATGCATAATCAGGGAACAGATTTGCACCAATATACCAATCGGCAATTGTTTTTCCGTCCACTACATCATTTTCAATATTATTTCTATACAAATCAGCCGCAACACTATAAGTGTTCATCGCATATTGTTTGCAGCGATAAGTCCAGGCTTCAGCATTTTTTTCTTCGGAGAACATAGCTGCAGCAATGGCAAGTATATTTGTGTCCCAACCATTTTCTTCAGCTTTTGTATCCGAATTTACGCCGGTAGGAATTACAGTTGAAAATTTAAAATTAGCTTCTGCCAGAACCATAGCTTTCACAGCATCTTTGTCGGCCTCAGTTAATTCATCCCACATTATCCACGCAGCATAAGCAGTAGAAGTACACCACATGGAAGATTCCCACACAAGTCCCCATTTCTTTCCATCTGTACAATTCTGTGTCCCGGTATTGTGAGTTTTATAGGAATATCTGATAGCAGATAGAGCATGTTGTTTTACCATTTCAAATGAAAGACCAGCCGGTAAGGTTTGATCCTGACATTTTTTATAAATAAATGAATACACAAACGCATAATCAGCATTTGTTCGGGCTCCATGTTCAACGCTTTGACCATTTCCGAAATATCCACTTACAGCCACATATTTACCTTCTGAATAGGGCAAATGATTTACCAACATTTCGCGCAAAGTTGATTTAAGTTCAGCCTCATTAATCTGATCGGTTGAAATGATAATATCTTTTCCATTTACTATACCAATTTCGTACAATTCCCAATTGTCAATATAACCGGTTGTTCCATCTTTCTGATAATTATTGAAAAACGTTAAAGCACCGGTAACAGTCTGCCCTGAATTAAATGTAAAATCAAGGGCCTGCCATTCGCCATTGGTATTAATGAGCTGATTTATATCACCAGAAGCTCCATCGTATTTAGACACACCAATTTGAAATGAACCACCTACAGTTTTCACCATAGCCTTCATTCGGTATTTTGTATAAGGAGTAAGTGTTAGAGTGTAATCGATAGAACCAGTGGTACCGGAAATTTTGCCACAATATTTACCACAATACGGACTTATTGAATCAAGCGATTTTCCTCCCCAACCGGTAAAATTGCTTAAGCTATTGATAAATGGATCAATAATTAAATTTGTTTTATCTGAATAAAGTGAAGTAAAACATATACCATCCCCGGAAATAGAACTTACAGTAATCAATCCTGTAATTGAAGCACCACTGTTTAAAACGATTGATTCGTCAGATATAGTTCTACTGCCATCAAAAGTAGCTGTAATTAATGCTCCGCATTGAGCTTCTACAGCAGATACTGCTGTAGGCTGTAGACTAATACCCTGTGGAGCTGTAATTTTAACCGAATCTGTTAATGCGTTTCCATTTACAGTAAATGTGCGAACCTTATTAATATCATCGAATGTAAGTGTAGAAACAGACGTTGAAAGTGCTTTTGAAGTATTTTCTATTAGCGATAAATCTGCAATAGCATTCATCGATGCCGAATTAGATATAAAGGATAAATAATAAGTGCCGGAGGTCGGAGGTGTAAAAATAAGTGTGCCGGATAAAAATGTCTTCAATGTTGTTGAACAAGTAAAATCCTGATTTGCAATAACACCAGTTGTTCCATCGGTAGATGTACAAACTGCCATCGAGATAGTTGAAGTAGTCGCATTTGCAGCTAAAGAATATTTAAAGTCAAAGGTGTAATTTTTACATGCAGTTAATGTTACCGGATAGGTAAAATAGCCCATGGAATTTCCACTATCCCAACGTATATACATTATTCTGGAAGTTAGTGTTGCTCCGTTATAAATAAAACCTGACTGACCACCGCTTACATTATAATCCAAAAAACGACAACCGGGAGAAGTATTTGCCGAACTCCAGGGAAGTTCGCCATTGGGGGTACACAGCCAACCCACATCTGTTGGTTTTGAACTTGTACCGGTAAGCGTTCCGGCACACCAGTTTGATAGCAAATTTGATTGTGCAAACATTCCATTTATAGCAACCAGAATTACAAGAATAAAAAAAGTTAATGATTTTTTCATATTTCAACTAAATGTGTTAAATAATATTGTTTTTATCACATTACAAATATAGAGATAATTATATTGATACAAAGAAGAAAATAAAGTCATACTTGAGGATAAATCATCGCATTAAGATTTCATTTATTCTTATATGTAAATAGCCTAGAAATATTTGAAATGATTTTTTACAACACAAATTTATAATTATACAAGAATAATAATTTTCACGTATAACCATTAAACAAGATTCGCAATCATTCAACATAAATGAATGAATTTTAATCGACAATAATTCAAATTATAAATATATTTGCACATATTTTCATCCCTGTTTTTACAACTTATGAAACTTGAACTAAATAATGTGCCATTTAAAAGAGTTAATAGAACGCTGTCCACGATAGCTATCTCGGGAAGCCGATTTAACTGAAAATGAGGGATAAAAGGAAAAAACCTTCTCCCCGATAAATCGGAGAGGATTAAGATGCATGTATCTGAATATCATATTGCTGAAAGCGATATATGAATCCGATTTTTGGACCTGCCTGCTGCAGGCAGGTTTCATTTTTTATCTTTAATAAAGAAATACGACAATATTTAAATTCTATAACTTATATTCCATTTTTTCAACAAAACAAAATGAAAAAAATTACAGTTCTCGGGTTTCTTTTTGCATTATCTATTATTGCTTTTGCACAACAACTACCTTCAAAACTCGATATTATTAACAAAATGAAGTTGGTGAATAACTATTGGATAAAACAAAATCCTACTCCCGGAAATAATCAATGGGCAAGAGCGACCTATTTTACCGGGAATTTGGAATTTTACAAAATATATTCGAAAGACCTATATTTACAATATGCAAATTTATGGGCATCAAATAATGGTTGGGGATTAAACGGCGGAACCTCAACCCGCAATGCCGATAATCAAACTTGTGGACAAGTGTATATTGATTTATTCAATATTTCAAACGACTCTTCAAAGATAATAGCAATCAAAACAAGTATCGACAATATGGTATACAGCCGAAAATCAGATGATTGGTGGTGGGTCGATGCACTTTATATGGCAATGCCTGTGTTTGCGCAACTAGGAGCTTTAACGAATGATTCCACTTATTTCAATCGCATGTACGATATTTATTACAATACTAAATATGATAGAGGCTTATACAACACGACTGAAAATCTCTGGTACAGAGACGAATCTTTTGACCCGCCCTATTTCACCACTAATGGAGAAGATTCCTATTGGGCGCGTGGCAATGGTTGGGTAATTGCAGCACACGCCCGTGTTCTACAGCTTTTGCCAGCGAACAACTCGCATCGAGCTGAATATATTGATACATTTAAGAAAATGGCTTCTGCCTTAAAATCCCGACAGAGAGAAGATGGATTTTGGAATTGCAGTCTGGACGATCCGAATGAATATGCGGGACCTGAAACAAGCGGCACTTCTTTTTTTACCTATGCAATTAGCTGGGGAATAAATAATAACATATTGGATTCTGCAACTTATTATCCGGTAGTAGTAAATGCATGGAATGCACTTACTACTACAGCGGTTCAGCCTGATGGGTTTTTAGGCTATGTCCAGGGCGTTGGTTCAAGTCCATCCTCATCTCAGCCTGTAACGGTCAATTCAACGGCAGATTTTGGCCTAGGAGCATTTTTGTTAGCAGGCACCGAATTGGCGAAACTGGCAAAAGGGATAATGCCCTTACCCTTAAATTTCAATTTGACTTTTACAATTTGTATCGATAAAAACAACGTACAGGTAAAGTTTAATAAACCGTTGAATGAAGCAACTTCATTATTAATCTCGAACTATTCAATAAGTAATAATATTGATATAAATTCTATTACAAAAGGAGAAAATGACAGTTCCGTGATTATCAATGTGAGTACTTTAAATCCGGGTAAATATCAATTAACAATAAATAATGTAAGTAGTTCGACTGCTGAAGTTATTGAAGCAAACGAGACTGGAACTTTTGTGTTCTCAAATATTGCAGGAGTCACTGCAAGTTCCTTTGAAAGCGGAACAACGAATACGGCCGACAAAACTATCGATTTTGATTTGAACACACGCTGGTCGACTCAGGGATTTGGCGAATGGATTTTATATGATTTAGGATCAAATAAAACGGTTACTTCTGTTGATATTGCATTTTTTAACGGGAGCACTCGAAAAGCATATTTCAGTATCGACGTATCAATTGATAATGAAACATATACCGAAGTATTTAATGGTGAATCGGGTGGAAAAACAAATGACTTGGAGAACTTTGATTTTAATGATCAAAAAGCGAGATATGTAAAAATAATCGGATACGGAAATAGTTCCAGCACATGGAATAGTATTAACGAGACAACAATTAATTATAGTGAAATTGCCGCCGAATTTAAGAATCCAAAACAAAATAAAACACTATATGTCTTTCCAAATCCTTCGAATGGAAAGCAAATATCAATAAATTCAGACATTTCAGGTTTTGTTGAAATATCTATTGTGGATATAACCGGCAAAACATTATATAAAACATCTATGAGAGATTACATTAAGTCTGTTACTTTAAACAACCTCGACTTAATGCAAGGTATTTATTTCCTTAAACTGAAATATCAAAACGAAAACCTGATTACGAAATTAATTGTAAATTAACCTAAAATAGTGGAAAGTAAGTCCAAAACACTTGAATGTCAAATAATAATTAATGTTGCCATCAACCCACAGCAATAGCATTAGTTTACATTAATGGCTAAAAAAGAACCCCGAAAGTTTCAACTTACAAAGAGTTGAATACTTTCGGGGTTCTTTTTGTGTAGCATTCTGTTTTCATGTATTGAACCCACAGTTACTGGCATGTCGATTTTCAATTTAAATAAAACTCTGACTTAATTTAAACATGATATGTGTATTTATAAGTAACTCAACTTTCGCATGTTCTCTTTAAGGGACTTCCGCCCCTAAACCCAAAAAGTAAACAAAAAAGACTGCGGACGCTAAAGATTGGCGTCAAAAAAAGGAGAATTGCTTTTTTGCTTCAAGTAAAAAGGTCACAAGGATTTATTGAAAATTAATAAACAACTAGACAATATTCTATAAACTGTTTATTATCAGTACAATTAAAATATCAAACAACTAAATAATAGACATCTATAGATATGAGAAAGTTGAATAAGTAATCTATTTATATCACATCAAGTTATATCAACTAAATTTATGATGTGCTTGTCGAATGTCATTTTAATTTCTGGTTTGGGTTCTACTGAGAACAACTTAACTCCAATTAAATAAGTTACAAAGACCAGCATCAAATTTGAAGAAGCCCCAAAACGACAAAAAAGCTAGCCAACATTAACGAAATGTCATAAAAATTCAGGGTTTGCACCTGCATAAAATCAGGGTTTACACTAATTGAAGTATGAAAATTGTATTTAACTTTGAATCTTTAAATATATCAGATTCCCGATTCGAATAAAAACAAATCAACATATTCGGAACTAGCAGTATATGCTTGATATTTAGTCTACAAGCTCAGCTTTTACATTTTAACATGTTTAATTTGTTTATACAAATTATGTTGTTCTTGAATCATACAAGAATACTTGTAGAATTTTCAGAATGAATATACTACAAATACGAGAATTGATTCTATTAATTAATTCACACTACAAATGGAAGTCTCAAATTTATAATCTATTATTTAAATAAATTTCCAAATTTCCTACTCCCTCAACCGACTACTTAAAAACAAGTAGTGACGACATCAATTCAAATTTGATTATTAGCAATATAAATCAGAAAGTTTATACCTTGAATTGTGAAAAACAATATTATAAACAACAAATTACGTCTCAAAGTATATATAGCACCGATAAGTCAAACATATTTGAACTGTAAAGAATCTAATAAGAAACAAGTGAAATAATTTAAAATACATATAAATTTTCAACACATACATTCACAATTTAATTATAAAAAAATGAAAAAAGTTAGTTTAATTTTCTTGACCTTTATGCTTTTAGGTTTTGTAGTAAAAGCACAAACGAAACACAACCTTGGAGAGAAATTTGGAGGTGGAGTCGTAATTAGTGTATCTGCTGATGGGTTAACAGGTGTAATTGCTGAAACTCAGGATCAGGGATTGTGCGTTTGGGATGAAATTAATGCCCTTATTGCAAATCCTGTAAACCATAGCAAAGAAGGCAAGGCGTTTAATAATTGGAGACTTCCATCAAGGGAAGAACTCGCTTTGATGTATACTAAAAAAACCACTATTGCTGCCCTTAAAGGAAATTATTGGTCTTCAACTACCGGTAAAGGTCGTGTTTCTACACAAGACTTTGCAACAGGTAAAGTGAGCATATTAACTAAAACAGAGAAAAATTCAATTCGTTCTGTTCGTACTTTCTAATTCTTACTTTCAAGATCAAACATAGCTAAAACACATTAAGTTGCATTTTAATCAAGCTTAATGTGTTTTTTTTATATGTAACTTTCAAATAAAAATTTCAATAAAAAACTATAAATGAATAAAGATTACTCAATTCCCAAGTTTTTACAATCGCTATGTAAGCTTATGAGGTCTTCTGATATTAACATACGGCAATTATTAACACGTATTATACATATCAACTTATTTCTATTGCTTTTGGCTGTTCCACAATTTGCAAAAGCAAATACTACTTTTTCGCCGACAAACTCCGATTATTTTAACGTTAGTTTAGCTACAGGAAACGATGGCTATAATTTAATCTACTTCAGGACTCTAACCTATGATTTTGATGGGTGGGAAGACAGAATGGATAATTTCACTTTGTATTATTCTACAAATAATGGTGCAAGTTATACTCAAATACTTACATTTAAAATTGGCAATAACAATGCTTTTGACACTTGGACACCAACAAACAGTGCTACTGCAGGATATTTTTCAACTACTGCTGGTGATATAAACACATCGACAAAAGATTTAAGATATGCTAACTATAGATGGAAATATCCACAATCGTTGATAGGACAACAAATTAGATTTAAAATTTCATATGGATGGGATTTAAATTGGTATCACGATTCTAAAATAGAAACAGTAGATAGCTATGATAATTTATATGTAACCACTCCAAACTATTCACCTGCCATTACGTCATCTTCATTTGTACCCAAAGCAGGTAATAATGTTGAGTTTACTTATACGAAATCTGCAACAAGTTCTCCGGTAAATAAAGTATCTCTCTATTCGGATGCATCTTGTAGTAATTTGCTTAGCAGTTTTGATGTAGACATAGCTGCAACAACTGCAACAAAAACATTTGCATGGACAAATTCATTTGTTGGAGCCTCATCACTTTATGTAAAATATAATTATGTAATAAGTGATTTACTTAATACATCTAGTCCTTCGAAAAACTATTCATCGTTGCAAACGACTACCAACAATGGATATATAGTGCCATTAAATATGAAGTGTCTTGTCCTAATTTAGCTTGACAGATTTATATTTAATTTTTAATTTATAAAACGTTTTTTAATCTCATTCCTGTTTTATTTTATATCCCTTTTTCTAATTACTGGATTGTAATACATAAAGTGAT